>MNQS01000044.1 GCA_001915545.1 Bacteroides sp. 43_108 | reverse complement strand
CTCCGGTCTGGTTGGTTTCATCATAAATTACCTTTTGTGCCATAGCTCCTATACCCAGAAGCAAAAAGGCGAATAAAAACAATACTTTCTTCATAATTCTTCAGTTATTATTTCATCATACAACAAAAACAAACTCATAATGATGACAATATTAACAAAAACTTTTCATACAACATATATCACAACGCATCATTTATACGTTTTTATCCGAACAAGCATAGAACTATAACCTTTCGCATCTCTTATTTCAATCTACTCTACCGATTCGATTCCAACGAATTGAATTTTGCTCTTCATCTTTTGAAAACCAAATCCATTGTACTACACCCACAATGAAATCATCAGGCACCAATCCCCAATGTCGTGAATCCAATGAATGGTGTATATTGTCTCCCAGCATAAAATAATAATCATGCTTAAACTGATAATTTGTGAAACGATGATTTCCTATAAAATATGCGCTATCTTTATAATCTATTTTCTGTTTAGTCTCCCATTCCATAACACTTCCATATTGGGTAGCAGTCAAACTATTTATCGGGATTTGATCACCTTTGCAAGGTATATAAAGAGGACCGAATTTTTCAGCAGTCCATCCTAACAGGTCATAGTAATTATGATCAAAAGAAAACGTAAGGCTATCCTCGACTAAGGCAGATAATGTAGGCAGGATAATTGCCACAGTGTCACCCGGAAGCCCCACACATCGTTTGGCATAATATTGCATGACATCAAAATGTATTCGATTCTTATATTGCCCGACTGGTGAATTAAAAATGAGAATATCATTTTTTCTTATCCGTCGTATTCCCGGAATACGTTTTATTGATATATGCTTGTTTTTTACCGCATTAAAAACATTAAATATCCTGCCGCCTGCTATCCATTTATTCACTATTACATAGTCACCTTTTATCAGAGTAGGATGCATGGATGCAGTAGGAATCCTGAACGAAGAAAAGGTCGTGATTTGTAACAGCAACCATATCAGAGCAAGTACACAACCATAAAATACAAAGTTTATTAAACGGTCTATCCATTTATTCTTTTCTTTTACCCTCTGGTTCATTCATCACCCTCCACCTCCGGCTTATTATTACAATCACGCAACTGTCCCATATACATCTCTTTTATCCGAGGATGATGCATAGGATTTCCTACTAATATCACTTTATTAGTATTGTCAAGCAAGAATGTCCTAAATTTATCATTCAGTGGAAACTTATTCAGTTTATTAAAGGTATCTTTCAGATCTATACATACAGGATAAATAAAATCTTCTGACTGTAATGTCATTATTAGTTCCTTCCTATTTCTAGGGTGGAAGAAAAAATAAAAGGATACATTCCTAGATGTGACAGAGTCTACCTCCGCTATAAAATTTATCCATTCCAATAATTGCAATTTGCAACTAAGGCATCCTAATGAGTCTACATAAGTTACAATTTTATAATATGTTGAAGCATAAGGAAACTTATCTAATGTGTCTTTGCCTTGTATGGTAAAGACAGCTCTATCATGAAAGAGAATTTCTTTTCGAGTCCATTCTTTCATCAAAAAAGTCAACTGCTCCTTTTCTGTCCTTTTACACGAGAAGAAACAAAATACCCCAAAAGCCAACAACACATAAAGCAGGATTTTCATAATTTTGCTTTCAGGATATCATCCATCTCAAATATTTCAACATTACATTCCGATTCGCAATTTAACAAGTACAACTGAGGGGTATATTGAGAAAGAAGCACACTCATGCTTTGGTGTTCCAATGCGTACTTGCCTACCAGTTCACCATCGATGGAAAAACCCAGCAAAGTTTTAGGTGTACAGGCTGAATAGTTTTCAAAGGCTTTATAGCATAACTCACCACTATAAGTCACAAAAACATATTTATCATTGGCTGTCAATCCATAAAATCCATCCAAGTTATTCTTCTTTCTTGCAAGATTTGCTTCATAGACATTGCAAACAGGCTCAACAAGCATTTTTTCCCACTTCAAAGTAACATCTTCCTCATCCGATATATCATACCGACAAAGATAACCAAAAAATCTAGATGCAAAATAAAAGCTGTTTTTGTATGAAACCATCTCCCCCTGCAACTGCATAAAATCATTTGCTTCAGTAGTCATTCCCCGCACCGGATGATTACCGAAACGCTTTATTTCTTTAAAATCCCTATCAAAGAGAATGAAAAACTCCTTACCCCCAGACAAAGTCGTCGCCACACTATAACCATTGGACAGTCGACAGAAACGGGTTGTAAAACAACCATCTTTTACTTTAATTTTTTCACTTCCTACATAACGGTAGTCAGCACCCTTTTCCTCCCGTGCATACAATAGGACAGTAGAAGGCAAATTAACAAAATATAAAGTATCGTCCCCCTCTGTTTTTCCAATAAATTCAGCGGCTATAAATTCTCCAGGCCCTTGTCCCCTGCTTCCAAAGCTACCCACTCTTTCGCCTGTCTGTTCCTCTAGAATCTGACAAATAGGTTCACCAGGAAGTTTACAACGTTGAACCATAAGAATTCCACAATCAAGAGAAGAGAATGCAACCAACTCATTGGACATAATTTCTTTATCATAATAAGAGCCATAGATCGGTTTGGCGGGAATAGATAAAAAGTCATTTCCTTTGTTACTGACACAGGAAATTAAAAAAAGGATGGTAACAATCGAATAATACAATTTTATTTTAATCATAATTTTAATACTCTTCAAACGGGACAAAACAAATGCCTAACACCTATTTATTTTGTCCCGTATTACATAAATGCCTAATTACTCAGGAATGGTATATCGATTTACCCAATTCGCTTCCTCACTTGTTTCAATAATAACAGGTTCGCCCGGAGGACCTACAACGAGTTCATAACAACGTGAATTACGTTGATACATACAATCCTTCGTACCTAAAGTCAAGGCCTCCACATTTGACAAAGCTAAATCGGACAATTCTTCTTTGTTTTGAGAACCATACAAAACATAACTTCCACCAACTGCCAATGAGGCAATCAATGCCATTTTAAATGTTCTTTTCATAATATATTTTTTAAAGTTTGAAATAGGGATATCTTATGATGATTCAAAGAGGTATAATGAAAAAGATACCGTCTGTCCCTATCATCAGAAACAGACCGTCCACGAAGGCCATTTAGCTTGATTGTACTTGGAGGTGAATGTTTTCATAGTATCACTTTCTACAAAGAATATAAAAAGTTTCCACTTAAACAAACATTTCCGCTTTTATTCTACAATATAATTATCATAAAAACATTTGTATCCTCCTCGATTCATGCTCACACCTCACCTTTTTGTGCATATTTTCTCCTCATATCCTTTTGTTGCTCAAATTGTTTAAGTAAATTTGTCGCCAGAATATTACTAATACCAAATATATTAAAGTATATGA
>MNQS01000043.1 GCA_001915545.1 Bacteroides sp. 43_108 | reverse complement strand
TTTGTTCATCATGGTATTTCTGTTTGTTAGTTGTTAACGATTACAAATATATAGCAAATTTTGGAACTTCAACTATTAATTTCCAACAATTTATCAGGATAAACCGAATATTTTTGAAGTCGTACAATACAAACAGTATTAAAATGAAAGTTTATTCAACTTTCATTTCTTTCTCAAGGCTTTTGGCATACAGATTGTCAATGATACCATCAGACAGTCCAATGACCGGAACATAAATATATTCTGCATGCACTACTTCTGCAATTTTCAGAAAAATTTCCGCAGCAGGCACAATTACATCGGCACGGTCTTGCTTTAGACTGAATGCCTCTACCCTTTCCTCCGGAGTCAGCGGTTTCAACACATCATAGACTGTTTGCAACGAACTGACCGGCAAACGTTGCAACTTCTTATCCTTCTTATCTGCCAGGCGGAACAACTTATTAATATTCCCACCCGATCCGATGATATTGATCGCGGCAACACCTTCCGTCACTTTCATAAGCTCTTCTTCCATTTGCTGCCAAGTTCCTTCTTTAACAGCATTACTTAGCATACGCACCGTACCGATGTTGTAAGACACCGACCATACCAACTCACCGTTAGTCAACAGATTAATCTCTGTACTGCCACCACCCACATCCACATACATATAATTACCCAGACGGTCTTCCATACACTCTATATGATTATTATAAATCATTCGAGCCTCTTCCTGACCATCAATTATCTCAATGCGGATACCTGTATCCTTTTCGATTTTCTTGATTATCGTCCTCCCGTTACGCGCGTCCCGCATAGCCGAAGTAGCACATGCCCTGTAATCATCCACATCATAAATTTTCATCAACTGACGGAAAGCCTTCATCAAACGTCTCAGCTTATCCGCTTTCTTCTCGGACAATTCACCTATGGAGAAAACATCGAACCCTAGTCGTAGGGGTACGCGAAGCATCATCACTTTTTTAATTTTTTTCTCCTGCACAGCCTCCCTGTCAATGCTTTTTATCAAAAGGCGCACAGCGTTAGAACCAATATCAATAGCAGCATAATTCACTTTTCCCATCTTAATCCTTTATTCTGTTTTCATTTAAATAATATTTGTATAATTCCTCCTGCGAACGGAAAGCTGTCTTATCTTCCGATATCCAAGGACGATTCTCTCCTGTTCCGTCCACCACCCGTCCTTGCAGAGTATCTTTCAAACCATATTCCACTACCCGCTTCAAGTCTGCCTTTATTTCCGGATCGTAAACGGGAGCAATCACTTCCACCCTGTTATCCAAATTGCGCGGCATCCAGTCAGCCGAACCAATGAACATTTTCTCATCACCACCATTGGCAAAAATAAAAATACGCGAATGTTCCAGATAACGGTCTATGATGCCATTGATACGAATTGTATCACTCACTCCCGGCACTCCCGTAATCAGTGAACAATTACCACGAACCAGCAAGTCTATCCGAACACCATGCGAAGATGCTTCATACAGTTTCTTCACCATTACCGGATCAGTAATATGATTAATCTTTATCAAAATGTAAGCAGGTTTTCCGGCCTGCTTGTTCTTAATTTCTTCATTAATAAGACGGCTAAATTTTTGCTTCATCTCATTAGGAGATACCAACAGTTCTTTGAAGCGAACGGGAGAATAAGGGCGTTCTATAAAATCAAAGACCAAACTCACGTCACGCGTCACATTCTTAGCAGCCGTCATCAACATATAATCAGTGTACATACGGGCGTTACCTTCATGAAAGTTTCCTGTACTGATACAAGCTATATCCGCACCTGTTTTCATGGATATATAGGTAATCTTAGAGTGTACCTTCAGTCCCTCCACCCCAAATATCACACGGATACCGGCATCCTGCATTTTCTTTGACCAATCTATATTGGAAGCCTCGTCAAAACGTGCCAGCAATTCAATAACTACTGTTACTTTCTTTCCATTGCGTGCCGCATTAATCAATGCTTTTACCACTTTCGAATCTTTAGCCAAACGATAGAGGGTTGTCTTGATACTTTTTACTTCTTTATTAATCGCCGCTTCCTGCAATATACGGATATAAGAATCGAAACTATGATAAGGCACATGAATAAAACGATCTTTCCTACGAATCAGCTCCAACATACCAACGTTACCCGAAAGCTCATTTTTCAAAACAGGAGTCCATTCAGGGTATTTCAAATCTTTCCGGCCACAGTCTGGAAAACGCATCAGGTCCTTATGGTTATGATATTTTCCACCGCCCAATACTGTATCCAACTTATCCAGATTCAACTTGTTCATGACACGTTTTAAAAGATCTTTAGGCATACTGGCATCATAAATAACCCGTAAAGGCTCACCTCGTTTGCGACTCTTTACTCCTTTAGAAATTTTCTGCATCATTCCGTTACGCAGATCATTGTCTATCTCCATCTCCGCATCTTTGGTAAACTTGAAAGCATACGCTTCAAAATGTTTATAGTTCATACCATGAAATATCAATGGTAAACAATAGCGTACCACATCATCCAAATACATCAGGTAATTTTTACCATCCTTATCCGGCAGACGGATAAAACGCCCTGCCTGTGCTACAGGCAGCTCTATAATTGCATATTCTCCAACTTTATGTCCTTCTTTCCTCATCTTTACAGCCAAAAAGATATTTTCATCCGCTTCGTTACCCAGTTGTTTTACTGATTTCAGCCAGACAGGACTAATAAACCCATTCAGCCGTTGTTGATAAAAAGAATCGACAAATAACTGTTGTTCCTCATCCAGTTGTACATGATTGACTAAACAAATATTTTCTTTCTCCAATTCTGCCGTTACCTGCTTGATCGCACCTTCATATTCTTTAGAGTACCTGTTGTTCAGTTTATTTATCTGTCTAATCAGTTTCAATGCTTCTTCCCGTTCAGAATGCGCCGCTTTATCTTCGCACTCGGCCACCCGGCTTTGAGTAGCTACACGTACTCTGAAAAATTCATCCAAATTATTAGAGTAAATTCCTAAAAAGCTCAACCGTTCCAGTATAGGAACACGTTCTTTCATGGCTTCCTGCAAAATGCGACGATTAAAATACATCCAACTGATATCTCTCGGCAGATAATATTTATCTTCCTTTTTCTTCTTCTCCATACGGTTTTAATATTTTTAGCAAAAATACGTCATACACATTACAATAACATGTCAATATAACTACAAATCAATAACAATAAAAAAGTCACAGCCGACGCATACAGCCATGACTTAAAGAGAGTTTTTATAAGAAAATCAAATAAACTCTTCAACCAAATACATCTCATTAAATAAAACTTGTTGATAATTGGAAGAATCACTCTCTAACAAATTCAACAAAGTATATTCAGCTCCACGTACCCAATACACAAAATCACGATTGGGGTGGTAATCTTTCGCAAATTCCAGCAACTGTTGCAAATTAAAATCGGAGGAAATGATACCCGCACCGCTTTTTTCGGCATCATATGCATTACAGTCCTGTTCTATATGG
>MNQS01000015.1 GCA_001915545.1 Bacteroides sp. 43_108 | reverse complement strand
CGGAAAATGGGCAATAATAATGGCACATAAAGTGATTATACTCTATCGACTTTATATGCCATATTACTTTTTAGGGACATTTACTGAATATCCCTAAGTTATTCCTGTATCTGACCTAATGCTAAAGCAGTCAAATCAGAAGAAAGAAACTTCCTTTCCCTGAATATCACTGAGCAGATTGTTTGCCAACGAACTTGCACCTATACGGAAAAGATCATTGTTCAACCACTCCTCGCCCAATATTTTCTTGTATATCGTATAATAAACAAGTGCATCATGCACCGTTCTTATGCCTCCTGCGGGCTTAAAACCTATGCGTATGCCCGTTTCGTTGTAATAGTCGCGTATAGCCTCACACATCACGAAAGCAGCCTCAGGAAAGGCAGAAACGCCTATTTTGCCTGTAGATGTCTTTATGAAGTCTGCACCAGCGTACATTGAAAGGATAGAAGCCTTGCGGATATTGGTATAACTGCCCAGAGCACCGACCTCAAGTATGGCCTTAAGTTTCTTTCCGCTGCACACTTCCTTCAATTCAGAAATCTCATCAGAGAATCCCTCATAATCTCCAGAAATGAACTTTCCTACAGGAATGACGATATCTATCTCGTCTGCACCATCATGCACCGCCATGGCAGTTTCAGCCACTTTTATTTCAGTAAAAGTTTGTGACGACGGGAAATTACCAGATACGCAAACAACCTTAACATTCTCATTTTCAAGCGAATCATGACAAATCTGCGCAAAATTAGGATATACGCATACCGATGCCACGTTGCCCAATTCAGGATATTCAGTATCAAAACGGTTCACGTTCTCAACAAGCTTCAATATACTCTCTTCCGTATCTGTAACAGACAAAGATGTTAGTTCCAGACTATTGAAAATGAATCGTTTAACTTCATCGGTATCATTGTCCTGCAGACATTCGTTCAGAATCGTCTCAAGACGGCGCTTCACAGAAGTTTCATCCACTTCAAGCTTATAATGACCTAAAGCCTGATCATATTTGCTCTGTTCCATAAATTCAGAGTCTTCGTGCGTATGGATATGTTCGCTCATAATCTTTCACTAATAAAGCTTAGAATTATTCAAATGTCTGTTCTTGTCACGTTCCGTTTTCTTCTGCATACTTGCACAGAATGCTTCTGTAAGATTCACTCCGGTCTGATTGGCAAGGCACACAAGTACCCACAATATATCGGCCATCTCCTCAGAGAGATTGTCTTTTTCACCTGGTTTGAATGACTGGTCGCCATATTTGCGGGCCATAACACGGGCCAGTTCCCCGACTTCTTCAGTCAAGACAGCCATATTTGTAAGCTCGCTGAAATAGCGTACACCGTAAGTCTTGATCCAATCATCGACTTTTTTCTGTATATCTTCCAACGTCAAACTGTGTTCAGCATCCATATCCGAAAAACGAAATCATATTGAATAAAACACAAATCATTCTTTGTTCTTGGTGTCCATGCAGATTGTTACAGGACCATCATTCAGAAGCTCCACCTTCATGTCAGCACCGAACTCACCGGTCATCACCTGACGTCCAAGCTTGTCGCTCATTTCTTTGCAGAACTTCTCATACAACGGAACTGTCACCTCATGACTGCCGGCACGCAAATAGGATGGGCGATTGCCTTTCTTGTATGAAGCCCACAGAGTAAATTGGCTAACCACCAGAATCTCTCCTCCAACATCAAGGATGGACTTGTTCATCACTCCGTTTTCATCATCAAATACACGCAACGAAGCAATCTTTCTAGTAAGCCAATCTATATCATTTTCATCGTCTTCCTCGCAGACTCCAAGCAGAAGCAGATATCCACGTCCTATAGAAGCCTTGCATTCGCCATTTATCGTTACCGAGGCATGGCTGACGCGCTGTATAACTACTCTCATCAGATATTCGTTTTTAAAGTACACGGTGCTTCCGCCATTCAAAATCTGCCAGATCTTTCACACCGCATAAAACCAATCAAAGTTAGTAAAAAATTCCGTAATACGCAAGTTTAAACAGACCTTTTTAGTTTGCACCGATACATTTTTTCGCAATAGTCCATCATTCCAGCCATAAATAATATCTGCAACGAATAATCAGCATATTCGTCTATAGATAACAAACTATAAATCAAGCAAATACACAATACATGCGATGATTAAAGACACTCAAAGACATCAAATTTAACCTTTCTTGCAAAAAAGTGCCTACAGAATCAACGAATATACCGTACAATGTGCATGAATACAGAAATGCTACTCCTTGACGCCTTCCCTAAGTCCGTCCTCAACAAGCTTAGCTTTGGCTGGTCCAACCACTTCGGCTATCTCATCCAACGACGCCTCGCGTATTCGTTTGACGCTTTTGAATTTCTTCAGAAGCTGAGTCTTCGTTACAGCTCCTATGCCTTTGATCGAATCAAGTTCAGAAGCTATCTGACGTTTGCTTCGTTTGTCTCGATGGAATGTAATTGCAAACCTGTGTACTTCATCTTGAATACGTGTAAGGAAATTGAAAAGCTGACTGTTCATCTCGATACCGATTGTCTGCTGTGGAAATCCATAAAGAAGTTCGGACGTTCTGTGATGCCCATCTTTCGCCAATCCTGCAATAGGGATGGAAAGTCCCAGCTCGTCTTCAACTGCATGACGTATAACTTCCATCTGTCCTTTTCCTCCGTCGGCAATAATCAAATCGGGCAGGGGCGAGCCTTCTTCTACAAGACGAGAATAACGCCTTAAGACTACTTCGTGCATCGAAGCATAATCATCGGGTCCGACTACAGTTTTTATGTTATACTTTCTGTAATCGTTTTTCGACGGCTTTGCTTTCTTGAAAACCACACATGCAGCCACTGCATCAGTACCGGAAATATTGGAATTGTCAAAACACTCTATATGCATCGGAAGTTTTGGAAGCTTGAGTTTATTCTGAAGTTCTTTCATCAGATTTACGCTCTTCTGTTCCGGATTAAGTTTTTCGGCCTGTTTGATCTTGTCGAACTTGTACTGCCTAACATTCATTAGCGAAAGATCAAGAAGATGTTTTTTGTCGCCTCTCTGCGGAACCGTTACTACTACATCAGCCAATTCCACCTCGATTGGGAAAGGCACGATGATTTCCTTGGATCTGCTTTTATATCTTTCACGCATTTCTACAATACCGAGAGCCAGCATATCTTCAGGAGACTCGTCCATTCGTTTCTTGAACTCAAACGTGAAAGCCTGATTGATACATCCGTTTGTTATGTGCAGATAATTTATGAATGCAGACTTCTCATCGTCGGCAATGGAAAAAACATCGATGTTGTGATAAACGTGACTGACAACTTCGCTCTTTTCGCAAAAGTTCAAAGCCATGTCGTATTTTTTCTTCAACTCCATAGCCTCTTCAAATTTCATCTCTTCCGATAGCTTCTCCATTTGTTCCAACATGCGGTTGCAGATATCTCGTGTATTGCCACGAAGAATTTCTCTCACCTCCTTCACGTACTCCATATACTCCTCGCGCGTCTGCAATCCCACACAAGGTGCCTTGCAATTTTTTATGTGGTATTCCAGACAAGTCTGAAATTTTCCAGAAGCCACCATTTCTGGAGTCATCGGAAAACGACATCTTCTCAAAGGATAAAGTCTATTTATCAGCTCAAGCATATTGTTGAGCGTGGCAACATGGCTGAAGGGTCCGTAGTACGTAGAACCGTCATTGAGAATTTTTCTCGTCTTGAACACGCGCGGAAAATATTCGTTCGTCACACACACCGAAGGGTAGGTCTTGTCGTCCTTCAGCAAAATGTTGTAACGAGGCTTGTGCTTCTTGATAAGATTGTTCTCAAGAAGCAAAGCATCCTCCTCCGTCTTCACGACGACGTAGTTAATGTTTTGAATCTTGCTGACAAGAATTCTCGTCTTGTTCGAGATTTGATTTTTGTTGAAATAGGAGCTTACACGGCGCTTCAGATTCTTGGCCTTGCCGACATAAATTATCGTGCCGTTCTCGTCAAAATACTGATAGCATCCTGGACACTCCGGAAGGTTCAAAACTATATTTTTCAGATAAGCCAAACGCTCTTCATCCTTGGTCATACTACTAGAAAAAACGATTAAGAAATTCACAAAAGTACCGGTCCTGATACGCCAGAATAGAGGACCGGATCTGCTTCAAAAACACGCCCTCAAAGAGGGCCTAAAACAGCACTTAAAGTAATACTTCAAGTTAGAGTTCCACGTGAAACAAAACGAAGCTAACTTACATGTTTTCAACAACTAATGAGAGAAGTTATTTCAACATCATTTCCTATGTTTTCACGTCCGTTCAGGCCTCCGTCACTGATCTCAATAATGAAATTTATATAGCATTTTTTAGGGTTGAATTTCCTTACAAGATCAAGAGCAGCCTTGATTGTTTCACCTGTTGCAAGGAGGTCATCGTGAATCAAAACAACGTCGTTCGGCTCTATTGCATCACTGTGAATTTCTATAGAATCTTCACCATATTCTTTCTTGTAAGTCTGCTTTATTGTGTCAGCCGGAAGCTTTCCAGGCTTCCGGCAAATTACAAATCCGGCGTTCAATCTGCGTGCCAAAACAGCCCCCATTACGAAGCCACGAGACTCAATTCCGACCACTTTTGTGATGCCTTTATCCTTGTAAATTTCGTAAAGTTCATCATCAATTATACGAAGGCAATCTGGATTTTTGAACAGTGTAGTCACATCTCTGAACAGTATTCCCTTCTTTGGAAAATCAGGAATTACCCTTAGATTCTGCATCAAAATTTCGTTATTCATAAATCAAAACTAATACTTATGTTAGACATTTTATATTGTTTCGGAGCTGAAAAAACGTGTAAAAAATATAGCTGGCAAACCAAATTCAATAGAAATATACACTTGATTTATGCTCATAAAGATACATACGAAAAGCGAAAAACACACCATAAAAGGAGGAATATTTTATAAAAGAATCTGTTTAAACTATAAAATTTTGGATATTCAAAACAGTAAAAAAGGCATCTGTAAAGCATAAAATACACATAAAAACAGCCTGAATTTGATGAAGATTTCCCTCAAAAAATGGTAAAAAACACTTGAAAACACCTCAAAAAACACTTGTTTTCTTATCCAATAAGAATAAAATACACCACTAAAAACGCCATAATTTAATATAAAAACAGCCACCAAATCGCATAATGCAAACTGAGAAAACACCTATAATTGAGTCTTGCCGGAACAAAAATTTACGCGAATTTATCAACCCAAATACTATTTACGAGCGCTCACGAATACATTTTCGAGCGCGTAAAAATTAATTTATGAGCGCTCGGAATTCTCATTTCACTTCAAAATATCAGTATAAAAACCGCATCAAGCCACATATTTCAGAGCTATAGAATACTAAAACTATGCCGGAAATATGATAATAAATACAATATTTTGCCGATAAAATAGCGCAAATATCCTCTGAAAACAGCTGTTGTAATTCATGAAAATCCACATAAAGGAAGCATATAAGCATAGAAATATTACTTCTTTAAACACCGAAGAAGGCCATTTCAAGGTAAAAATAGGCTTGTAGAAAACAAAGTTATCAGGTAAAATCCACAAAAAAATAAGACGCAATAAGCGGATATAAGCAATAAATAATTGAAAAATAACACTGAAAAACACAAGAAAAACATGAAACACAACATTAAAATATGCCTACACAACGCATATAATATATGATATTTCTATACTATTGAGTATCTCAAAACCCTATTTGCACCGCATAATAACCACATAAAAGAATATAAATCTTGAAATACTATTCATAAAAAACGACGAGAAATACAGCCATTACATACATGAAAAACTCAAAATAAAACGATAAATAATGCTTGTATATGACGATTAATACGCAAAAATACCCCCAGAAAACTACTATCAGTACTAAAAGAAATGAGAAATAATATGATTTAAACAGGGAAAAATGCTTGAAAATCTGTTATTGAAATATTAAATATAGCAGAATTCAAATGGAATTTTAATAGAAAAACAACATGTTTTTATGCAGATATTATATATCCAGACCATGAAAACATGGCACTACAAGTGCAAATATAAGACATAAGTTTGTGCATATTCCATAAAAAAAACTGTCTCCCAGCCGACAAATGCCGGCTGGGAGACAGGAAAAACTAATCATTTCTATAATCTATATCAAAATGCGGGAAACATTTGAAAAAGGCGGCAATTTCAATATGCAAAAATCTGAAAATTGCAGTATATATATTTCACTGATTTCCAATATTTAAGCATCTGCTTTTTCGCCCATTTGTTTCACGTGAAACTATAAATTTCAGCGTCCTAAAAGTATCAGCATAACGTTTATATCGCTCGGTGAAACTCCAGGAATACGGCTAGCTTGTGCCAGGGTAGTAGGATTGATTTTTTTAAGTTTCTGACGCGCTTCAATAGTGATTTGAGTCAGCTTATCATAATCAAAAACTCCCTGAATTTTTATGTTTTCAAGCCTGAGCATCTTATCCGCAACCATCTGTTCACGCTCTATATAGCCCTTATATTTTATGAGAATTTCCAAAGCTTCTATGATTTCTTCCTTACGAGACTCTATCTTATTGAGCTCATTTTTGAACGGCAAAACGCATTCGCTGATATTGCTTACAGTGATTTGAGGACGTCCGATAAGCTCAGAAAGTTTGCATCCTTGTCTCAAAGGAGCAGTGCCGAGCCTCTCCAAAGAGTCGTTTATCAGAGCAGGTTTAATAGAAAAACGGTCTGTGAAATCGAGAAGTTTTTGAATTTTTTCCCTCTTTTCGGCCATCCAATTATACCTTTCTGCAGTTGCCAAACCAAGATTATAAGACTTTTCAGTGAGTCGCATATCGGCATCATCCTGCCTCAAAAGTATCCTATATTCTGCTCTAGAAGTGAACATTCTATATGGTTCATCGACACCTTTTGTAACCAAATCATCAATAAGAACACCTATGTATGCCTCGTTTCTGTTAAGTACAAAAGGCTCTCCTCCAAAGCAATTTATTGCTGCATTTATACCTGCAATAAGGCCCTGTCCGGCCGCTTCTTCATAGCCGGTAGTACCATTTACCTGACCTGCAAAGAAGAGATTTTTGACTACTTTAGACTCAAGATTATGCTTGAGCTGGGTTGGATCGAAGTAATCATATTCGATTGCATATCCCGGTCTGTATACCACCAGATTTCTGAAACAAGGTATCTCCTTGAGTGCACGAATCTGTATATCCATTGGAAGAGAAGACGAAAAACCGTTGAGATACATCTCGTTAGTCGTCTCACCTTCAGGTTCAAGAAAGAGCTGATGCTGGTCTTTGCCAGGGAAAGTATGCAGTTTTGTCTCGATACTTGGGCAATATCTAGGCCCAATGCTCTGAATTTGACCATTATACAAAGGCGAATCAGCAAAACCTGACTCAAGAATTTCGTGTACTTTTTTGTTTGTATAGCACGTCCAGCAAGGCAATTGCTGCAGTTTTCGTGTCTGCGGAAGATATGAAAAAGAGTGGAAATCTACCTCTCCATCCTGTATTGTCATCTCGCTGAAATCTACACTTCGCCTATCAATTCTTACAGGAGTTCCAGTCTTCATACGACCGAAATTTATGCCGTTTGAAGCTATCGATTCGGTAAGCAAATGTGAAGCAGGTTCAGAAATTCGTCCGCCTTCAAGCTTTGTACGGCCGATATGCATAAGTCCGTTAAGGAATGTTCCGGCTGTAAGAATGACAGCTTTAGCTCTGAATTCTGCATCGAGATAAGTCCTCACTCCTGCAACTTCTCCGTTCTCCACAATAAGCTCCTTCACCTGATCCTGCCAGATGTTCAGATTAGGAATATTCTCCAAAATCTCTCTCCAGGTCCAGATGAACTTAGCCCTGTCGCACTGTGCACGCGGACTCCATACGGCAGGTCCCTTGGAACGATTGAGCATGCGGAACTGTATGGAACATCTGTCAGTGACAATTCCCATATATCCTCCGAGAGCATCTATCTCTCTAACGATTTGTCCCTTTGCAATTCCTCCGACCGCAGGGTTGCAACTCATCTGTGCAATCTTGTTCATGTCCATTGTTATGAGACATGTCTTTGCACCCAGATTGGCGGACGCAGCTGCAGCTTCACAACCTGCATGGCCCGCACCTATAACTATGACATCATATTTAAAAATCATGATACTAATTTTAGCGATACAAAATTAGGAAAAAAAGACGATTCATATCTTTATAATTATTTTTATAATAACCAAAATTATTGACTGAAATTTAACGCCATTAGATTTCAGTATACCAAGCCGATTGATCAGAAATGATTAAATATTCAAATCTCGCGGATTTAAGAATTATCATTATGTAAGATTAAAACAATATTACAAAAGCATTATTTTACAATAAACGTCATATTTAAAAGTATTTTGACAGCTTATTATCTTTTATACTATCATAATATAAGTATTAAAATGCATCTAAAAACACTTCAGAAAAGTTGAAAAAGGGTAAAAAAGCATTTTTTGCTGTTTTGACGGCTTAAAAGTGCGAAAGAGGGCAAAATTGACATAAAGCGACACTATAATGCAAAGCGTACGCAAAAGTAGTCCAATTATATGAAAGCTTAAAAACAAGAATGATTAACTTTGCAACAACTACACTATATATAATATATAATGGAAAGGAAAGACTTTGAGATTATGGCTCCTGTGGGATCACGCGAATCACTTGCAGCCGCCATACATGCAGGAGCGAACTCGGTTTACTTTGGAATAGGTAAACTGAATATGCGAGCCCATTCTGCAAACGCATTCGGAATTAACGATCTGAAAGAGATAGCATCGATTTGCCACGAGAACGGACTGAAGAGTTATCTTACCGTCAACACGATAATATACGGTGAGGACATTGAGACCATGCACGAAATTGTAGATGCTGCAAAAGAGGCCAAGATTTCTGCCGTCATAGCATCGGACGTTGCCGTAATGACATATTGCAGAAAAATAGGGCAGGAAGTGCATCTTTCTACACAGCTCAACATTTCCAACATCGAAGCTCTCAAATTCTATGCACAGTTTGCAGATGTTGTTGTCTTGGCACGCGAACTCAATATGTGGCAGGTCAAGGCAATATACGACCAGATTGTGGAAGAGCACATCTGCGGTCCAAGCGGAAATCTCATACGCATAGAAATGTTCTGCCACGGCGCACTCTGCATGGCAATAAGCGGAAAGTGCTATCTCAGCCTGAACAATGCAAACAGAAGCGCAAACAGGGGCGACTGCATTCAGTTGTGCAGACGCGGATATGAGGTCAGAGACATCGAAACCGGTACAGAACTCAACATCGACAATAAATACATCATGTCACCTAAAGACTTGAAAACCATAAGGTTCATAGACATAATGATGAATGCCGGAGTGAGAGTTTTCAAGATAGAGGGTAGGGCGCGCGGACCTGAATATGTGCACACTGTTGTAAAGGCCTACAATGAAGCCATAAACAGCGTACTCGACAATACGTTCACAGAAGATAAGAAAGACAAGTGGGATGAAGAACTCAAAACAGTGTTCAACCGCGGCTTCTGGGACGGCTATTATCAGGGTCAAAAACTCGGAGAATGGTGCGACGTATACGGCTCAAAAGCAACAGAAAGAAAGGTATATGTCGGCAAGGCTGTGAAATATTTCAGCAAGATAGGAGTAGCTGAATTCGTCATAGAAAGCAACGAACTGAATATAGGCGACAAGATTCTCATTACAGGTACAACTACCGGCGTAATTGAAGAAGTGGTTGACGAAATAAGATTCGATTTGGAACCAGTGAACTGCGCCGTAAAAGGTCAACACATTTCGTTCAGAGTACCTGGAAAGGTAAGGTCTAACGACAAGCTCTACAAGCTCGTCAGCACAAACGAACTGGCACTCATTCAGCAGAATTATCTTCAGGCAAAAAAGAACCAGAAAGATGAAAACTCTGATATTGGCTGACAATCAAGCCATCACAAAAGAAGGTATACGCTCCATATCGGCAGGTATGGGCGTATTCCACATTTGTGAACACGAAACCACTGATATCCACACTCTTATAGAAGAACTTCTGCATCATCCAGATGCAGTATGCATAATAGACTACACACTGTTTGACTGCACCGCAGAACAGCTCCTTGTGGCCAAGAAAAGGTTTCCTGAGGCATATTTCATCTTGTTCAGCGACAACCTCAACGAAACGTTTGTACGCTCCATGGTGTTCAGCGGAGAGTGCTTCAGCATCATATTCAAGGATGCCGAACTGAAGGAAATAACGGCCTGTCTTAACGATGCTTCAGAAGGCAAACAATACATAAGCGAGAGAGCAAAAGCCTATCTTCAGAACAAAAGTGAAGACAGGAAAGACAACGTACAGCCTCTCACTGCAACAGAAAAAGAAATCCTCCGCGCACTTACACTAGGCAAAAGCACGAAGGATATAGCTTCAGAACGCCTTATAAGCATTCATACGGCAATTACTCACCGAAAAAACATATTCAGAAAGCTTAATGTAAACAACCTCAACGAGGCTGTACGCTATGCCATACGCGCAGGCATAGTTGACATAACTGAATATTATATCTGAGCTAAAGCCTGGCTCAAATCATCAATCAAGTCATCTACATGCTCTGTTCCTATGGACAATCTCACTGTGTTCTGTCCGATTCCCTGATCCTTCAGTTCTTCATCGTTGAGCTGAGAATGAGTAGTCGTAGCAGGATGGATAACAAGAGATTTCATGTCTGCAACATTGGCAAGCAGTGAGAATATCTTAAGATTGTCAATGAATTTATGTGCCTCATTAACACCACCTTTCACATTGACTGTAAATATTGAACCGCCACCATTAGGGAAATATTTTTTGTATAAACCGTTATCCTGACGTGTCGGCAATGAAGGGTGATTAACAGCTTCAATCTTAGGATGACTGTTTAGAAAATCAACAATCTTTATTGCATTATCTACATGCCTTTCAACTCTCAGAGACAACGTTTCCAATCCCTGAAGAAGCATGAAAGAATTGAAAGGACTTATGCAAGCTCCAGTGTCACGGAGCAGCACAGCACGAATTCTGACAATATAGGCAAGATTGCCTGCAGCCTCTGTGAAAGATATTCCGTGATAGCATGGATCAGGCTCCGTAAGTTGAGCAAATTTTCCAGACTTTTTCCAATCGAATTTTCCAGAATCCACTATCACTCCACCAAGACTTGTACCGTGTCCGCCAATGAATTTTGTGGCAGAATGCACCACTATGTCAGCACCGTATTCAATAGGTCTGAGCAAATATGGAGTAGCGAAAGTATTGTCTACAATAAGAGGGATGCCATGCGAATGGGCAATAGTGGCAACTCTCTCTATATCAGTTATATTTGAATTAGGATTGCCCAAAGTTTCAAGGAACAGAAGTTTTGTATTTTCCCTTATGGCATTCTCAAAATTCTCAGGTTTGCTAGGGTCTACAAACGTTGTTTCAACACCCGATGCAGGCAACGTGTGTGCCAACAAATTGTATGTGCCTCCATATATTGTGTTGGCTGAAACTATATGGTCGCCTGCACGCACTATATTCGAAAAGGCATAAGTGATGGCTGCAGCTCCCGATGCAACGGCCAATGCTCCGGCACCGCCCTCAAGAGCGGCCATACGCTGTTCGAAAACGTCCTGAGTAGGGTTTGTCAATCTGGTATATATGTTTCCAGGTTCCTGCAAGGCAAAACGCGCAGCGGCATGCGCAGAGTCATTGAAAACATAAGAAGCGGTCTGATAAATCGGTACTGCACGCGAACCCGTTGCCGGATCAGGCGTTTCCTGCCCAGCATGAAGCTGAAGCGTCTCAAAATGCAATTTATTGGTATTCATTAATATTCGTATTAAGAATGTTTGTTGACAGAGCTAATAATGGAAGTATAAAATGTTAACTGTATCAGCATAGTTTATTAGCACGGATGGACTTTTATCTTCGAACAAATCTGCTTTAGAGTTAAGACAGATTTATGCCACCCTAAAGCAGATTCATGCAAAATTATAAATGTCAAAATCTGAATCAAAGCGGATATTCATCAAACGCATAGAGGACAGTAGACAAATAGCGCTCGCCTGTATCCGGCAAAAGGACTACTATATTCTTATCCTTATATTCCGGCATACGCCCCAAAGTTACAGCGGCATGTACAGCTGCACCAGAGGAAATTCCAACGAGCAATCCCTCCTTAAGCGACAATTCACGTCCCATACGTATGGCATCGTCGTCAGTGACACGCATTACACGGTCTACAACTTCTGCATCGTATGTAGCAGGAACGAATCCGGCTCCTATACCTTGAATTTTGTGCATTCCAGGCTTGTCTCCTGACAGAACGGCCGAACTATCAGGTTCCATTGCAACTATCTCTATATCGCTTCTATGGGCCTTTAAACCGCGTCCTACACCAGAGAGTGTACCTCCTGTTCCTACACCGGCAATGAAAACATCAACTTTGCCGTCTGTATCTTTCCATATTTCCTCGGCTGTAGTGTGTACGTGAGCCAAAGGATTGGCAGGGTTCTCAAACTGCTGAAGAATCACAGAACCAGGTATGCTGTCTCTTAGTTCTTTTGCCTTTTTTATGGCTCCAGACATACCCTCACTGCCAGGTGTCAAAACCAGCTGTGCACCCATTGCCTTGAGCAGATTCTGACGCTCTACGCTCATTGTTTCAGGCATTGTCAGAATTGTTTTGTAGCCCTTTACAGAAGCAATCCAAGCCAAACCAACACCTGTATTGCCGCTTGTCGGCTCGATGATTACAGCGCCCGGTTTGAGCTTTCCGCTCTTCTCGGCATCCTCAATCATCGACAGTGCCACACGGTCCTTCACGCTTCCTCCATGATTGAAAAACTCAATTTTTGCTATCAGATTAGCCTGTACTCCATGGTTGGCCGCAATATTGTTAAGATACATCAGCGGTGTATTGCCTATCAGTTCGGTAAGGCTTGAAAAAATCTTTGCCATAAGCAGAATTTTTTAAGTTTGTTACTTGAGTACAAATATAAAGCAGAATTTACAAACTAGAAATACCATTCTTATGGTATATGATTAAACAAAATGTAATATTATAAATTATAACACTGTATTTATTACAATATATAACAAAAAAAATATGGCATTATGGTAGTAAAACATACCAGATAATGCCATATTGCGTATAAAGTGAGAAGTATAGTATTATAAATACCTATTTATCTTATAACCAATATTTTAGCTACAGTTCCGCTGTTTCCTTCAGCATCAGCTGCCAAGACGTAGTAAACGCCCGATGCAACTCGTTTTCCACCCTTGTTCTTTCCGTCCCAAGTGTATTCACCTCCGACTGAAGTACCACTGTTGACAAGGTATCCGGAAGCACTCACAATCTTCACATCTGTATCGCGCATAAGACCTGTTATATATATGCGTCCGGTGTATTCAGGACGTACAGGATTAGGGTAAACCTTTATATTGTCATCTGAAAGCGAACCGGCAGGATCTGTGGCCGTTCCAAGGTAAGAAACCAAACCTGCATCCGTACCGAAGAACACTTCGCCTGTTGAACCGTCAATAGCTATTGATTCTATGTTGTCGGATATGAGAGGACTGTTTTCAGTTGTGAAATGTTCTATCATTTCAATACCGTCACTGCTCAACAGATAAACGCCGTTGCCACTCGTTCCCATCCATTTTCTGTTGCCTCCATCAATAGTTATGCAAGTGATGTTTACATCGCTGAGAAGGTAGTCGGCAAGGTTAGTACCGTCGTTTCTAGGAATCTTCACCTGAGTAAAATAAAAGCCGTTGTCGAAGACATCTTCAGGACTGTATGTGACGAATGGTCCCTTGTCAGTACCAAACCATATATTTCCGTCAAGATCTTCAGCTATACAGTTGAAAAGGTCCGGACTGTAAGCAACACCATCCTGATTGCTGAAACGGGTTATGAATTTACGTGAATCGTCGGCAGTATTTTCCAGTGTTCCTTTCGTGTCTACACAGAAAACTCCAGCATAGTTTACAGGGTTATTTGTAGTTCGCCTGCAATTTATCCATGCCCAACCTCTGTTGTCGAACAAAACCTGATCCAACGTAGGAATATCCTTTATTTCAGAATAATACAGTGTAGCCCATTTACCATCGTTTTTCAGAATACGCACAATTGTATCTGTCTGATTGTTGAGCATCCAAAGATTGCCGTCTTTATCGTATTCCAGACCAGTAATCCAAACATAAGCATTAGGACGAGAACTACTAGGAAGAATCGATTGTAGAGGACTGTTGCGGTAATCATAATGATTTACCATCTTGTAATCCTTGAACTCAAATATTCCATCCGAAGCAGAACCTGCAAAATGATGTTCGCTGTCGTTAGGATCCTGAGCGATATCTGTTACGTTTACATAGAGACTTTTTCCAACAGTTGCTATAGGTGTCTCTTCATCAAAGCAAGTCCAGCTCTGGTTTTCGTACTTCATCAATGTACCAGGAAAAGACTGCCCGTTGTAATTGAATGAACCTCCTGCCACAAGCAATCTGTTTTCTGGCGTCATTCTGAGGAAATAACTGTAATTTCTCATAGGACTGTCAGGAATAACAGAAGAAACGTTTTCCGTAAATTTACCGTCCTTCAGACTCATACCCTTAAGTCCGTCTGTACCGCATGCACACCAATATGTATTTCCTGCATAATCGGCAGTTCTGATGCCTTTACCGTCAAGAAGGGTCATCTTACCGTCTGTGCCTACAGAATACAAGCTGCTGGCATCGGAAAGCAAAAGCATATCGTTGCAGATGCTCCAATACTTTGCAGAAAACTTTGAAATATTTGTCATGGCAAACGTACTCTTATCTATAGAGAATACGCCTGACGAGGTGAGACTATACAGTTTTCCATTGAAATCAATAAATTCATCGATGGCATTCTTGGTTATGACGCTCCATTTCGACTTGTCCTGCAGATTGTCTGCTGTATTTCCCTTATATACTCCATTGTCAGTAGCGGCATAGATGAAATTGCCATCCACTGCAACACTGTTTATTCCGTAATCGAGGGTATATGTCTTAGAAAAAATACGTTCGGCAATATCTACTATAAGCAGACCATAGTTGGTCGACATATACATATTCTTGCCGTTGACGTAGATATCATTTATGGTCTTGTCGCCAGCCGTCTTGTTCTTGAAATCGGTCATGTTGTACACACTGCCGTCATCGTAAAGAAGATCAATGTTGCCGTTGTTGTAGACTATGACAAGAGTTTTTTCTTCTGAACAATACGAAATGTCGAATATGCCGTTGTCGCTAAGCACACCGCTCTTGTCGTACGTCACCACATCCATATCTTCATAATCGTATGAATACAGTCCGCCGTCGCTCAAAACATATATCTTGCTTCCTACCGACACGCATTTTGAAGCATCGTGATATGCCGCATAAATGGTCCATCTGTTGTTCTGCGGATACGCCTGTACCAATACGAACGACATCAGGAAAAACAATATTAGACGTCTGACATTATATACCATAAAAAAGACAATTATTTGAATTGATACTGTTACTGCTGATTTCCGGTAAGAAACTCGGCCAGCTTCTTTACAGCCAGTGCTCTGTGGCTCATGGCATTCTTGGCCTCACTTCCCATCTCGGAATATGTCATGTCATATCCCTCAGGCACAAATATTGGGTCATAGCCGAAACCGCCTTCTCCGCGACGCTCCTTCGTGATGTGTCCTCTTACTATGCCTTCAAAGAAATGTGTCTCACCATTATATATCAACGCAACAACAGTGTGAAATTGTGCATTCCTATCAGATTTTTCTTCAAGATTTTTCAGAAGCTTGTCCATGTTGGCCTCAGAGTCGTGTCCTTGACCACCGGCATATCTTGCAGAAAACACACCTGGCTCGCCGTTAAGAGCATCGCATTCCAGTCCGGAATCGTCGGCAAAACAATCCATATTGTAGTGTTCCTTTATATACTGAGCTTTCTGCAGAGCATTGCCCTTGAAAGTGTCTGCCGTTTCTGGAATATCTGCATCGCATCCAATATCTGCCAGACTCAATATCTCGAATTTGTCTTTAAGAATCTCTCTTACCTCTTCAAGCTTATGCTTGTTGTTTGTAGCAAAAACCAGTTGAACCATAAAAACTAAAAGTATAAATGGATTTTTTAAAATATTTCTATCAGTCGAACAGACTCCTCTGCATTCCGTCAGGCGTACGCAGGCGTCCCAGATGCTTATAGGCCAATTCTGTCACCTCACGTCCTCTTGGTGTACGTTTGATGAAACCTTCCTTTATGAGGAAAGGTTCGTAAACTTCTTCTACTGTACCTCCGTCTTCACCGATGGCAGTTGCAATCGTGTTTATACCTACAGGACCGCCTTTGAATTTATCGATGATTGTTGTGAGTATCTTATTGTCTATCTCGTCGAGTCCGAACTTGTCGATGTTCAGTGCCTCAAGAGCAATATGAGCAATCTCCATATTTATTCTGCCGTTGCCCTTGACCTGAGCAAAATCTCTCACACGGCGCAGGAGAGCATTGGCAATACGTGGCGTGCCTCGGCTTCTGCCGGCAATCTCGCCTGCAGCATCGAAGTCGCATGGCACGTTCAGAAGTTTTGCCGAGCGCATTATGATTTTCGTCAGAATCTCTGCATCGTAGTATTCCAAATGAAGATTTATACCGAATCTGGCTCTCAAAGGAGCTGTGAGAAGACCGCTTCGGGTTGTGGCGCCGACCAGTGTGAAAGGATTCAAATCTATCTGTATGCTTCGTGCAGACGGCCCCTTGTCTATCATGATGTCTATACGGTAATCCTCCATTGCCGAATAAAGATATTCTTCCACAACAGGCGACAGACGATGTATCTCATCTATGAACAACACATCGTTTTCCTGAAGCGAAGTAAGTATTCCGGCAAGGTCGCCAGGTTTGTCGAGAACAGGTCCAGAAGTAACCTTAAAACCTACACCAAGTTCATTGGCTATAATGTTAGAAAGAGTTGTTTTTCCAAGTCCTGGAGGACCGTGCAGAAGAGTATGGTCGAGCGGTTCACCGCGGTATTTAGCGGCTTCTACAAATATCCGAAGATTTTCAACCACCTTATTCTGTCCGTTGAAATCTTCAAATCGAAGAGGGCGCAGAGCATTTTCAAACTCCTTTTCCTTAGGAGACAAATTCTGCTCTTCACGTATATCAAAGTCGTCTGTCATTATATGCTTTCTATTTAGTTTGTTTGATCTGCCATGAAGGCAGACCTCAATATGCTTTGCGAAAATAACTCTTTTTTCCCTAAAAAACCGTTTGATCAATCACTTTTGAGTTATCTTCACATTATATATATAGGAATAGAATCAAACATGCTCATATATCCAAGCACTATATTGATATCATCAACCATTCTGCACAACCTCAAACCTATAATAATTATTATATCCTATTTTTAGTTTTTAAATTCTATGTTAATAATAATAGGCTGTTGAAAGTGTAGATAAAAAATCCGTGCCATATTTGCATATTAGTTTTTGAACATTAGATATTTCGCTTTCACAGTGTTATCAACAGCCGTTTTCTTCATAAATTATTGATATACAATGCCAAGTTAAAGTTCTTAACATTATGTTGATAATTCATTATGTTTACATTTTTCTTCTTGTTGACATGTTTAAAACCGGTTTTTAAGGTGTAGAAAAATTATTGATACTAAAAAACAACTTTTCTTTGTCCATTCGGAATATGTGGTATATATGATTTTTGGAGTTAACAGTCAATATTTACTTTTTATTTTCTTTCTACGCACTTTCCACAGGTAATCAACAGGCTTTTCAACAGATTTTATTATAAAACTGTTTATAACTGCATGTTCTGTACCATGGTTATAGTTTTCATCAGTCATCTTATATATTCGCATATTTCCTCTGTCAATAATCCCAGTATTCAACACAGTAATGAATGTTGTTGACAAAAAATGCTGTGAATTCTGTTCGTATGTATATGCCATTATAATGCTATTGCCGGTCAGAATGCTGAAAATACATTCTATGAAAGCTTATCAAGAGTCTTACATATAGCTGAAATTGGTTTCAAGAGCTTATATGGACAGCATTATAATGTTTTCATCACGCTAGAGGCCATTATTTTGAGCTATACGGGCAAATATACGCTAAGATGTATATTTGCATACCTGAAGGCTTATAGTAAGTTCTATGCCATATTAAAGCTGAAAATCCTATATCAACATAAATGTTGGCTATTCACCACCACCATCAACAGAACTATAATAATTAATATATCCTATTTTCAGTTTTTAAATTCTATGTTAATAATAATAGGCTGTTGAAAGTGTAGATAAAAAATCCGTGTCATATTTGCATATTAGTTTTTGAACATTAGGTATTTCGCTTTCACAGCGTTATCAACAGCCGTTTTCTTCGTAAATTATTGAGACACAATGCCAAGTTAAAGTTCTTAACATTGTGTTGATAATTCATTATGTTTATATTTTTCTTCCTGTTGACATGTTTAAAACCGGTTTTTAAGGTGTAGAAAATTTATTGATACTAAAAAACAACTTTTCTTTGCTCGTTCGGAATATGTGGTATATATGATTTTTGAAGTTAACAGACAACATTTATTTTTCATTTTCTTTCTACAGGCTCTTAACGGGCTATCAACAAGTTTTCAACAGATTTTATCAGCAATTTGTTTATAACTCTGTAATTTTGCATTACTGATATGCTTTTCATCATTTTTTTGTGTGAAAAGCGGTTTTAAACATACTTATCAACAATGTTATAAACAAAATAGCCGTAAAATGAGAAAACTTAAGATAACTGAACTCAACAGAATTACCGTTGAAGAGTTCAAGAAAAGCGATAAGCTTCCTCTTGTAGTAGTGATGGATGATATCCGCAGCATGTATAATGTAGGTTCTGTTTTCCGCACTTCCGACGCTTTCAGGGTAGAATCAATATATCTGTGCGGTATATCTGCTGTTCCTCCTCATCCGGAAATCCACAAGACTGCTCTTGGAGCAGAGGATACGGTCGACTGGAAATATTTCAAAGATACGCGCGATGCCGTTTCTGAACTCCACGAAATGGGTTATACTGTCTATTCCGTCGAGCAGGTTGAACACAGCACCATGCTCCAGGATCTTCAGCTGGAAGAAGGAAAGAAGTATGCCATCGTAATGGGCAACGAAGTTAAGGGAGTCAAACAGGAAGTTGTCGACATGAGCGATGGATGTATAGAAATTCCTCAGTTCGGTACAAAACATTCGCTCAATGTTTCCACTACAGCAGGAATCGTGATATGGGAATTTGCCAAAATGCTTGAGATTTCAAAGTAAAAAAAGCTGTCATAGGTCTTTTATAATAATGTGTACTGCCTTCGTATAGGCCTATTTTATATTTAAGAATAAAAATTTATCGAAAAACGATAAATTTTTATTGAAAATATTTTGTTATTGTCAGAAAACAATATACATTTGCATATCGAAAAACGATAAACAAATAATGAATAACAAAAAAAGTACTAACATTAAAAAATAAAAGACTTATGAAAACAGCATTCTTCAAATCAGTTCTTTCAACAGCAGTATTGTTTGCAGCATCTTGTGCATCATCTTATGCAAATGGAGTAGACAACATATCTGAAATAGAAGCACATCAGAACAAGGTATACAACTGCGTAACTCAGGTTAATGGGGATTACAAGTATGAATATGTGAGCGACAATGCAGGCAGAGTTCTTGCAAAGACAGCATACAAGTGGGACAACAGTTCAAAGGCTTGGAAACCTTCGTTCGTATATACTGTAAAGTATGGTGAAACTTCAAATATTCTCTCTTATGCTGCATGGGACGAAAAAAAATGCACTTTCTCTGCAAACTGCAAGTCGCAGAGCTATGATGCCGATAAATTCCCATTCCTTATTTCAACGCCGGCCAACAAATAATCATCAAACTGCATATAATATGTACGTCAGAAAACAGATGTGACTGACGTACATATATATAATAAAAATTTACATACGATATGAAACACATAAAGATTTTAGGAATAGTTCTTTTTTCACTGTTCTTGATATTAACATTCATGGATTTCTACAAAGGTTTTTCTGATGGCTATCACGGTTCTTCCGCAGGTTGGAGAGATGTAACTGATGTGGAATTCGACGGTGGAAAGATAAGCTACGTGAACGGCATAGACGTTGTCGAATTAGACAACAATAATACTATATGCGACAGTATATACAACAGCTATCTTGGCAATAAGGTTCCTGCACGTATAAACGAGCTGACAACGCAGATATACGTAGACAACTTTACATATTACATCTGCTGGATTGTAGAAATAATAGTTGCTTTATTGGGACTTTACGGAATTATCTGTCTTATCAAGATGTACATATCAATCTGCAAGGGTAATGTTCTTACATCTAAAAATGCATCACGTCTCAGAAAATTTATATATTTCTTTATGACCTTCAAACTCTTTAAAGAGATTCATCGTTATGTATTCTTGACGAGTATCGAAAATCAGCTTGAGTTTAAAGGCATGAAATTGGCTGAAGACCTGACAATGTTTGATTGGACAGATATGTTTATCATGATATTCCTTACAGAAATCTTTGTTCTTGCAGTAAAGCTGAAGGAAGAGCAGGATTTGACTATTTGATTCAGTTCGGTAAATAGACGATATTAAATTTAAAACACCATGGATTATGGAAAATAAGATAAAGCAGAAAAGACAGCTGGTTATGTTTTGCAGTCTTACTGTTGCATACGTAAGTATGTTTGTCGGAATATTGCGATTCTGCCTCGAAATAGGTAAAGTTGTATTTACTGGTGCCGAAGTTGATTTAAGCATAATAACTCTACTTGTTATGTACGTATGCATCACCATATCTGCCGTTGCCATTGTACGTTTTCTGAAAAATGTGGACCGAGGATACATATTTGATAAGAAGAATATATTTCCTTTGCGGTTCTTCGGATATACGGTTATGCTTACAGGAATTATTTTGGTAATATTGCATTCTCTGTCAGATTCTGACAGTCAGACTTATATGTTTTATCTTTTGATAGGAGTTTTCATAAACATATTTTCTGAAGTATTTGCTATCGGTGTAAAGCTGAAAGAAGAGCAGGACTTGACAATTTGAATGATTAAAAATTTATATATATGCCAATAATAGTAAACTTAGATGTAATGATGGCAAAGCGTAAAATCTCTTTGGGCGATTTGGCGGCGAAGATTGATCTTACGCCTGCCAATCTTTCTATATTGAAGACCGGCAAGGCCAAGGCTGTACGTTTTTCCACTCTCGAAGCAATATGCAAGGAACTTGATTGCCAGCCTGGAGATATATTGGAATATAGGGCTGAAGAATGATATGCTTTTTCATGTAGTTTTTCAAATATAAATGATTCAATCTGTCCGAGGGCTCGCGATTAAAATTGCGGGCCCTCGTATTTATGTTTGTGAGCGCCTGCAATTTTTTTGATGCAGTACATTGGGCTTGCCTTTACTTATATTCAAAAGACTGTTGAATCAATTTATATATGCGAATAATTATTGTTATATAATTTAGTTAAATAACTGAAATGTGTATTTTATTTAAATATATATTCGTAATTTTGCGAACGAATAAAAGATATTCTTTGAGCCTACTACGTGTTTATGAATATAGCTTGTGCACGGCTTTTTCATAACATGCATCAGCGAAAAGAATTTTTTTTTGGATTCAATATTCGTATTTTTACGAATTTACTATTATGTAAAATATCCTAGTTGGTTGAACGTATGAAAAAGTTATTAGCAGTATTGTTTTCGTTTATGACTCTTACTACAGCTACATCAGCATCGACTGTGGCAAGGTCAACTGTTGCTGATGCCGTTAGTGTACAGCAGAACGATTATGTGGAGATTCTTTATTTTCACGGCAAACAGCGTTGTGCAACCTGCATTGCGATTGAGAAGCATACGAAAGAGGTCTTGCAGAAAGAATATGCGGATGAGTTGAAAAAGGGAAAGGTGAAGTTCAGAGCTGTGGACATAAGCAAAAAGGAAAATGAGGCACTGGCAGACAAGTACGAAGTGACATGGTCTTCATTGTTTGTTGTAAAACATGGAAAGAAAAGCGAAATAAAGGAGAACATGACGAATTTTGCCTTTTCCAATGCGAGAAAGAAACCTGATGTGTTCAAGTCAGGATTGATTAAGAAGATTGATCAGTTGTTGAAGTGAATAGTTTGTTATGGAATATCTGCAGACATTGCTTGACAGCAGCAGTATGCCTGTGCTGACTGCTTTCATATTGGGACTGCTGACTGCTGTTTCTCCATGTCCGCTTGCTACAAATATAGCTGCAATAGGTTATCTGAGCAAGGATGTAACGGACAGAAGGAGAATATTTGCCAACGGACTGCTTTATACATTGGGCAGGATATTGTCTTATACTGTCTTGGGCATTGTGCTGATAGCTGTCATACGTGAAGGATCGAGCATGTTCGATATACAGAAGGCAATAGCTTCACTTGGAGAAATATTTGTAGGGCCTTTGCTCATACTCATCGGATTGTTCATGCTTGTTGGCGATAGGCTTAATCTGCAACGATTCGGATTCAGCGGAAATGCAGAGAAGCTGGCTGAGAAAGGTGGATGGGGAGCTTTGCTTATAGGCATTCTGTTTGCTTTGGCCTTTTGTCCGGCCAGTGGAGTTTTCTATTTCGGTATGCTCATACCGATGTCTGCAACTGTTTCTGCCGGATATTTTCTTCCGGTGGCGTTTGCAGTTGCTACAGCTCTTCCGGTCCTGCTGTTTGCATGGCTGCTTGCTTTCAGTGTAAACAAGATTGGAAGTGTATACGGCAAGATACAAACGTTTCAGGCATGGCTCAAGGTTATTGTCGGAATATTGTTTGTCGGCATAGGTATATACTATTGTTGTATAATGTTTTTTTGAAAATATAATACGTAATCAAATTATAAGTAATTATGGAAATAAAGGTTTTAGGTTCTGGCTGTGCCAGATGCAAGTCTGTTTATCAGGTAATCGAAAAAGTGGTTAAGGAAAACAATGTTGATGCTGTTGTTGAGAAGGTGGATGACATAATGGAGATTATGAAGTACAACATCATGTCTACTCCGGCAATTGTCATAGACGGCGTTGTCAAGATGAAAGGACAGGTGCCTACAGAGAGTGAAGTAAAGAAACTTCTTGGCATCTGATGCTGTTTTCTTCTACTGATATACGGCGGAAATAAGCACTGGATACTTTTCCGCCGTTATTTATGTTTTTAATGTTCGTCTTATTACGAATTTTATTTTCTTCATTGTTATGATACAGGATTTTGCAGATTGGCTTGTGTACGGTATTTTCGGTCTTAGTGCTGATACGCAGCTTGGTTCGGCAGTTAATTTTTTCTTTTATGATTCTATAAAGATACTTCTTCTGCTGTTTTTCATAAGTGTGCTTATGGGTATTGTGAATGCCTATTTCCCAATAGAACGTTTGCGCAACTATCTTATGACACATAAGATGTACGGATTGCAATATTTGCTGGCATCTATGTTCGGTGCTATCACACCGTTCTGTTCGTGTTCATCCATTCCTCTGTTCATAGGTTTTGTGAAAGGAGGCATACCTTTGGGTGTCACATTTGCTTTTCTCATTACTTCTCCGCTTGTCAATGAAGTTGCTGTTGCCATGTTCCTCGGAACCTTCGGACTGAAGGTTACGCTTATATATGTGATCAGCGGTATATTGCTTGGTATTATAGGCGGTTTTGTTCTTGGCAAGATGCGTCTCGACGGATATCTGAGCGATTGGGTCAAGCAGATTCAGGCTGATTCGTCGGTTCAGTCGGATGCATGGGAGAGAGACCGTACAGGATTCTTTGACAGGCTTCCCGACATTGTACGCGGTGCATGGAAGATTGTCCGTGGTGTGCTTGTATACATATTGATAGGTATAGGAATCGGTGCTTTCATGCACGGTTTTGTTCCTGAAGGATTTTTCGAGCAATACATGTCGAAAGACAATTGGTTTGCCGTACCTTTGTCTGTTGTTCTGGCAGTACCTATGTATGCCAATGCAGCCGGCATCGTTCCTGTCATCGAGGTGTTTGTGGCCAAAGGCATTCCGTTGGGAACGGCCATATCTTTCATGATGGCTGTCGTAGGACTTTCTCTTCCTGAAGCTACGTTGCTGAAGAAAGTTATGACATGGAGGCTGATAGGAATATTTTTCGGTACAGTAACAGTCTTTATTGTCCTGTCAGGATATTTGTTCAACATTATCTTGTAAAGTTTTTAAGCTATGAGAATTCTTATACTTTGTACCGGCAACAGCTGCCGAAGCCAGATGGCACATGGGTTTCTGAAATCTTTCGACGATTCTCTTGAGGTATATTCTGGAGGAACGGAACCTGCTGAGCGGGTCAATCCGAAGGCTGTTGAGGTGATGAAAGAAGCCGGTGTAGACATAAGCAATCACGTTCCTGTCAATGTTCAGACATATATTGACAAAGAATGGGATTATGTAATTACCGTATGCAGCAATGCCGATAAGAATTGTCCGGTTTTCAATGGCAAAGTCGGCAAGAGAATGCATATAGGTTTTGATGATCCATCTGAAGCGACAGGTAGTGAAGAATTTGTTTACAATGAGTTCAGACGTGTACGCGATGAAATCAAGACTGCTTTTGAAGGTTTCTATAAAAATGAAATCTGCAGTTTAGGATAATAATATGTTTTTCATTGATGGATAGGTCGTTCTGATGATGACCGATTTCTATATATATGCAAATATTCATTGTTTGTTTAGTGTTTACAGCTATGAATGTTTGCATATTTTATTATTTATAGATTGAAAAATGAAATAATTGTGAATTAAATCTTACATTTGCCAGCAAATAGAGATAATACGGAAAAGAGGTGAAGTGTTTTCTTACATTGAGTGTTTATTGAAACTATCATATTGACGGATGTTACTATCTGCAGACAGTTTTACACTCATATTTGTTAGTGGGGAGCATTGCGGTTTCGCACCTTATTGTGAATTTCAAAAAAGCCGTTTCAGGAACCGAAGACGGCACAGACAACAAATTGTTTAGTTATGAAAAGCAAGCGTATAATTGCTGGTTTGGCTTTGATGGCGATGTTTTTTTCTACTGTGAGTGCACAGGAGTATAATGTAGATTCGGTGGATGTTTCTAACAACGAAATCAGTGCTTACAGCGATTCTGTTATGACAGCTGGCGACAGCATCAGTCTTGAAACATCAGATGATACTTATGGAGAAATGTATCAAAAGGTGTGGAAAAAGCGCAAAAAATACATTTATTTTACTTATGGTATACAAAGCTTTAAGAGTGATTATGATAAGATGAACAGTGATATGGCTTTTGCTTTGATAAATGGTAGAACTTACTATTTGCATAAAAAGCCTTTGTTGGGAATGATTAAATTCGGATTGGATTGGAACTATTTTGATATAAACTTTGCAAAATATCCAAACATTGATTCATCGGACGGTTATTCGGAAGATTATGATGATGAGGGGGACATTGATTTGGGAATTATGCAGTTGGAAGCCGGTATGGGTATCGGTCCTTCTATAACGATTAATCCTGTGGATCAGCTTAAGGCATGTGTTTATTTTCATGTTACACCATCTTATTCTTTGATGGTTCAGAATAATAATGCGTATCGTCATTATGCTACATTTTTCAATTTAGGATTGACTGTTTCATATAAGATTATATCTCTAGGTATTGAGAGCCGTTGGTCTGGAAAGACCAGTTATGACGGTTTGGCTATGGATAGGACTGATGATGTTTATGATGATGATGGAGTTTTCCATGATCCTTTTGAAAGTATAGGTATGAAGATGAAGACAAATACTTTCCGTATTTTCATAGGTTTACGTTGGTAAGAAAAAGAATTATAATAAATTTTTAGTATTATGAGAAATTATTCATTCATCAAGTATTTTGCCTTTTTCTTTTTGATAACTGTAGGATTTAGTGCATGCGAAAAGGATGAAGCAGGAGATGATTTCGGCGACGGTTCGCCTAAAGCTGAAAACGTAGTGCTTAGGAACGGATATGCTTACGAGTATAATGGACAGGGACTCGTAACTAAAATGAGTAAATATGAAACTGAAACAGATGAAGATGGCAACAGTCACAGTATACTTGTAACCAAAGCTACAATTACTTATCCTCAAAGCAATCGTGCTGTATTGGTTTATTATGATCCTTATTTTACTTTCACTTATACGTTTGCTTTTGGAGAAAACGGCTTTGCTTATCGTATAATTCAAAATGATACTGAAGAATCTTCACTTATCAAACTCAATTATGACAGTGAAGGCCATCTGATTTATATGGATAATTATGGTGACATACTGAGGATGAAGTATACAGACGGCAATCTTACTTATGTAGAAGATCAGGAATATGATGCAAAGTCGTATATAACCTATGGTTCTGATACGGATTTCTACTATTACGGCATGTCCCCATTCTTGCTTGGAGTTGAACTTGGACCTTTTGTTTCTTCAATGGATTGGTGGTTTGAATGTGGACTCGATTGTGCACTTTATGCAGGTTTCCTCGGAAAACCATCAAAAAATTTGCCTGTCAAAATAGAAAGTACTGATAGTGAGAACTATCAACCGACTATTTATGAAATTGAGTATTATTCCGTTAATTCGATAGGAAGATGGAGGCAGAATGAAGTCAGTTGGTGATAATTACTGAAGACTAATTTGTTTTTGAAAAATAATAATTATAAAATGGCGTCTGTAGATATACATTTTTATATCTGTCAGACGCCATTTTATGTCATGTATTATTGTACTTTTATAAATTAAAGATATATCTTTGCAACGTTTTGTTCCGTCAATCTTCCTTAGCGAGGGTTCGGATGAAAAGGGAATCGGGTGAAAGTCCCGAACAGTCCCGCTGCTGTGAGCTCCGTTTTTTAGGTTTGCTTATCGAAACCCCACAAAGCCACTGTCCTATGTTTTTACGGATGGGAAGGCAAGGCAAGCCGGAGTAAGTCAGAAGACCTGCAAAACGTATATAATTTTGCGTTCTCGAGGAAAGGACAGCAAAGTCTGAATTTGTTTTTATACTGACAGTTGATGAAAATTAAGGGACCAGCATATAATGCCGACTTGCGTTTTGTCGTAGTGTTGTCCGTTCTTGCTCCTTTGTCCGCAAAGGCACAGGTAGCATCGAATGACAGCATAACCGGGCGTGTACATGACATTCCGGATGTGACAGTGAGTGCCAGACGTATGCCGCAGCGCAATGCAGTGTCATATCCTACACAGGTTATAGGAAGAAAAGAGCTGGAGGGATTGGCTCTTCAGAATGTTGCAGATGCAGTGCGCCGGTTTGCAGGTGCCGATGTAAAGGATTACGGGGGCATAGGTGGACTGAAGACTGTTTCTGTAAGAAGTCTCGGTGCAGAACACACTGCTGTAGTGTATGACGGTGTAGTCGTAAGCAATTGTCAGGCAGGGCAGATAGACATAGGCCGATTCAATCTTGACGATATCGAGATGCTTTCTCTTTCGATAGGACAGACCAGCGAACTGATGCAGTCGGCACGCGCTTTTGCTTCGGCCGGTGTGCTGGAGTTGTTCAGCAGAGATGCACTGCTTGATGCAGATAGAAATTATAAGTTCAGCGGACAGATAAAAGGAGGCTCTTTCGGTTTGATAAATCCTTCGATCAGATGGACGCAACGTCTGGGAAAGAATACAATAGGTTCGCTGTCGGGTAACTTTCTGTATGCCGACGGAGAATATCCGTTTGAACTGGTAAATGGAAAATATACAACTGAAGAAAAGCGGAAAAACAGCGATGTGCATTCGTGGCACGTTGAAGGCAATGTTCGTCACGACATAAACGAACACAGTCGTCTCAGTGTCAAAGGTTATTATTTTGATTCTGAGCGAGGGTTGCCTGGTTCTGTAATTTTATATAACGACCAGGCCAATGAACGTCTTTGGGATAAGAACGGATTTGTACAGATGAAGTATGAAAACGAGCTTTCTGAAGAATGGAGCATGCAGGCCCTGGCAAAATATAACTATTCATGGAGCAAATATGTCGACACGAATGTAAAATATGAAGGTGGCAAACAGATAGATATCAATACGCAGAACGAATATTATCTGTCGGGCACATTCATGTGGAAGCCTGTACGCAGACTGGCAATGTCTTGGGCAAACGATTTTGCTGTGAATACGCTCGACAGCAATCTGCCTTCGGCTCCGCAGCCTGTACGTACTTCGTGGTTGTCGGCATTGAATGCCAAATATGTATGGCGTTCGCTTACATTTTCCGGTACTCTTGTCAATACTTTCATGACTGAATCTGTTGAGACCGGTGAGCGTCCGGACGACCGTCTTCATCTTTCGCCTACGGTATCGGTCATGTACAAGCCTTGGAGAAGAAGCAACTTGTTCCTGAGACTTATGTATAAGGACACTTTTCGAGTGCCTACATTCAATGACATGTATTACCAGCGTATGGGAAATGCCGGTCTCGATCCTGAGAAGGCTCACGAATACAATTTCGGTATAACATGGAACGGAGCGCCTTTTGCGTTTACCGATTTCATATTGATTACAGCCGATTGCTATTACAACAAAGTAGATGATAAGATTGTAGCTTTTCCTTCTACTTATGTTTGGAAAATGGTCAACTACGGCAAGGTCGACATCTTGGGTGCTGACGTTTCACTGCAGGCAAAGTTTGTATTGACAAACAATATAAAGATGACGCTTTCAGGAAGCTATACATATCAGCACGCTACGGATCAGACAAATCCGGATGCCAAGAATTACGGCGATCAGATACCTTACACACCGCGCCACAGCGGAAGCGCTTCGCTTATGTTCGAGACACCTTGGGTTGATTTGGGTTACAGTGCCGTGTTCGCCGGCGACAGGTATTTTCAGAAGCAGAACATCCCTGAAAATCTCATAAAGGGCTATCAGGAACATTCGCTTTCGGCATCGCATACATTCAGTATAAAGAATGTGAAGCTGCGCCTTCAGGCCGAAGTCATAAACCTGATGGATGAGCAGTATGATGTTATAAAATATTATCCTATGCCCGGAAGATCGTGGAGAGGAACGGTGAGAATAGATTTTTAAACATAAACAGATAAATAAAAAGTATTATTATGGATTTTAGAAAATTATTTGCAGGTTCACTCTGTACATTGGCTTTGGCCTGCACATTCACATCGTGCAGCGATGATGACAATGATGGTTTTAAAGATGGAGGTTCAACAGTACAGTTGCCTAACAAGCGTGCTTTCATACTTAACGAAGGAAGCTATAACGGCAATAATGCTGGAATTTCATTCTATGCACCTAATGGAAATGCATCTTTCATAGATGATATCTACAAAACTCAGAACGGCAGATCTCTCGGTGATACAGGTCAGGACATAATTGAATATGACGATTATCTCTATGTAACTGTATATGGTTCTAATCTTCTTGTAAAGCTCAATTCTGCAGGTGTAGAGCTCGACAGCATTCATTTCACAGCTGAGGAAGGTTCACCTCGTTTCATGACTGCCGACGACGGCAAGATCTATGTAACTCTCTATAGCGGTAATGTCATGAAGATAAATGCCAAGACACTCAAGAAAGAGGGTATGGTAAAGGTAAACAATAATCCTGAAGGTATCGTTGAAGAAGACGGATACGTTTATGCTCTCAACGGAGGATGGGGAAGCGGTAACACTATGAGCGTCATCAACACAAGGACTTTCACTGTAGATAAGACTGTTACTGTTTCAACAAATCCTGAGAAGATTCTTGAATCTGAAGGACGTATATTCATTTTGAGTTACGGAGGTGATTATCCGAATTACACTTATCCGGTTGAAATGTATAATCCTAAGACTGGTGAAGTTACAAAGGTTGCTAATGCAACAAATATGGCTGAGGACGACGGTATCATCTACCTTGCTTACTCAGATACTGATTGGAGCACATACACGACAACAACAACTTTCTCTACATATAATGTAAAGACTGGCGTTTGGAATCAGACTTCATTCCTTAAATACGCTCCAGCCGAACTTGCTACAAGTTCTGTTTACGGCATGAGTGTTGACTCTGACAATGGCGACATTTACATCTGTACTTCTTCTTATGATACAAAAGGCGATGTATATCGTTTCAGAAAAGATGGAAGCTTCGTTGCCAAGTTCGAGAGCGGTGGCGTAAATCCTAAGAAGGTTGTTTTTGTAGACTGATAAGTCTGTATGAAAACTAAATTACTATTTGCCAATATAGTTATTGTGGTCTTGCTTTTCTCTGCCTGCACAGGAGGAAGCAAGACCTCTTGTATTGTTGACGGCGGTGATACGCTTGAGATACGCTATGCCACCAATCTTAAGATTGTACGATTCTCAGACTATACCGTCGCTACTGTGCGCAACCCTTGGGACACACTGAAAACTCTGCATATATACGTTCTTGTGGACAAGCAGAAGCCTGTACCGGAGCATTTGCCTGAAGGGACAGTGGTGCGTGTGCCTGTGAAAAAAGCACTTGTATATTCCGTGGTTCATGGAGGACTGCTTGACGAGCTTGGTGCAATAGGAAGTATTGCTGGTGTATGCAATATGGAATACTTCAAGATGCCGAAGATACAAAAACTTCATGGCGAAGGCAAGATAATGGATTGCGGCAACGGCATGAATCCTGACATAGAAAAAGTCATTGCACTCTCGCCTGATGCAATTATGTTGTCGCCGTTTGAGAATAATGGCGGATATGGACGTATAGGCAAACTTAATATTCCCATCATAGAGTGTGCCGACTACATGGAAACATCTCCGTTGGGACGTGCCGAATGGATGCTTTTCTATGGAATGCTTGCCGGACGTGAAAAACAGGCCGATTCGCTGTTTGCATCGGTAGAGAAAGAATATATGTCTGTGCGTGATGCTGTGAAAAATGCAGAAAACAGGCCTACAGTTCTGAGCGATCTCAGATATGGTTCTGCATGGTATATTCCAGGCGGAAACAGTACTACCGGAAAACTTTATGCAGATGCCGGTGCCGATTATATATTCTCTGATCTGAAGAACAGCGGTTCTGTGCCTATGTCTTTCGAAGCAGTGTTTGATGCGGCACGCGATGCAGACTACTGGTTCGTGAAGTATAATCAGAAGACCGACAAGACATATAAGGAACTGAAGACCGACTATGCTCCTTATGCACGTTTCAAAGCTTTCAAGGAAAAGCATATATACGGATGCAACACAAATCGTATTCCTTATTATGAAGAATTGACGTTCCATCCAGAGAAACTCCTTAAGGATATAGCGAAAATTATCCATCCTGAACTGCTTGAAGGCTATGTTCCGGAATATTTCAGTAATTTAGCGGATGAATGACCACTGACCTTTATTTGTTTTTTTGAATAAAACAGAGATCATTCATTTCCAACACATCTTTTTTATAAATGACAGAAGTGAATAAGAGATTCTACATATTGAGCGGAGCATTGGTTGTCGTGACACTTGTTCTTGCCGTGGCAAATCTGCTGTTCGGTTCGGCTGACATACCATTTTCTGCTGTTGCCGATATTCTTGCAGGAAGAGAACCCGAAAATGAAACATGGAAATTCATTGTACTTGAGTTGCGCCTGCCACAGTGCATCACAGCACTGCTTTGCGGAGCATCCCTTTCAGTTTCCGGACTTATGCTTCAGACGGTGTTCAGCAATCCTCTTGCCGATTCGTCTATCCTCGGCATAAGTTCAGGCGCAAGTCTAGGAGTGGCTCTTGTTATTCTTGCCAGCGGCGGTGCTGTTACAGCCGGTGCATTCACTCTGTCTGGTTTCATTTCTGTTCTGTTCGGTGCTTTTGCCGGAGCTGCAGTTATTTTGGGAATAATCCTTCTTTTGTCCACTGTAATCAAGAACAGCGTTATGCTTCTGATTGTCGGCATAATGATTGGTTATGTGGCATCATCGCTCATTTCGCTTCTCAATTTCTTTTCTTCGGCCGAAGGTGTCCAGTCTTATATGGTATGGGGAATGGGCAATTTCGGAGGTGTCTCTGTTGACCAGCTTCCAGCTTTTACCATAGTTGTGCTGTTGGGATTGGCAATGGCCGTACTTCTTATAAAACCGATGAACGCGCTTCTGCTGGGTACACGTTATGCAGAGAACCTTGGAATAAATATTAAAAGGGTACGCAACCTCATGCTTGCTTCGACAGGTATACTTACGGCTGTGACCACATCTTTCTGCGGTCCTATATCCTTCATAGGACTTGCCGTTCCTCATGTGGCCCGCCTCATGCTGGGCACATCCAACCACAATTCTCTTATGCCTGTGACGCTTCTCTCCGGTGCGGCAACAGCCCTGCTCTGCAATCTCATCTGCATCATACCCGGCGACAACGGCATTATTCCTCTTAATGCCGTAACTCCTGTGCTCGGTGCACCAGTAATAATATATGTCATCATTAACCAGCGTAAAATCCAATACTTCAACTGATGGACAAGCAATCTACTGTAGTTATTGAAGGCCGTGACTTGAGTATCGGATACCGTAACGGCAAGCACACAAGCATGATACATGAGCACCTGGATTTCTGTCTGCACAGAGGTAGACTGACATGTATGCTGGGTGCCAACGGTGTAGGAAAATCTACGCTTCTGCGAACCCTCTCTGCTTCACAGCCTCAGTTGTCAGGCTCATTGGAACTGTTCGGCAGACCTATAGATACTTATTCTGAACGTGAACTTTCCAGACTTGTAGGTGTTGTGTTGACAGACAAAACACAGGCTGGAGGATTGACAGTTTACGAACTTGTAGCTTTGGGGCGTCAGCCTCATACAGGTTTCTTCGGCCGTCTAAGACGCGCAGACAAATTGATGATAGAACATGCCCTTGAGCAAGTAGGCGTTGCCGATAAGTCTTCGCGATACGTGGCCGAACTTTCCGACGGCGAGCGTCAGAAGGTTATGATTGCTAAAGCGCTTGTTCAGGAATGCCCCGTAATATTGCTTGATGAGCCTACTGCCTTTCTCGACATCGTCAGCTGCATCGACATAATGATTCTTCTGCACCGTCTGGCCAGAGAGGACAATAAGGCCATACTTCTGTCGACTCACAATGTGGAGCAGTCGCTTGTCATCGCCGACAGTCTTTGGTTGCTGACACGTGCCGACGGACTTGAGTGCGGTGTCACAGAAGATTTGATTCTCAATAACCGCATGGATACTCTTTTTGCAGAGAAAAAGAGAAATGTACATTTCGATCTCATGCACGGTGTGTTCTCGCCAGGCGTCAACGGCAGACGTTCGATATGTCTTAAGACAGACGATGAAGTGCTTAAGCACTGGACGCAGAATGCACTCAATCGTATGGATTATTTCTGCCTCTCGTCCGAGAACTCCGATGCTTCGCTCCCTCTTCTTGAAGTTAAGTCTGCACATGACTTCGTATTGTCCCGAAATTCAGTATCAAAAACTTTCAATTCGTTTGAAGAACTTATTGAGGCCTTACGTTGACAATTCCGTTTTATAGTTATATAGGATTTCATGTAGACTTTCATGTCAATTGTATAGCTGTAAACCATAAAGTCTGACATTTTGAAACGCTTAGGCGTCTATGGCATATCATTATTATGCCGTAGACGCCTTTTTTTATTCCTAATTTAATATCATAATTACTCTTATAAAAGACCTGTACTTATATATGTAAATCAATTACTATGTTTTTGCTTACAAAATAATACAATTTATATCTGTTTATCTTATACTTTGAAATATATGGAATTTTGTATGATAAAAAGATTGCTTATTTTATGAATATAAGTGCAAAAAGATATAATTTTGCAGGCAAATAAAGATAAAAGTATATAAATAATGAATTTTGCTATCAAAATAATATTTGAGTAGATTCATTGATGTATAATTAAAATTCAACGATTATGGAAAGAAAGATGAGAATTGAGATGTTGTCGCTTTTATCATTAGGATTGTGTATGCCGGCAGTTTCGTTTGCTCAAGACAAGGTTGATTCGAGCGTTGGTGCCGATCTTGTAAGCGGTTATGTTTGGCGTGGTCAGAATCTAGGAGGTGTAAGCATCCAGCCTTCGGCTTCAATATCATACAAGGGATTCTCATTGACAGGATGGGGGTCGGTAGGAATAGACAAGACAGATACAAAAGAGTTTGATCTTACCTTAGGATATGCCACTGGTGGTTTCAGCGTATCGGTGACCGATTATTGGTTCAACACTAAGAAATATTTCCATTACGAAGCGCATAATACAGCTCATGTATTCGAGGCACAGGTGGGATACGATTTTGATATTCTTGCTGTGAACTGGTATACGAATTTTGCCGGTGACGATTACAATGCAGATGGCGACAGAGCGTTTTCATCATATTTTTCTATAAGTGCACCTTTCAGGCTTGGGAGCCTTGACTGGTCTGCCGAAGTCGGAATGGTGCCTTGGAAATCTAGCGCTACATACGGTTATGCTGATGGCTTTGAAGTCTGCAATGTTTCATTGGGAGTATCGAAGGACATTGCAATAACAGACAAGTTCTCTTTGCCTGTCTATGCCAAGGCTACATGGAATCCGGCTACAGAAGGTGCATATTTTGTTTTCGGCCTGCACCTTTGACATTATCTCTGTTCAATACGTCTGACGTTTTTGTTCGATAGGAGTTTTTTTAAAGGTAATTTGTTTTCAGGTATTAATTCTAAATTCTAAATAATGTGATATATGAAAAAAATTGAAGCTGTTATACGCAGAACCAAATTCGATGATGTCAAGGAGGCGCTTCTCAACGCCGACATAGAATGGTTCTCGTATTATGACGTTAGGGGAATCGGAAAGACCCGCGAAGGAAGAATCTATAGAGGCGTCGTGTATGACACCAGTTCTATAGAGAGAATTTTGATATCAATCATTGTCCGCGACAAGAACGTAGAGAAAACAGTCAATGCCATAATGCAGTCGGCACATACCGGAGAAATCGGTGACGGACGCATATTCATAATTCCGGTGGAGGATGCCATCAGAATACGTACCGGAGAGCGTGGCGACATAGCACTTTACAATGCCGAACACGAGAAATAAAACAGGCGAGATTTTTTAAATGAATTGTTTCAGGAAATAACAGTATATTGATTATGAAGGAAAAGTCGGGAAAGAGATTTCTTTCATACAGTCTCAAGAGGTCTATGGCTATTGCCATGCTTATGCTGATTCCGTTTGCTTTGTCGGCACAAGAAGAAGGTGCCGGAGCCGACGCCACAGCCGACGCCACAGCTGAACTTGCCACAGGTTTGAACACGGTCTGGATGCTTCTTGCCGCAATGCTTGTATTTTTCATGCAGCCGGGATTTGCATTGGTCGAGGCAGGATTCACGCGAATGAAGAACACCGCCAACATTTTGATGAAGAATCTTGTAGACTTCATGGTAGGTTCGATGTTGTTCTGGCTAATCGGATTCGGTCTTATGTTCGGAACAGGAGGATTTGTAGGAGCGCCGCATTTCATCGACCTCGACATGATGGACAAAATCATAGGCAACGGTCTGCCTATTGAAGGTTTTCTGATTCTCCAGACAGTATTCTGTGCCACATCTGCCACTATCGTCTCAGGTGCAATGGCCGAGCGCACAAAATTTTCCATGTATCTTGTATATACAGTAGCAATCAGCGTACTGATATATCCTGTTTCCGGTCATTGGACATGGGGCGGCGGCTGGCTGATGGACGGTTCAGAAGGTTCGTTCATGATGGACACATTCGGATTCACGTTCCACGATTTTGCAGGTTCAGCAGTCGTACACTCTGTAGGAGGATGGATTTCGCTCGTCGGAGCTGCGATACTCGGTCCGCGTTTGGGCAAATATACAGCCGACGGCAAACCTAAGGCCATACCAGGACACAGCCTCACACTTGCATGTCTTGGAGTGTTCATTCTCTGGTTCGGATGGTTCGGATTCAACCCGGGTTCACAGCTTGCAGCTGCAACAGGTGCTGATCAAACTGCCATTTCACACGTGTTCCTCACAACCAACCTTGCAGCATGTACAGGAGGTGTCTTTGCATTGTTCGTAAGCTGGTTCAAGTATGGCAAACCGTCACTTTCATTTACACTCAACGGTATACTTGCTGGACTCGTAGGTGTTACTGCCGGATGCGACCTTGTTTCTCCTCTCGGTGCAGTTATAATCGGTGCTGTCTGCGGTACAGTGATGATATTTGCGGTTGATTTCATAGATCACAAACTTAAGATAGACGATCCGGTGGGTGCTTCTTCTGTACACGGAGTTTGCGGTTCACTCGGCACAATAATGACAGGTCTTTTGGCTGTCGACGGAGGTCTTTTCTACGGAGGTGGTTTCGGATTCCTCGGAGCTCAGATTTTCGGAGCTGTGGTAATCAGTGCATGGGCTGCTGTTATGGGATACATAATCTTCAAGGTGCTCGACAAGGTTCACGGTCTGCGTGTTCCGAAGCGCATAGAGGAAGAGGGACTTGATGTATACGAACACGGAGAGTCTGCATATAACAAATGATGACTGAAAGATTCCATGTCTGGCATGGACAGAAGATATTTCATCAGATTCTGTACTGATGTTTTATGTTGGTTTTTTTGTACGGAACCGGATTTTTCTGCAGGGAAATCCGGTTCCCGTTACTGTTTTTAAAGAATTAGAAATAAATATATACGCGTATAATATATGGCACTGGCAAATGAAAATCTTTTGAGACTTCCTGAGGGCTATCTGTTTTCCGACATAGAGAGCCGAGTGAAAAGTTACAGCGTTACCCATCCCGGACATCATCTTGTAAGGCTTGACAGGGGTGATGTCACACGGCCTCTTCCGCAGGTTTGCATCGAGGCCATGATGAAGGCTGTGGCCGATATGTCGTCGGCCGAAACCTTTAGAGGATACGGACCGGTCAGGGGATACGATTTTCTGATAGATGCCATTATCAAGAACGACTTGCTTCCGCGAGGACTAAGATTCAGCCGTTCGGAGATTTTCATCAGTGATGGAGCCAAGGGCGATGTGGGAAACATTAGCGAGATTCTGCATAGCGACAACAGCATCTGTATGACCGACCCGACATATCCGGTCTTTGTGGAGTGCAATGCCATGTACGGACGTTCGGGCATGCTTCTTTCCGACGGTAAATGGAGCGGGGTTACATACATGCCTTGCACTGAGGATAATGGGTTTGTTCCCGAAATTCCGGCTTCGCGTATAGATCTCATTTATCTCTGTTTTCCTAATAACCCTACAGGAACGGTACTTACCAAGGCACAGCTCAAGAAATGGGTGGATTACGCTTTGAAAAACGAAACTCTCATCATATTTGATTCAGCCTATTCGGCTTACGTACGCGACAAGAATATTCCGCGTTCTATATATGAAATTAAGGGGGCAAGAAAATGTGCCATTGAGATACGAAGCTATTCAAAGACTGCCGGATTTACGGGGTTGAGATGCGGATACACAATAGTGCCGAAGGAACTTATGGCGACAACCGTGAGCGGAGGCACAATCTCGCTCAACACATTGTGGTACCGCCATCAGTGCACACGTTTCAATGGTGCCAGCTATGTGTCGCAGCGTGCCGCCGAAGCTCTATATACTCCTGAAGGAATGGAGCAGACGCGTGCGCTGGTCGACTATTATCTGTCCAATGCCGCTATGATGCGAGGCTTTCTCGAACAGGCTGGAATGACGGTCTATGGTGGTGAAAATGCACCATATCTGTGGTTGAAGGTACCTGATGGAATGAGTTCGTCGGATTTTTTCAATCATCTGCTGTACGAGGCAAATATTGTATGCGTACCAGGAAAGGGATTTGGGCCTTCGGGAGAAGGTTTTGTCCGCTTGGCATCGTTCTGTGCACGGGAGGAGTGCGAAGTGGCTATGAAGAGATTTTTAAAGCATGTAAGGTTGAAATGATTTGTTTTGCGGGCGCCTGTCGTGCATTTTATGGGCGCTTGCAATTTTGTTTTCGGGCGCTCGGAATTATTTTCCTGAGCGCCCGAAAATGTTTTCACTGTTAAGTGTGCGGAAGAATTCTGTTTTTATTCTTGTTTTTCGCGGAACACGTTTGGATTCTGTCTTATGAATTCATATCCGAAACGGCATCTAAGGCAGTTGTGCGTGCTGCAGTAGTTTTGTTCAAGCTGTATGAGCGCCTGACTGTCGGCCGCCGATTCGGCTGTCACTCCGCATGCATTCCATGCACGGGTGATGTGGTTGTCTTCCGGCTTGATTTCCTGCAGCATGTTGAGCGATTTCTCGCACAGTGCTTCGTCGTTCTTGTATTTCCCGTAGGCGAAAAGCATCGGGCAGAGCGTATTGATTATCAGTAGGTTTTTTGAGGAATTGGACAGACGTTTTTCTGTCTTTGCCGATTGGGCGGACGCAAATGTGTAGTGAGTCTGCCAGTATTCGGACACTTGTGTGTCAAGCAGTCTGTGCATGTCCTGAAGGTCTGAGGCCTCTACTATTGCCGACATGTTCAGTTTCTTGCTGTATACTAGATTTGCCAGTTGTGCAATCCTTATGTGCGGAAAGTTCTGCGGTCTGAGTCTGAGGAATTTCCATAGTGAGGCATCTATCGGCGTCAGCGAGAATTTGTTTTTCAGGAACCGGTATTCGTTTTTCAGCTGTTTTAAATATTCGTCTTCGCTGTTGTTTGCGGAAGCGGTTTCGAGCAGTCCTGCCTGTCCGAAAAACATTGCTTCTATCTGCAGGAGGCTGTCGCGATGTTTGTTGACAGCGTTCATCTGTATGGTCTTGGCCCATGTTTCGAACGTATCGCCGTTGAGACCGAAGCCGAAGTTGCGCGAGAGCGTCACGAACAGCGTTGTTTCCCAGTCGTTGGTACATCTGGCGTTGCGGGTCTTTATTTCCTCAGTGCGTTTCTCCATTCGTTCGGCCAGGAGCGAATTCATCCAGCTGTGCACCATGATTCGCGGCAGGCTGGGGATGATGTCGGCGCATCGAGGCGAGCGGTCGGAATTCTGCAGTTCGTTGAAATTGGCGCGTATGTAGTCGGGAATGTCGAGCTGCATCTGCGGAATAGGTTTTCCGTGACTGTTGAAAACGGTACAGTCGGGTGTTCCGACCACGTGCAGAATCACGTTGTCGTAGGCCGGATTTTCATCGTGCCTATGGCGCATCCAGTCGGACGAGAGTGTGTGTATTTCAATGTTGCCGGCCCACAGTGTTCCGTCAATCTTTATTTTTGCATTCAGAAAGTCAGGACCTGCATTCTGATTGTGCATTCCCGGATTTATTATTTCCACCTGACTCCCGTCGGTTGTAAACAGTTGGTGCAGAGGAAGTATCTTGTGTTTCCATATATAGTGAAGAAGTTTCTCCATGGCAGTGTCCCCCAATGGTTTAAAGTCATTAAAATTAGTGTCAAATATAACTTTTTTGTGGTATTATGCTTAACTTTGCGAATAATTAATTTACTTGAACTTATGAAAATTGCATTGATAGGTTACGGCAAGATGGGCAAAATGATAGAACAGATAGCTCTCAGCCGTGGACATGAAATAGTCAGCATCATTGATGTCGACAATCAGGATGATTTTGAGTCGGAGGCATTCAAGAGTGCCGATGTGGCCATTGAGTTTACTGCTCCTCATGTTGCATACGGCAACTGCATGAAGGCATGGAAGGCCGGAGTGAAGGTTGTTTCCGGAAGTACAGGTTGGCTTGCAGACCATGAAGCAGAGGTGAAGAAGGCATGCGAAACTGAGGGCAAGACTCTGTTCTGGTCGTCGAATTTCAGTCTCGGTGTAGCCATATTCTCTGCTGTCAACAAGTATCTGGCAAAGATAATGAACCGTTTTGACGCCTATGACGTGAAGATGGTCGAGACTCACCATGTGCACAAGCTCGATGCACCTAGCGGTACTGCCATCACGCTGGCAGAGGGCATCATCGACAACCTTGACAGAAAGTCCAGTTGGGTGAAGGGCACATTGCTCAATCCTGACGGCACTGTGAGCGGAAGCGAGGAATGTGCTGCAGACGAACTCAGAATAGATTCCATACGCCGTGATGAGGTTCCGGGCATACACTCTGTCATATACGACAGCGAAGCAGACTGTATAGAGATAACACATGATGCTCACAGCCGAAAGGGATTTGCACTGGGTGCTGTGCTTGCTGCTGAATACACTGCCGATCATGAAGGATGGCTTCAGATGGGCGACCTGTTTGATTTTTGATATTCCGTTTAAACAATAAAGTTCAGTTATGAGAAAAAAGCAAAACGGCAAGCCGAATGCAAAACCTACGGCTAAGTCGTGGATCAAGTTTGCAGTGGTGCTTCTGCTGTATCTTGCATTCCTCTATTGGGTAGAAAGCTGGTTGGGACTGATTGTGGTTCCTTTCATATTCGATGCATATATAACGAAGAAGATACGCTGGACATGGTGGAAGGATTTGGAGAATCCTGTTTCGAGAACCGTCATGAGCTGGGTAGATGCCATTGTGTTTGCGCTGGTGGCAGTATACTTCGTAAACAACTTCTTCTTCCAGAACTATAAGATTCCTTCATCATCGCTGGAGAAATCTCTCCTTGTTGGCGATTATCTGCTTGTGAGCAAGATGAGCTACGGTCCGCGCATACCGCAGACTCCGCTGTCTATGCCTCTTACACAACATACGTTGCCTGTATTTGGATGCAAGTCGTACATTGAATGGCCTAAGTGGGATTACCGCAGAGTGGATGGATTAGGCAAGGTGCAGTTGGGCGATATCGTTGTGTTCAACTATCCTACCGGCGATACAGTGGCTGTGAACTACAACTACGATTTCTACGACCTTTGTTATTCTCTCGGTTATGCCTACAAACAGCAGATGGGCGAGAATGTGCCTAACATGGCTTCGCTCGATTCTGAGGGGCAGATGAAGCTTTATCAGGAGCTTTACGGACTTGGACGTCAGATTGTAGGAATGCAGAAGGCGCAGTACGGCGAGATTGTAAGCCGTCCGGTGGACAAGCGCGAGAACTATGTGAAGCGTTGTGTTGGACTTCCTGGACAGACACTGCAGATAAAGGACAAGGTGATCTATCTCGACGGAAAACCAATGAAGCAGCCTGAGGAAGTGCAGTTCAACTATAGAATATACCTCAAGGGCGATCTTACGGACGATATATGCAACGAGCTCGGCATAAGCGATGAGGACCGCGACAAGATTATGGACATGGAGAACGGTGTGCCTCTTACGAAGAAGGCCTACGATGGTCTGATGGCACGCAAGGACCTTGTGGACAGCATTGTGGAAATCAAGGACGGATGGTACGGCAATCTGTATCCGCTCAATCATTACACAGGATGGACACGCGATAACTACGGACCTATATGGATTCCGGCAAAGGGACAGAGCGTGAAGCTCACAATGGACAACATTGCCATATATGAGCGTCCTATAAGGGTTTATGAGGGCAATCAGCTTGAGGTAAAGAATGGAAAGATATATATCAACGGAAAGGAAGCTGACAGCTACAAGTTCAAGATGGACTATTTCTGGATGATGGGCGACAACCGCCACAATTCGGCCGACTCGCGCTATTGGGGCTTTGTTCCGGAGGACCACGTTGTGGGCAAGCCTATAATGATATGGCTTTCTATCAGTCCTGATTATAATCCTTCGAGCAGAATACGCTGGGACCGCATATTCCGAAGGGTTGACAATATAAAGTGACAAGATGTGAACTTTTTTCGGACAAGCCCTCTTATTGAAGGCTTGTCCTTTTTGTTGAATGACGGGGCACATGGTGTTTGTTCATACGCTGTGCCTTTGAATAATTTAAATGAACACACTAAGAATATGGATATATATTTGAGTTCGGCCTATCTGCCTCCTGTGCAGTATTTCACAAAATTGTATGGCGACAACAGAATTTTTGTTGAGCAGTACGATAGCTACATGAAGCAGACTTATCGTACACGTTGCATGATAGATTCGCCAAACGGTGTCCTGGCACTTACTGTTCCGGTGGAGAAATTCGATACGGCCAAGTGTCTGATGAAGGATGTTCGGATAAGCGACCACGACAAGTGGAGGCACAACCATTGGCAGGCCCTCGTTTCGAGCTATTACACCAGTCCTTTCTTTGAATACTATCAGGATGATTTCCGTCCGTTCTATGAGAAGAAGTGGGAGTTTCTTATGGACTTCAATGAGGCTCTTTGTGCCAAATGCTGTGAGCTTATAGACATGGCTCCTAGAATGGCCCGTACAGAGGCTTACAAGACCGATTTCGGACATGATGAGCTGGACTTGCGTTCATCTATACATCCAAAGAAAGATTTTGCCTCTGACGCAGATTTCTGTCCGAAGGAATATTATCAGGTGTTCAGTCAGAAGCACGGCTTTCTGCCAAATCTGAGCATTGTCGATTTGCTTTTCAATATGGGTCCTGAAAGTTTGATTGTGCTTCGCGACAGCATTTCAAGGCATGATTGATGTTTTTTTTCGTCTTTAAATATATTATTTGATATTTATGGGTTTCTGGTCTGGAATGAATCAGATTGACCGCAGGATTCTCGATATAGCTCTTCCTGCTATTGTGTCTAATATTACGGTTCCTTTGCTGGGACTTGTGGATGTCACAATTGTCGGGCATCTCGGAGCTGCGTCGTATATAGGTGCGATAGCTGTCGGAGGCATGATGTTCAGCATGATATACTGGATATTTGTTTTTCTGCGTATGGGTACTGGAGGACTGACTGCACAGGCTTATGGTGCCGGTAACAGGAGCGAAGTGGTACACATGCTGGTGCGTTCGCTGAGCATAAGTCTTATGCTTTCTTCAGCTCTTTTGTTGTTTCAGTGGCCTATACGCGAGGTGGCTTTCATGTTCATAGATGCCAGCAAGGAAGTAAAGAATCTTGCTTCGATATATTACCATATATGTATTTGGGGAGCACCGGCCAATTTCTGTCTCTACAGCTTTACCGGATGGTTCATTGGTATGCAGAATTCGCGTTTCCCGATGTTTGTGGCCATCGTTCAGAATCTGGTTAATATTGCCGTAAGTTCTTTCCTTGTATTCGTGTTGGGAATGAAGGTGGAAGGTGTTGCATTGGGCACTGTCATTGCTCTTTATGCGGGTCTGATTACAGCTGCTGTACTTTGGATGCGCAAGTACGGAAGTATGCGTTCAGAGGTGCGCAAGAGGTGTATATTTGCACGCAGTGCAATGGTCAAGTTCTTCAATGTGAACAAGGATATATTTCTGCGTACGCTGTGTCTTGTAAGCGTCACGGTATTTTTTACTTCTGCAGGTGCGGCGCAGGGTGATGTCGTTCTGGCTGTCAACACACTGCTGATGCAGCTGTTTCTGCTGTTTTCTTACATTATGGACGGCTTTGCCTATTCAGCTGAAGCGCTTACCGGCAAATGTATAGGCGGAGGCCGTTATGCGGAGCTTCGTCAGACATCGGCACGTTTGTTTCGCTGGGGCTTCGCCATGGCTCTGCTTTTCACTCTTGTCTATGGAGTAGGAGGGGAGTCGTTTCTGAGTCTCCTGACAGATGATTCTTCGGTTATATCGGCCTCCGGAACATATTCTGTATGGGCTATGGCAATACCTCTTGCCGGTTTCTCTGCATTTCTGCTTGACGGTATGTTCATCGGTGCAGCTGAGACTGGTTATATGCTTAAGGCTATGTTTGCAGCGGCGGTATCGTTCTTTGTTGTTTACTATTCTTTCAGTGCGATGCTGGCCAATCATGCACTCTGGATGGCATTTATAGTTTATCTGCTCATGCGCGGTATAGTTCAATTGTGGCTTGGGCGCAAGCTGTTGTTTGGATAGGCTTGTAGGACGTGTTCTTTGATAGCAGATATGCATATATAAAAAATACGCATGGATAAAGTTTATGATTTACTTTTCCGTGCGTATTGCTTATTATTTAGGGATATTCAGTAAATAGAATAAAATTAGCCAACTAATTCATACACAAAGTGTTGCGAATTAGCTGGCTTTTTTGTATCTTTAGGTATTCCC
>MNQS01000042.1 GCA_001915545.1 Bacteroides sp. 43_108 | reverse complement strand
TAGGAGCCAAGGTAGGTATCTTCTGTACGCGCCCCGCTATTGTAACCAATGACGGAGGATGGACGGACGCTGACTGGTTCAGAATTGAAAAATAAAGAAGATATTCTATATACATTGTACTTTTTGCATTTTTATTTGATGTAAATCGCACATTTTGCCGGTTAAATTCCTAATTTTGTGCCATAAAAGGCATCTATGGACAATAATGCAAGAAAATACAATAAATATGATGAAGTAGACGAAAGGATATTAGCCCTCTTTACTGAAAACAAAGAAGAAGCCTTTCGTCTGCTTTATGATACTTATTACCTTCCCTTATGCCTTTACTCTGTACAGTTCACAGGCTCTACGGAAACTTCAGAAGATATCGTGCAGAATCTATTTGTCAGTTTCTGGGACAAGAACTCGCATACTGCCATTTCCTCCAACCTACATGCTTGGTTGTTCAATGCCGTCCGTTTTTCCTCACTGACCAAAGTACAACGGGAACGCTATTTCTCCTTAGACGAGCTGGAGGAAGAATCTTATTCTCCCATCGATGACTTTTATGATGAAGAAGAACTGTTGCAAAAAAGAAGCCAGTTGCTGGCCGAATTAAAAAAACTGCCGGAACAGGAATACAATGTTTTAGTCAAGATTGTTCTGGAAGACAAAAAGTACAAAGAAGTAGCCGAAGAACTCCATATTTCCGTAAATACAGTAAAAACTCATTTATCACGCGCATTAAAAATGTTGCGTCGTTTCAATATGATAGAAATCCTAATCTTATTTAATTTATAATTTTCTTCAGATTTTTGTCACCCGTTTTGCGTATTTGTGATACTTAGTGTTAAACAGTACAACAATTATGCAAAAGAGTAAAACAGAAACCTTAATTCAAAAATACCTGTCCCACCAACTCAATGAACAGGAATTTAAAGAATTAAAACAATGGATTGAAGAAGACGCTTCACATAAAGAAATTTTTGTGAAGTTACTTTCACTCCGCCATGTCAATAACCAACTTAACTTATTACAACAGTTTGATAAAGAAGCTTCATGGGAAGCTATTCAAAAACGTTGCAAGCAGCCCCACTCTATCCGCTATCGGGTTGCGATTTATTCATCTGCCGCTGCGATAGCTGTTATCATAGGGATTGCTTCCATTTTATATTTTAATAACCGGAATCTGACGCCTGCCATTACCCAAAGCGAGCAATCATCTCTTCCCCAGAACACCCAAACTCCTAAAGCCACCTGGGTACAAGCAAACCAATCTGTAATTCCCCTCTATGAAAACCAACGGGAAATCAACGGAAGTTATATTAACAATGGAGAAATCATATTCCCTCAAGAAAGTGATTACCCCCATAAAACAGAACTGGATACCGAACTATTACAAAATAAGATCATAGTGCCAAAAGGTTCGGAATATGCAATAGTATTGGCTGATGGTACAAAAGTAAAAATGAATGCGGACTCCCATATCGATTTTCCGGTTCAGTTTGGAGATACCCGTGAAATCACCTTAGAAGGAGAGGCTATGTTTGAGGTAACCCACGATGCAGCCCGTCCTTTCATAATAAAAGCACACGACCATGCTATTTATGTATTAGGAACAACTTTCAATATCTCGGCTTATCCCGATGAAGAATTATCTGTGACTCTGATTGAAGGTAAACTAAAAGTAACTGCTCCTTCAGGTGAATACTACCTGCTGCCAGGTGAACATTACTCTTCTGCACAATCAAAAGTTAGCAAAGTAGATACAGAATTCTATACTTCATGGACAGATGGTGCTATGGAATTTGACGCAATGCCATTCCCTTTGCTGACAGCCCGACTGTCACGATGCTATAATGTAGATATTCAAATAGCATCCAAGGAATTGGAAACCATGAAGTTTACCGGAATCATTTTCCGTAACAAGCCTTTGGATTTTGCATTAGATATTATTCATCGCGTATCCGATGTCAAGTTTGAGAGAAAAGGAGAAACTATATTTGTAAAAAAACAATAATCAAACCCTGTATAACAGGAATATTCTAAATTAAATGAGTTATTTGAGTTTTATGAAAAAAGACGAACTTTGGAATCGTTTAGTAGCTAAACCTCCAAAAATGAGGCTATTAGTAATGTTAATGTGCATATTCTGCACATTCAACGCAATGTTTGCAAACGTACTAGCCGACAAGACTGTCACTATCAAAAGTGAAAACATCAGTGTAAAAGAGGCTCTTAACATGGTTAAAAAGCAAACAGGCATTCATATCATGTACGAAGATGCAACATTGAACAATGTACCTTTGAAACTTACATTAAACAAAGAACCTCTGGAACAAGCACTTTCCGTGATTTGTAGCCAGGCAGGTATGCGCTATGAATTAGTAGAGAACAATTATGTACTCATATTACCGATTGACAGAAATGCCAAGCGCAGAACAATTACCGGAGTGATCAAAGATGATATGGGCGAACCGGTCATCGGAGCCTCTATTGTTATCCAAGGCACCACGTTCGGTACAGTAGCCAATATGGATGGACAATTCATGCTGTCTTATCCTGAAAACACTAAAAACGACGAACTGATGATCAGCTTTATCGGTATGCAGACAGTTAAGGAAAAAATTGGCAACAGACACGTTTTCAATGTAAAAATGGAAAGCGAGGTGACCAATCTGGACGAAGTAGTCGTAGTAGGTTATGGTACTTCTTCTGTAAAGGATTTGACCGGCTCTGTAGCTTCAGTAGGCCTAAAGCAGTTGAGCCAATTGAATACTCCTAATGTAACTTCTATGCTTCAAAACCTGGCAGCAGGTGTACAGGTGTCACAGAATACCGGTGTTCCGGGTGAGACAGTCCGTGTACGTGTGCGTGGTGCTACGTCATTAACCGGTTCTAATGAACCCTTGTATGTTATCGATGGAGTTCCTGTAGAAGATCCCAGCATGCTGGATGCCATTTCTCCGAATGATATCCAATCTATGGACGTATTGAAAGATGCTTCTGCAGCTGCTATCTATGGTTCTCGTGCTGCAAACGGTGTGGTTATCGTTACCACCAAGAAAGGGGTGGAGGGTTCCAAACCTACCGTCAACTTCAACTATAATGTAACCACTGATGTTCAAATTAAGAACTTCCGTATCCTGTATGGTGATGAATGGCGCGAAACGGTACGCCGCTTTGCTAAAGAAACCTTGGTGTATGATCCGTCCAACCAATATGCACTAGAAATTCTTGAGCCTAATTCCACCGCATTAGGCAGTGCCAACACCAATTGGTTTGACGAAGTGAAACAAACAGCTATCCGCCACAATGCCGACTTGACAGTAAGTGGAGGTAGCAAAGTTTCCAAATATCTTATTTCATTATCCATATTCGATCAGCAAGGTATGGTTAAAGGAGGTGACTTAAGCCGATATAATGCACGCGTGTCTACAGAAATGAATGTATTGCCTATCCTCCGTTTTGGTATCAATGCTAATATGAGTTATACAGATCAGGATAATGCAGGAACTTCACTGTTCAGCGCACAAGGTTATCGTCCTGATATGCCTATATATAATGATAACGGGGAATTTGATATGTCCACAGGTCAAGCCAACCCGGTGGCCAACACCTATAAGAAAAACCATGATAATATTTACCGCATCATGGGAACCGTATACGGAGAA
>MNQS01000014.1 GCA_001915545.1 Bacteroides sp. 43_108 | reverse complement strand
GCTAGTTAAATGCTTCGCTAGGCCTTTTTAGACATAAGAACAAAAGTCATGAGGTTAATGTTACCGCAATTGCTACCATACCGTCATTCCTGGCTGGGAGCAGGAATCTAATGATGATGTTTCGCACTTATCCTAGTCTGCACTGTACTGCGCATGAAGATGAGGTCCCTGGTCCTTGCCAGGGATGACGTATCGCTGGCCTTGTGTAGTTTTTCGTGGGTGCATGTATTCTGAGATAGAGAACATAAGAATTATAGCTTAATGTTGTTACTGTTGCTTCCACTTCGTCATTCCTGGCCAGGAGCAGGAATCTAATGATGATAGTTTGCAAGTGCTCTCGCTGGCATTGTGCTATTATGGATATGAGGTCCCTGGTCTAGGCCAGGGATGACGTATCGTGGGCATTGTGCTGTTTTAGTGGGTGCATGCCTTGTTTTGACAGAAGAACAAAAGAACAAAAGGTTGCATTGAAAAGCCGGACGCCTGTTCAAGCAAGCTTGACATTCGTTTGTCATTTCAATGTCTGGCACCTGCGGTGGTGCCACAGCCTACGGCCTCTTTTGTTGGGAAGAACAGAAGAGGCGCGAGGTAATTTTTAAGACGGAAGAACAGAAGGTTTGGTTAATGTTGCTGCTTTTGCCGCTATGCCGTCATTCCTGCGGGTGCTCATCTTTAATATCGCGAGCCCTTGTAATTTTTCCTGCGGGCGCCCGCAATTTTAGTCCTGTGCGCCCGCAAAACATGTTGCGGACCCTCGTACGTATCTTGAGCCTCATGAGCACAAGCTTCATTGATTGATGACGGTTGTGTCTGCATAAATGGCATTTTGTCTGCCTATTGGCTGTAAGTCACAATAATGAGTTAAAAATGTTTGCGAAAATTGTTAAATCGGATATAAAAGATTATTTTTGCACGCTATTGAGCATATTTGCCTGATTGATAGTCTGCGGGACAGGGTTTTTCGTACCGCAGGCTGGGGATGGCGGATGTGCCGGTTTGCCGGAACATAAATCAATAATAAATATATAAAAATTGCAGAAGAATGAATATTTCATTGCAAAACATTGACAAGGTCAATGCTCAGATTACAGCTGTGGTAGAACCTGCAGATTATCAGGAAAAAGTAGCAAACGCAATCAAGGAATTCAGAAAGAAGGCAAATATGCCTGGTTTCCGTAAGGGTATGGTTCCTGTTGGACTTATCAAGAAGCAGTTCGGCAAGTCTATTCTTGCTGACGAGCTCAACAGAATTCTTCAGGACAGCTTGTTCGGATATATCAGAGACAATAAAATCAATATGCTCGGTGAGCCTCTTCCATGCGAAGTGAACAATGAAGTTGATTTTGTTGACGGACATTCTTTCACTTTCATGTTCGATATAGCTCTTGCTCCAGAATTCAATGTTGAACTCAGCAAGGACGACAAGATTGCTCATTATAATATTGAGGTTGCTGATGATATGGTTAACCGTCAGGTTGAGATCTATCGTCAGAGAGGTGGAAAGTATGACAAGGTTGAGTCTTATCAGGACAATGATATGATCAAGGGTATCATCACTGAACTTGATGAGAACGGTAATGCAAAGGAAGAAGGTATTACAGCTGAGAACGTTGTTATGCTTCCTAAGTATTTCAAGAACGATGACCAGAAGGCTTTGTTCAACGATGCTAAGGTAGGTGACATCATCAAGTTCAACCCTTCTGTTGCATACGACAACAATGCAAATGAGATTTCTTATATCTTGAATGTTAAGAGCGAAGAGGTTGAGAACTATAAGGGTGATTTCAACTTCCAGATTTCAGAAATCACACGTTTCGTTCCAGGACCGCTTGATCAGGAGCTCTTCGATGCTGTTTACCCAGGTGGCGAGGTTAAGAGCGAAGAGGATTTCAAGAATAAGATCAAGAGCACTATTGCTGAGCAGTTTGCTAAGGACAGCGATTTCAAGTTCCTTATCGATCTTCGCAAGCATGTTGAGGAGAAGGTCGGCAAGCTCGAATTCCCAGATGCTCTTCTTAAGAGAATCATGATGGCTTCTGCTAAGGATGAGAAGAAGGTAGAAGAGAACTACGACAAGAGCATTGAAGAACTGACATGGCACCTTATCAAGGAGAAACTCGTTGAGATGACTGGTGTTAAGGTTGACGACAACGATGTTAAGGAAATGGCTAAGGACGTTACACGCATGCAGTTCGCTCAGTACGGAATGCTTAATGTACCAGAAGAGTATCTTGAGAACTCTGTTAAGGAGATGATGAAGAAGCGTGAGACTGTTGACAATCTTATCGACCGTTGCATCGAGATGAAGCTTGGTGCCGCTCTCAAGGATATGGTTACTCTCGAAGAGACAAACATTTCTGCTGAGGACTTCAACAAGATGTTTGAATAATTTGATTTCCTGACGGTATTGTTTGATTATGATGATACCGTGGTTGATATATGACACACCGCAAATGCCTGTGAGGGCTTTGCGGTGTGTCGCGTTTATGAAGGTGATGTTTCTATGGTGGATTTTATGTGTTTTCGCTGGCATTGTGCTGTTCTTTGATATGAGGTCGCTGGTCTTTGTCGGGGACGACGCGTTGCGGGCAATGTGCTGTTTTAGTGGGTTTATGCTATCTGAGACATAAGAACATAAGAACAAAAGAACACATAGAAAAGCCGAACGCCTGTTCAAACAGGTTTGACATTCGTTTGTCTTTTCTATGTTTTGCATCTGCTGATGCTTATAGCACAGCTCTTCTTTTGATGAAAAGAACAAAAGTGTAGTATTGGGCAGTTAGCTTCCATGCCGTCATTCCTGGTTGCGGACAGGAATCTAACGGTAATGGTTGGCACTTGTCCTAGTCAGCACTGTACAGCGCATGAAGATGAGGTCCCTGGTCCTTGCCAGGGATGACGTATCGCTGGCATTGTGCTGTTATTTGTGGATACATACGGGTGGGATCATAGCATATAAGAACTATCGGTTAATGCTGTTGCTATTGCTCCTCAACAGTCATTCCTGGCTTGACCAGGAATCTTATGATGATGGTGGTATTTACCCTAGTCTGCATTGTACAGCACATGAAGATAAGGTCCCTGGTCCTTGCCAGGGATGACGTGTCGCGGGCATTGTGCAGTTATTCGTGGGTACACGTTCTGAGATAGAGGAAATAAAAAACTATCGGTTTATGCTGTTGCTATTGCTCCTCAACAGTCATTCCTGGCTTGGACCAGGAATCTAAAGGTTATGGTTTGCGCTTATCCTTGTCAGCATTGTACAGCACATGAAGATAAGGTCCCTGGTCCTTGCCAGGGATGACGTGTCGCGGGCATTGTGCTGTTATTCGTGGGTACATAAATTCTGAGATAGAGAAAAAAAACTATCGGTTTATGTTGTTGCTATTGCTTCCCAACAGTCATTCCTGGCTTGGACCAGGAATCTAAAGGTTATGGTTTGCGCTTATCCTTGTCAGCATTGTACAGCACATGAAGATGAGGTCCCTGGTCCTTGCCAGGGATGACGTATCGTGGGCAATGTGCAGTTATAGTGGGCTTATGCTATCTGGGACAAAAGAACACAGGAACAAAAGAGTGCATAGAAAAGCTGAACGCCTGTTCAAGCGAGTTTGACATTCGTTTGTCTTTTCTATGTTTTGCATCTGCTGATGCTTATAGCACTGCTCTTCTTTTGATGGTAAGAACAAAAGTGTAGTATTGGGCAGTTGGCTTCTACACCGTCATTCCTAGCCGGGACCAGGAATCTTATGATGATGGTGGCACTTATCTTGGTCGGCAATGCACAGCACATGAAGATAAGGTCCCCTGGTCCTTGCCAGGGATGACGCATCGCGGACATTGTGCAGTTTTCGTGGGTTCATACTTGTTTTAAGATAGAAAATATAAGAACTATAGGTTTATGCTGTTGCTATTGCTTCCCAACAGTCATTCCTGGCTGGGACCAGGAATCTAATGATTATGGTGGTACTTATCCTAGTCTGCATTGTACAGCACATGAAGATAAGGTCCCTGGTCTTGGTCAGGGATGACGCGTCGCGGGCATTGTGCAGTTGTTTTATATAATGATGTGTTTGCCTTTGATTCTCTTTTGTTAATGGGAACATATAGTGCTCGCGAATTAAAATGAGAAAATAGATTTTGTAATAGCAACTTTTTTATATCTTTGTTCCATAAACGAATAAAAAGATAGTTTTCGGGAGTTCGTTTTGGTGAGATGTTTTTTTACTGAAAATTATAGAGTTTAGAATTAATTATAGCGATTTATGATTGACGATTTTAAAAAGTACGCAACAAAACATCTGGGCATGAGCAGTATGGTGCTTGATGATGTGATTAAATCACAGGCGGGTTATCTTAATCCTTATATTCTTGAGGAACGTCAGCTCAATGTCACTCAACTGGATGTGTTTTCACGTCTCATGATGGACCGTATAATATTTCTCGGTACTCAAATCGACGACTATACAGCTAATACGCTGCAGGCACAGTTGCTTTATCTTGATTCTGTGGACAGCGGCAAGGATATCAGCATATATATAAATTCACCTGGCGGTAGTGTCAGTGCCGGTCTTGGTATATATGACACAATGCAGTTCATCAACAGTGATGTTCAGACAATCTGTACAGGTATGGCTGCATCAATGGCGGCTGTGCTTCTTGTTGCAGGACAGGAAGGAAAACGTTCTGCTCTTCCTCACAGCCGTGTGATGATACATCAACCTATGGGTGGAGCTCAGGGACAGGCTTCGGATATTGAAATCACTGCACGTGAAATCCAGAAGCTGAAAAAGGAATTGTATACAATAATTTCTGATCATTCCCATCAACCGTTTGAAAAGGTTTGGGAGGATTCAGACAGAGATTACTGGATGACCGCTCAGGAGGCCAAGGAGTATGGCATGATTGATGAGGTTTTGGCTAGAAAACAGTAATAGTTTTGTATACTGCATGTGCCGACTTAATATATGTTGGTGCGTGCATTGAAACGTTGAGAGTGGTGCGCGCATGGTAGGAATGCCGCGTGCGCATCTGTTTCATTGTGATTATTTGAAAAATCAGAATATGGATAAAACAAGGAAATGTTCCTTCTGCGGACGTTCGGAGAAAGATGTAAGAATGCTCATTACTGGTGTGAGCGGATGCATCTGCGATGAATGTGTGGCCCAAGCCGGCGAGATTGTTAAGGAGAACATGAAGACGGAAAGTCGTTTTGCTCTTGACACTCTTCCTAAGCCGATGGAGATAAAGGAATATCTGGATAATTATGTTATAGGACAGGATGATGCCAAGAGGGCTTTGTCTGTAGCTGTGTACAATCACTATAAAAGGCTGAAGCACGGCGGAGATGGCGAAGATGTGGAACTGGAGAAGTCGAACATCATCATGGTCGGCAGTACCGGTACCGGAAAGACTCTTTTGGCCAGAACCATAGCCAAACTTTTGGTGGTTCCTTTTACTATCGTGGATGCTACGGTGCTCACTGAGGCCGGATATGTCGGAGAGGATGTGGAAAGTATCTTGTCGCGTCTGTTGCAGGTGGCAGACTATGATGTTGCGGCTGCAGAGCGTGGAATTGTGTTTATTGATGAGATAGACAAGATTGCGCGTAAGAGCGACAATCCTTCCATTACGCGCGACGTAAGTGGCGAAGGCGTTCAGCAGGGGCTTTTGAAGTTGCTTGAAGGATCTATAATCAATGTTCCGCCTCAGGGTGGACGCAAACATCCGGATCAGAAGTTCATACAGGTGAACACGAAGAATATATTGTTTATATGCGGAGGCGCTTTCGACGGTATCGAGAAGCGTATTGCCCAGAGATTGAACACGCACGTGGTCGGTTATAGTGCTTCGCAGAATGTTGCCAAAATCAATAAGGCAAATCTTATGCAGTATATAGCTCCTATGGACTTGAAAGCGTATGGACTTATTCCGGAAATTATCGGACGTATGCCTATATTGACGCATCTTGAACCGCTTGACAGAGAGGCTTTGAGGCGTATTCTTACCGAACCTAAGAATTCTATAATAAAGCAGTATGTCAAGATGTTTGAACTGGATGGTGTCAAGCTTACTTTCGAAGATGGAGTGTTTGACTTCATTGTCGATATGGCTGTGGAATACAGGTTGGGTGCAAGAGGATTGCGTTCGATAGTAGAGGCTATCATGATGGAACCGATGTATGAGATTCCTTCTCAGAATGTGGACCACTATGAAGTCACTATAGAATATGCCAAATCGCAACTCGACAAGGCCAATATGAATGTGCTCAAGGAGCGGGAAACTAGTCTGAATAAATGTGAAAATGTGGCGTTCGTCTGAATTTTTCTACTGAAATATTTGCATGTTTGCATTTTATGTCTATAACTTTGTTAGGAGCAAAATTTCAGTTAATCAGAAGGAATTATGAATAAGCACGCAACATTGCAAGAGGCATTGAAATATTATTTCGGGTTTGATACCTTTAAAGGAGAACAAGAGGCTATTATCAAAACTCTGATGGATCAGAAGGATGTTTTTGTCCTTATGCCTACCGGAGGAGGAAAGTCTTTGTGCTATCAGTTGCCTGCTTTGCTTATGGAGGGTACGGCTATTGTGATTTCTCCGCTTATTGCTCTGATGAAGAATCAGGTTGACGCCATTAAGAATATCAGTGAGGAAGAGTGCGTTGCGCATTTCATCAATTCTTCGCTGAACAAGGCTAGCATAGAACAGGTCAAGTCTGACATCGTGAACGGCAAGACAAAGTTGCTCTACGTAGCTCCTGAATCGCTCACAAAGGAAGAGAATGTTGAGTTCTTGAAAACTGTGAAGATTTCGTTCTATGCGATAGATGAGGCTCACTGCATTTCGGAATGGGGACATGATTTCAGACCTGAATATAGAAAAATCAGGTCGATAATAAATGAAATTGGTCCTGCTCCGGTGATTGCTCTCACTGCCACCGCTACAGATAAGGTCAGAACTGATATAAAGAAAAATCTAGGCATCACGGATGCCGTGGATTTCAAGTCTTCGTTCAACAGACCTAATCTCTATTATGAGGTACGCCCGAAGACAAAGGATATCGATAAGGAGATAATTAAACTTATCAAGTCCAATCCGGGCAAAAGCGGTATTATATATTGCTTGAGCCGAAAGAAGGTAGAGGAACTTGCCGATATTCTTAAGGCCAATGACATAAAGGCTGCTTCGTACCATGCAGGTATGGATGCCGCTACCAGATCTGCGACTCAGGATGATTTCATCATGGAGCGTATTGATGTGATTGTGGCGACCATTGCTTTCGGTATGGGTATCGACAAGCCGGATGTGAGGTTTGTGATACATTACGACATGCCTAAAAGTCTCGAAGGATATTATCAGGAAACTGGTCGTGCCGGGCGAGACGGCGGTGAGGGTAAATGCATAGCATTCTATTCTTATAAGGATCTTCAGAAACTTGAGAAATTTATGGAGGGCAAGCCTGTCGCAGAACAGGATATAGGTCGTCTGCTCCTGCGTGAGACAGCCGCTTATTGCGAGACGTCGGTGTGCAGAAGAAAGATGCTTCTCCATTATTTCGGAGAGAATTACGAAGAGGATAATTGCGGTAATTGTGATAATTGTTTACATCCAAAGAAAAAAGTGGAAGCTAAAGAAAATCTTATGCTGGTCCTTGAAACCATCATTGATGTGAAGGAAAATTTCAAGGCGGATTATATAATTGATATATTAAGAGGAAACGAAGCAGAGGCGGTTCTTGCGCATAAGCATGATGAACTGGAGGAGTTTGGAGCCGGTGCCGATGTGGAAGAAAAGGTTTGGAATGCCATAATCAATCAGGCGCTGCTTGCCGGATATATCGACAAGGACGTTGAAAATTACGGTATTCTAAAGGTGACAAAGGAAGGACGCAAGTTCTTGAAGAAGCCTACGTCTTTCAAGGTCGTGGAAGATAATGATTTTGATGAGGACGAGGAAATGGCAATAGACGGTGGCGGTGCCGGTGTTACTGACCCTGAACTGTATGCTATGCTTGTGGATCTTCGCAAGACATTGTCGAAGAAACTGGAAGTTCCTCCTTATGTTATATTCCAGGATTCTTCATTGGAGGCTATGGCTACAATCTATCCGGTAAATCTTGATGAACTTCAGAATATACCTGGAGTTGGTGCTGGAAAGGCCAAGAGATACGGACAGGCATTTTGTGATCTGATCAGAAGACATTGTGAGGAGAACGATATTGTCAGACCGGAAGATATGCGTGTACGCACAGTGGCAAACAAGTCCAAACTTAAAGTCAGCATTATTCAGGCTATTGACAGAAAGGTCGCTTTGGATGATATTGCTATGGTGAAGGGCATAGATTTCAGTGAACTGCTGGACGAAATAGAAGCTATCGTTTACAGTGGAACCAAAATCAATATCGATTATTTCCTTGAGGATGTAATGGACGAAGACCGTATAGAGGATATCTATGATTATTTCAAGGAAAGTGAAACCGATGACCTTGATACTGCTATGGACAATCTTGATGAAGATTACACTGAAGATGAAATTAGACTGGTAAGAATAAAATTCATATCAGAAATGGCGAATTGAAAATGCTGTAATAATTCAATTATGTATATATTGCCGGAACGTTCTGTTATTAAGGATGTTCCGGCTTTTTGTTTTTTATGCTTCTGTGTGCGGTAGGAATTTACGGAAAACGTTCTGCATATAGGGTTAAAAATGCCGGGATTTATTATGCATTTAACACTAAAAATGCTTATATTTGCACGCAATAAATTTTAATTTTTTATGTCATCATTTATTGCAGATAAAGTCGTTATGGATGGTCTGACCTATGATGATGTGCTGTTGATTCCAGCATATTCAGAGGTCTTGCCGAGAACAGTTTCTTTGACTACAAAATTTTCTAGGAACATTGAACTTAAGGTCCCGTTTGTGACAGCCGCTATGGATACTGTCACTGAAGCTTCTATGGCTATTGCCATCGCCCGTGAAGGTGGAATCGGTGTTATACACAAGAACATGTCAATCGAAGAACAGGCCCGTCAGGTTGCGATTGTGAAAAGAGCAGAGAACGGTATGATCTATGAACCTGTCACAATCAAGAGGGGATCGACTGTAAAGGATGCTTTGGATATGATGGCCGAATATCATATCGGAGGTATTCCTGTCGTAGATGACAGCAACAAGCTGGTCGGTATTGTAACAAACCGTGACCTGCGTTTTCAGGATGATATGACAATGCTTATCGATGAGGTAATGACAAGCGAAAATCTTATTGTTACGCATCAGCAGACAGATCTTGAATCTGCTTCGAAGATTCTTCTTGAGCACAAGATCGAAAAACTTCCGGTTGTAGACGATAACTTCAAACTTATAGGTCTGATTACTTATAAGGATATTACAAAGGCTAAGGACAAGCCTATGGCATGTAAGGATTCCAAGGGCCGTTTGAGAGTTGCAGCCGGTGTCGGTGTTACAAACGATACGCTTGAGCGCATGGAGGCTTTGGTCAAGGCTGGCGTTGATGCAATCGTAATCGATACAGCTCACGGTCATTCTAAATATGTTATCGAAAAGCTGAAGGAGGCTAAGAAGGCGTTCCCTAATGTTGATATCGTTGTAGGTAACGTTGCTACAGGAGAAGCTGCAAAGATGCTTGCCGATGCTGGAGCTGATGCCGTAAAGGTCGGTATCGGTCCTGGTTCTATCTGTACAACTCGTGTTGTTGCAGGTGTTGGTGTTCCTCAGCTTACTGCAATATATGATGTTGCTGAAGCATTGAAGGGTACAGGTGTTCCTCTTATTGCTGACGGAGGATTGAGATACAGCGGTGATGTTGTCAAGGCTCTTGCTGCTGGTGGAAGCTGTGTCATGATCGGTTCTCTTGTTGCAGGAACAGAAGAAGCTCCGGGAGAAACAATTCTGTTCAACGGAAGAAAGTTCAAATCATATAGAGGTATGGGCTCGCTCGAAGCAATGGAGAACGGTTCAAAAGACCGCTATTTCCAGGCTGGCGTAAAAGAAGTAAAGAAACTTGTTCCAGAGGGTATTGCCGGTAGAGTTCCATATAAAGGCACTGTAGAAGAAGTTATATATCAGCTTGTAGGTGGTCTGCGTTCTGGTATGGGATATTGCGGTGCGCAGGATATCGAAAGCTTGCACAACGCTAAGTTCACAAGAATCACAAATGCAGGTGTTCTTGAGAGTCATCCGCATGAGGTCATAATTACAAGTGAGGCTCCTAATTACAGCCGTCCTCAGTAATTTCTGATACTTGTGTGCTTTATATGCATGTACGTAATATGAAGCATTACAACTTATTGTTAAAAAAATAATATTGCAGGAGCTGTTGCATTGACGACAGCTCCTGATTTGTTTTTTTTCAGTATCTTCGCAAAGTTTTATGTGAAATGAAATTTTAAAGTATATTTTGTAGATATGAAAAAGAACATATTGCTGTATGCCGGTTTGTTGTTCACAACATGTTTGTCGGCGCAGAATGCAGATCCGGTCATAATGACTATAGACGGCAAGGACATAACACGTTCTGAATTTGAATATTCATACAACAAGAATAACGCTGATGGTGTTTTGGACAAGAAGGGTATAGAAGATTATGTTCCGCTTTTTGTCAACTTCAAGCTTAAGGTTGCTGCAGCAGAAGATGCTCATGTAGACACGCTCACTCGTGTGAAAAAAGAACTTGACGGATATAGAGAACAGATGTTGATGCCTTATCTCGTTGATACGGCATATATTGAGAATATGGCCAGACAGACTTATGAGAATACCAAAAAACGTTTCGATGGTATGGATCTGTTGACTGCTTCACATATTCTGGTACTTGTTCGTCAGAATGCAACTAAAGCCGAGGAGGATGCTGCAAAGCAAAGAATCGATTCCATATACAACGCTCTGCAGGCTGGAGGCAATTTCGAAGAGTTGGCCAAGCAGTGTTCTGATGATAAAGGTTCTGCTGCACGAGGCGGTAGTTTGGGACAGTTCGGCAAGGGAATGATGATTCCTGATTTTGAAGCCGCTGCAAATGCTTTGAAAGTTGGCGAAATATCTAAACCGGTAAGAACAACGGTTGGTTATCATATTATAAAGCTTACAGACAGACATCCTTTTGAATCTTATGAGTTCCATCATGACAACATTGTGAAATTCCTTGAATCTAGAGGTATTAAAGATGTTTCTGCCAGAATGGCGCTGGATTCTCTTGTAAAGAAGTCAAACGGAAAAACTCGCCAGGAAGTAGTAGATGCCGAATTGGCAAAAATAGAAATGTCTAATCCTGAGGTTCGTAATTTGGCCAGAGAGTATCGCGATGGTACATTGATGTATGAGGTTAGTAAGATTAATGTTTGGGATAAGGCTGCTGGTGACGAAAAAGCATTAGAAAAACAGTTCTCCAAGAACAAGAAAAAATATGCATGGGATGAACCTCGATTTAAGGGATTTGTGATACATGCAAAGAATGATAGTGTCATGAATAAGGTTAAACAGGCTTATGACGACATGAAGGAGGAAGAATGGTTGTCTATGCTCAAGAATGACCTTATGAATGATTCTGTAAAGTTGATAAGGATGGAGAGAGGCCTGTATAAGTCTGGTGATAACCAATATGTCGATTTTCTTGTTTTCAAGACAGGCAAGGAAGCATCAATGAAGGCGTTCCCTGTCACAATGGCTTTCGGTGAAACGATGAAAAAGCCGAAGAGCTATAAGGATGTCAAGGGACAGGTGACAACTGATCTTCAGAATAAGCTCGAAAGTGAATGGGTTGAGGAACTGAAGAAGAAATATTCTGTCAAGGTTTACGATGATGTTCTTTCTACAGTCAATAAACATTGATGTCGTAGAGCTTATCAGTATTTGTTGAATCATAAATTTGAAATATGTTATGTTGAGATCTAAAGTACGGTATATTGTTTCTGCCTGCTGCGCATTGCTTGCATTATGTGCCAATGCTCAAAACAATGTGATAGATGAGGTGATATGGGTGGTCGGAGATCAGGCTATTCTTAAATCAGATGTCGAAATGGCTAGGATTGAAGGACAGTCGAGAGGTGAACGCTGGGACGGTGACCCGTATTGTGTGATACCGGAACAGTTGGCCATTCAGAAACTGTTTCTCCACCAGGCGGCTATAGACAGTATTGAGGTGTCTGACAATGAAGTGCTTCAGACTGTCGAGAACCAGATAAATCTGTATATACAGAATTTTGGTTCTAAAGAACGTATGGAAGAGATTTTCGGCAAAACAACGACGCAGATACGAGAACAATTGTTTGATATCGTGCGTGATAATCAGATTATGTCGCAAGAGAGGGATAACCTTGTGAAAGATATAAAGGTTACTCCGGCACAGGTAAGACGCTATTTTAAGGATGTTCCTGAAGATAGTATTCCTTTTGTTCCTACTCAGGTGGAAGTGCAGATCATAATGCGTGAACCTGAAATTTCACAAGAGGAAATTGATAGAGTGAAGAACGAACTGCGTGATTACACAGAGCGCATAAATTCAGGACAGACACAGTTTTCTACATTGGCTTTGATGTATTCCGAAGATAAGGGCTCTGCTGTTCACGGCGGTGAATTGGGATTTATGGGACGTGGTAACATGGTGCCGGAATTTGCAAACGCCGCATTCAGTCTTACTGATCCTAAAACTATCTCAAAGGTTGTTGAGACGGAATATGGTTTCCATATAATTCAGCTCATAGAAAAAAGAGGTGACAGGATTAATGTAAGACATATTCTTCGCAGACCAAAGGTGTCCGATGCGGAATTGACAAAAACAATTTCAGAAGTTGACTCAATCGCTGATGAGATAAGGCGCAACGTCTTTACGTTTGATGAGGCTACGCAGTACATTTCTACCGATAAGGATACGCGTAACAACCATGGTTTGATGGTAAATCCTAATACCGGTTCATCAAAGTTTGAGATGAAAGATCTTCCTCAGGAAGTTGCAAAAGTTGTTGTAAACATGAATGTAGGGGAAATCTCTAAACCTTTTGTTATGATAAACAACAGCGAAAAGGAAGTCGTAGCAATTGTTAAACTTAAAAATAAAGTTGAGGGACATAAAGCGAATATGAGGGACGATTATCAGCTTATGCAGGATATTGTCCACAATAAACTTTGCGAAGAGAAAATCGATAAGTGGATTAGAGATATGCAGAAGACCACTTATGTCCGAATAAATGAAGAATGGAGAAATTGCGAATTTAAATATCCGGGTTGGATTAAATGACTTTGAAGGACTTTATCAAAAGATATATTTTTGCTTTTAAGCTCAGAACTTTGTTCCTATGCTCCGTATGGATGCTGGGAGCAATGTTTCTGTATGCTTTGGTTCCAGATGATATAAATGACGGACGAAGCAGATCTGATAAGAAAATAGAACTTATACATTCAGATATATTGTATAAGAACAGTGATGATCCGCGTGCTGATGTTTTGGTCGGCAATGTTGCTTTGAGCCACGAGGGAGCATTCTTATATTGCGACAGTGCAAAATATTATAAGGATGAAAACTCCTTTGATGCATTCGGACATGTGAAAATGGTTCAGGGGGATACACTTTCATTGAACAGCGATACCCTTTATTACAATGGTGTATTCATGACAGCTAAAGCCAGAGGCCGTGTGCAGCTAGATCATAAGAAAACAAGACTGGTCACGGAACATCTTGATTATGACAGAATCTATGATGTCGGAATGTTCATGAATGGTGGTACGCTGTATGACGGTGAAAATGTTCTGGTTTCGGATTGGGGACAATATACTCCTTATCTTCATGAGGCATTTTTTACAGACAATGTAGAGCTGACTAATCCAAATTTTACAATGGTTTCAGATACATTGTTCTATAATTCAGCTACTGAAATCGCAAAGATTGTCAGTCCGACAAACATCAATGCAAAAGATGGAACTTTTGTTTACGGTTTGCGTGGCAACTATGATACTAAGAATGGAACAGCTGATCTTATGGACCGTTCGTACATAATCAGGGATATGCGTAAGATTGTTGCTGACAGCATGCACTATAACAAGGAACTTGCGGTAAGCGAGGCTTTCAGTAATGTTGTAGTTACAGATGATGAGAATCTTAGTATGCTTAAAAGCAATTATTGCATGTACAATGACTCGACAGGTTATTTCATGGCGACCGACAGCGCTGTCGTGATGGAATATTCGAGTGGCGATACATTATACATCCACGGCGATACGCTGAAGATGTTTACATACAACATGGATACAGATTCTGTTTATAGACATCTGCATTGTTACCATAAGGTCAGGATGTATAGAACAGATATTCAGGCTGTGTGTGACTCAATGGTGTCAAAATCTGAAGAATATTGTACTTATCTCTACGGACAGCCAATAATTTGGAACGTAAACCAGCAGTTGTTCGGGGAGGAAATACGCGTGTACAATAATGATAGTACAATTGATTCTGTTCATGTGATTAATCAGGCTATGACTGTTGAACAGCTGGATTCGGTATCTTATAATCAGGTGGCAGGTAAGGAAATGTTTTCTTATTTCCGCGATGGAGAAGTTTATCGTTCAGAAGCGCATGGAAATGTATATGTAGTATATTACATGGCAGAGAATGATGGTACGCGTATAGGTGTAAACTATACAGAGACGTCAAAATTGATATTGTACCTTAAGGATAAAAAGGTAGAAAAGATTTGGATGCCTGCTTCTGTCGGTACGATGTACCCGTTGGAAAAGACACCTGCTGACAAGAGCAAATTGGTTGGATTCGCATGGTTTGATTATATAAGGCCAAAAGATAAAAATGATATTTTTGTCTGGCGAAGCAAAACCGCTGATAAAATGCTTAAGACTACAGAAAAGCGTGTTGTGCCTTTGCAGAAACTTGAGGACATCAAATAGTGCTTGCTCTGTTGATTTCCATGCGTGAATGTGCGGAAGTGAGTCTTTTACAAATTTTTTACTAATGATTAAATGTAAGGTTGATATATGGGGCTATTTAAAGTAAACAAACCACGTCAGTATAAGCATACTTATATTTACTACGACGAGAGAAAGGAAAAGCTCGCAAAGATTGAAGAAAATGCCAAACGCGAACTGGGTATGATTCCACCGAAACCTTTCTCTCCTGAAGATATACGTGGAAAATTCGTTGGTGCAACCAAGCATCTCAAGCGAAGAAAGGAAAGCGGGCGTAAGCGTCTGTCAAACGGTATGCTGCTTATGATAATTGTAATACTTATTTTGATAGCAAAATTTTTGTACTCTAGTAACTTTACATTCAACTTCGGCTTATGATGGATATTATTCATTTGCTTCCTGATTCTGTTGCAAACCAGATAGCCGCCGGTGAGGTGGTTCAAAGGCCTGCATCGATAGTCAAGGAAATGGTTGAGAATTCTATTGATGCAAAGGCTTCGAACATAAAGATTGCAGTCGAAGACGGCGGTAAGACGTGTGTGCAGATTATTGATGATGGAACAGGCATGTCTGAAACTGACGCAAGGCTTTCTTTTGAACGTCATGCAACATCTAAAATCTCAAAGGCTTCAGATCTTTTCGCTTTAACGACAATGGGCTTTAGAGGCGAAGCGTTGGCTTCTATAGCCGCTGTGGCTCAGGTCGAGCTGAAAACACGAAGGGAAGAAGACGATCTTGGAACTTTTATCCGTATATCCGGTTCTGCAGTAGAATGCCAAGAACCGGTTTCTTGTCCTGTGGGATGTAACTTTTCTGTCAAGAACTTGTTTTACAATGTACCTGCACGCAGAAAGTTTCTGAAGGCGAATCAGACAGAATTGAGCAATATAATAGCAGAGTTTGAGCGCATCGTCCTAGTACATCCTGACGTTTCATTTTGCCTTTACAATAATGGCAATGAAATGTATAATCTTGCATCTTCATCATTGAGACAACGAATCGTTGATGTCTTCGGGAGGAAAATAAACGGTGATCTGCTTCCTGTTGACGTGGAAACATCTTTGGTGAAGATTTCCGGATATATAGGTAAGCCGGAATCTGCAAAGAAAAAGGGGAATCGCCAGTTCTTTTTTGTCAACGGGCGCTACATGAAGCATCCTTATTTTAATAGTGCGGTAATGGCGGCATACGACAAGCTTATACCTGTCGGAGAACATGTTTCATACTTCCTGTATTTCTCGGTAGATCCATCAACAATCGATGTAAATGTTCATCCAACAAAAACTGAAATAAAATTTGACAACGAACAGCCAATATGGCAGGTGCTTCATGCATCTATAAAGGAATCGTTGGGAAAGTTCTGCGATGTTCCTACAATCGATTTTGATGTTGACGGACGTCCGGATATACCTACATTCGGAACTTCTGCTGAGATTGTCCGCCCTATAATGGAGCCGCATATTGCTTCGTACAATCCGTTTAAAAATTCAGGGAGCGGGTATCAGAAAAAAGATTTTGATTGGCAAGTACTGTATGATAAGGAAGCTGGGACTTCTGCAAAATCTACACGTGCTTCTCACAATGTATTGGATGATGATGTAGTTGCCGACAATGTAGAATCTGATGATAAACCGGTGGAAATTTCTTCTGGGGCACTTTGGGAAAGTTGTTCTACTGATGAAATGAGCGATTCGGATTTTTCAGTCCCTCATTTTCAGTATAAAGGACGCTATATTGTCGTTCCGGTGAAGTCAGGGCTGATGCTTGTTGATCAGCATAGGGCACACGTCAGAGTGCTTTTCGACCGTTTTATGTCAAACATAATAGCAAAGAAGTCTGTTTCTCAAGGTGTGCTGTTTCCGGAAATTGTACAGCTTTCCAAGATTGAGAATGTCATGTTTGAGAATATCAAGGATGATTTATCATATTTAGGTTTTGACTTCTCAGATCTTGGTGGAGGTACATATTCTATTAATGGCGTTCCATCCGACACAGAAGGATTAAAGCCTGTAGACATGATTCACGAGATGATTGCGGAAGCAAGAGAGACGGGCGGAGATCTAAAAGAAACGTTGCGCACGTCTATTTCGCTCTCACTGGCAAAGTCGGCCTCTATAGTATATGGGCAGGTTCTTTCAGATATGGAGATGGAGGAACTTCTTAATTCTCTTTTCCGATCGAAAGTGCCTATGCGTACTCCTGATGGCAAATTGGTCTTTTATATAATAAAGCATTCCGATATTGACAAAAATTTTAACGTGTGATGCCTTTTTGTGGTCTAGAAAGTACTGCTTTTCAAATTTTATGTCGATTTGCCTGTGCTTTGTTGACTTTTTTGTGAACAAAAAATATTGGATAGCGTTATTTATATAAGATTTTTTAGCTAATGTGACTTAGTTTAAACTAAAAATGTTACCTTTGTCTCGACTTCATATATGGCATCTTGACGTATTTAGAACCGACGTCAGTTGATTTTATGTTGATGTTGAGGCGCTGAACGGTCGATGATTCTGGGCGGAAAGCTATAGAAAAGTCAACAGTTATGTTTTTTTAAAATAAAGTGTTATGAAAAAGTTAATGATTGCGCTGGCTTTGGTCGGCCTTGGTAGTTTAGGAGTTAATGCTCAGACTACATCAATTGAAACACCTTCCAAGTATCGTGTTGCTACCAATTCATTTTGGTCCAACTGGTACATTCAGGTCGGTGTGGACATGTCTCTGCAGAATCCTTATGGATGTGACTTCTCCGAAGTGTTTCCAAAAGGTGATTCATGGGGCGTAAACGTTGCTGCCGGTAAGTGGTTTACTCCAGGTTTGGGACTTCGCTTGAAGTTGAACTGGGAAAACGGCATTATTAAGAATGACAACAACAGACCTGTAAATGGTGGTTGGACACCTGACTTCGAAGCTGGTGGCTACGGAGCAATTTACGGTGATGTTCAGTTCAATTTGAGCAATATGTTCTTCGGATACAATGAGAACCGTGTATGGAACTTCATTCCTTATGTTGGTGCTGGTGTTGTACGTAATTTTGATACATCAAACTATGTTCCAACTTTGGGCGCAGGTATCGAAAATACTTGGAAGGTAAGCAAGCTTCTCAATATCTATTTGGATGTTGCTTACAGATTTACAACTAAGAACTTTACAGGTGTTGCTGAAGGTTCTGGCAAGAACGGCACTAGCGGTTACCTCGTAGGTGAAGTCGGTGTTCAGTTCAACCTTGGTAAGTCTACATGGACTAAGGCTGTCAGCGTAGATGCTTACAATGCATTGGCAGCTTCAAGCGAAGAGGCTTTGGCTAAGTTGCGTTCAGACCTCGATCGTGAGCGTCAGATCAACGCAGATCTTCGTGCACAGTTGGCTAAGCAGCCTAAGCAGACAGAAACTAAGGTTAATGTTGTAACAAGTGCTCCTACTTCTGTATTCTTCAACTTGAATTCTACTAAGTTGCAGTCTAAGAAGGATCTTGTTAACCTCGAGTCTTTGGCAACTACAATCAAGAACTCTGGATGCAAAGTTGTTATCGCTGGATCTGCAGACAGCAAGACTGGTTCTTCTGCTTACAACCAGAAGCTTTCTGAAGGCCGTGCTAAGGCTGTAGCTGATGAGCTCGTAAATCTTGGTGTCAGCCGTGATAAGATCGAAGTTAAGGGTATCGGTGGTGTAAACGATGTTACTCCATACACTCTTAACCGTCGTGCAGTGATTGAACTTAAATAATCGAGTTTATAGATAGACAATTACTACATAAATTTTAAGGTCGGCATTTGATGCCGGCCTTTTTTGTTTTATATAAATCTGCATTTCCTGCATGAGCGTATATTTGATGAAGACTGTTTTTTATAGCAAGTGTTTGTTAGGTGAATGCTGAAAATGTCTATATTTGCAGTTCGTAAAGAGGCATCAGGCAGACTGATTAAAACAATCCTTGCTGGTTTTTGTTTAGACCGTCATGACGGGTGTCTCTTGGTATACGGCAATGGAGGTGTATGCTTCTCTTGTATTTAATATGTTTTAAATCGATATTATAATGGAAAAAGTTGTTAGCGGAATCCGTCCTACGGGAAATCTTCATTTAGGTAATTATTATGGAGCTGTTAAGAGTTTTGTCAAGATGCAGGATGAATACGATTGTATGTTCTTCATTGCTGATTGGCATTCGTTGACGACACATCCGACTCCTGAAAATATCCAGAAAAGCGTGCGCACTATTCTTGCAGAATATTTGGCTTGCGGTATGGATCCTGATAAATGTACGATATATGTTCAGAGCGATGTCAGAGAAACATTGGAACTCTATCTTTATCTTAATATGAATACATATCTAGGAGAGCTGGGACGTGTTACGACATTTAAAGAGAAAGCCAGACAACAGCCTGATAATGTCAACGCCGGATTGTTTACTTATCCAACTTTGATGGCGGCCGATATCTTGCAGCACAAGGCTGTCAAGGTACCCGTAGGAAAAGATCAGGAACAAAATATGGAGATGGCACGTAAATGTGCAAGACGATTCAACAATATCTATAATGTTGAGTTTTTCCCAGAACCACAGAATTTCTACTTCAGTGACCATGCAATAAAGATTCCTGGTTTGGATGGTTCTGGCAAGATGGGAAAGTCTGAAGGTAATTGTATCTATCTCAAAGATGATGCCAAGACACTTAAGAAAAAGGTTATGCGTGCTGTGACAGACAATGGTCCTCAGGAAATGAACAGCCCTAAGCCTGATGTGATACAGAATCTGTTTACATTGATGCAGGTCGTATCGTCTGAAGATACATACAATTATTTTGATTCAAAGTGGAACGATTGTACTTTGCGTTACGGTGATATGAAGAAGCAGCTTGCTGAAGACCTCGAGAAGACAGTTGCTCCAATCAGAGAACGTATAGCCGAGTATTCTGCAAACGTTGAACTGCTGGATAAGATAGCACTTGCTGGAGCCGAAAAGGCTAGAGAGAGTGCTTCTGCAACACTGAAGGAGGTTCGTAAGATTATCGGCTTCAGAGTATATTGATGAAGATTAGTAATAATACATTGATAAAGATGCGGTTGTGGCAACGGTTGCCTGTACCGCATCTTTTTTATATCCATATGTGCGTCGGTACCGTTGAAAATATCAGGTTTTGACAAGATGGTTTTAAAGTGTGGTTTTTTATTGTTACATTTGTGCATAGCCTGATATGGCATTTTAGAATAGAAGCTTAGTTATTTTTTATTATATGGATAGAAAAGTTGCATTGATAACCGGTATAACCGGGCAGGATGGTTCGTATCTTGCTGAATTCCTGATTGAGAAAGGTTATGAGGTACATGGACTGTTGCGCCGTTCTTCATCGTTCAATACTGGCCGTATTGAGCATTTGTATCTTGATGAATGGGTTCGTGATACAAAGAAGTCTCGTTTGGTAGAACTTCATTGGGCTGATATGACAGATTCAAGTTCCTTGATAAGGATTATAGGTGAAGTTCAGCCGACAGAGATATATAATCTAGCTGCGCAGAGCCATGTCAAGGTAAGTTTTGATGTTCCTGAATATACAGCCGATACCGATGCCGTTGGTGTATTGCGTCTTTTGGAGGCGGTTCGTATAAACAGGTTGGACAACAAATGCAGGATTTACCAGGCTTCCACTTCAGAACTTTTTGGAAAAGTTGAAGAGGTTCCTCAGCGTGAAACAACACCATTCCATCCGCGTTCTCCGTACAGTGTTGCAAAGTTGTATGCTTATTGGATAATGAAAAATTATCGTGAAAGCTATGGTATGTATTGCGTTAACGGTATTCTTTTCAACCACGAGAGTGAAAGACGAGGTGAGAATTTCGTTACTCGCAAGATAACTTTGGCTGCAACACGCATAGTACAAGGATTTCAGGACAAGCTTTATTTAGGTAATCTTGATGCTTTGCGAGATTGGGGATATGCAAAGGATTATGTAGAGTGTATGTGGCTGATACTTCAGCAGCCGGAACCTGATGATTTTGTAATAGCAACAGGCGAATATCATACTGTCAGAGAGTTTGCTACTTTGGCTTTTAAATATTGTGGTATTGATTTGGAATGGCAAGGAAAAGGATTGGACGAGAAAGGAATAGATAAGGCTACAGGTCGTGTTTTGGTTGAAGTCGATCCTAAATATTTCAGACCTTGCGAAGTTGAGCAGTTGCTTGGTGATCCTACAAAGGCACGTAAGGTGCTTGGCTGGAACCCTCGCAAGACCTCTTTTGAGGAACTTGTGCGTATAATGGTTGAGCATGATATGAAGTTTGTCAGAAAATTGTATCTGAAGGCTAAAATGCCTGATTGATGTTTCTTGTTTAATGGCTTTTCATAAATACATTGATTTGTTATGATTGATAAAGATGCAAAAATATATGTAGCCGGTCACCGCGGTCTTGTGGGTTCTGCCATTTGGAATAATCTTAAAAAACGTGGTTACAACAATCTGGTGGGCAGGAGTCATTCGGAACTGGATTTGCTGGATCGTGTAGCTGTGAAGAAGTTTTTCGACGAAGAAAATCCCGAATATGTAGTTCTCGCTGCAGCCCATGTCGGGGGTATTATGGCAAACAGCTTGTATAGGGCCGATTTTATAATGCAGAATTTGATGATACAATGCAATGTCATTGGAGAATCATTGGCGCATGGCGTTAAAAAGTTGTTGTTCCTGGGCTCTACATGTATTTATCCTAAGAATGCGCCTCAGCCTATTAGTGAAGATGCACTTCTTACTTCAGAACTTGAATATACGAATGAGGAGTATGCCATTGCCAAGATTGCAGGGCTCAAGATGTGTGAAAGCTGTAATCTGCAGTATGGAACCAACTATATAGCAGTAATGCCGACAAATCTTTATGGACCAAATGACAATTTTCATCTTGAAAACAGTCATGTGATGCCTGCCATGATGAGGAAGATTTATTTGAGCAAGTTACTTGATGAGAACAATTGGGAGGCAGTGCGCAAAGATCTTTCCGTTCGTCCGGTAGAAGTAGTTGATGGCAGTGCTTCCGAACAGCAGATTCTGAATATATTGTCGAAATACGGTATCGAACCAGGTCGTGTTGTTCTTTGGGGAACTGGTGCCCCACTGCGCGAATTCTTGTGGAGCGAAGATATGGCCGATGCAAGTGTTTATCTGCTTCTTAATGTCGATTTTAAGGATATCATAGGGCGCGACGTATACAGTTCTGTGCATCTGGGTGCTAAGGCTGACGGACCTGCAAACAGAAATTCTTCAACTGGACGAGGAGGTGCCATACCTTCTTTGGGCGAGATCCGTAATTGCCATATAAATATTGGAACGGGCAAAGAGCTTACGATAAAGGAACTTGCACATCTTGTAGCAGATACAGTAGGCTTTAAGGGGCGTGTGGAATTTGATGCATCCAAGCCTGATGGTACACCTAGAAAGTTGGTGGATGTATCAAAACTTCATAAGCTCGGATGGCATCATAAGGTGGAAATCGAAGATGGAGTAAAACGTCTGTTCGAATGGTACAAGAATAGTTTGGCGTAAGTCTGTATTTTGTATTTTATAATATTAAACCGTGTCGTAGAGTACGATGCGGTTTTTTTATTCGTAATTCTGACAGTGGTTAAATCTTATACATGTGTTTTTGATGGATGTGGAATAGTGTGTTGAAAGCATCAATGTATTCCTTGAAATTTGTTCTAAAAAAGTGTGTGTGCTGTGCTCGCAATATGCACATTTTCGGTTAACAACTCAGCAATGGAAAGTTAGTACAGATGGCGTGTAATGTTAGTACAGATGGAAATATTGTTTAACTCGGATGAAAATGCTTTTTATTTTTGTTTTTGTTGGTTGCGATGGTGTTTACAACCAGTCTTCTATTCCAAGTATTGCTTATTGCAATCTCTGGTAAATTTGCGAATAATACTCGTTCTATGGCATCATATATTGTTTGATATGCGTTTTTATAACTTTTTTATTGAAAAAATAGACATGTTTTTTGCATGTTATTAAAAAAGTAGTACCTTTGCACTCGCTTTCGGAAAGCAACTGCCAAATGAGTTGTCCGAGGCAATTTAAGTAAAATAATATTCGGGGTATAGCGCAGTTGGTAGCGTTCCTGGTTTGGGACCAGGCGGTCGCGTGTTCGAGTCACGCTGCCCCGACAACGAAACGAGATATTCGACTTCAAGTCTGATATCTCGTTTTTTGTTTTGCAGTTTTGCGCCTTTTTTCATCTGCTGCTTTTCATGCATTGACATGTATTTGCTATTTTTGCAAATAATATATTTGTATGTATGAGTAATAACGATTGGAAACATAGATTGGGAATGGTATATTCCACAAATCCCGATTATGAATTTGTATCTGACAGTGAGCCCGAGCAAGAAAGTTTGCCTCGTAACGCCCAGAAACTCAGGGTAAGTATGGAACGGGCAGGCCGTGGAGGTAAAACTGTTACGTTGGTGAAAGGCTTTGTGGGAAGTCAAGAAGACTTGAAAGAGCTGGCACGTATCCTGAAGAATAGATGTGGGGTAGGAGGCTCGGCTAAAGATGGCGAAATCGTAATTCAGGGTGATCTTAGAGCTCGCGTCGTGGAGATATTGAAAGCAGAGGGATACAGCAATTCGCGCTGACGCTTGTTCCGTTAAAAAATAGAAAAAAGGCTTACTGTGTATTGGGAAAGCGCTATATTTGCATATAATATGGAATATATATGTACATACTTGCATGTGCGTATATGAATGAAAAAGAAGAAACATGGGTAAAATTATTGCTTTGGCAAATCAGAAGGGTGGTGTAGGAAAGACGACTTCTGCCATAAACTTGGCTGCTTCTCTTGCAACTCTTGAAAAGAAAGTGCTGGTTGTAGATGCTGATCCTCAGGCAAATGCCTCTTCCGGACTCGGTGTCGACATTCAGCAGGTCGAAACATCCATCTATGATTGCATAATTGACAATGCAGATCCTCATGAAGCAATTTACACTTCAGATATAGAGGGGCTTGATATTATTCCGTCGCATATCGATCTGGTAGGCGCCGAGATTGAAATGCTCAATATTGATAATAGGGAACGGGTTATGAAGAAAGTGCTTGACCCGTTGAGGGGTGAGTACGATTACATACTTATAGACTGTTCTCCGTCCCTTGGTCTGATTACGGTCAACTCTCTTACGGCTGCTGATTCGGTAATAATACCAGTGCAGTGTGAATATTTTGCCCTCGAAGGTATAAGTAAGCTTCTCAATACCATAAAAATCATAAAATCGAAACTTAATCCTCAGCTTGAGATTGAGGGATTCCTGCTTACAATGTATGATTCACGTCTACGTCTTGCGAATCAGATTTATGAAGAGGTAAAACGCCATTTCCAGGAACTTGTTTTTAAAACTGTCATACAGCGAAATGTCAAATTGAGTGAAGCACCAAGTCACGGTATTCCTTGTATTCTATATGATGCAACTTCAACCGGTGCTAAGAATTACTCGGCTCTCGCAAAGGAAATTATCAGTCGCGAGTGATTGGGCGTTATGCGCTTTTGCATGATTTGCAAAGACTTAGTGAATATTTTATATGATGTAAAGCTGAATAGAAAATCTTGACAAATGGCTGTAAGAAAGAAATTTAACGCATTGGGACGTGGTTTGGACGCGCTTATATCTACTGAAGAGGTTCGAACTGCGGGCTCGTCTACAATAAATGAAATCAGACTAGATCTTATAGATGCTAATCCTAACCAGCCGCGTCGTGAGTTCGATGAAGAACAGCTCCGCGAATTGGCTGACTCCATAGCAGAGATTGGAATAATCCAGCCTATAACTCTTCGTGAGATGGAGAACGGAAGGTATCAGATTATTGCCGGTGAACGTCGTTGGCGTGCATCACAGCAGGCAGGACTTACGTCTATTCCTGCATATATACGTAAGGCCAGCGATGAGAATGTCATGGAGATGGCACTGATTGAAAATATTCAGCGTCAGGATCTTAACTCCATAGAAATTGCGCTTGCATATCAGCATCTTATCGATCAGTATGAACTTACTCAGGAGAAGTTGAGCGATCGTGTGGGCAAGAAACGCACTACAATTGCAAATTATCTCCGCCTGCTCAAACTTCCGGCACCGGTTCAGGTCGCTTTGCAGAACCATGAAATCGACATGGGACATGCACGTGCCCTGCTTTCACTTGAAGACCCGAAGCTTCAGCTGAAACTTTTCAGAGAGATACAGCAGAAGGGGTATTCGGTGCGTAAGGTTGAGGAACTCATAAAGGAAATCAATGAAAACGGCGAATATAAACATGTGAAGACAACTGCAGCAAAATCTCTTCCTGAAGAGTATGTTGGTATGCGCAGTCGCCTTTCGGAACGTATCGGTGCCAAGGTGCAGATTTCATGTACTCCAAAAGGAGGTGGAAAAATCAGCATATCTTTTGCAGATGCAGAAGAGTTGAAGAGGATAATCGCTGCTTGTACAGCAGAGTGAACATTGATATTGTATAATTACGGTCAGCGTATCAGGTGACCGTAATTTTATTTTTTTCTTATGGTATTTATGCCGATGTAATGACCTGTATGGTTCTGATGCGGCAAATCCATATTTTTATAGTAATCCAAATGAGACATTTATATAGACGTTGTTTGTTGATTGTTGTCGGATGCATCTGCACTTTTTTCAGTTCATTTGCATTTGATTTTTCGGCATCAGAACCTGTTGCAGGCCTGTGGGAACAGCTGTATGGTTCGGATTCCGAAGTGGCAGACTCCGTTGTTTCTGATACGTTGTCGCGCGGTGATTTTGCTGTCAACGACAGTATTGTCGGGATCGCAGGTGACACTATCGCTTCTGCTGGTGCACGCGTTGACAGTTTGTCCAATGACTCTTTGGTTTATACTGCAGATTCAGCTTCCATAGCTTCGTTGAAGGCAGATTCTGCTTATGTCACAGGTGAGGTGATCAACACCGAGCGCTGGATTCCGGATCCGAAGCGTGCCATGTGGTATGCCGTTGTCTTCCCCGGAGGTGGACAAATTTACAACCGTAAATATTGGAAACTTCCGATAGTTTATGGAGCTTTTGTGGGATGTGCGTATGCTCTCAGCTGGAACAACACGATGTATAGAGATTATTCTCAGGCATATATTGATATTATGGATGATGATCCAAACACCAACAGCTATGAGAATTTCCTTCCGCCAAGCTATGATATTGATGCTAATATGGAACGTCTGAAAACATTGTTCCAGAACAAAAAGAACTATTACAGAAGATATCGCGACCTCAGCATTTTCTGTATAATAGGTGTCTATCTTCTTTCCATAGTTGATGCCTATGTAGATGCTGAATTGTCCAGCTTCGATATCAGCCGTGATTTGAGTATGAAAGTTCAGCCGGCTATAATAAATGACAAGCATAACAGATTTGATAATAATATAAGATCATTAAGTTCAAATTCTTATGGCATACAGTGCAGTTTGAACTTTTGAAAGGACAGAATATGAAAAAGAGAATTGCAATATTGTTTATGTCGGCGTGCCTGTTCGGTGGAGCAATGGCCCAGAACACGATTGAGGTGCGTAATGACAAAACCGGTGAGATAGAGGCATTTGATATGCCTGATGGAATGACAACTGATGCAGACACAATCTTAAGCGAATACGGTGTTGCCAATGGGTTGTCTGAAGGACATGAAGTTGTTGAGGATCTGCCGTACAACGACAGCATACTCATACAGAGACTTTCACGTATACCTACAAATATAGAGATGCCAATCAACAATGTTACGCGAAAGTTCATAGATAAGTATTGTATGGATCTCCGTAACTCTGTTGCCGTCATGTTGGGAAACATTAATTTCTATGTTCCTATATTTGAGGAGGCGCTCGAGATGTATGGAGTTCCATTGGAGCTGAAATATCTTCCAGTTATAGAATCTGCATTACGTCCGACAGCTGTTTCGAGAGTGGGAGCTGCTGGACTTTGGCAGTTTATGGTGCCTACCGCAAAACGTTATGGACTGGAAGTCAATACACTTGTTGACGAAAGACGCGATCCTGTTAAGTCCAGCTATGCCGCAGCCAAATATTTGCGCGATCTTTACAACCGCTTCGGCGATTGGGGATTGGCCATTGCTGCATATAACTGTGGTGAAGGCAACGTAGACAAGGCTATAGCAAGATCTTCAAAAGATTCCCTGCACACAGATTATTGGACTGTATATGCATATCTTCCTAGGGAAACGCGTGGCTACGTTCCGGCATTCATTGCCGCCAATTATATAATGAACTATTACTGCAAGCACGGAATAAGACCAATGGAAGCTCACCTTCCTATGGAAACAGATACGGTAGTGGTTTCAAAGGAAGTGCATCTTGATCAGATTGCTCACGGATGCGGAGTTACAGTCGAACAGCTTCGTGCTCTGAATCCGCAGTATAGACATGATATCGTACCGGCTGATTATGCTTTGCGCCTACCTCAGGCATATATCGAGAAATTCATCATGAATGAAGACAGTATATATGCAATGAAGCTTGACAATGTACAGATGAGACGTTCTGTGACTGCAGATGTCTCGGAAACTGTATACAATCAAAAGCATAGCACAAAGAAGTCTTCACGTACACGCACTAAAACAGTTAAGGTTAGAAAGGGCGATACACTGTCGGAAATTGCTAAGCGAAACGGAACAACTGTTTCTAAATTGAGACGTCTCAACGGCATCAGAGGTACTATGATACGTCCAGGACAGAGAATACGTGTACGCTGATAGGCTTGTGATGTCTGATATCGTGCATCGTTTACTATGTAAGTGTCCTTATGGATATCAGCATTGGTGATGTTTAACGTTTGACAAAATAGTCATTAATTACCGGTCTTATGGAAGAGCTACTTACAAAAGAAGAGAATGAAGAAAAGATGGTTAATGAAGCGTTTCAGAACCTTCTTGATTCTTATATTGCAAGCCGGCACCGTAAGAAGGTGGAGGTGATTACCAAGGCCTTCAACTTTGCAAGGCATGCACATAAGGGCGTCAGACGTCTTTCTGGCGAACCCTATATCATGCATCCTATTGCTGTTGCGCAGATTACGTGTACGGAAATAGGACTTGGTTCCACGTCTATATGCGCCGCACTCCTGCACGATGTTGTCGAAGATACCGACTATACTGTCGATGATATTCAAAACATGTTCGGTGAGAAGGTTGCGCGCATAGTTGACGGATTGACAAAGATTTCCGGAGGCATATTCGGTGATCATGCTTCTGCTCAAGCTGAGAATTTCAAGAAGCTTCTTTTGACTATGAGCGAAGACATCAGAGTTATCCTTATAAAGATTGCCGATAGACTGCACAACATGCGTACACTCGGTTCGCAGCCGGTCAACAAGCAGTATAAGATAGCTGGTGAAACGCTGTACATATATGCTCCACTGGCAAATCGTTTGGGACTTAATACCATAAAAACCGAACTGGAGGATCTCAGTTTCAAATACGAGCATCCTGACGAGTATGCGCAGATCATCGATAAGCTTGCTGTTACGGAAGCCGAGAGAAACACCGTCTTTGATGAGTTCACAGCTCCAATAAGGGCCAGTCTTGACCGTATGGGGCTTAAATATGAAATCAAGGCCCGCATCAAGTCTCCATATTCTATATGGTGCAAGATGCAGAACAAGCATATAACATTCGAGGAAATTTACGATATACTTGCTGTAAGAATCATATTCGATACTGCGGACCTCGAAGAAGAATATAGGGAATGCTTTAACATATATGTTGCAATATGCAAGATATATAAGTCGCATCCAGATCGTCTGCGCGATTGGGTAAGCCATCCTAAGGCCAACGGTTATCAGGCGCTCCATGTCACCCTCATGAGCCATAAGGGAGAATGGATAGAGGTGCAGATCCGTAGCCGTCGTATGGACGAAATTGCGGAAAAGGGATTTGCCGCCCATTGGAAATATAAGGAAGGCGACAAGACAGAGCAGGCTAGTGAAAGCGAACTCGACAAATGGTTGACAACCATCAAGGAAATACTTGATGATCCTCAGCCGGATGCAATGGACTTTCTTGAAACCATCAAACTCAATCTTTTTGCATCTGAAATTTTCGTCTTTACTCCAAAAGGTGAGTTGCGAACGCTTCCGGCAGGAAGTACGGCACTCGACTTTGCTTTCTCCATACACACGTTTGTAGGAAGTCATTGCATTGGTGCAAAGGTCAACCACAAGCTTGTACCTATGAGCCACAAGCTTGAGAGCGGTGACCAGGTGGAGATACTTACGTCCAAGTCTCAGTATGTTCAGGAGTCTTGGCTCAATATTGCAACTACAGCCAAGGCTACTGCAAAGATTCTTTCCATCCTGCGTCGTGAAGAACGAGATGCCCGTAAGGCCGGTGAAGCGATTTTGGATGATTTCTTTAAGAAAGAAGACATTCAGAAGAACTCTATAAATGTCGAAAAGCTGTGCAGTAAGCATGGCATGAGCAAAGTCGATGCTTTCTATTCTGCTTTAGGTAAGAAACAGGTCGTTCTTGGTCCGGAAGATGCTGACGCATTGCGTGGCAGGCAGAGCGGAGTGCTTTCACTTTCGTTTAAGAATCTTTTTAAGTTTGGACGCAAGCATGCGGATAAGACTCCAGAACAGAAGATTGAAAAGTCTACAAAGCCTATAGACCGCAAGCAGACTCTTATCCTGACTGAGGATACTATCAGTGGTCAGTACACACTGTCGGATTGCTGTAAGCCTATTCCTGGTGACCCGGTTATGGGATTTATAGATGACAACAACCATATAGCAATACACAAGCTCCAGTGTCCTACAGCCATACGTCTGAAAAGCAGTCACGGCAATAGGGTTTTGGCTGCTAAATGGAATACCAACAAGGTGCTTCTGTTCCCTGTAAATATATATATGAAGGGAATTGATAAAGTAGGTCTTCTTAATCAGATTACGCAGGTGATTTCAAAACTTCTCAATGTCAACATCCGTAAATTGGAGATAGAGTCGGATGATGGACTTTTTGAAGGACGTGTTCAGGTTTATGTTCACGATACGGACGATGTAGAAGTAATTATTGACAATTTGAAGAAAATTCCAGATATTAAGACTGTTGCACGTATTTGATGCTTGTTATGACATAAGCATTGATATTGCGTCAATACGTTCATTAAATTATCAAGCCGGACTCCAAGATGTATCTTTTGATTTGGAGGCCGGCTTGTTTTTTGTAAACATGTAACATCGCATGAAAAAAGCCGTATCGCATACGTCGTATGCGGCACGGCTTTGATTCTGTAGCTTGGCGGAAATAAACGCTATGTCAGTCCATTGAGTGATTTGTTTATAGCCTGAAGCTCTTCCTTGATGGCTTTCAGTTTCTCTATCACCTCAATCTGTCTGTTGGTACCGCCTTTGTCCCTCTTTATCACAGAACGCGCACCAGATAGCGTCATGCCTCGTTCCTTTACCAGATGATATACCAATCTGACTTCTTCAATGTCCTCTTTGGTGTATTGTCTGATGCCTCTTCCTGCCTTTTTGGGTGCAATGTTTGGGAATTCTTTTTCCCAATATCTCAGAAGAGTTTCCGAGACATTGAACATCTGTGCCACTTCGCTTATCGAATAGTACAGCTTCAGTTCTTTATTCGGATTGTATGCCATGATGCCGGTTCTGTTTGTTTAGGGTTGATGATTCAGTTCACGTTGTTTTATTCCTCCGGGATATTCTTGAGAATCTCTGTCACATAGTTGTAGAACTTGCCTACAGTCGGTATGAGACATCTTTCATCAGGAGTGTGAGGCGACATGAGTGTCGGGCCGAATGATGCCATATCCATGTCTGTATATGTAGCACCGATTATACCGCATTCCAGTCCTGCGTGACAAACCTGTATTTTAGGTTCGTTGCCGAACATTTTTGAGTATACATTCGACATGAGCTTCACGAGTTCAGATTTCGTGTTAGGCTGCCAGCCGTCATATCCTCCTTCGAATTTCACTTTCATGCCGGCCATTGAGAAGCAGGACATAAGAGAGTTGCAGAGGTAAAGTTTCATGCTGTTACGTGAACTTCTTGCCAATATCGCTATTTCTGCTTTTCCTCCGTAGATAGAAATTATCGCAAGGTTTGAAGATGTTTCTACTACCTCTGGAATAGAAGGTGTCATACGCAGAACACCGTCATGTGCAGCCATCACAGCATTGATCAGGTTTTCCTGCACATCTTCAGGAACAGCTTTTTCAGGAGCATCGCATTTTTCAGCACTGAGATGTATGTTGCCGTTTTCAATCAGATCGAATTCTTCGTTGAACAGCTTGTGGCTCTTCTCAACGAGAGCTTTGAACTCCTCTTCTTTTGCCTGCGGAACCAATACAACCGCTTCGCTGTCTCTTGGTATAGCATTTCTCATGTTGCCGCCATGCCATGAGCACAACCATGCACAGCCGGTATTGACTGCAGCGAACAGCAGGCGTGCCATGAGCTTGTTGGCATTTGCTCTGCCTTCATTGATTTCAAGACCGGAGTGTCCGCCCCTGAGACCTTTAATGTCGATTTTGTAAGCCTGCATGCCTTCTTTGTTGACGTTGATTTCCTGATACTCCATAGAGCATACAACGTCCATTCCGCCTGCACATCCTATAGTTATTTCTCCTTCTGTTTCAGAATCCAGATTGAGAAGCAGCTTGCCTTTGAGAGTGTCCTTTTCGAGTCCGAATGCACCGTACATGCCGGTTTCCTCATCATTTGTGATAAGAACCTCTATCGGTCCATGCTCGAGAGTAGTATCTTCAATTATAGACATTGCGGCTGCAACACCCATTCCGTTGTCTGAACCCAGTGTTGTGCCCTTTGCCTTTACCCATTCGCCATCTATGTAGGTCTGTATAGGATCCTGCTCAAAGTTGTGGTTGCTGTCTTTTGCCTTCTGAGGCACCATGTCCATGTGTGCCTGAAGTATTGCAGTCTTTCTGTTCTCATATCCGGCTGTAGCCTTCTTTCTCATAACAACGTTTCCTGCATTGTCTATAAAAGCTTCAGCGCCGTTTTTCTTGGCGAAGTCTACCAAGAACTGTGCCACTTTTTCTGTGTGTCCTGATGGACGTGGAATCTGGGTCAGAGAATAAAAGTTGCGCCACACATTTTGTGGTTCCAATTCATATATTTCCATATCGTTATTTGTTAAAGGGTTGTCCTGTTTGTTCTTTGATTTCTTTCCTGATTTTTCTTCCTTGCAGTGCCAGTATTGCGTAAACGCCTAGCAGAGCAGTCAGTGAAGTTTGTATGGTATGTACGATCAGTGCAAATGTCACAGCATCGTCTTCGCCGACACCATTGAGAACCAATATGGTCTTTACTGCGAAATGCCAAGGTCCGGCACCGTTTGGGGTTGGTACAATCACTGCTATACTGCCCACTACGAAAGCTACGAGGGCTACTGATATGCTTAAGTCCGTAGTAAATCCGAAACAGTTGAATGTAATGTAGAAATGCAGGAAATAGCTTATCCATATCAACAGCGTATATGCCGTGAAAAGCCATTTGTTTTTTACGTCTTTCAGCGACAGGATTCCAGCTTTCATGTTTCCCATCATTTCCTTGACCTTTGCAAATACTGCAATCCTTTTTGTCAGGAGCCAGATGAAGAATATTGCTGCCGCTCCGCATATTGCTGTGACAATGTATCCTGTAGTCGTAAATCTTTCGGTAATGCTGTTCAGATTTGTGCCGGTCTTGTCGAAGAACGTGCTGAACATCCTTATCTGCAGCAGGAAGGTTACAACTGTCATCACCATGACCAGTATGGAGTCGATGACTCTTTCTGTAACCACTGTTCCTAGAGATTTGGAGAACGACGTGCCGTCATATTGTTTCAGAATGCCGCATCTCGATACCTCGCCGATACGCGGTATAATTATGCTGGATGCATACGAAATGAATATTGCATCGATGCAGTTTGCTGTTCTAGGCTTTTCTCCCAGCGGTTCCAGCGCCAGTTTCCATCTGAGTCCTCTGAACATCTGTGCCGTTACTCCGAATATCAGTGAAAATCCCATCCACCACCAGTCCATTTCGTGCATGCAGACATCACTGAGTTTGCCGAAGTCAAACCCTCTATACATCCAGTAAAGGATTCCTCCTCCGAGCACTATCGGCAGTACTATGTTTATGGCATTTTTTGCCGTTGTTGTATCAAGTTTCAAGTTCGTGCTGTTATTATTGTTGTCAATAGCCTTCTTTTCTGCATTTGTTCCGTGTCGGAATCAGCCGTTTTCTTTATGGCTTAAATGCAAATATATTCCATTTTCGCTAATTGACCAAACATGTAGTTGGTTATGGTGCATAAGTATACACCTATTAGCAGTTGGTATACATTTCATATACTTCTCTTAAGGGTTATTACGTTTATTTCCGGCCATGCTCCCAGTCTGAACGGCATGGTTCCGCCTATTCCCGACGAAACACAAAGCACCTGTCTACCATTTCTGTATATGCCGCCCCATTCCTTTGAACTCCATTTTGCAGGCGAGAAACGCCCTATGCGCAGCTGCATGGCATGAGTATGGCCTGATAGGGTTAAATCTATGTCGGTGTCCGTTGTAATTTCACAGTTCCAGTGTGCCGGATCGTGGCTTAGCAGGATTTTGAATCCTTTTTTATCCGTGCCATCCATGGCCTTTGTCAGGTCGCTGTACGATTTGAATGGAGGTTTGCCGTAGTTTTCAACACCGATAAGTGTGATTTTTTCACAGTCTCTTTCTATTGTTGTAAATTCATTCAGAAGCAGGTTCCATCCGAAATCCATTTCCATTTTTTTCAGTTTGTCCACATTCTTGCTGGCTCCGTCCTTGGCCCTGTAATGCCTGTATTCGCAGTAGTCGTGATTACCGAGAATCGAGTATATGCCGTCCCTTGCATGTAGATTGTTGAGCACATTCAAGTAAGGGTGCAGTTCTCCCGGATGTACGTTCACGAGGTCGCCTGTGAATACGATTAGGTCTGCATTCTGTGAGTTGATGGCTTTAACCAGCTTCTTGACGAACTTCTTGTCGCTTCTGAATGTTCCTACGTGCAAGTCAGAGAATTGCAGTATCTTATATCCGTCGAAAGCCTTGGGAAGATTGTCGAACGTCAGAGTGTCTTCTTTTATTGTAAGTTTTCTCCATCCTATTGTAAGACCGTATGCAAATGCACACAGACTTGCGTAGGCAATCACTACAGCTGCAATATCTGCAACATTACCCAACGGAGACCATACGGTGGCAAGTCCTCGTCCAACAACAGATATGATTGTGAATATCAGTTTGGGAAGTACCGTACACAGAGCCAGACCGAAAAATGTTCTGAGCAGAAGGTTGTGCCATCTTCCTGATTTCCACATAAGCATTGTGCATACAATCAGTGATGCTGGTGTCCACCACATGATTGCTCCGAATGTTTCGGTTGTATTCCTTATATAGTTGTCCCATATATAGATATCAGGTAGAAACACTGTTGCGACGGCAACTATGGCAAATACAGTTGCCTGCAAGGTTGAGCCATTCCGATGGGATTTGTGCCTATGTCTGTGGAAAAATATCATCTTGTTGTTTGTTGGTATGTTATCTAATTCAAATATAGGCATTTATTCCCATTGAATCTATAACAGACGTGCTGTGATTGCCATTTTTACATTTATTTTTATTGTTGTCCGCAGTCTTGATGTATGTTGTTCTTTTTCCGGCATCTTTTATATCGTGTTGATAAGTGTGCATATTCTTTTGACGATATGACAGCAGTTCGTCCGTTCGTCGTTTTTTTACAGCACTATAAAACAGACGTTTTGCTCTTTATAACTGAAAACTAGTGAAAAATCCATATCTTTGCCGTCGGTTAGGTTTTGCCGTTTCTTTTATGGCTGTATGCCTAAGCCTTGTAATTTTTTATATTATTTGGAATATTCTATGAATGTAGTAAAGCCGAAGAAATTTCTGGGGCAGCATTTCCTTACAGATATGAATGTTGCTTCGTCCATAGCCGATACTGTTGATGTTTGCCCTTCCATACCTGTGTTGGAGGTCGGTCCTGGTACAGGAGTGCTTACACAGTTTCTTTTAAAGAAGAATCGCGAGCTTAAAGTTGTAGAAATCGATTTTGAGTCTGTGCCTTATCTTCATGAACATTTTCCTGAGTTGGGCGACAACATAATCCAGCAGGACTTTCTTCAGATGGATCTTGCCTCAGTATTTGGAGGGCGCAGTTTTGTCCTTACTGGCAATTATCCTTACAATATTTCCAGTCAGATATTCTTCAAGATGCTTGACAACCGCGAACTGATTCCGTGCTGTACCGGCATGATTCAAAAAGAAGTTGCTGAGCGCATGTGTGCTGTACCGGGCAGTAAGGCTTATGGCGTGCTTAGCGTAATGCTTCAGGCATGGTATGACATAGAATATCTTTTTACAGTTCATGAAAATGTATTCAATCCGCCTCCTAAGGTCAAGAGCGCCGTTGTCTGCCTCAAACGCAATTCGCGCACATCGTTGGGATGCGATGATGTGCTTTTCCGTCGTATAGTCAAGGCCGTATTTTCAATGCGTCGTAAGATGCTCCGCAACGGCATGAAGCAGATTGTCGGCAAGGATTCACCTTTGCTGTCTCTCGAAATCATGAATCGTCGTCCTGAACAGCTTTCTGTTGAGGACTTTATCGAACTGACAAATATGGCAGAAAAGGACATTCGCCGTAACTAGACTGCATCTGTTCTTTATGTATAACGAGCATGCAAGCAGGGAACGTTGGCTTCCTGCTTGCATAAAAATTGGCCACTTATACAAAAATATTGTCAAAAAATATGAAAACTGAATTTTAATTTATAAGTTTGTGGCTCAATGTGAAACAGAATATAAATTATTTTTTCATAGATTTACTAACTTAAAATCAAAGTGATGACGGACATTCAGAATGCCGAAGATATGCCTCAGGTTGAGCAGTCGGCAGAAAACTCGATTGTTGCAGAACCCGCATGTGATGCCAATGAAAGTACAAACAATGTATCTGAAGGCGATGACAATGTGAGCGCTGCTGATACGGAAGGAAAGCATGTCACTGTTCAGATGAACAGCAAGGCAGAAGTGATCGAACGATTGAAACAGCTTGCCTCCGGCAACGAACCTATCTCGCGACAGGAACTGGAAGCGCTCAAGAGTTGTTTCTACAGACTTCATAAGACTCAGAGCGAGGAGAGCTACAAGAAGTACCTCGAAGAGGGGGGCAACCCTGATGAATACATGCCTGCTGTCAATGCCGAAGAACCGGAATTCAAGGAACAGATGGCTATCATACGTGAAAAACGCAACGAACAGATCCAGGAACAGGAACGCGAAAAGGAAAACAATTACAACAAGAAACTCGAAATAATTGAAAAGATCAAGGCCATTTTGGCTAATCCTGATGAAGTCAACAAGTCTTACAACGACTTCAAGGCTCTTCAGAAGGAGTGGAACGAAATAAAGGATGTTCCGGCAGAAAAGGCTACTGATCTATGGAAAACATATCAGGCCAATGTTGAGCAGTTCTATGATACACTTAAGCTCAACAACGAATTCAGAGCATACGATTTCAAGAAGAATCTCGAACTCAAGACTGCATTGTGTGAAGCTGCAGAGAAGCTTGCAGACGAACCGGATGTAATATCTGCTTTCCATCAGCTTCAGAAACTGCATCAGGAGTTCCGTGAAATCGGCCCTGTAGCTCGTGAGCTTCGCGAGGAAATCTGGGCTAGATTCAAGGCCGCTTCTACTGCTGTCAACAAGAGACATCAGGAGCATTTCGAAAAGAGAAAGGAACAGGAGCAGATGAATCTCGATCAGAAGACTGCCATCTGCGAAGTTATAGAAGGTATGGACCTCGACAGTCTGAAGACTTTCGCCGAGTGGAATGCTTGCACAGAACAGATTACTTCATTGCAGGCTAAATGGAAGACAATCGGTTTTGCACCTCAGAAGATGAACGTGAAGATTTTTGAACGTTTCCGTGCAGCATGCGACAATTTCTTCAAGCGCAAGTCTGAATTCTTCAAAGGAGTTAAGGATAGTCTTAATGCAAATCTCAAGCTTAAGCGCGAACTTTGTGAAAAGGCTGAGGCTCTCAAGGACAGCACTGACTGGAAGGCTACTTCGGATGTACTTATCAAACTTCAGAAGGATTGGAAAGAAATCGGTACAGTTCCTAAGAAGTACAGCGATGCTCTCTGGCAGCGTTTCATCGGAGCTTGCGATGCATTCTTCGAAGCTAAGAACAAGGCTACTTCTTCTGTAAAAGGTGAACAGCTTGAGAATCTCGAAAAGAAGAAGGCTCTTATCGAAAAGATTAAGTCTGTTGCAACAGATGGCGTTGACGAGAAGGAACTCAGAGAACAGATCCGCACTTTGCAGGATGAATGGAATGCCATCGGTCATGTTCCTTTCAAAGAAATGGATACTTTATACAATGCTTACAGAGAACAGATCGATCGTCTCTTCAAGGCTGCCAACATGACTGCATCACGCAGAAGGCTTGACCGCTTCAAGCAGGAGATGGGCAATGATACAGGACGTCTGCGCGACAAGCTCACACGTCAGTATGAGATTCTGAAAAACGAAATCAAGACATACAAGAACAACCTCGGATTCCTCAACCTTTCTTCAAAGAGCGGAAGCGGACTTGTTGACGAAATAAATCGCAAGATTGAGAAACTTAAGTCCGACCTTCAGGAAATCGAGGCAAAGATTGCCGCTGTCGACGAGAAACAGAATCAGTAATAATTTGTCGATTTGATTTTATATATAACCGTCTGTCGTGGTTTCGGCAGACGGTTTCTTTTTATATATATGGGCTGTGAATATGCTTAAAAGGTATTTGCCTTGCATATTCACAGCATTTATCATTCCGTCTCTGTTGAAAAAACAGTATTTTTGTATGACTGTTGGCGCTCTTTGCGTCATGGTCTGCTGTACTGTTGCTTCGCAATTGGATAAGTACAGCCATTCATTTGTTTATAATTCTTTTTATGATGACTGACAACGAAAAACCTCTCATTCTTATATCCAACGATGACGGTCTGCAGGCCAAGGGCATACGCTTTCTTGCCGATGCTGTCAAGGATTTCGGACATATTGTAGTTGTAGCACCTGAATCTCCGCGTTCGGGAGCGGCCATGTCCATCACGTCGAGAACACCTATACGAATCGAGCCTGAATCAGTGGAGCCGGACATGGAGGTCTATTCTTGTTCTGGCACACCGACCGATTGCATCAAGCTGGCGCTCGAAACAGTTGTTGCGCGTAAGCCTGACCTCGTTTTGGGAGGTGTAAACCACGGGGACAATTCGTCTGTCAATGTTCACTATTCCGGAACAATGGGCCTTGTTCTTGAAGGATGCATGAAACATATCTCTTCTATTGGTTTTTCAAGTTGTTTCACTTCTCCCGATGCCGATTTTGAGCCTTTGCGTCCCTACGTCAGGCACATCGTTTCCTCTGTGCTTGCACGTCCTCTTCCTGAGGGTATTTGTCTGAATGTCAATTTCCCTTCTCTTCATGAGTTCCGTGGTATGAAGGTATGTCGCATGTCTGGAGGCAGTTGGACAAACGAATGGCAGAAGTCTGTACATCCAAAGGGATGGACATACTATTGGCTCAGTGGACAATTCACCGGGGACGATGACGATTCTGAAACCGATACATCGGCATTGAGCGACGGTTTTGTGTCCGTTACTCCTCTAAAGCTCGACATGACGGCCTATTCGTATCTCAGCGAACTTGATAAGGCATTGTCGATGTAGCTTTCATTATTTACCGAATAAAACTATTTTTTCCACTATATATAGCGATGAAATACTACATAATAGCAGGTGAGGCGTCAGGCGATTTACACGCGTCCAATCTCATGAAGGCACTTATAGCTGAAGATTCAGTGGCCGAATTCCGCTTCTACGGTGGCGACAAAATGCAAGCCGTAGGTGGAACTCTTGTGCGTCATTATCGTAATTTGGCCTACATGGGTTTCATTCCGGTTGTCATGCACCTGCGCACCATATTGTCGAACATGAGTCGTTGCAAGAAAGACATTGTTGCCTGGAATCCGGATGTTGTTATACTTGTTGACTATCCGGGCTTCAATCTCAGCATCGCGGAGTATATTTCTGCAAATACGTCCATACCGGTCTATTATTATATTTCTCCTAAAATATGGGCATGGAAGGAGTACCGCATCAAGACCATACGCAAGTGTGTGTCCGAGATGTTTTCCATCTTGCCTTTCGAAGTGGATTTCTATCGTAGACACGATTATCCCATTCATTATGTAGGCAATCCATGTGTCGATGCTGTTCAGGAATATCTTGACAAGTCCGCATCCGATACATTTACGGATTTCACCCGAACCAACGGACTGTCCTCAAAGCCTGTCATTGCTCTTCTTGCCGGAAGTCGAAAACAGGAAATCAAAGACAATCTTCCGCAGATGATCGAGGCTGCTTCTGCATTCCGCGATTATCAGCTTGTTGTGGCCGGTGCACCAGGAATAGATAAGGACTACTATGGTCAATTCATACCTGAAAGTGCTGACGTGAAGCTCGTTTTTGGACAGACGTACAGAATCCTTCGCCATTCCACTGCCGCACTTGTAACTTCCGGTACTGCAACTCTCGAAACTGCCATACTTTCAGTACCTCAGGTTGTCTGCTACTACATACGTGCCGGTAAACTCATTTCGTTCCTGCGCAAGCTCTTCCTGCATGTGCCGTACATATCTCTTGCAAATCTCATACTCAACAAGGAGGCTGTGACAGAACTTGTTGCCGACAGAATGAATGTAGATAATCTTCGTTCTGAATTGAAAATGATACTTCCTGGCGGTTCACGCCTTGATGGAATGCGTGCCGACTATTCAGCTCTGCATAAGATTCTCGGGCCAGCCGGTGCATCGACAAAGGCTGCGCGCATAATGGTGAAATTACTCACAGAAAGAAACAAAACTAAAAAATAATGATTATGAACAACTACAAACCTACATATACTAAAGAAGAAGTCGATGAACTTGTCAAGTGGTTCAACGAACATGAGTACGACGATGAGGTTGACTTGGGTCACGGACAATATATCAAGAGCGTAAAGGTAAGCGTTGCGCAGCTTTCACATCTTGCTCAGCTATATTATGCCAACAGAAATTTCTCAGGACCTATAAACATGCTTTTCAAGATTCGTGATTGCTTGACGGAGCAGGGTAAGGTGCATGAGTGACGACAACCTGCATTGTGCTGTTTCGGCCTTTGGTTTGTATTCGTCGATAAGGACAGTAGACTTTCTTACTGTCCTATGGATTTTAGAATTTCATTTATATAACAATTCTCTGGCACTTCTTCCAGCTTCTTTTTCAATCTGCTTTTGATGGTTCTGAATGTGCCGTCTGTAACGTTCAGGATATTTGATATTGTCTTTTCGTTATTGATTCCTTCTCTGTACAGTAAGCAGATGAATAATTCACGATCTTTTATGCTTGGACAAGCCTCTGTAATCTTTTTTACAAAATCTTTTCCTTTGTCCGTTTTGTTGTATACGTTGTTTATACTGGTATAGAACTGTTCGGATATGGCGGCTGTGGGTTTGAAGTCGGTACAGCCGTTCTTTGTCAGCATTGCTAATACTTTCATGCTGTAAGTGTCAGCCATGTCTGTCAGTCTTTTTATTTCCAACCTCAGTCTTCGGGATTCTGAGGCAATGGCTTTTTTTGATGCTCTTTCCCTTTCTTTTACCTCTTCGAGCTCTTCCTGTATCTTATGCAGCTTCTCAACGCTATTGCTGTATTCCTGTATCACTTTGTTCTTATTGCTTCTGTATACAGCCGCACCCAGCAAGAGTGCTCCGGCAACGCCCGCAAAAATGATGGAAATTGTCACGACCCTTGTCCGTGAATCCTCTTCAACTTCTTCCAGCTCGCTTTGATGCGTTATTTCCACAGCACGGCTGGCTCTTATTGCGGAGTCACGCTTTATGCGGTATTTCAGCATTTCCCCCTTGTATTTATTAGCTGAGTCTGGATTGCCTGCTTTTTCGTAATACATATTTATTGTTCGTGACATTCTGTATAATGCACCAAAATCATTATTTCTTACGCTTCTATAAAAAATATTTGTGAAGCTGTCAGCCATTTGTTTTTCACCTGTTTCATAGTAGTAGCTTGCCATTTTCATGTATGTTCTGGACCTTTCGTAAATATTTTCATTGTATTTTAATGATTTTGTTAGTGCTTCTTTTATTTTTATATTATTTGACGTATCAATTTTATCGAGCAAAGATGCTAAATTATGGTATGCCATTGACAAGGTTGTAGAATCCAAAAGGTTTTCATAATCATTGTATGAGGATAAATAGATATATGCAGAATCTAGCACGTTTAGGTTTTTATATGCGATACCGATGTGATTTTTACTTGTTATGATTCTGTTTATATCATGTGTCTTGTTTATATATTCAAGTTCTTTATATGCATGTTGTAATATTCTTTGAAATTCATTATTGTTGTAATATATAATCATTATAAAACATTCAACCATAGCTTTAAAATATGGAGAAGATAAACTCTCGATATTTTTTTCCATTTCCAAGAGTTTTGTCAATGCTTCTGCCGGTTTATTGTATATTTCTTTGTATATACACAAAAGTTCTGCTTCCATCTGTTGGGATGCAGTTCCATTTTTACCTTCTACAAAATATTTCGATGCAACATTTAGCGTAGAGTCGTCAATTGGGCATTTGGTCAGATATTCACTTTCACATGAAAGAAGTGCATGATGTGCACGAAGTTTTTCAGTCGTAAGCTCAGATTTGTTTATTTTGTCAAGCTCTTTTCTTGCACTGTCCGGATTGGAGCACACATACGTGCTTATATCTCCAAGCTTATCTTGTATGCCGCTGTTTGAGCATGAAAGAATATTTATTGCAACCAAGATAGAGAATATGTATTTGATTTTTCCATACTTGTGTTCTTTTCTGCAAAAGTATGTAATTTTTCTGTCTTTTCAATTTTGATAAAGTTTTGATTTGAGCTTTGAATGATTTTCCGGGCGCCCGCAGAGATGACTCCGGGCGCTCAAAATCTTCATCCTGAGCGCCCGGAATTGCTCCGACGCTTAAGATTTTCAGTATAATGACCGACTGCCTACATTACAATTTACGGTGTTTAGAAAAATTATATAGATGTAAATCAGATATTTACATTTTTTCTTGTAATGTTGATTTGCGATTTCTGTTTGAAAAGTCTAATATTGCAACAAGTTTAACAAAAATAAAATTTAATTGAATAATGAAAAACATTGTACTTATTGCGCTAATGTTGTTCGGCATGACTTTGCCTGCAAATGCGAGAGTCGAAATGACTGGTGATTCACCTTCTGTTTTGTTTTGGCTTGATTTTCATGTCAATAATGAAAGTGATGATGATGATGATTTTAGCCCAATATCATCTTTTGATATAGTTGCAGGCAGGCTCTATTCTGATGGTCAAATGGAATTGGCGTTTGACAGCAGCGAAGCTGTCATCGTTTCAATTAACCTGAATGATTCAGAAGTAAGCAGTACAGAATTTGTTCCTACAGAGAGCGGCAGATTTTTAACGTTCGATCTGGATGATTTCGGAAACGGAGCGTATGAAGTCAATGTGACAATGTCTGACGGTAGTGTACAGACAGCTACATTTGAATATTGATACTTATGAAGACATCATAGGCGAAAGTTGATGGTGTGATAATGAATTAATTTTTGTGTATTTATGGGAAAAACTATTGTCGTTACCGGCGGATTAGGTTTCATAGGAAGTCACTTATGTCTGCGTTTGCTTAAAGACGGGCATAAAGTAATGTGTTTGGATGATTTGTCCACAGGCCAGATTGAACATCTTGGTTTGTTTGGCGCATATCCGAATTTCAGGTTCATACGGCACGACATAGCTGATCCCATTTCTTTTGAAGATAAAGTCGATGAAATATACAATCTTGCTTGTCCTGCATCTCCTGTGCATTATCAGCACAATCCTGTAAAAACTACGCAGACGTCTGTTGTAGGAACAATGAATATGCTTGAATTGGCGCGTATTCATGGATGCAAAATTCTTCAAGCTTCTACTAGTGAAGTCTATGGAGATCCTAAGGAACATCCTCAGCGTGAATCTTATTATGGCAATGTTAATATAAACGGTATACGTTCTTGCTACGATGAAGGTAAACGGTGTGCTGAGAGTCTTTGCCTGGATTATCATAGACAATTTGCGGTAAGAGTTAAGATAATAAGAATCTTCAATACATATGGTCCCAATATGGCGCAGAATGACGGAAGGGTTATTCCGAATTTTATTTTGCAAGCCTTAAGGAACAAAAATATAACAATATACGGTGATGGCAAGCAGACACGTTCTTTCCAGTATGTCGATGATTTGATTGAAGGGATGATCAGAATGATGGATACGGACGATGATTTTACTGGTCCTGTTAATATCGGCAATCCACATGAATTTACAATAGAAGATTTAGCGCATAAAATCATAGAACTGACAAATTCAATGTCTGTTATAGTTAAAAAAACAGCTTTGCAAGATGATCCATATAGAAGATGTCCAGACATTTCTTTGGCTACTGTAAAATTAAAAAGTTGGGCGCCCAAAATCGGATTAGATGAGGGATTGTTGAAAACTATATTTTATTTCAGAAAAAAATCCATATATAATACTTTCTAAATGAATAATATTGTAGCACAGTTTTTAAAAGTTTGTAAGGTTCCTTATACAACCTTTTTTTCTAATAAGCTTTTCAGAGAACATCCATATAATAATAATTTTCTAGGTATTAAACAAATGTTAAGTATTTATGGAATTGAAAGTCAGGGTATGTATTTTCCTGATAAGGATCTGTCAAAACTGTCTTTTCCATGTATACTTCATCTAGATGGAGATTTTATGCTGGCAATTTGTGTGCGTAATGGTTTTATAACTTATATTTGGAAGGATAAGCAGTTTGTTAGTAATTTGTTGGAATTTAGTCGATTATGGGATGGTTGTGCTCTAGTTGTAATGAATGATATCAGTCAAGCTGTTGAACCTGATTATAAGAAACATTTGCATATAGAAATATCCAAAGTTATTGCTAAATGGGCAATATATGCTATTCCTGTTTTTTTGTGCATTTATTCTATAGTTTGTTACTATGATGTATTCTCTATATACGCGAATTTTCAAATTTTATTAGATTTGTGTGGTATTGCATTGTGTTTTGCACTTGTTGAAAGGCAGATATATGGTTATAGTAAGATTGGTGATAAGATTTGTTCTTCATTGAGTTTTGGAAATTGTAGTTCAATATTATCTACAGATAAGTCTAAATTTAGTATTTATACTTGGAGTGAAATAGGTTTTGGGTATTTCATTGGTCGACTTTTATGTTATGCCTTAGCCCCTTATTTTTGTTTTGAATTATCTGTTGTTTGTTGTTTTGCTATGATTTTTGGTTTATGGAGTATGTGGCAACAGATATTTGTTCTGAAAAATGTTTGTATTATATGTACCTTGGTACAAGTGCTGGTTTGGGTTAACGGTTTGATATTTTTAATTAATATAGATAATTATAGTTATTTCGATTCATTTATTTAGGGATATTCAGTAAATAGAATAAAATTAGCCAACTAATTCATACACAAAGTGTTGCGAATTAGCTGGCTTTTTTGTATCTTTAGGTATTCC
>MNQS01000041.1:1925-5584 GCA_001915545.1 Bacteroides sp. 43_108 | reverse complement strand
CTCCCCAGTTTGTATTAGGGTTCGGGCCCATCTGGAGCTCTAATGTTCCTCCCTGTACTATATCTTGGTGTGTAAAGTAATTCTTGTCATATTCTTTTCTAAGGGGGGTAAAACGAAATGCGATAAATAGAGTTGTGCGGAAGAATGATAATGATTTTGATAATTAGATAGTTACCTGTTGGTAGGGGAGAGGAAAAGCAAAAACGAAAAGTTTACTCTGCTTTACTTTGGCTTTACTTGGGACTTTACTTTGAACGGTTTGAACGCCCGTCAACTTTACATGGTAATGGAGATGTGATAAACGGAGTAGAGTAGGGTAGGAGAGATGCGGTACATGGGCTGCGAAATGCTTTATTTAGGCGTTTTGCAGCCCTTTTGTGCTTTATAGATAGGATTGGCTTCCCACTTTTGGATAGTTGAAATTTAGTGCTCAAAATAGCGAAAATAGGATGGGGAAGGAGAGTGGCGATTTTAGCGGGAGTATTTCGTTTTTGGGGATTGGATATGCAGTAGGATATGCGTTTGGGTATGCAGATTTGTCAAGAAAAAAACGAAATGTATTGATTGGGTATGCGTTTGGGTATGCAATTTAAGTAAAATTAAAATGGGTTGAATTATACAAGTTACCATTTTACTACCCGTTTTTGTGGCTTTATGTATTATTCAAGGGGGGAAAATACCATATAAAGAATAATGCAAATCAGCATATATGATAGAGTAATATGCTGATTTATAAAAAGGTATCTGGTAATTTCTGTTTTGTTTGTGTTGAAAACGTGCGTGTGTCCCTTTTATTTAGAACAATCTGTGCATACTTCCTAATACTGCATATACTTTCTGTATCATGGAAATAGGAATGTCTTGTGCGCTGTATTCCGGGCTTTTATTGGTGGGGATTAAGCGAATAAAATCTTTTTGGTCTGCTTTTCCTATTCGTTTAACAGTCCGATAGCTTTCTGTCACGATGGCATATATTTCTCCATAGGGGAGATATTGGACGGGATCGGTCATTTCTTTGAGGGCGATATAGTCTCCGTTGCTTAATTCGGGTTCCATAGAATGACCTGTAATATTACACCACACAACACCGGGTTTATTGTAAGGCTCAAAATTTATATAGTAATCCGGATTAATTGTTTGATCATTTAAAACGAGATCGAAACCGCCAATGAAATCTACATTATAATAAGGTGCTCCCTTATATTCATAATTGATGGTCGGGAGTGATAGTGGCTGTGAGGTTTCTTTTAGCATAGAGCCTCGCCCTGTTATTAGCCATTCTAAATTGAGGTGAGGATAATTATCCGCAATAACGGAAAGCCATTTGCTTTGAATATCTGTTTTATTATTTATGGCTCGCCTAATCATGCCATCGCTCGCAGATATTGACTGTTCAAAAGATCTAACACTAATCCCTTGATTTTGTATAAATTGGCTAATTCGTTCAATCATAATTTTATTTTTTCTGTGAAAATAATCACGATTTTGCTTTATATTGTGATAATTATCCTATATATTTGCATCACCGTACTAATATTACCGGTTGTAAAGGTAGTGAAAACGGCTGATATGACAATGAATAACTTTTAAAACAATGTGATATGAGAAAGCGAATAGTAGTAGATCGTGGTGAGATTAAGAAAATCTCAAAGGATTTTAAAGTCACGAGCAAAGCCGTTTGGGAGGCTTTGGTTTATCGCAGTAACAGCAGCAAGGCGAGGCTTATCCGTAAAGTAGCCCTTGAACGTGGAGGCGTTGAAATCGGTGATCAAAAGGAAACGGCATGAAAAAGAAGTTTTTACTCCTCTTTGGAGATGAATTCAAAGAGTATTTCTCTTTGACTGCGAGGCAAAAGGTTTACGTGTGGTATTTCTGCCTGAGCTTTTGTTTTTTATGTATAACTGATGACAGCCCGGTTTGGGCGATTGCCGTGGTGATCTTGAATTTTGCCAATGCCGCCCGCCTGATTAAAAAAGTACCATTAAATATAAAGGAGGATTAACCATGAAAAGAGTATTTCACGTTAAAGAAGATGACACTATCAGAAAATCGTTTGAGGATTTGCTTGATGCGGAAAGAACCTTGTACTCCGCAAGATGCCCCGAAATCGTCAACGAGATGGATGACACGCCCTCTCTATGGCTGTCTTTACAACCTCCTTATGCTCCCTCTCAATCTCGTTCACGGCGTTTTTTAGAACTTGATGAAGAGCCTTACTTCCGCTTGGCCGGCCTTTTGGAATTGACGTATAGAAACTCAACTCCACCGGAACTCCAAACGCAGGGGTTGACCATCCGGATTCGGGATAATAAGGCTTACTTCTGTATCTCAGGTTCAATTTCCTTAGATGATTTGCAAAGGCTTTGCGAACGCTGTCAGGCTGGGCAATCTCCTGATCAATGTAAAAAGTGATACAAAATGATGTTCCCATAATGCTAATGATTTGATTTCGCAAAGGTAAGAAAAATCCCGGACGGTCTTTTGAGGTGGTTCGATTCCGCCTCCGGGGACAAAGTTAAAAGGGTATGGAGTATTTTGGAAAAACAGTATGTGTAACTTACGATGAATTAACATCAGGAAATGATCCGGTAATAAAACCCGGAACATTGAAGTCCTTGCAATACAGGAAACGTGTTGATGTTATTTCTCGTGGAGGCGGTGAAGGAAACATTGCCTTATATGTCTATTCCTCCCTACCTGAACGTTACCGGATTCGCTTTGAGCAAAAGTATGGTGATCCGGTGGAGCTAATCAAGGAGAAGTGCATGAAAGACAGGCTTAAAATAGATGATGCCGCCCGAACATTCTTTGAGGATTATCGATATGAAAAGGCCGGCGAGATGGTGAGCCTTACCGAAAGGAAAAAAGAGGAATACACCATAAACGCCTCGGTACTGAACGAGTTGGTATCCATCCTGAATGACCGGGAGGGCTATCGCAAGGCTTTGGGTGGAAGTACAAAGAAAGTATGGGAAACGATTATCGGAACGGCAGACTGCCTCCGTGATTCTTATGGCCACACGCTGCCTGAAAACGCCGCCCGGCTGAAAGACAAGATAAACCAATACAAGAAAGAGGGGTATTCCTGCCTGATCAGCAAGAAAATGGGAAATGATAACACCCTGAAAATAACCGAGGAAGCCGGTAACATGATTATAGCGTTAAAGCGTAGCAGCGTTCCCGTTTATACAGATGCTCAAATATTCGTGGAATTCAACCGGATTGCAGGCGAGAAAGGCTGGAAACAGCTCCGGAGCATTCAGAGTCTCCGTGGGTTCCTGAATCGTCCTGACATCGAACCGTTGTGGTACGATGCTGTTCACGGGGAGCTGAAAGCCCACCAGCGTTACAGCCGCAAGAATAAGACCGAGCTTCCCTCGATGCGTGACTCCTTGTGGTATGGTGACGGTACGAAAATCAATTTGTATTACAAGGATTACGACAAAGACGGTAAGCTGGTGGTTCGTACCACTCAGGTTTACGAGGTCATCGATGCTTATTCGGAGGTATTTTTGGGATACCACATTTCAGACAGCGAGGACTACGAGGCGCAATATAACGCCTACCGCATGGCCATTCAGGTATCAGGTCATAAGCCTTACGAGCTGGTGCATGATAATCAGGGAGGCCACAAGAAACTGCAGAACAGCCATTTCTTT
>MNQS01000041.1:0-1858 GCA_001915545.1 Bacteroides sp. 43_108 | reverse complement strand
CGAATTTAGAGCGTATCGAGGCGAACAAGGATAAACTTTACACTTTGGCCGAACTGAAAGCAGCATACGCTGCCGCCCGGAAAGAATGGAACGAAAGCAGACATTTTGCTACCGGATCGAGCCGTATGGAAATGTACAAAAATAGCGTGAACCCTGATACCCCGGCGGTGGGTGTTCTCGACATGATCGAGATGTTTTGGGTGATGACGGACAAGCCGTCCACTTATACCGACAACGGCTTGAAAATAACCATCAAGAAACGTGAGTTCACATACGAGGTTTACGAGGCTCCGGGTGTTCCCGATCACGAATTCCTCAGAAGCAACAGGGGGCAAAAGTTCTACACCATGTATGATCCTTATGACCATACCTCTGTACGGCTCTACAAGAAAGATAAGGCCGGAGAGCTGAGATTCGTGCGGACGGCGGAGCCTTATATCGTTATCCACCGGAATATTCAGGAACAGACCGAGGGTGAAATGTCCTTTATCCGCCGGAATATCGAGGCGAACACGGAGGATCGCATCGAGCGTCAGGTGGGAGCCCGGATCATCGAGCAGGCGCACGGCGTGAGCATGGAACAACAGGGACTCAAACGTCCGAAACTGAAAGGTGTAAAGAAAGAAACGGAGCGTGAGATTGAACGCCGTGTCCGCCGGTACAGTCAGGATCCGGAGCAGCTCTCCGCCGGTAAGGTGACAAAACTGATAAGCAACATCACGTTTGACCAGCTGAATGGAGACATCCGCCTGAATGAAAAGAAAGTAGCAGGAAAATTATAATTCAAAATAAAATGAACAGTACAATGACACAGCAAGAGAAAGACACTATCCGTGAGGCTCTCCGGGTATATGCAGCGAAGTATTCCAGCCAAAAAAAGGCTGCGGCGAGTTTGAACGGCGTGTCTGCCGGTACACTGAGTGCCGTGATTAACGGCAAGTACGAGAATATCAGCGATGATATGTTCCGTAATATCATCGCTCAGATTACTCCGGCAGCCGCAGCTACCGGTTGGCAGCTCGTGGAAACGAACTCCTTTCAGGAAATATGGTATGCCCTGAGCGATGCGCAGGAGTTTAAAAAAGTCCGCTGGATCGTGGGCGGTGCGGGATGCGGCAAAACAACGACAGCCACCATGTACGCCCATCGGGAGATCGCCCGTAAGCTCGGTTTTAAGACTTGCGGGATGCGTATCCGTGAAATATTGGACTTGGCCATCGAGAGCATCATACAGATGGAAAATCCGCTTTTGGTGTTCGATGAGGGTGACAAGTTGAACGATAACGTGTTCCACTACTTTATCAACCTGTATAACCGGCTGGAGGGCAAATGCGGGATTACTTTCTTATCCACTGATTACATCCAGCACCGTATCGATTGCGGTTTGAACCATAACCGGAAAGGGTATAACGAGATTTATTCCCGTATCGGGCGTAAGTTCTTTGAGCTGGAGCCAACCTCCTGCAATGATGTGTTTGCCATTTGTCAAGCTAACGGCCTGACGGACAAGAGACAGATCGCAAAGGTGATCGATGTGACGGAGAAATCGGAGTTTGATTTGCGATGCGTGAAAGATGCCATTCACCGGGAGAAAAAAGTGGCGGCAGCGAAATAGTATAGAACCCTGTTCAAATGCCGGTTGAACGGCGTTTGAACGTAATTCAAAAAGTATATGAAACAAATTGTTTTACCACTCGCAAGCCGGTTCCCGGCAGGCCATCTTAAAGGAGGCCAGCTCACCGGCTTTCCTGAGAAAGTGATTAAAGGAACCAAGATCCACACGTTTCGTGAGGATCCGGGCAAATGGGCGTACAACGTGGAGCTTATCAACTCCCATAATGCGGAGCTATCTATCCGC
>MNQS01000013.1 GCA_001915545.1 Bacteroides sp. 43_108 | reverse complement strand
ATTTACAATTTCAAGTCCGTTTACTTGAAAAACCTCTGTAATCAACTATGTTTCAATAACTTCAAAGAACTTCTCTCGATTTTAACGGGACAGCAATGAGATCATAATAAAAAGAAATGTCTTCCAATATTCGTTTAATCGCATTTCTGTAAGATATATCCTTTAATATAGAGACTGTCGCCATGCATGCCTTTCCAGTATCTTTACCTAAGTAATATCCACAACAAAATCTTACAGGAGTGCTCTCATCTTTAATATCTTCTCTTATAGTCAACACGGCATTTCGTTCCTTAAATGGAAATACCATATTAAAACTATGTTTTTCTTCTTTTAAATTCTCCAAGCATTCAACTATTGAAGAATATGGAATAAGTTCTTCATAAGGCTTATCACATGGTTTTGCTTCTAAATTTCGAACAAACGATATGAATTTCGTCTTATCTATGGAAGCCGCATATTTCTGCAATTCTACAAGAGTACTAAAAAGTCCTAATTCTACTTCAATTGAATATTTGTAGTCTTGTAAAATCAAGCCAATACTCAAACCAAGCTTATATTCAGAACCGTAGTCTCGATAATAATGAAATATTATGGTTTTATCATCATATCCATTAAAACGACAGTATCTAATAGAAGAAGAGACTCTATCAAAATCTTTATCATCTCCAAGTTCTTCTATAAATTCTTTGTATCCATTAAACGCCTTTTCCATATAAAAATCATTATTGCTCAAGGTGTAAATATCTGTATCACAGATATTATCAGCGAGCACTTCATTCTCTATTAAAAGTCTACCACATTTAGGACAATACTTAAACGTTTTGTCCGGACATGCTATGAAATTGCATTCAGGATTACTACATTTTACAAGTTTTCTTATCAGGCTTCCACAATAACAACAAAAATTGCTGTCAGACGGAATATCTCTATTACAGTTATTACATTTAATAAGATTCATAAAATGAAAAATCAGATATACTTGAAAGAAATAATACTATTCAACAAAAACGGTTCATTTATCCAACAAATCTCTCAGATACTTTATACGAATTCCATAATTAAAATTCTGAGTACCATTTAAGCCTGCATAGTTGACAGCTATTAATTCTCCTTTCAAATTAACAACAGGAGAGCCACTGCTACCAGGCAATGCCGGTATTGAATACATCAACCGATCCGAAGTTCTTTGACTGATGGTACCATTATTAAATTGAGATTTTACGCCTTCCTCTGTTATCGCCAAAGTTGGTCCAAGATTAAAGCCAATCATGAAAACCTTTTCATTTTTATCTTCACTTATTGATTTTGTTATTTGTTCGGTCCAAGAATAATTCTCCAAAGGGTCTTCCGCAGGAACATTAAAAATTGCTACGTTGTCAGGACTCTTTTTGTTCTTTAATTGTATTATAGCCAAATCATGTTCCTCATCTGATTTAGTCAATACACAAGGAACGAAATCTGTTGTAGATGTGACATAAGTATCATTATATGCAATGCTAATCCTATTATGATATTTTATTTCTGAATCATCAGCGTCCAAATCGTCTAAAGCTGCATAAATGTTAGCATACTCATCCATTTCACTTTTTAGTTCATCCTTGTAATCACTTATTTTGCAAAAATCATCATAACTAACATCATCATCGATGTAAGCATAATTATACAAAATCTGTGCTTTTTCATATTTTTCGTTCATCTCATTATAAACTATAGCATACAGACTTTTGAGGCTTTCAAATAAAGACGACATAGATTTATTGACATCTTTATCAGAGACCATATTGGACACTACATGAGCATTAGTCGCTATCAGTCCATCGTTAGAGATAAAGAACCCTGTTCCATAAGATGTCGTAAGCTCAACAGAATCCTCATCTGTTGCAATACCCTTAACACCATTTTCTTCATCATAACTTGAGAAAAAGATTGAATTTCCGTTGGAGAGAACGACCTCATAATAAGATTCATTTTGAATAAGAACTACACCAGATGCAGTATCCTTTTCTATCTGCTCTGAAGATTTGTTTCCACATGAAGACAATATGGCAAACAAAAGTAAAAGAGTAATATTACCAATACCTTTCATACTTATATAATTTTTCAAATAAAACACAATCCATTATATTTTTTCCAAAAACGCACTCGGAATATAAGCAGTGAGACAGTGCAGAGACCGTCAATTTCAACGACGACGCGCTGTTGTCCTGCAACTCTTGCCACTCGTCCTACAACAGCGGTGAAATCCCCTTCGATTACTTTTACGATATCGCCGTTCTTTTAATGACACTGGGATGGGTCGACGAGCATAACGTGTTCGTTGTCCACGCTTGTAGCTTTTATGAAACTCATCATTTCATTGTAACCAACGGTCAATGGAATATTTTACCGTCGGGACCTTTTTCGAAATGGTTGTAATAATAATTGAGGAAATAAAGTTCGGGTGTGTCTTTCACTAATGTTTCTATCAGTGTTCTTTCTGCGTAAACGAAAATTATGTTTGGAATCAAAGGTTCAAGAATACGTTTTTTCTTTCCCTTTATAATCTTATGTCTATATCTCATCGGAAGATATGCTTCCGTCTTGTCCTTCGTAATCAAATCATATGCTTTATTCGCCCTACCATATATGGCCCTCAAAATAAGCCACTCTTTACAGTCATCGTTCTTATGTACATACCTCACCGACTTCCCTTTCAGCACTTCTTGTGCTTTGGAGAATGCATCGGAGGCAAATCCAATACCTGGAGGTTCTTTCCCGCCCCGTCGGGTTTCACATTAGACAATGTGCTCATGTAAAGATACTTGATTGTATCGTATTTATATATAACAGCTAGCTATTATTGCTAATTGCTTATGAATGCTTGAATCACTGCAAAATTAAATAAAAAAGTAATGATTCACAATAAATGTGAATATAGAATTTTACAGATGTACACAAATCGTAATAAAAATCTCATACGCCTCTAAATTGAAAAAGCCTTGGGCAATAACAATTTTGCTCAAGACTTTCAACAAATTTCTCAATTACTTTTAAAATTCAATGGTACAACCACATGTCACTTATGAAATCTTTTATGATGGCCACAATTCTTACAATATGATTCTTGCCAAACCTGACCATCAGTAATAGGTCTGAATCCTGAACAACTACATCCTACTGTCCCCGTACAATGCTTACCTTGTACATGAGAAAACATACCAGTCTCAGTCTGTACCAGTACTTCTGGTGAATCATTGCAAATAAAAGAACTTAATGCAAAAACAGCAGAAACTGCCACTGCAAATGATGCTATAAATTTCATTGTCTTCATAATTTCATATATATCTAAAACGTGTCGAGCACAACGGTTATTTTAATTCTATAAAAAATTTTTTTTGATACTAGTCTTGCGGTCAATCATCCATCACTGTTTTTGTAACCGTACCGTTACCATGACAGAAGACACAAATTCTTTTAACCTGCTTAGTATGATTTCCTCCCAAATATACAGTGCTATAATTATAGCCACCATTACAATGTTCACAATCGACTTGCTCCTTATGGTAATTATTCACATTTTGAGGGGTTACATAAGCTCCATCGTATGTTACCACGCCAGGCATAGGTTGAAATGGATTATTCATTAAATGCTGAGTAGCGGCTGCAGCCTGCTGATTGCAATAATTCATTATTTGTGCACGCATCATTGCATTTTGCATACTCATCGCATTTTGCTGTTGTTGCATTTGCCAACACCACGCTGGACTACCAGGCCCATAATTCAACAAATAATCACTTTGAGCCTTCACTGTATCAAAACCCATAATGCTCAATCCTAGGCACAACATAATCTTGCTAATCTTCTTCATTTTTTCTTCCCTTATATGTGTCGGGCGCAACCTTTGTTTGTTATTAAGAATCATTTTGTTTTTGTTCATTTATGATTTCAAACAAACAAAAGTAACCAGGTACAGATAAAAATTTTTCAAATTCTGCAGTTCTTGAAAAACTTCAACTATTATACTTGCCGAACATAATTTTAAGAATTAGACCGATATTATAATCTAACAAGATAAGATTATTGCCAAACGAATAAGATATATAAACCGTTACAATGCTACAAATGCCGTAAAATTAAACTATCACACATTGCAGGACAACTACTCATATATACAGCTCTATGTTATTAATACGAAAACAGTCAAAAAAATACCACAAACTGCCACTGCAAATGAAGCCTTAGATTCTCAAGTTCCACAAGTGAAGTTCAAAACATCCGTGCAACTTTTTCACTCATGGATTTGGGATTCTATATATTCAACTTCTTGCTCACAAACAGGACAAGTTCCCAAACATGCACCTTGGTGTGTACATATGGCAGGAGTATATGAGATGTTGTGAGCCACAGCAACTTTTGTTCTTATATTCTTCAGATATCTACAAATTTCTTTTCCAAGTTCAGGGTTTTCTGCATTATCACTTGATATATTATCACCATTCCCAGTAACATATACAAGTTGTTCAATATTAGTGAATCCCATTTCATTCAGAATTTGTATTGAATTTGCTATATCATTTTCATTATTAAATCCTGAAATCGAAGGAACTCGGACCAAAACTTTATCAGCTAGGCCTTTGCGAACGAGAAACTTCAAATTTTCGATGACTCTTATATTTGATTTTCCAGTATATAGCCGATATATTTCATCGTTCATATCTTTAATATCAACGATGAAACGATCAATAGCGATATAACACTCAACTAAATTCTCTAGCGGAATGTTGAGACTAGTCTCAACTGTTATATGCCATTCGGAATTGCAAACAGCCTTGAATTCGGAAATAAATTTACTTCTCAGAAGAGGCTCACCGCCACCAAAACAGATACCACCATTAGTGTATCCAAAATACAAATTATCTTTTCGAACTTCTTTATATAAAGATTCTGGAGTACACCATTTCCAGATTCCTTCAGCTTTCAACGATTGCGGATTTAAACAGTATTTACAATTCAACGTACATTGATGAAAGCCAACAAGAGTAGTGACTCCTTCACCATCTGTAAAAATACGGTGACGCAGGATTCCGATCAACGGAGTAAATCCCAGTGCAGGCATTACCGTAGGAATTTTGTCCTGACCTATCCTATGGATCAAGTCCATCACTTCTGATACAGTCTTCCCCATTTCATTTAACGATATAGTTGCAGGCTTATTCTATCATATATTTCAGAACGCTCTTGCGGTGTCATTTTTTCCAACACTGACCCCATTTTCTCATAAAACCCATTATCAATTTCTTTGTCATCTACAAACGAATCCTGCACATATTCATAATGCGACTTAAAAAAAGAAGGAAACACACCATCAAATATGCCCAAGCCTCCGAAATTATTAAGCAAGTTAACCTTCTTCATTGTATTCCACCCTTTATCCGTGTCGGGCACAACTTCAAAATTAATAAATATGTTATTATCTAAACCCTTTCCAGAAACGCGCTCGGTATGTAAGCTGTAACAATGGTGCAAAGGCCGTCAAGTTCAACAACGACGCGCTGTTGTCCTGCAACTCTTGCCACTCGTCCTACAACACCGGCGAAATCTCCTTCGATTACTCTTACGATGTCGCCGTTCTTGTAATGACACTGCGACGGTTCAACGAGCATGACATGTTCGTTGTCCACGCTTGTAGCTTTTATGAAGCTCATCATCTCATTGTAACCAACGGTCAATGGAATATTTTTGCCGTCGGGACCTTTTTTGAAATGATTGTAATAATAATTGAGGAAATAAAGTTCAGGAGTGTCTTTCACCAATGTTTCTATTTTGGATCTTTCTGCGTAAACGAAAATGATGTTGGGAATCAAAGGTTCAAGAATACGTTTTTTCTTTCCCTTTATGATTTTATGTCTGTATTTCATCGGAAGATAAGCTTCCGTACTGTCCTTCGTAATCAAATCGTATGCTTTATTCACCCTTCCGTATGTGGCCCTCAAAACAAACCACTCCTTGCCGTCATCTTTCTTATGTGCATACCTTACCGACTTCCCTTTCGGCACTTCTTGTGCTTCAGAGATTGCATCGGAGGCAAATCCGATGTCAGGAGGTTCTTTTCCGCCTCGTCGGAGTGTCACATTAGACAATGTGCTCATAATCTTCTGATTGTACCGTATTTATATATGGTACATGGCAAACGCCATGACTCCCCCACCATTACCCCAACTGATTTTATAGACTAATATTTATTTAATAAAATCTTCCCCAATGCTCAATACGAACATTCTATTGAAAATTCACCCTTCCAAGTTATCTATAAGTTGGTTCTCTACTATGAGAGTCTGAGAGTCTGGACAAAATTAAGAATAAAAAATTAATAAAAAAGTATATTCACTTTGAAAAAGAAAAACGGAACTAAATTTTAACAAGCTTAATTAATGAACCAAAGCCATACACCCTTACATATAAATTTTCGAGCGCTCGCAATTACTATTCCGAGGGCTCAGAATTTTTGCTACGAGGGCTCGGAATTTTAAAGATGAGCGCCTGTAAAGATTTGCATAGTTAAAATGTCTGCAAAATTCATGTAAGATACGGTTCATAACGATAAGTATTATGCTATGAACAAACGACCTAGAGACTTGAGACTTACATTTTCAAAAAATTGAAAAAATGTAAAAAGCATTAAAGAGAAGAAGAAATCAAAAAAACAAAAAGCCCCAACGGAGTTGTACTAATCCGTCGGGGCTGTGTCTTGATATAGCTTTTTTTCGATGATGATCTTTGCTTGCAGGTTTTACGAAGAAGAGTGGACTAAATGATGATTATGTCCTATCGCCTGCCACCTAAAGCATCATCTACGAAGCTGATTTTTTACTTCTTTTCGATTGTCATGACTTCCTTGCCGTCTCCATCGAACAGAGTGGCTTTCTTGCCGTCAATTTTTATTGTTTCAACAGTGTTGATGGCCTTTGTCACAGCATCTTCGATGTCCATGCTTGACCCCATCATACGTGTCATGCCTACCTGGTCGAGCTTGAGTTTCTTGCCGTTGAAAGTGTAGTTTCCAAAGAAAGAGTTTACTGAAGCGTTGCCGTTAACCTTTCCGTCCTTGGCAAAGTTGATGAATGCAGGGTTCATTCCACCTTCGGCACTCTTGCCGCAAGCTGTCACGATGTTCCATTCGCCTTCAAGTGCAGCTGTGCCTGCAGCGTTCTTTGATGAACTGCAAGAACTGAGAATCATGCTCACTGCTACTAAGGAAGCCAATGCTCCCATGATGGTTTTCTTCAAATTTGAAAATTTCATAGTTCTGTCCTTTTTTAAAAACATTACTTTTGCTTTTGCGGGCACAAAGATAGTTCTTTTATGAAGCTTAGGTAATTCATAGGGCATAAAAATAGCAAAATATCATTAACAAATGGAAAAACCGCTTGGAATGCCCTTTTTCAGGAACATATAAAATATATGTGTCAGTAATTGCAGAGGAATTCAGGACGTATGACTGCAAAACAGACCATGCAGACATAACGCATGCAGAGACGGATACGTATATTCTAAAAAATATGGAATCCGTATCAGCAGAATCAAATTGAAAACGCAATTTCAATTTGACTATACATTCGACTTTCACTATCTTTGCTGTCAGCTTCGAAAGTGAAGACGCAATAAACAGTATTTAAGAACACGAAAAAGATATGCCATTAAGATTACCAGACAGATTGCCGGCCATCGAACTGCTAAAGCAGGAGAACATCTTCGTGATGGATACGAGCCGTGCATCTACACAGGACATTCGTCCGCTAAGGATTGCCATACTCAACCTGATGCCTATAAAGATCACAACTGAAACGGACCTGATACGTCTGCTTTCTAATACACCTCTTCAGGTTGAGGTTGATTTCATGAAAATTAAAAGCCATACGTCGAAAAACACACCTATAGAACACATGCAGGCGTTCTACCGCGATTTCGACGAAATGAAGAAACTCAAATACGACGGACTCATCGTTACAGGTGCACCGCTGGAACAGATGGAGTACAACGAGGTAAAATACTGGGACGAGCTGACTGAAGTTTTCAACTGGGCCCACCGCAACGTTACCTCAACCATGTTCATATGCTGGGCTGCTCAAGCCGGCCTGTATCACTTCTACGGTGTACCGAAACATGCGACAGATAAAAAAGTGTTCGGCGTGTTCGAGCATCATGTGCTTGAGCCGATGCTTCCGATATTCCGCGGATTCGACGACACATTCTACGTACCGCACAGCCGCCATTCAGAAGTAAGACGCGAAGACATCGAAAAGGTAGAAGGCCTCAACATCGTGTCGGAGTCGGAAGATGCAGGAGTACACATGGTCATAGCACGAGGCGGAAGAGAAATCTTCATCACCGGCCATTCGGAATACTCGCCTTATACGCTCGACCAGGAATACAAGCGCGACCTCGGCAAGGGACTGCCAATCGACATGCCTAAGAATTATTACAGCGACGATGATCCTGAGAAAGGTCCATTGGTCAGATGGAGGGCTCATGCCAACCTGCTCTTCTCAAACTGGCTGAACTACTATGTTTACCAGGAAACTCCTTACAACATTGACGAAATCAAAGAATAAGAAGACGTTCTGACAACGTATATTCTTACATAATACATATACACCACTATATAATGCGGACTATAGAACTTCTGGCTCCGGCCAAGAATCTGGAATGCGGCATCGAGGCCATACGCCACGGTGCCGATGCCGTATACATCGGGGCAGGCAGATTCGGTGCAAGAGCGGCTGCCGGCAATCCGGTGGACGACATCAGAAAACTGGCAGAATATGCACACTTCTTCAGGGCAAAGGTATACGTGGCTCTGAACACAATACTGAAGGACAGCGAACTCAACGATGCAGAAAAGCTGGCATGGGAACTTTATGAAGCCGGTGCCGATGCGCTCATCATTCAGGACATGGGTCTGCTGAAACTGCATCTTCCGCCTATTCCTCTGCACGCAAGCACGCAGATGGACAACAGAACGGTGGAGAAGGTGCGGTTCTTGCAGAGTGCTGGATTTGAGCAGGCGGTGCTGGCACGCGAATTGTCGCTGACGGAGATTGCCGGCATTCACAAGGCCTGTCCGGACATGAAACTGGAAGTATTCGTACACGGAGCACTGTGCGTCAGCTACAGCGGACAGTGCTACATCAGCGAACACTGTTTCGGACGAAGTGCCAACAGAGGCGAATGCGCACAGGTGTGCCGCATGTCGTTCGACCTTGAAGACGATGAGGGCAACAAGATTGTCAGTGACAAGCATCTGCTTTCGCTCAAGGACATGTGCCTGCTCGACGACATGGAAAAACTGATTGAAGCCGGTGCAACCTCGTTCAAGATTGAAGGACGTCTGAAGGACGTGGCATACGTCAAAAATGTCACAGCGGCCTACAGCCGCAGGCTCAACGAAATAATCAGTCGTCACAAGGGCAAATACGCACGCAGTTCGTCGGGCAAGAGCGAATACAAATTCACTCCAGATGTCAACAAAAGCTTCAACCGCGGTTTTACTAATTATTTTCTCTACGGCCGAAACGACAAGATATTTTCTTTCGACACGCCAAAAGCTTTGGGCGAATTTGTCGGAACAGTGAAAGATACCAGCCAGCACTACTTCACTGTTGCCGGAACAAAGACATTCAGCAATGGCGACGGCCTATGCTTCATCGGCAAAGACGGAAAGCTCCACGGTTTCAGAGTGAACAAGGTAGAGAACGGCAAGCTCTACCCTTTTGAACTGCAGACGATACTGATGCCGAAAACAAGACTCTACCGCAACCGCGACAACAAGTTCGACCAGATTCTGGCACACGATTCTGCTGAGCGCTTCATACCCGTTGATATCTGCATAGACGAAACTGAAAACGGATTTGCTCTCACGATGAAGGACGATGACGGATGCGAAGCGCACATCACAGCTGAATGCCCAAAGGAGCTGGCACGCACCCATCAGAGCGCCAACGTAACGGCACAGCTGGCAAAGCTCGGAGGAACAGGATTCAAAACAAGAAACACAAACATCGCATACACAAAGAACTGGTTTATCCCTTCGTCAAAGCTAAGTGCATGGAGACGCGAACTCGTCGAAAAAATGACGGAGGAAAGACGCACATTCCGTCCACAATCGGAAGGAAGAGTTGAAAAAGAGAAACTAGATTTTCCTTCAAGAAACGGAAAAATCACTTATCTGGGCAACGTAATGAACAGCGAGGCCGAGAAGTTCTACAAGGAGCACGGTGCAAAAGTCGTTGAACCAGCATTCGAGAAAGAGCACCGCGAGGGAGCCGTCGTTATGTTCTGCCGCCACTGCATACGTTACAGCATGGGATGGTGCCTCAAGCGCCAGCACAACAGCCAGGCCTATCGCGGACCTCTGTATCTGACAATGGACAACGGAATGAGGTTCAAGCTCGAATTCGATTGTGCACAGTGCATCATGAAGGTATGCGCCATGCCCGAGCAGGACAGATGAAAATACCAGAATCCTCTGCGGATGGGAAAAACGAACAAAATCGAGTCTTCTAAAAAACAGAACTGATATGAAAATACCGACCATAAAGACGCTCACGCTTCCGGCCTTCATAGCCCTGCTTTTCATCTCCATAGGCCTTGCCTCATGCAGAGAAGAAAGCGTCAAGGCATCGAATGCAGAAGCGGCCGAACAAGCAGAAGCCTTGCAGGAAAACGAAGATACCGTGGCCGACTCAACCATCCGCGAAGAATTCACTCCCGAACAGATAGACTCCATACGTTTCATCTATCAGCACCACTTCGGAATAAACTTCAATTTCGAAGTGACCGACGACTCACTTACCCTACTGCCCGACAAGGACAATCCGATACAGGACACATGCCGCGTATACAAGGACAACATCATAGCTGTGGCAAGCATACGCGTAGAACCGTCTGACTCCATTGACTCGATATGGGTGAAAGTAGCCCGCGACCTGTTTACGATGGGCTGGATAAGAGAGAGTGAACTTCTCGACGGCGTAGTGCCTAACGACACTATCTCCAAAGCAATCAAGAAGGTCAGCGGCTACAGAGGCATAGGCATATCGGTTATATTAGGTCTCGGCATGGCCGGATTCCTCTTGCGCCGCGCACGCCACGGTTCGCTCCGCATTGCCCGTTTCGAAGATATGGACAGCATCTTCCCACCGTTGTTCATGGTGCTCACAGCCACTCTAGGCACCGTCTACGCCAGCATACGCAACTTTACGCCGGATCTCTGGCAGGAATACTACTTCCACCCTACTCTGAATCCGCTGACGGCTACAGCGCCTCTGGCTGTACTCATCGTCAATGCCTGGCTTGTACTGATGGCCCTGCTGGCAATGCTCGACGAGATATACCACAATCTCACCTTCGGCAATGCCGTATGCTACATACTCGAAACCATAGGTCTTGCGATGGTGGTATACATATTCTTCTATCTGACATCGTTCATCTATATCGGCTACATATTGCTTCCGATATTCATTCTTGCAAACTATGTAGTTTATAAACGTTTCATGCAGCGCAGGTACGTCTGCGGAAACTGCGGAAAACTGATGCGCAGAAAAGGTGTATGCCCCAACTGCGGAACACTCAATGAATAATACCGCCGGGCGGAATATGAGCATGAAAGTTCACGTTCCGCCTATTTGTTTTCATCTGTCCGAGCATCAATCACCGAATGTAGTAACAACAATGCCCATCCGTGTTAACATTCAATGCAGGAATTACGAGGACGGATGCAGATAAAAGTTAGTACAGATTTGATTTGTCGTTAAGAGAAACAGAAAACAAAAAAGCCCGGACGCAAATCCGGACTTTTTCGTTTTCATTTATTTTTTCTTTCAAGTTCCTGAAGATTCTCCATCTTGCGCGTTTCAAGAAACTCATATATTCCGCAAAGATGTTCCCTAACTCGTCCACCGCCGAACTCATATACCTTATTGACCAAACCATCAAGAAAATCACGGTCGTGGCTGACAACAATCAGAGTGCCGTCGTAGTCGAGCAAGGCCTGCTTGAGCACATCCTTGGTCTTCAAGTCGAGATGGTTGGTAGGCTCGTCGAGAATAAGCAGATTCACCGGTTCTAGAAGAAGCTTTAGAATTGCCAATCGCGTGCGTTCACCACCGGAGAGCACCTTAACCTTCTTCGTGCTCTCTTCTCCTCCGAACATGAATGCACCAAGCAAATCGCGTATCTTGTTGCGCACATCGCCTTTTGCCACATCATCGATTGTCTGGAAAACTGTCAGTTCACCGTCGAGCATCGAAGCCTGGTTCTGCGCAAAATATCCTATCTTCACATTATGGCCTAGCTCCAAACGTCCATCATGTTCCAGTTCGCCCATGATGCACTTCACCATCGTAGACTTACCCTCACCGTTGCGTCCTACGAAAGCAACTTTTTCTCCGCGCTCTATGGTGAAAGAGGCACCGCTGAACACGGTATGGTCGCCGAACGACTTGCCTACTCCGTCAGCAATTACCGGATATGAACCGCTTCGAGGTGAAGGCGGGAACTTCAATCGCAGTGAAGAATTATCGACCTCGTCGACCTCAATCAGTTCAAGTTTTTCAAGCATCTTCACACGGCTCTGCACCTGGAACGTCTTAGAATAAGTTCCTTTGAAACGCTCAATGAAATCCTTAGTTTCCTGAATCATCTTCTGCTGTTCCTCATACTGCTTCATCTGCTGTTCACGTCGCTCGCGTCTGAGCTCCAGATAATGGCTGTACGAAGCCTTGTAGTCGTAAATGCGTCCCATTGTCACCTCGATGGTGCGTGTTGTTATGGAATCGACAAACTTGCGGTCGTGGCTTATGACAACAACTGCCTTGGCCGATGTGCGGATGAAATCCTCCAGCCACTGAATACTTTCTATGTCAAGATGGTTTGTCGGCTCGTCGAGCAGAAGTACGTCCGGATCGCGAAGAAGAAGTTTTGCCAGTTCTATACGCATGCGCCATCCACCGCTGAAATCGCTTGTCGGACGATTGAAGTCAGTCCTTTCAAATCCGAGTCCAAGAAGAGTTTTCTCCACGTCCTCTTCAAAGTGCGTCATGTCGATTGCATAGAACTTTTCGCTCAGTGCCGTGACTTTCTCTATGAGCTCCATGTACGAATCGCTCTCATAATCCGTACGCGAAGCCAGTTCTGCATTGAGCTTCTCTATTTCAGCTTCCGTTTCATGTAGATGAGCAAAAGCCTGAGATGCTTCTTCGAATACAGTACGCCCGTCATCCACCATCAAGTGCTGAGGCAGATAGGCAATCTCTGTACCCTTAGGTGCAGTCACACTGCCGCGTGTAGGCTGGCGCACACCTGCCAGAATCTTAAGCAGAGTACTTTTGCCCGCACCGTTCTTACCCATCAGTGCAATGCGGTCCTTCTCGTTTATTACGAAAGATATATCCTTGAAAAGTGTCGTGCCGCCGAACTCGACGGTCAATCCATCAACTGAAATCATAAATATCTATATATGTGTATACGTGCTTAATAAACAGCCGAATAACGGCATGAGGTGCAAAGATACGGAAAAAAAGCACAGTTCTGAAGTTTATGCCCATTGTCAGCACTGTGAGGAAGACGTTTTATTGCTACATTTGCACAAAGCAGGCCAGACAAAGCCTCCAAACAAGAAAAACATTACAGATAGATATGGCAAAAGACAAGACAGCATACGTATGCACCAATTGCGGATACGACTCACCGAAATGGATAGGAAAATGTCCGGCATGCGGAGAATGGAACACATTCAAGGAACAGCGCGTGGCACCGTCATCGGGTTTCACTCCAACATCTCTGTCATCCACAGCAACTCATTCAAAACCGGTATCGCTGAGAAGCATTGAAGGCGGAGAGGAACCGCGAATAGACACCGGCGATGAAGAACTCAACCGTGTTCTCGGAGGAGGTCTCGTGCCCGGCTCGCTCGTTCTGCTAGGCGGAGAGCCCGGCATAGGAAAATCAACCCTCATACTACAGACAGCCTTGCGTCTGAAAAACCGCAAAGTGCTCTACGTAAGCGGTGAGGAAAGCATACACCAGATAAAGATGCGTGCCGACCGCCTGAGCGATTCGCCGGCAGGTGACACATGCATGGTGGTGTGCGAAGCTTCGATGGAAAAGATTTTCGAACACGTACGCGAAGTAAAACCTGAGATTCTTGTTGTCGACTCCGTGCAGACGCTTGCCACCGAAGGCATAGAAAGTTCTCCAGGAAGCATGTCGCAGATACGCGAATGCACAGCGCAGCTGCTCAAGTTTGCAAAAGAAAATACAGTTCCAGTATTTCTGATAGGCCATATCAACAAAGAAGGAGGAATTGCCGGTCCGAAAATGCTCGAACACATGGTCGACACGGTGCTTCAGTTCGAAGGCGACCGCCACTACATGTACCGCATAGTGCGAAGCATAAAGAACCGTTTCGGAAGCACGTCCGAACTGGGTATATATGAAATGCGAGGCAACGGACTCCGTCCTGTAGCAAATCCGTCAGAACTGCTTCTCTCGGAAATGGCCGACGGCGAAGGTCTCAGCGGTGTCGCGGTCGCATCGGCCATAGAAGGCATACGCCCGTTCCTCATAGAGACTCAAGCCTTGGTAAGCACAGCCGCCTACGGCACACCGCAACGCTCGGCAACAGGATTCGATCTGCGCCGCCTCAACATGCTTTTGGCCGTACTTGAAAAACGTGTAGGCTTCAAGCTCGCACAAAAAGATGTTTACCTGAACATTGCCGGAGGCCTTCGCGTCACCGATCCAGCCATTGACCTGAGCGTCATAGCAGCCATCCTCTCCAGCAACATCGACACGCCTATAGAGCGCAACGTATGCATGGCCGGCGAAGTGGGATTGAGCGGCGAGATACGCCCCGTAGCAAGAATAACCCAACGAGTTGCAGAAGCCGAAAAACTGGGCTTTACGACCATACTGATTCCGCACAACGGAATGAACAGCATTGACTGCAAAAAACTGAATATAGAAGTAAAACCTGTCCGAAAAGTAGAAGAAGCACTCAGGGAACTTTTCGGATAACAACATAGGCACAGCTGTGCCTCAAGCATGGCAAACTGTTTCGCAGATCAGAAAATATATTGTACACGAGCCTGTCCCAGAAACAGTTTGCCTGCATATCCATCGCAACAGTTTTTCCCTGGAAGCAGACAATCACCGCTCAGCTTAACAGCAAAATATTTGTTGATATAAAAATTAAGCCCCAAAGAAAAATCCCATTCCTCACCGCCCATGATGCCCGAACGGCCGTCGTTCAAGTCGGTATAGTTCACCCTTGCGGTCAGTTCCAAAGCCCTTTCCGACAAAGGTCTGCCAGGAACAGCCACAGATGCATCGTAGCCGAATCCGCGTCCCAACAAGAGAAAACTTCCCTGCACATATCCTCCATGTCCCAAAAACGCCTTCTTGTCCCCTATGCGGTTCAATCTGTCAAAGAAATACTCTGACTGAAACAAAAAGCGCGGTGCAGTGTACAACACCTCTGCCAGACCTTTGACCTCACTTCCAAGATCAGACACCTCGGCACTCACCACAGAACCTCCCAACATAGAACTAACGCCACAGCTTTCCAAAACTCCTGTTACAGGTCCGTCATTGTTGACCGAAGCGGAACGAGCAGAAAAAGCACCTCCAACATGAAAAACGCCTCCATTTCTAAATCTGCGCCACAGGATTCGGGTTGTCGAGACAATAGAATTATTCTTATCGGCATCAATGCTGTTCACATCGTAATTGGCATAAACTCCAGTAGCGGCATAAAGCGATTGTCCGTGATAATGGGCCGTCACTCCAAGTTTCCGTCCATCGGTAAAAGCCAAGACAGAAGATGCCGACTGAACAAAACGCATGTCGACAGTACTTATCAACATATCCATTGAAAACGGTTCATATCCATTGCCGGCAGAAAGTGTCCAATTATCACCCCAGTTGTAATCAAACAAGAAGTCCTTTATAGACACTTTTTTTTCACTGATTCCCAAGTCTGCTTTAATTCCGCAATTTCCATAAGAAGCCTTGAAACCGACACGGAAATCTTCCAAACTGGTATATCCCTGAAAATCCTTCTTACCGTAATCAGTGGCAGTCATGTCAAACAAAGCTCTCGACCTGAACTTCACTGTAAGGCTGTCGGCCGCGCAATCAGAGCACGCGACCGACATGAAAATAATAAAACACAATACGATTTCTTTCATAAATCCTTTCATATCTTGTAGCCTGTACCTGCAAGAAAATCCTCAGCAGTCATCAGTAGACCATAATCCGCCATACCGAATATCGGCGCATTCTTGTCAGGATTGACAGCAATGATCTTCTTAGCACCTTTTATACCGGAAGTATGCTGTATCTGTCCGCTTATACCTACTGCAATGTAGAGATCCGGCGACACAGTCTTGCCGGTCTGACCTACCTGAAGCGAAGCGTCAACCAGCCCACACTCCACTGCAGCACGCGAACCGCAGACAGAAGCACCGATCTTCGAAGCCCATTCTGTCAGGGCATCGACTATACGATGGTTCTTCACACCTCGCCCTATGCCTACGATTATACGGCTGTCCTCAAGATTACATCCCTGCACCTCGCGTATGCTCTCGCTCAAAACATCAATGCGCTCATCGCGTCTGAAAGAAGAAAAATCATGTCTGACTATTTCTGCACAAGAATCAGGACTAACAATCCTGCGAGGCATAACACCGGGACGTACAGATGCCATCTGAGGTCTGCTATACGGTGTACATATTGTAGCCATAAGATTGCCTCCAAAGGCAGGACGTATCTGCTTTAGAAGTCCGTCAGAAGCATCAATCTCAAGCGAAGTGCAATCTGCTGTAAGACCTGTACCCAAACGAGAAGCAATACGTGCCGACAATCCGCGGCCTACAGGGGTTGCACCTACCAGAAGGACTGACGGATGCATGCGCTGCACAAGTTCAACGACAATTTCAGTACAGTCTTCATCGACAAGCGCAGATAAAAAATCTTCATCAACAAGGTGAACGCGGTCCGCACCGTAACGTCCCAAATCCTTAGCCAAATGCTCAACGCCGGAACCAACGAGCATAGCCTCAACAGTCCACCCCATAACGGATGCCAGCTCGGAAGCCTTGCAGAGAAGTTCCTCAGTCACTTTTGCAATCTTACCATTATCAACCTCGGCCAAAACCCATATACCGGAACTGTTGTCTGCCTTTCGGACATTTCCGGCAGAATCATTGTCCGACATCAGCAAAGCTTTATCAGGACATGTTCTTACGCATTTACCGCATAGACGGCAAGCATAAGGGTCTATCTGCGGATAACCATTCATTTTAATTGCTCCGAAAGGACAATTTTTCTCACATTCACCGCATTTGGAACATTTGTCTTCCAAGACCTGAATGGCAAAAGATTTTTCTGTATTCATAAAGTTTGACAGTTCAATACGTTAGACATTTTTTCTACCACAGACACAACGTCTGCCGACGAATCCAGCCAAGAAATATTCTTGGTGTTCTGGGGAATTTCCGTAGAAACCACCTTGGTTGGAGAAGCGTTGAGGCCGACGGATGACAGGTCGAGCTGCAAGTCATTCTCATTCCATACAGTTATATCCTGCTTCATCGCCCTGCGCCATCCTGCCAATGTCAGGCAGTCAAGTCGGGAGTTCTCCTTGCCCACCATTACTGCACACGGCAACTGCACTTCCATCTGTCTAACGACATTTCCGTGCTGTTTAGACAAGACAACAGATTCATTTCCAACCTTATCAATCGAAACCAGATAAGTACACTGCGGAATGCCAAGCATACCGGCAACCTCCGGCCCCACCTGAGCAGTGTCACCGTCGATGGCCATACGTCCGAAGAAAAGAATGCCATAACCGCCGATTCGCTCAGCCACCGTGGCAAGAACCCTGGCAGTGCAATAAGTGTCACTTCCTGCAAAAGCGCGCGATGTCAGCAATATACCTCTGTCTGCACCTCTTTGCAAAGCCTCGCGCAGGACTTCTTCGGCCGAAGGTGGTCCCATAGTCACAGCAACAACTTCGGCACCGGTCAATTTCTTCAGGTCAAGCGCACACTGAAGAGCATGAAGATCATCGGGATTTACCTGTGCAAGCGCGGAAGAACGCTTCAATGTTTTTGTTTCAGGGTCCATATCTATTTTTGTAGACAGCGGAACCTGTTTCATAAATACTATATATCTGTTCATATAATCATCAATTTATACAACCAAAGAATAAATAACATGCAAATCGGGAATGTCTATCCGCCCTTCTTATTGGAACGTGCATCGGCACATCTCTTTTGGAAATCAGGTGAGAAAGGATCAACCGTACCAAAACGTGAAGGAGAGAACATTTCTGGGTCGACAAACGGATTCTGGCCCATAATCAGCTCTGCGGCAAGACGCCCCATTCCGCCTCCAGCGGCAACTCCGCCACCACAGCATCCGGCCACAGCGTAAAGTCCTTCGTATTCCGTTATTGCACCAATCACGAATTTTGCATCCGGAACATAGCATGAAGGCCCTGCCATGTAGTGAGCAATCGGCAATTCATCAATGTCGTGCAGATACTTCTTTAAAAGCGGTGCACATTCGTCCATGACAGTCCATTTGGCAGATTTATTGAAATCGAAATCTTCCAGGCTGTCTGTAAGCGATGCCGGATCGAAAGACTGGCATGTGCTTTCACGCAGACCTATGATCAGAGCACCTACATCGGAACGAGTGAAGGCACGAGCATCAGGAATGACAGTAAAAGGATGTCCTGCAGGAAAACGTTCCTTGTCGACACTTGTTATCCAGAAATGACTTCTTACAGGAGTAAAAGGAAGTCCTACTCCTAGAGGACGCATAAGAAGGTTGGCCCATGCACCGGCGGCATTGACTACTACAGGTGCGCTGAATTCTGTTCCGTCAACCAATCTTACACCCGACACACGTCCGGCGCCGACACATATCTCCTTGACCTTTGATTTTGGCCTTACGTCTACCCCATTGACAGCGGCAGCCTTGGCATAACCGTTGCACAGCATTGCAGAATCTATGAAAGCATCAGTAGGCATATAGAGTGCAACATCGACCGCCTCGGCATCAATCCACGGCAAAAGTTCTGCAGTTCGCTTTCTGTCTATCCGTTCATTTGGAATGCCGAAACTGTTTGCAGCCTTCTCAAGTGCCTCAACCTCTTTCAAAGAAGCGTCAGACGAAGCAATCGTTATGCTTCCGCACTCCTGAAGTTCCAAAGACTCACCCAAGAGCGTCTCAATCTCAGATATGCAGTCATAGGTTTCCTGTACAAGCTCCATAAGTCCAGGTTTTGTTCTGGCTCTGGTGAGCAGACATGCAGCACGCGACGAAGCCTGAGAAGCTATATCATTTCCGTCAAGCAGCAGAATGCTTCCTGCACCACGCTTGGAGAGTTGATATGCAGTGGCACATCCCAAAAGTCCGCCACCTACAATAATGATGTCATAATTGGTTTTCATCTTTATTCAAACAGTTTTATATTGAGCTATATTTATAATGTAATCTTCGCTTTTGCCTACAGCATATTTTTTCTGGTAAAACCGATATATCAGAATACCCGCAAGGGTGAACAGTACAGCACACACGGCACCAACAAATCCGGCTATGTGGTTGAACATGGCAAACCACTCTACATCGACTGCAAAAAGCTCTTTAGTGAACAACAGTGTCACTGTGCCCATATAGCCGATAAAGTCTATCATGGCAATGAAGAAACCTACGTTTCCCTTGATTCGGAAACAAGCGATGAAACGGTCGAAGAATATTGTCTGGAATGTCAGATAAGCAATGTAAAGCGACAAGCTCTCGATGAACAGCCAAACAACAGGTTCCAGATCAAGAACAGCATAGTTGAACGATACATAAGTCATCACCAGACATGCCGCAACAACTATAAATATGAGCGACAGCAGTACACGTATATTGCTCTTGCAGAACATGAAGAGACCGAGTATTCCCAATACAATCAGTGTTACGACTGTATCTACGCGTGCAAACATCCATGACGACTGATTGCTCATATCCAATATGTACACAAGAAAATCCTCCTTTACATCGCGCAAAACCAAAAGCATGAAGTTTGCGACAAAAAGAAGAGTAAGTATCGGAGCATATTTCAGGAAAAGGCTCTTGCGTCCCTTGCTGTCCAGAACAACACGTTCATTTCTCAAGGCAATGTCTTCTTCAGTTGGACGTGGCAATTTTTTAAGCATGTATCCCATGAACACAAGCAGAGGCAAAGCAACTCCACCTATGATGGCCGGCATCCAGAACTGATCAATACCCAAATCATTGATGACAAAGAGGCCAACACTCTTAGAAAGACCGGAACTGAACACCATGCTCACTCCGAGCAGGCTGGCAAGAATGTCGGTGATTTTGCGTCCTTCGATGAAACTGAAAATTATTCCCCACATGCATCCGAGCGACAAACCATTGAGGAACATTGCAAATGCATTGAATGGGGCGTCGAACATTCCGAAAAGCAAGAGCGAGATTTCTGCCAGCACTGCTGAACCCACAAAGAATCGGAATCGGTTTTCTTTCTTAAGTTCCGAAATGATCTTGATTCCGAAAAACTTCGCTATCACATAACCAAGAATCTGTATGGTCGTAACAGCAACCTTGTAATCTATGCCCATAAGAGACAAACCTTCGAAAGAAGCAGCCGTATAAGGCTTACGCAGCGCATACACCAACGAGTACGACAACAACGCCGCACTGCCGGCCCACAATATCAGAATGAGTTCTGATTTTCTTTTAACGTCGATAATCTGTTTCATATATAAGTTTTACTTTTGATATTTTTTTCGATTTATCGACTGCAAAAGTATTCCAAGTAAAATGCTGAAAATATTAATTTATAATGTATAATTGCACTAATTTATAACATCTTATAATGTAATATTAATGAAACAGCTTCGTTACAAATAGAGTGATATTTTAACAAGAATGTAACATTCAGGCACTATATTTGCAAATATTTTTTCGGACATACTATGGATAAATTGATAGCCATCTACGAACAGATGAAAAAGCTCCGGGAAACAGGAGTAAAAATGAAGGACATTTCGGAAGAGACCGACATAGCGGCCAGCGTTCTGTCTTCACTGTATTCTTCGGTGCTGCCGGCATATATAAACATGATATCCAACGGAGAAGAATCCGACAGAGCACTGGACGATTCTCTGGCACTGGTCAACAACGTGTCGAAACGAAAGCTTCTGGGCTCAATCGATTCGCTGTACGACACACTGCTCCTCATAAGGCCCAAACACGGCAACGGACCTGTCAATACACATACATTCATTGACGACATGGAGAAAGAATCCGTGAAATGTGCCTCTAACATAGGCATTTACGAAGGACTTTACACGGCATACAGTGCTTCGTCATTCTCCGACGGACTGAAAATCGAACCGTATCTGATTCCTGCAAATGCAGAAAATGACACCATACCTACAGTCTACTCACAAAGCATGTCGGGCGAATTTTATTCGGGAATAGGCATATTCTCACGCCATCAGATAGGCTACATGCTCTTCAATGAACAGAAGAGACTTCAATTTACGCTGAAAGTCATTTACCTGCAGTTGCCGGTGTTCGAACATCCCAACATACTCAAGGGCATATACCTGACCAACGACTACAACGGCAATCCGATATCGAGACGCATAATATTCGTAAAAGAAAAAGACGATGCGTCACTCGAAGAGTTTGCCCAGATGCGCACAACGGTGATACCGAAAGACAAGCTGAACGAGGAACAGATGAAATACTACAAATATGCATGTGAAAACATTGATGTCATAAGAAGCATCATGATGGAATCTCCCGACAAGGACATTGAAGGACTGCTCAGGGAGAAGCGTTTACTGAAACTTCTATAACGCAGATACAAACAAAATAAATTGCGGGCGCTCAGAAATAGAATTCCGAGTGCCCGCAATTTATTTTACAAGCGCCTGCGACGGCAAGAATTGTTATAACTGATTTCAACACCAGACTGCAGTCAAGCCAAAATGCGCGAAATCGTGTCTGTCAGCTTTTTGAAGTCATCAGGGAAAACATCGCCGATATTGCCAATTCTGAATGTGTCTGCCTGAGAAATCTTTCCAGGATAAATGACAAATCCCTCATTTTTCAGTTCACCGTAGAATTTCTTGAAGTCGAAATCGTTACAAGGGTAAAGGAAAGACGTGATTACAGGCGACTGTATGTTATCAGGAAGAAGAGTCTTGAATCCGATCTTGCGCATGCCGTCGACAAGTACACGGTGGTTCTCGCAATATCTTCTATGGCGGGCTTCAACCCCACCCTCGGCTTTCAATTCCTCAAGAGCCTGCATGAATGCACGTACAACATGTGTAGGCGAAGTAAAACGCCATTTGCCGTGTCCGCTTTCCATTGTATTCCACTGATCATACAGGTCAAGAGACAAAGATCGGGCAACGCCTTTGCATTTTTCCAGCAAAGAACGGCGTATAATCACAAAACCGAAACCTGGAACACCCTGTATGCACTTGTTTGCACTGCTGATCAATACATCTATGCCAAGTGAAAACATATCGATAGGAACACCACCGAAACTGCTCATTGCATCGACGATAAATATCTTTCCGTGCTTCTTGACAACTTCAGAAATCTCAGAAATAGGATTTAATATGCCGGTAGTGGTTTCACAATGAACTACAGAAACATGAGTAACTTCTTCATGCTCGTCAAGATATTTTTCTATCGCAGCAGGATCTACGGCTGAAGTTTCGTCAAATTTCATAAGATTATAATTAATGCCGTAGTATTCTGCTATCTTGCCCATACGCTCTCCATAGGCACCATTGGCAGCTATCAACAAAGTGTCTTCAGGACGTACAGTTGTGCCTATTGCAGACTCGACACAGAAACTTCCGCTTCCCTGCATAAGAACTGCCGTATAGTCTGATGTGTCAGACGCAGCCAGCTCTACAAGCTCTTTTCTGATTTTCTGTACTATTCCAATATTGTAGTCGTCGTCCCATGTGCACCAGTCACTCATCATAGCCTGTTTTACAGTTTCGCTCGTAGTCAACGGTCCAGGTGTAAGCAATATATAAGGTCTCATAATTGTGTTTTATTATATTTCAATGTTCAACAATATCTAAAAAACTATCACATCATAAAATTGTCGGAAGACATACGCGCATTTATTGATTCAATTAGAGCAGGAAGTTCACGTACGCTCTCTACCACATAATGCGCTCCGGCAGCATACATTCTGTTACGTACGGCATTCATTCTGCGCTTCAGCTCATCAGAAGGCATTTCTGCAATTTCCTTCTCGGTAAGACCAAGTTCACTGCTGCCCAAGATTACACCGACTGTCCAGACTCCTGCATTCACACCTTCCTTTATATCTGATATCGTATCACCGTATTTCAATACTGAAAAACGTGATGCTACAGCCAGATCACACATATTCTTATATATCATGAAAGGCAATGGTCGACCTCCAGGAAGTCCGTCCGAAGTTACACAGTTGTCAACATGGTATCCCTTGGATTCTGCTGCAGGCACCACAACCTTCATCATCTCTGACGTATATCCGGTAGTAGAACCGATCTTGACACCAGATTTTCTTATGACATCGAGCGTCTCTATCACTCCTTCTATAGGATCAGTATAGTCAGACAATGTTGCAAACAATCTACGCTCGAATTCTGCGTAACACTTAAGAACATCTTCTTCACCATATTCGCGTCCGTATACGTTGCGGAACACCCCAGAGATACGCTCAAACGCAAACAGTGTGCGTATATGATCAATCTTTGTCATACCCATAGGAGCTCGTGCCTCATCAGCAGTAATATCAACACCAATAGAAGCAAAAGCATCAATGAAAGCTGCTACAGGTGCAAAACATCCATAATCGACGGCTGTTCCAGCCCAGTCCATTATAACACATTCAATCTTTTTCATATTTTTCTGTCATTTTTCGTTTGCGGTGCAAAACTAGAATGTATATGGTGCTGAAAAAATGATTTATTACTTATTTATACACATTGCAAAAGGCATGGCAATATTTATGAAACATTTATAAAACATTAATGAAGCATTCGCTGTGGATAACAGCAATAACGTTTCAGGGGCACTCCGCAATCGGAATGCCCCTGAAACATTTGATTTATATGTACATGAATTATGCCTTGTCAGAAAGGATAACCCACAGCAAAGTGCCAAGCTATACCGTCCTTGAAGCGAGGTATGTTGTAGTAACCGCTCTTGCCGGTGTCATAAGGAGCATGGAGAGCGACTCCGAGATCGAGACGCAAAACGAGGAATTCCATGTCGTAGCGCAAACCTGCACCTGTGCCCAACGCTATCTCATCGAACATGCGCGAGAGGGTGATTTCGCCCTTAGGATGACTGTCGTCCTTTTTAAGATTCCACACGTTGCCGGCATCGACAAAGAGTGCACCATAGAGGTTTCCGGTTATGCAGAAACGATACTCGGCATTAAGTTCGAGACGGAAATCTCCAGACTGGTCGAGATATGTACCTCGCCCGTCAGCATCGCGATATCCGCCCGGACCTATAGAACGTACGGCAAAGGCACGTATGCTGTTCGCACCTCCGGCATAGAACTGTTCGCTGTATGGTGCAACAGAAGAGTTTCCGTAGGTAAAGACTGTGCCTAGATAGAAGCGTGTGGCGATACTGCTCTTCTGCGTAAATTTGAAATTATTACGGAGCTCGAGGGTGACCTTAGTAAACTGCGAATATGGATTGCCTAGAAGTTTCTTTCCTTCACGGTTGAAGTCGGAACCGGCCAGTGCCGAAATACCGGCTATGAGGTTGGCAGACTCCTTGACAGAGGCTTCGAACCATGTAGTGATGCGCTTGCGACGCATTGATGTGTTGTCGTAAGTGATGGAATACTTCACGGCAGGTATGAACTGGTCGCGCAAACTTATGTACAGAGCCTCATTTGCAGAAGTGATGGAGTCGAACTTGGCAGTTGTACTTTGCATCTTGTTGAATGTCAGCTCAAGAGGCGAGAATGTATGCGTAAGCGTACGCGATGTTTTAAACGTATACGAAGCGTTGGCGCTGAAAGAGAGCAGACGGTAGTATCCGGCACGGTTGAGATGGTCGGCCGAAATCTTAAATGATGTCGATGCCGGATAACGATACATGCGCGAGGCAAGTCCGGGGAAAGCCAGCCACGGATATGACAATGAAGCTTCAATACCGTATTCGTAAGAATTTATCTTGGAACTCTTGCCCTGAACAGACTTGCTTGTCTGCCACTCATAGGAACCTTTCAGACGTATGGACGCAGTCTCACCATGGCGGAAAGCATTGCGCTTGGAGAAAAGCAAAGCCAGATTAGGACCAACCTGAGAGTTGCTCTTCTGCGTGATATTGAAATCAACTTCGGCATCGATGAGCTTATCAAGGGTTGTGTTGAGCATGACATCGAGAACGGTACATGTATCGGTCGTGTCACGCGGGACATAGTCGAACTGCACGTTTGAGAATATGCCAAGATTGGAAAGGTTGGTCGTAGTTGCATCGGCCTTGCGCTGGCTGAACATGTCTCCCGGGCGTATGTACATATTTCTGAACAGAATGCGCGGTGCAACCGGCATTCTCTCTCCAGAGTGCTCCATGAGAACACCACCTACACTGACTGTGTCTGTAAGCTTGTCCATAACGTTGCGTCTCATACGCACTCCTATAGAACCGATGCTCCACCGACGCAATGCATACGCCGGCATATCTTTACTTGGAGTTACAAGTAGCTGGACTTTTCCAGGCGCCTGGACCGTATCCGCAAAATACGAAATGTACTCAGGACGATAATAATAGTATCCGCTGTTGCGGAGCTGTTCGGACAGGCGCGAGCGCTCGGATTCCAGATTGTAGACGCTGAATTGTTCACCCTTCTTCAACTGGCGCAAACGCGGGAAACGGCTGACGATACTGTCCTGGTAATCTGGGAAATCATAGCGTATGGAATCAAGGAAATACGCCCTTCCTGGAGTTACAGTATATGAAATCTTCTGCTTGCGCGGATTGCGTTGCTGTATGAGTTCATAGTCTACAGTTCCTTGAAAATATCCGTAATTCTGCAAGATATTGGTAGCCACCTTTGTACGTGTAGGCGGATTGACAGCCGAAATGGTCACAGGTTGACGTGCAAACGTGTTGAACACCCACTTGCCAAAACCCTTGTGACTATGGTTGACCATGGCATTGTATACCCAAAGTCCTATCGGCAGAGGAAATCGGAGCGACGAACTTCCCATGAACGAGTTGTTCGGAGCGTAGGCCAAAGCGGCCTCAACTTCAGTAAGTGCGACATCGGACACCTTAACCGAATCAGGCTTATTTATGGTTGTTTTCTTTATACCAGTATAGAGTACCTCACCTTCGGGCAAGTTGCTTGTTGTTGAACACGACACCACCACGGCCACCAAAATCATCAACATGACCGTTTTCAACATTCCATTTTTTATATCTGAAATATGTACCATTGTGCAGACTCTTTTTCTCGTCTTATCAAATAATTGCAGGAAAAGTTCGTTCATCAATTCTCGGTTTTCTCAACTTCACCGTTCTCTTCTTTCTGAGGCTTTGCCCCTTCGGCTTCCTTCGTAGCCGATGCACCGTAAGGCTCAGGCTCGTCCTTACGTTTTCTTCTGAATATGAACAGTTCCGAAAGTTTGTCGACCTTTTTGCGGAGAACCACACCGATACCGTTTTCTGTGAGTTCACCTTCAAGCAGATCGTCGTAATTCTTCTGATGGAAGAGACGGATGTAGCGTGTACCGCCTGCGTCAAGCCTCCACTCCAGCGACACATCATCGATGTATGCACCAGACTCGTTGGAGTTGGTATAGCCATCGGCTTCAGAACTTACCTTACCTCCGATATTAACACTCAAGCGGTTGCTGAAGAATCGTTTTGAGAACTTGAATGTATAGTCGGTACGTTTGCCACCACCTTCAAGCGTTGTCTGATCCATGCCGACGTTGATGTCTACAGCTGTATTGAGAGCCTGGCCGGCAATGTTGTTGATTTCGCTCTGCAGGAAGTTGTTGAGCGCGTTGCTTGCACTGAATCCTGAACTGTTGGTCTCAGACAGATACATACCAGTTGCAAGAAGTGCAACTGCCACCTTGTTTTTCTCTTCTTTTGACATGGCGGCCAGTTCATTCTGAACAGACATGTCTTCAGGTGCCTCGATGGTAAACTCGAGTCCCATGTTCTCAAGCGTATTCGTAACCTTAAGTCCGACATCGAAGACAACAGAACGACTTCCACCATTTTCGTCACTGACGCTGGCCTTGGTGCGCTCAACAGCTGCAATGTTCAGCATTGGATTCATAGGGTCACCACGGAATTCTACATAACTTCCCGAACGGAGACTGAACGTCTTCAAAGGAATGACAGGCAGAGAGTATTTCATTTCGCCATCGTTAACGGTATAGCGTCCCTGCAGACTCATCACACCTTCAGGAGTGCTGGAGAACACAAGCGATCCGCCACCTTCGAAGTTGATGTAGCTCTGTCGGTCGGCACTGAGTTCGCATTTGAAACGTGCACCGTCACGTACCTCGAGCTGCATGCGCATGTCAATGCCCATGAACGAAGCTTTTTCCTCGTCGTCGGCAGCCTGAGGCGGAGCATTGAAATCGACAAAGGTCACAATGTCGTTCAAACGGTCATCAACGGACAACGGCGTATCCTTCATTATATAAGTCACATCGGTGTTGCTCAATACACTCACAATACCTCGCACGTTGACATTATCGGCCGTACCTCCGACATGAGCATAAATGTCAGAATAGATCTTACCGAAGAGAAGAGACTTCTGAGTACGAGGAGCGTTTATCATTTCAATACCCGAACCGACTATATCCAGGCTCATCTTCATGCCCGATGCATCGGCAAAATCAACAAAACCGTCGAGAGTAAGCGGTTTCTCACCAGCCCAGAAAATCTTGTACTTGTTGAATTCCAGCTTATTCTTGGTCACAGCGATAGGCGTCTCATCCAGACTGATGTTGAGTGCATAGATATCTGAAGTTATGCGTGCACTGTCCGGATCAATCGAACCATCAATGGAAATATCGTCACCACGTCCGGCCACTTTCATATTTCCGTTGAGATAACCGTGGAGAGCCACAATCTGATCCGGAACAAAAGCAGAAGCGATGGACAACGGGAAACGTTCGAGCGACATGCCGGCATCGAGCACACCTCCGTCAGCATCAGTGTAGCGTCCGCCAAGATATGCAATACGCCTGCTGTTGTGCGACAAGGCCGCCATAAGCGAATGCGCACCTCCTTCGAGAGGTTCATAAGCGAAATCACCTCCTATGTTGCCGACAGGCACATGTTCATAAGCAAAACTATCAATACCGGCATTTCCCTTGACCATATAGTTGTCGGAATCCTCAATGTAGTTGGCCTTCAAGTTGAGCTTGCCCTGCATCTGAGGCATGAAAGGCAGCACCGTCAGAAGCTGAGCAATGTCAAGACGCTCTATGGCAAGACTCAAGTCCTGCTTGAGCGTATCTGCAGGCGAACCGGAAAGTTCGAAACGACATCCTCCAGGTTCATTGAGCACGAGGTCGGCATTGATCTGTCCGTTGCGCTCAAGGTCTATGCGATTTGCTCCTTCGATATTGAACTTCTTGAAGCCGATTATAGGTTGTTCTGGGAAAAGAGAGAATTGTGCAGTACTGTCGACCATCTCAAGGCGAACACCAAGATCGAGTCCCTGCTCGTGCTTGTTGTTGAAGATTTCCAGTTTTACATCAGAATTGATGCGTCCGATGGAACCGCGAACATAGGCTTCAAATCCAGGATACAACCTCTTGTCCTTGCATCGTGCACCGGCACGGAAACGCACATCGGCACTGTCCTGACGTACGAGGAACAGCAGAGTGTCAATTTCGATACTGTCCTTACGGAAAGTATTCAAATATGCAGTTGTGGCAACACCTTCCTTCGGCGAAGTGAAGATGTTGGCACGCAATTCGCTGAACGACATGCCCGAACGTGCCATCATCATGTGGATAAGATTGTCGGTTCCGGCAGTAAGACGCGTTCTGGAATAAGGAAGGTAATTCTTCAGTTCGTTGATGTCAAGTCTTACTTTCTCATTGAAACGTCTGGCAGCCTCCGATGCCACCTTGCCGAAGCCAGATGCCAACCCGTCAACATCAGACGGTGAGGCGAAACTGAACTGCATGTCGCCAGACTTGAGTGAAACATAAGTCGTATCGGCAGAAGTTTCAGCCAGTGCCGACAAGCTGTAATCGAAAATGCTGTCGCCTTCGAGCGTAATATTCAGACGTTCGGCATCTGCCTCAAAACGATAATTCTTAACCATATCACCACTGAAGCCGAACGCACCCTTTGTCGATACATCGAAACGTGTCGGCGAAAATCCAAGTCCCTGCAAATCGGCATTAGGCATATCCAATAGAGCCTTAACGTCAATGTGCTTGCGAGAATATGAAGCATCGGCATGCATGTCAGCCTGCACAAGTGCATTATTGCATTTCAAAGCTACATCGGCCTTGCGTCCGCCAACCTTGGCATCGAGACTTACCCCTCCCGCATCGATTGCTCCGATGCGGGCTTTGTCGAGCAGCATTCCGGCAGACAATCTGAACGAAGGCGAATAGGCATCGAAACCACGTCCCTTTGCAGAAAACGAACCTGAGAACAAACACGTATCTGTCATTGCCATGAAATCGTTCAGAAGCAAGTCGCGGACATCAACTTCGGCCATATAAGCCTCTGCAGAAGAATTATAATTGGCAGTAAGCATTACCATGGAACGACCAGAAGCCAATTTGGCATCGGCTCTCATCACATCGCCACGCATGTAAGCATCGACATCAAAAAGGGTGCCGCGAGGGATGGTTATACCTTCGGCTGCTGGGAATTTGGAAATGAAGCTCATGTCCGCACAGCGAAAGACTGCATCGGCACGAAGTTCTCTTTCGAGCGAATCAAGAAGTGCGGTCATATTTGCATCGGCGCGAAGCGTGAAGTGGTCGGCCATGCGCAAATCCACATGTTCAACAGCCAATGTGTCTACGTTGCCAGAAGCATTGATGCCGAAAACCAGAGGTACCAGTGGATAGGCACGCACCAAGTCCTCGGGTACTTCGCCCATAAAGGCAAATATATCATTACGTCCGATTTCACCTTCAATTGCTGTCTCAAAACGACCATCGCCACCAGGTACAAATGCCGAATAGTCAGCTTTACCGCGCAACGACAGATCTGAGTCGGCCGTAGAAAGACGCAGCCCAACAGACCTTACTCCTGAAGAATCAGCAGAAACTCCTCCGTAAGCCTCAACTACTGCCAATCCGCTGCGCTCCTTGCACGAGAGACTCAAGATGCGCAATCCTGCATCCATAGTAAGGGATGAAAACGACAAAGAGTCCATACGGGTATTGAAGTCTGTAATTTCTATATGGTCAGGATCAAATCCTTTAAGAGGAGCAGATGCACCTCTGTTGAGAGCAAACGAACTGCCGTCGATTTCAAGAGAAGTCAGACTGTAGGCCTCGCGTCCCAAATCGATTACACCCGCCGCACCTATATGTCCGAGACAAGTCTTAAGACTTAAGCTATCAGAAGAAGGTGCAAGATGCAATCCGAGCCCAACGTTGGAAATATCAAGATTGGCAACTTCGATGGCCCAATTAAGAGGTTCGGAAGAAGTTGCCGTATCGGGCGGTACAGAATCCTGCATCGCAATATCAAGATCGGAATCAGATAAGAGAAGGTTGTTTACAAAAGCGCGTTCCTCGCTCAGCTGGACTCCATGGCTGTCGACGAACAGTCGGCCTATACGCCCCTTAATTATACATGCGTCAATGAGATCTAGAGTATTGACATGACCGTCGCGTATCTCAATCTCGTCCACCTCTACCCTACTGCTGAAAAGCGGAGGAAGTTCTACACTGACATCAATACGGCCCACACCAAGAACCTGTTCGCCTTTCTTGCGGATGTCAACACCACGCAAAGACAAATCAATCGGGAACTTAAGCCTTACGGCCGAAACAGTAACATCCATGCCGGTAGACTCGGCCAGATAGCCGGAAACGGTGCGTACCGCAAACTCCTGAACGGGCGGTATATAGATAAGGACGGAAAGGACTGCAAATAGCATAAAAGGTGCAGAGAGCACCATCACCACAGTACGAAAAATTCTCTTACGTATCTTAACATTCATTTCTCTACAGCATCAATTGATTGAGTTATGCAAACTTAACAAATATTTTTGAAGAGCTGCACAAGAAAACAAAATTATCACATCAATCCACAACTTTATCTGGTGGTGCACAATGCGGTTTACATCACGGCTTCAGCCAAACTATAAAGCATCCGGCATACAACACATAGCCATCAATGCGACATAAGCGCAAACTACAAAAAATGCGAGGGCTCACAACTGCAATCGCGAGGGCTTGCGGCTTGAACTGCGAGCCCTCGGAAAAGACGACACAGGCCCTCGAGAAACAGAACACGGCAAAGTGCAAGCGATTTTAAAAGGGCATAAAAAAGGATGTCCCGCAACACATGTGCGGAACATCCCCTTAAACAGATATTCTTTTCAGATAAGAATGTCAGATCAACGCTTTGTCACATTGATTTTGGCAGTCTTGCCTGAAGTCTTCACCATGTAAACACCTTCTGGTACGGCTGACATGCTGATGCAGAGAACGGCATCGTTGCCGGCAACAGCAGAAACCACCATACGTCCGGCAGAATCGTAAACATATACATTTTCGCCGGATGCAAGACCTGAAACGTATATATTTCCGTCAGAAGCGGCAATGCTTATGCCGTCGTATCCTTCAACACCACCAATACCTGTAGTTATGACACGTACTATGTTTGAACCAACTTCACCATAGCCGGAATAAACAGCCTTGACCTGATACTCACAGTAGTCAACTGTCTTCGGCTCACGGTCGAGGTATGTAGTTTCAGATATCGGTTCTGCCGTCAGCTTGGCACCGTTGCAGTAAACATTATATCCGTCGAATGCATAAAGCGATGAAGAAGCCTCGGATACAGCCTGCGTCATGAGCTTCTCGCCAGCGTTCGCACTGCTTGTGTGAGCAGTAAAATCTGGAAGAGCGGCAGAAGTCTGAACTGCTTCATTGTTTGCATAAGCTCTGAGAACAAGTGTTATATTCCAGTTGCCGTCGATATCATTGTCGGTAAGAGTACTCCATGTAACACCGTCTGAAGAATAGAGATCACCACGACTGGTCTTTGCAGGACCTTCATCGTATCCGAGAGGAACTGAAATCTCGTTGTGCTGAACATATATGACAACTCTCAACGTACGTCCGGACGTGAGTGGCAGCGGATTGTCAAGTTTGATTGAATTGAAGCTGTACTGCCTGAGAGTTGGAACATACTGCTGACGAACAAGGTCGTCGCCTTCATATACCAGAAGGAACATCTGGTCAGGAATCTGGTTAACATAAACCTCAACTTCAGAAAGTGAAAGACTTTCGTATGGAACGAGTTCTTCCGCGCTCCACTGAACTCCGGCATAGAATGCACCGCCACTAGGAAGTCCGGCTGCATCATGTACAGTACCGCTGTGCCACTTGAGGTTGACAGCATCGCCGAGAGCAGGGGCACTCCAGTCAAGACGTATGCCGTCTGATACCTTTTCAGCAGACAGCTGTCCCGGTGCCTGGAAATTATTGCTGTAATCAACATTAACAGCAACAGCATCTGAAAGTTCGCTCAATTCTGATGTCTTGTAGAGAGCACTTACCTGATACTTGTATGTTCCAGGAAGGAGATTGTGGTCTGTATAGCTTACTGATGTAACAGGCTCAGAGTTGAGCTTGACTCCATCACGATATACATAGTATCCGTGGATAAGTTCTGGATCGGATGTGCTCATTGAAATTGCATCAACATATTGTGCAGGCTCGCCGGCAACATGCTTGATTGCGACATAGCGTACAGATGCAGGAAGTGCAAATGTAGACTTCTGCCAAGCTTCAGTTGTTGCAACCGATGCATACTGTACGAAGTCTGCATCAGAAGGTGAATCCTCGGCCGATGTGTACACGACAACACGTCCGTTAGCCTTGAGATCATCAGAGTTGCGCGCTACAAATGAGAAGAGTGCATCGGCTCCGTCAGCATGTGCAACAGGCATGATGAGAAGTGCATCTGAAGATGCGTCGGAAGTGATAGACTTGCTTCCCTGATAAGCGACATCAGATGAAACAGTCCATGCGTTGTTCTGATTTGTCCATCCATCGTGAGAGAACGGCTGGTCGTCTGCAATATTCTCTGCACTTTCATAAACGTCGGCTCCAAGTGTTGCAGGATCAACAAACGAAACGTTTACATTATATCCGCAAGAAGCAGGAACAGCCTTGACGTCAGAAGGAACAGGACATTCACCAGGTTCGACGATTGCAACCTCTGCAGCAGGAGAGTAGCCGGAAGTTGTACCGTCGATGTACACAGTCTGCACTGTGTAACTGTAATTGCCGGCTTCGTTTTCCTCAATCTCAAAAGAACGATACTTAAGGGGTTCTGCATTCACTTTGACCCCGTTGCGGTAAACGTTGTAGCCTTCCAAACCTTTTATTGTACCTGGATCAAGGAAGATGAAACGGGCATTAGAAGGTGTCTGAAGAACCATAGCAAGCAGATTCAATCCCTCAGATGTCGTGATGAGAGACATACCTCCGGCAGCAGAACCTGTCTCTGGAGAAAGCTCCACATAATCCTTAAGATCTACACTTCCTATAGCCTCATATGTCTGTGCATCGTAAAGCGTGATCACGAACGGATTCTCATGTCCCTGTTCGAAAGCATAGATTATGCCGTTGTAGTATGCTGTTCCTGCGGCACCTTTCAATACAGGTCCTGAAGAAATCTTTGCTCCAAGTTTGTTGACATAGATAGAAGATTCCCAGTCACCGACTTCGAATCCGCCACGTCCGCCGTTCAGATCAGGCATATAAGCTATATGGCGGGCAATCTCTGAAATAGAATATTTTTCAGAAACTGCGTGCGCATCCATATCAATCTTATAGATGAAGCTTTCGGTAGTAGAAGCATAGAAGCTTTCACCGTCATAAGTAAGGTTGCGGATGCCTTCTTCAATGCCAGAAATGACGAAGCTTTCAACAAATGTTCCATCAAGCGTATATTTGTTGATTGCACCTGCGTCAGTATAGAGCGTAGTGTATATATATTTACCGTCAGATGCAATGCCCATCTCGACCGGCATACTTCCGTCAAACTGGTTCACATACTCAAGAGTTCCTTCATTAGTAGTGACCTTCGCAGTCTTGATGTCTACAGGGAAAGAAGACTCTCCTTCAATTGGGAAATCCCAACGCAGACGCACTGTGCGGTTGAGCTCAACATCTGCATTTACATGTTTCGGAGCAACAGGAGTACCGAGCTGGAGAATCTCAACAGAAGCATCAGATGTGAAAGCAGAAAGACCGCCATCGGCATATACAGATCTTACATTGTAAGTGTGAACACCAGCCTGAGTGAGATCTTCTTTGAATGATGTTGCAGCAACAGTTGAAGCATTGACTTTCACTCCATCACGGAATACATCATAACCGACAGGTGCTTCTTCTAGATCTGCCGCAGGAGAGAAATGAACGGCAATATTTATGTTTCCGTTGCCGCAATCCATACGTGTGCATGTAGACCAGTTCTTTCCGTCTGTAGAGATAAGGTTACCCTTGCCTTCAACTGCTGTTGCGTCGTCCATACCGATTGGCAGGACACCTGCATCATGAACAACAAGGAAAGAAACGATATACTCGTGTCCGCGCTCAATCTTCAAAGGCGACTTAAGAGATACAGTATTGAACTGGCCATACTTTATGTCACCGACATTTACAATCTGAGTAACGGCAGCACTATTATCCTTGTATATTCTCAAAGACAATGCAGTACATCTTTCCTTTACATATACATCAACCTTGTCGAGAATCATATCTCTGTACTCAATCAGATCATCGCCGTCCCATTTAGCACCAACCCAGAAGAAACCGCCTTCAGAAAGTCCGACTCCGCTGGCACATGCAGAATTGTCGTAACGAAGAGTTGCTTCATTTTGACGAATGAGCCCCGGCTGTTTCCATGTCAATGAAACAGTCTTGTTGCCAGACACGGAAGAAACAAGATTTGTAGGAGCATAATAAGGTGCACCGACAATAAGCTCTATTGCAACAGAGTCAGAATGGTTTGTTTCTTTGCCATCATAGATTGCTGTAACAGAATAATAGTAATTGCCTCTTATAACACCCTTATCAACATAAGATGTTGCGGCAACAGGCGAAGAGTTGAGCTTGACGCCATTGCGATAAACATTGTATCCAGAAGGGGCTTTGTCCGCTTCTCCACTCTTCCAGGCGAGATTTACATCATAACCATTGTCGCTGGAAGCTGTAAGCGATACAGGACGAGGAGTCTTGCAAGGAGCTGCAGCTGTATATCCGACAACAATTTTATGTTCGCCTGCATCTGGAATAGTATACAAATTCAGATCAGCCTCGAATGTTTCTCCTACTTTTCCGTTGCGGGCATCATAAGAAAGAGTTACGGTCTGAGACTCTCCCGGCTTGATTACTCCGGCTTTAGGAGAATAAGACAGCCAATCGCTTGCATTGCACAAATTATAGACATATATGTGTGCAGGTGACTGCTCCATGATTCCGACAAGCGACAATGTTCCATCAATAAAACTTGTGGTTGTTTCGATTCCGGCACCGTAGGTCATCGGTCCGTACTGGTATCCTTCGAAATCGGAAACTTCATGCTTTACATCAGTAAGCTTACGGGTATTAAGATTATACTGGCGCAAAACAATACGTTCAACTCCCTCGTATGAAATCTCTTCATGGCTCAACCAGAGATATGGACCTCCTGGAGTAACATTATCGTATGCAGAACCGTATATGTCCAGACTCTCATCGTCAGATATAGAGTGTGAAGCAACTGTTATGCGTCCTTCTCGGTTCACACGGCACAATGTGTTGGAAGCTCCAACCCAGAATTCATCTGTTCGAGGGTCGTAAGCAATGTGAGTAATGTTGATATCAGGATCATCGACGATTGTGATTGTTTTTACCAATCGCTTATTGCGCATATCAATCTGGAAGATTGTGTTTCTATCGTCACTTCCATAGAAATATACACCGTCGAATGCCATATCATCAACCTTGTAGTACATACCCTCTACGTGGAACTCCTCAAGGAACTCTCCATTCTTGCCGTACTTGTAGAACTGACCGACATTATACCATGATGATGTATAGAAGAATTCACCATCAAATACAACTGCAGACTGAAGATCGCCGGATGCATTGAAGTCTTTCTGCAGCTGGAAACGGCTGGATATGTCGCCAGAACCGGCAGGATTGTCCTGAAGCATTCTCCAGACTACTTCTCCGTCACCTTCATTCTTTATATCGACCGTTTTCTCCAGCTTGTCTTCAACGTTCATGTCAACATGTATATCATCGGTGCTGAGTTTCACTTCTGGACGAGTGAGCTGAATGGTGAAGTTGTTGGAACCAGATGCTGAAACGGTCCACGTTCCTTTGTAGAAATTGCAATCCTCCACATCTACAGTCAAGCTGTAATCATCGGCTTCAAGCCTGGAAATGCTTATTGTTCCATCATTTCCGGCAACCAGAGTATCACGGCTTCCACCTGCACCTTCAATAAGTACCGGAACATTGGCCATCGGAGAAGCTCCGCACATAAGCATAAGCTTGCCGGAAGTCCACTGCGGATTCCAAATCTTGATGTCATCAACATACCAGTAGTCGATATATGAGGCATCCAGACCATGTGCACGGAAGCGTATGCTGAAGAGATTGCTTGTCAGATAAGGACTCAAATCGATAAGTTCCTGACGCCAGGCATAAGTGCCTTCCTCATTCGTATAGCAAGCAACTTCCGTCCATTTGCCTCCACATGAGATTTCAACTGAAAGTGTATCTTCTGTCACATTCTCATAATTCAGCGTACGCAGGTCAAAACGAAGGAACGTATTGGCTTTGTCAGTTGTATTAAGTTCGCGCGAGACAAGTGATTGAGAATAATTCTTCAACGAAGAATACTGGTAAGTGGCGCATGGATCTACCAATCCGTAAGTATAATAGTCGACGCTCCACTTTACTGGCTCGCTGATGCAGTCCACAGGAGTAGACCATTTGTCGGCATCGAGAACCCATGTGCTGAAATCTTCTTCGAAAGGCAAAAGACGAATGTCAGGAACATTAACACTGAGCACGGCTGATTTTGCCGATTCTGTTCCGTCTGAATATACAGCCGACACACTATAAGTATAGTCTCCGTATTCTGGAACTATGTCAGCATATACCATGTCCTTGATAAGTTCCGAGTTCACTTTCTGTGTACCGCGATAGAGGTTGAATCCATTAAGTTTGTTTCCTGAAGCGGCTCTTGGACGTATCTTGTTTGTTCCGACAAAAATGTCATCGATAAAGAGAATGAATGCATCCTGCGAGACACAATTTATCGTAACATATTTGGCCTCTTTAGGTATAGAGTAACTTATAAGAGTCCATTCCGCAGGCACCTCGATGTAGTCACCTTCTGATACCCAAACAAAGTCGGATGCACGCTTTCCCGTAGTAGAATAACCTACACGCACCCGTTCAAGCCCGTATGATTCAGTATAGCTTTTGGCACGGAAGCTTATCTGGAAATCTTCCGAAAAGCTCAATTCTGGAGAAATGATAAAATCATTGTTTCCTCCGTCAACTGCAAAATCTGCGAGCATCTTGCTTCCGGAATACGGGCGCGCTGCCGGATAGTCGGCTACCGAAGGCGAAGTCTTGTCTACGTTCATCACCATGAATGCCATCTTGCCTCCTTGATTTGGAAAAGATGTAGCAGTCCATGTGTAAGTGTAGGCATTGTCCATATCCAGATAATCCCATCCTATATTTCCTGAAGAATTGACGACAAAATCCGAATGGCCTTCAAAATCATCAAAATATCCGTCCATCGGTTCCGGATTGTTCCACTGCAGAGTTACAGTCTTGTCTTCTACGCCAACAAGGTGCAGCCCGTATGGAACGCCATCTGCGGCACCTTCCAACGACAAGCGATCCAGTGTCTTCCACGATTGAGCCGTCGGTGGAGGAGCAACCTGCTTAGGCTTGACCTTTTTAATTGTATCTGAGACAGAGGCATTTGCCAAGGCCGCAGACATTAAGGATAAAGCAAATAAACCAAAATATTTCATTTTTATATCACTATTTTATTTTACCATCAATTTGAAAGTCTTGCTTGCATGTCCGGAAATCTGTACAAGAAGCAATCCCTTGTAGCCATTAACTGCAAAACGGCACGAATTGCCTTCAGCGTTGCCCGAATATACAGTCTGTCCAGCCGATGTAGTACACAAGATTCTATCGCCTTCATTCAGGCCGCTTACTGTTACAGCATCATTAGAAGCTGCAGCTGTCAATTCATCAGAGCCAATCTCCTCAACACCTACAGGATCGTAAGTGAAATATGCCGGTGCAGAAGAATCGTAATAAAGAATATTGTCACCCGCTGTAACTCTTGAAATGTAAGTCTTGCCTCCAAGGAATTCGCCAGGAGTCTTTTCTTCTATAATCAAACTTGTACCTTCTACCTTACCGCTGGCAAGAGTGTTCCATACATATCCATCGTCATAAGAAAGTGTCAGATAGTTGATATTGGCTGTACGTCCACCGAAATCGAAAGTGAAGCGAAGCCTGCGGTATTTCTTTCCTTTAACATAGTTTTCAAGCATAACTTCTGAACCTTCTGTATTGACTTCAGAAACTGTAATACCTGGACCTACAGATTCCCAAACTTTGCCATCTGATGTGCCTTCTATGTTTACAGTACTTGAACCGAACGGGCCTCCGGTTTCAAGAATGAACTTGCAATCTGTTATTCCATCAGGATAATCGCGGGTTTCAACCACTCCATCTCCGTAGAATGACAAAGAACCGGCTCTAGGATAAACACTGCCGGAAACTTTCTCGAAATCGTTCAGAGGTACAAAAACTGTATTATTGTAAACTTCATCAGCTACTTCGTAAAATTCGAGGTAATAGTTTGTGGCATTCTTGACAGGAGTCCAATTTACAGAAAGACCATTGTCGACTGCTGTGAATTTTGTTATTGTCGGAGTACCCAACTTCTGAGCAAGATATACCTGCCACAACCAAAGATTGGTCTGAAGCTTCTTAGATTTGCAGACAAATGCCACATAAATCTCCTTGCCCGCATATTCCTTGAGGTCAACCTCTTCCGGAACCTGCACACCGAAATTATCAGCAAAAGAGAATCTCTTCACGAGATGGAAGTCTTCAACATTCCTTGTAGTTGTGGATACATATACATCAAGGTCTTCAACTGTAGTAGCTTCAGTTACGCCTCGTATAAAGTAAAGTGCACCGTTCTCAGGAACCTTCATGCGGCAAGAAATGAGCCAATCATCTGCATCATTCCAATAATCGAACTGGTATACAATAGCTTGTGCTGCCTCGTCGTATATCCAGGTCGTTCCATCACCATTGTTGTCGACAATCTTCCAGCAGTCAAGTTCACCGTTTGTCCAAGAACTGAAGTCACCGATAAATGGTGCTTCCATGAGCTTGCACTCTGTTATTACAGGAATAGAAGCACCATAAACAACAGAATTGTCTGCCATGACCATGTAAGCACGTATGTTGTAAAGGCTGCCAGGTTCAAGATCGCTGATTTTGGCATTTATCTTGTCTGCAACAGGAACAGTTATGTGATTGCCGTCTTTTGTAGGCTCTTCATTGAGCGCCCAGCAGAATCCCATTTCCTTTACATCTTGAAGCTTCTTGACAATTGTTGCATCAACGCCTATATATGTATCACGGACATCGGTAGGAACCTCTGTGCGTATTATTGATTTAGGAACTACACCTCCATTTACCTGGAAATAAATCAAACCATTTGATTCATTTATATTTGTAACTGTAACATCAACAGCATCGCCGTTCCAGTTTATTGCAGCAGGATTTGAAGTTGAAGTAAATTCTGTATTTCCTGAACGTCCAGGATAAGTGTCTCCGGCACGAGAATTAACGTCATCTATGCCGTCTGCTGCCATTATGTACATGCAACGATGTTTTGCATTGTTGTTTGGTCCGTTTATCGACCAATATTCGTCAACCATCTCATCGGTATAGTCATAATGATAGATAAGAAGTCCGTGAGCTGGAATGTATGTATCCCAACCAGTTTGCTGACGGTTCTCAAGAACGAACCACTCAAAACCAGTACCAGGTTCCCTATCAGGCTGGCAATCGATATATCTAGCCTCGTTGTCGGCTATATTCTTGAGCTCAACATCTTCAGCGTTCTTGAGTTCCTTAGGCGAGCACCATCCCATCTGCATACGTTCGAAAGCCATAAGACAAGGAGGTGTACGGCTGTCATTGTTGTAGCTTCCTGATGCATACAAGCTGTAAGCTCCAGGATCGATACCGTAACCGTCAACATAATCGTCTGTATCATACATGTCCTTAAGACCAAGAATATGTCCGAATTCATGTGTGAATGTTCCGATTCCGTCCATCTTTGTACCTGAAGCACCGACAAGCTCCGCAGAACAAGAATAGTTGTTGCATGTTATGCCGTCGAGTTGAAAAGCTTGATCGCCAAGAGTCCATGAATGAGGCCACATGTCGTCTTCATTGCCAGTGGTAGCTTCGCTGTAGCCGGCATATATGATATTGACATTATCCATAAAGCCGTCTCCGTCGTTGTCAAACTGGGCAAAGTTTATATCAGGATTGCTCGCCTTCGCCATTGTAAGGGCTTCTACGACCATGTCTCTTGGATTAACATCGCCACCTTCAGACTCATCATTTGCAGCATAGTATGTCTGCTCATGTGCGAGGGTATACGGTCCGAGAACTGTAAAGTTAGGGATGAATTTACCCATTGAGTTGTCACGGAAATAGTCCTTGACACTACCAGTTCCGCCATCAACAGAGAATCCTGGTTCGTTCAGCCATGAAGTGAAGTCTTCATTGTGGAAAGACATAGCCTTATCCTTAAAGTTCACAAGTATCACAAGATACTGGCTTTCAGCGGTTGTACTCCAAGTTGTAATCTGAGGAGATGAAACCTTTTTCGAAAGGATCTGTTCAGGAGCTTTTCTTACACTTTTGTTGAAAGACATAAGAAAATCCATCTGCTTGCGAACCGGAGTCAATCCGCTGACGAACTTCTGCTCTTTAGAAGAGCGCTCCGAGACATTGCTGACACGCTGTGCAGAAAGAAGGCGAACACCTTTCTTTGCATCCAGCTGATCATACTTGAAGAATCCGTCCTTATCCTTTCTGATAAGAAAACCGTCGACAGTAGTCATGTAATGAAAATTCTCATCACCATGAATACGAACAGTCAAAGACGAACCATCGGGCTGTACCACAGTAACCGGTTTTGGATTCGATTTGATGCCATAGACATTTCCCGAAAAACAAAACAAGAGACCAAGTACAAAAGGAATGAAATTCTTTAATTTTGACATTGGTTATTGATTATTGATTAAACAAAAAAACGGAAGAGGCTCTTTCAAGCCTCTACCGAATAAATATTATATAAGAAGTATTAGTCGCGAACTACAACTTTAACTGTACGGCCATTTACCTTAACCAGATACAAGCCTTCAGCCAATGATATCTGAGTACGTCCAGCAATATCAGCAGACTTGACAAGCTTTCCTAAGATATCATAGATTTCAACAACAGCAGAACCATCTGCAGGAGCCACAATTACAGAAGATACGCCTGGTACAACCTCAGCTCCTTCGCCTTCAACACCTGCAATACCAGTATTGATGGAAGCTTCAACTGTAACAATTGCACCTGTAGCATTAGTCTGCTCAACCTTTACAATGTAACGTCCAGCTTCGCTTACTGCATAGTCCAAAACATAAGAGCCGATATAATCAGGTGCTGTTCCAGCAACGTAAGTTGATGTAGCAAGAACTGTATTCAGATCATCAGCCTTATAAAGAGACATCATGAAGTAATCCTTTGATGATATTTTTATAGATCCAGCATTAAGGTCTGCATAATACCATATTGGATTCTGGCGTGTAGCCTCTCCCAAAGTATTTTCTCCATTTTTGAGTTCAATAGGAGTCATTGAAGATTCACCTGGTTCGAAATCACGGATCTCAAATGAAACTGTCTTGCCGCTCTGAGCAGAGAGAGTCGTTACCTTTACATAAAGAGTTTCGCCTTCAGCAACAGAGAACTGTCCTCTGAATTCAGAACCTCCGCTATCAGTCTTTATAATGTTTACAGGATACTGGTCACCTTCACGCTGAACGCTTACCATTGAAGACTGATAAGTAGCATCCTGTTCAAACAAGATATCAGATGTTACAGTCAGCATTCCGTTTTGAGGAGCAACATACTTGAACCATATACTCTGTGCTTTTTCAGGAACTGCAACCGAAGTACCTTCAACAAGAATTGCTGTAGCCATTGATTCACCTTCGCCATAATTGTTTTCAGCAAGCTCAAATGTACAGTCACTGCTCATGCCAGAGAACTGTATAAGATAAGTTTCACCGGCTTTGATTTCTGTCTTAATAGAGAACGCATCCTTAACAGCTGTTCTATATGAAACATAAGAGCCTGAAACTATTGGGAACTTGACTTCTGTAAGAATATCATCAGGAGTGATCTTCAACCAACCGTCTATTGTTGCAGTGTAGCTATAGTACTTGTCATTGCCACCAGCCAATTCATTTACACCGACAACAGCCTGAATAGGATTAGATGCAACTTCGCCGGCAGCTATATCTTCAACCTCAACATTAAACTTGAATCCATTTATATCTTCATCAAGATTCCATACAATAATATACGAAGAACCGCCCTTAACCTCAGCCTTGATATCATTTGTTCCGCTGACAATGGCACTGTATCGGTTATTAACATCATATATGCCAACAGTTGTACTTGCACTATAGAATGAAGCATCAGAAGTGACCTTCAAGAACTTGCTGCCACCTTCTGGGATATTTACCTTATAATAATATGTACCATTATATTCTGGTGCAGTATATTCTCCAAATTCTATAGTCTTAGGATTCTCAAAAGAGTCACCTTCTGAAGCTGCACGATAAGTCATATTGAACAGTTCTTCAGTTGCTGTCTTTTCTGTTTTCTCGATGCATACAAAATAAGTATATCCCTTTGTAACCTTGAAACGCATAAGGAAACATCCATCTACGCTTGCATCAGCATTAGACTGTCCGCAAGAAGAATAAACACTGATATTACCACCAGGAAGACCAGCCTCAGAACTCATTTCAACAAATCCGTCGTTCTCTGCTACGTATGCATACCAATATTTGCCAACTTCTGCAGGCAATACATTGCCACTTTCCTTACCATCAAAAGGCATGTCACAAGAAGAACCCAATGTAGGATGAGTCAATACAAATGTACCCATCAATGGTGTAGAGCTTGCAACTACCTTTATTATATATGTCTTTCCAGCTTCAACCTGTGCTTTTCCAGACATAGCACCAGCGCTTCCATAAGACAAAGAAATGGTTGTGCTCTCGCCGTCGCAGCCCTCACTTATTGCAGCCTGCGATACGTATCCGCTGAATGTCATTTCCAAAACACCGGTTTCTACACAAGCATAAGACAAATAAGACTCAGATTTATATGTCTGCATGTCATAATGGCTTGGAATGAAAATCTGCTTGCCCTCAGTTACAACAATGGCGTCATCACATGATGCACCACCTTCTACAACAGCATTTTCAGCCGACATTGTAAACTCTACGGTTGTCGTATTATAAACACCGACAGCCAAATAAACAGTCTGACCTGCTTTTACAGGAAATACAGTACCAGTAGAAGATACAATACCATAAATCTGAGTATTGTAAGTTCCATCCTCAGACATGCTGAAACTCAATCCTGAAGCCTGACCATTAGAACTTACAGAAATGAGCTGTCCACTTTCAGCTGGAGCCGTATACTTGAAGTATACTGTCACATAGCCAGATGCTTCTTCCAATTCATAAGAATTCACACCTGATTTCAAATCTAAAGCAGTTGAAACATCTGTTTGAGCAAACAGATTGCAAAAAAGCAACTGCATGAAAACAAGAAGTAGAAATTTCTTCATAATGTATAAAAATTAAAAATACTAAATTAAATATCAACCCACAGCCGTATAGCAACTTGCCTATCGGCATAATACTAAAATTAGCTATTTTTTTATAATTAGAACATTTGCTTGCGAATTTCGTAAGGATTTTTTAAATAGCCAAAAAAATCGAGTATATTAATACAAACAACATGCGAAAAACTTACATTTTATCATTAAATCACCCATAAAAGTAAAACAATATAAGATTTATCGTCACAAACTGTAATAGAACACATGTTCGTCATAATAAAAAGATAAAGAACAATAAAAAGGGATATTCAGTAAATAGAATAAAATTAGCCAACTAATTCATACACAAAGTGTTGCGAATTAGCTGGCTTTTTTGTATCTTTAGGTATTCCCCCGAA
>MNQS01000040.1:450-4135 GCA_001915545.1 Bacteroides sp. 43_108 | reverse complement strand
AAAAGCTGAAAGTTCGGCTATGGTATGGCAGTACCGCAGGTAGCGTTTTTCATAGTTCTCTACCGCCATCGCCCAGTTTAACTTCAAAGCCTTCGGGGGTTGCAAACAGGCCGGCAGGGTTTGTATTCCGTCCCATGCCAAGGCCATCACTCCCTGAGTGCAAGCTAGTCTGTAACACGCCTGCCAAAGGGCAGGAGATATATCGGTAAAAAGGATTTCACTAACCGGCTTTGTGCTGTTCAACGCGGATCGGAGCAAGGCAAATAGCATTTGCTCCGGTTGATCGAGTATTATATCCATTGTTATATCAATCAAGTAAGGCTGAACATTTTTTTAGTGCATCTGCCCAAATCACCACATCTCTTTCGGCCTGCTCTTGAGAAATATGATAAGATTCCACCAACACCAAGGCTGCCTCTTGTAAAGTGAAATCCTTTCCCGAAAGTCGTTTCCAAAGTAAGCAAGCGGAAAAATTAAAGGAAATAATACGGGTCAAATCAGTATCGGGAACACCTTGGTTCACAATTATTGTTTCTCCGGCTATGGAGCGGAGTTTGAAATGGGGATTAAGTTTCATAATCTTCTAATCTTAAAAAAAGAAAGCCGCCCGACCTTTCGAGACAGGACGACCTTCTTTTATTACAAATCACTTTCTGCCATGACTAATAACATGATAGCAAATAATTCTCTTATTTTTTATAACTATCCCAACCGGTTCCTGTAAAAGAAGGAGTACCTGTCACATTAATGATAGAGGAAGCATCTGTTATCGATGAATCAACAACCAAATTGCCGTTAAAAGTACCACCCTCAATATTTAATTCCATAGGTTCGGTGTTTCCGGTACTTTTTGATAATTCCACGTTACCATTAATAATACTAGTACCTTTAACAGTTACTTTAACTCCGTCAGTGTAGGTTGAAAAGCCGCAAACATCAAATGCATATGCACCAGTTCCGGCATTAATCGTAGTATTGTTAATTAAAATATTACCACAATTGTTACTCAATACATATAAGGCATTTAGCCCCCTCACTGTCATAGCATCCAACGTCAAATTACAGTAGTTCTGAATCATAATTTTATCATTATCACTTGCCAGTGTTCCGTTTTTCATAGTAACGGTAGAACCTTTCAACAATTGACAACTGTTCGTTTCTGTGCCAGCCGAGCCAACGGTCGGTTTAGCAAGTGTAAGCACATGGTTGTTCAAGTCCAATTCTACAGATTGTCCACTTTGCGTTTTAAAGCCATTACAAGTAGCGTCTCCATTCAAACGTATCTTCACGTTAGCATTACCGCTTAAGTATAAAAGTGCGGACGGATCGGAAAAAGTACCACCGGTAACAGCCAGCGATGCACCTGCACCAACCACATAGATCTTGCCATTCAGTGTTCCACCACTGATAGTCATCTGTCCCAAGTCATTGGCTGCACCATTATGGCCTTCATTATCCACCACATACTGAGCGGAACCAGTCGTATTGAATATACCTCCTTTGATTTCAGCCACATGATGATTCTGTACGGTTGCCTGAGACATATTGGTGAACGTACCGTCGTTGATGACAAGCCGGGCTCCATCATCATTTTTAATGGTATTAAGACCTCCGGCAAATGTACCACCGTTTATGATAAGTGAAGGATTCTGATGATTAGTACCGCTTACATATCCATTTCGCGGATTCGTATTGGTATAATCATAATACCCATTGGCTATCATCGAAGAATAATGCCCGTTTTGCGATATCTCCACATTTGGATTAATCGTCATCTCGCCATGATTCAGAATATTATAATAGCTGTTACCACCTGAACTTTCTGAGTCCTGACCGTTTTCCTTACTTCTAATATAGGTTCCGCCATTAAGAATTACTGTACCGTTATTATAGATACAAGCTTTCCCGTGACTTACATTATCCACTGTACCATTTCCGTTAATGGTCAGTTTACTATCCTTGTTTACGGTAAATGTATCACCAGATTTGTTGGTGATTTTATGACCGTTCAAATTGATGATAACTTCATTCGTTGCGGAAATAGTAAAATCTCCCGTCAAGTCTGTGGCAAGAGTATAAGTTCCACCATTTTTTGCGACATTTTGCAAGTCGGCTACGGCAGCATCAACTACTTCAAATGCATCATTACCGGACAGATTGGGTAATTCAGCACCCTCTTCTTTATAAATAATGACAGTTGAAGTGTTACTGCTTTCACGACTGATGGCTGTTACTTTGGCACCACTCTTCACTCTTACATTACCGGCTTTTACCTTCAATGTATTAACAGTAACTCCTTTACCAAGAACCAATGTGTTTGCAGCAGTAGTTGCCGTTACTTCATCATAAGTAGCTGTTTCGCCATTGGCAGCCAAAGTTACGGTAGAAGAAGGCAGATCTATCTCAAATTTAGGCGCAGTATCTAATTGCGGTACAGATACCAACACGTTTTCAGGTGCAGCTGTACCACCAGTACCAGTGCTCTCTTCTTTAATGGCAACAGCATTTGTTGTAGAAATATTTTCAAAGGATATGCTGACATTTTCTGCCGGTGTACTTTTTTTCGGTATTGAAACTGTAGGACTGGTTTCAGTTGAAGCCACATCAGCCACAGAAACAGAATTGGTTTCTTTTAAAGCATCGGCTACCTCTGATACACTTTCAACTGTTGTCGGCACACTTCCGGATACTTCGTCCAACGTTATAGTTGTGGTATAACGTTCGTTACGTTTAGCATCTAAAGCTTTTGTCTTTAAAACCTGGCTTGTAGCGCCATTACCAATGGAAAGTTCCAAGGCAGGATACTCGGCTACAGGCAACGGGAAATAGAATGTTTTACTGGTCACGTCATTGCCAGCAGTAAAGTTTATAGTTATGGATGAGGAATTTGACGTTTCTGTGGTTGTCAATGTAGGGATACCATCAGCGAATGCTATTTGTGCATTTCCAGCAATGGCTGGAACAGTAGTTTTTTCTTGAGCGGTCATAGAAGTCAATTTCGCCCAAGTATAGTCCTTCGGGATATTATTGACAGTTATGCTCATCAGGGCACCTGCATTTTTAAAAGCCAAGACATCCTGTGCGCTCTCATTTATTTGGCAAGCCATAAGAGCACTGCTGTTTTCTCCTTCCTTATAATTATAGGTATCCTTCAACGTTAATGATATTTTACTTCCATCATAAGAAGCATCGCTGCCATAAGGATAAAAAGCAGCTTTCTTTACAGGACTCTCACCTTCCAGTACTCCTGAGAACCCTGCGTTCTTGGTCCCGGCTCCACTGGATAATGAATAGTTAATGTTAGTGTAAGTAGAAGAACTTCCATTCGTTACAAAAATGCCAATCTCGTCACCTATACTCCAAACGACAGAATTGCCATTCATAGCAGTACGCGATTCAGCATCTCCCATAGTGGCACATACTTCATCAACGCCACTTTTCGCCACGCCCAAATCTTCATTGGAACAACCGGTTATTCCTAATCCAAGAACAGCTAAAGATGTGAACAATATCTTTTTCATACGTGTATGTTTTTAAATTATTTATTTCAATTACCAAGGCTGCGGGTTATAGTCTTCTGTTCCACCACTTACTGCAAATCCTTTTTCCACTTCTACTTCGATAACCTCCACTTTAGGAGCCTCATACATTTCCATATTGTTTGTTTCCATAATTTCCGTACAAT
>MNQS01000040.1:0-301 GCA_001915545.1 Bacteroides sp. 43_108 | reverse complement strand
TCCCGCTTGCAGTGTTGTTTTCATACGTCTGTAAATGTTAGATCAGTCTATCTTGTCAAAAGACTTTGCCTAACTCCCCCTCCTCTGTTCGGCGGTTAATAAAAAAAAGCGTGAGGGCTGTATCTTGTTTATCTTATCGTCGGGCCTTCGCATTGCCTTGTACCTAGATAAACAACAGCCACCCACGCCATTAGGTATATAGATGCCACAGTAATGGCAGGTATATAACACAGACGTGAGCGTTGTTGTTATCATCTTCAGGTACAGTTCAAAGTTGCGAAGTTTGACGATAGAAGATAAT
>MNQS01000012.1 GCA_001915545.1 Bacteroides sp. 43_108 | reverse complement strand
GGAGTTCGCCTTGACGCCTTCCGAGATACCCTTCACCTGCGCGCCTACGCCGGTCTTTAGGTTTGCACTTACGCTGTCGAAATAGCCTGTGTCCGCCATAACTGTCAGTTTTTATCGTTATTTAACTCGAAAATACAAATAGGCAGATGCAGCAATGGCAATCACAATAATTACACCGAGCCAAAATCGGAATCCGGTTGGACCCAATAAGTCAAGAAAGAAATTTCCTCCCCAACTTCCGGGTCTGGCGTATGTCCATTTCCAGTCGAATATCAGTCCGACAAGCCAAACCAATAGCAGAAAGATTACTACTAAGTACCCCACTTTAGGGTTCGCATAGGCATATTCGGTTGCATTAGTGAACAGCCTTTCAAGATTTCGCAATATGTTGTTCAGCCATTCCATTGTATTTTCCTAAATTTCTTTTATACTCATACAAATAATTCTCCCAGTTATCTCCTAACACTTTGGTCAGAACTTCATTTATTTCATCGTCACTGACCAGCTTGGAGCGTGCCGAACTGTTTAACAGGCTTAATAACAGGAGAGGATAAGAGGAGTTCTTTATCAGGTCTATGGAAAGTTTGTCTGAAAGTCTGAAACCTTCCACATAACATTCCGCAGCTAACGATTTCTCATAATTATTTTCCCGGCACCAACCACACAGCCTCAATGCTTCACTTTGCATTAGGTAATCGTTGCATCTGGAGTATGCTTCAGCACCGCGATAGTACGTCTCTGCCGCTTCTTTCCAAAGCGACTCTCGTACATAGATGGAGGCTTTCCCCAATAAGGTGTTTCCGAGCAATCGGCAAGCTAAAGAGGGATCTAATTTTTCTTCCCCGATTTCAGCGGCTTCTACGGCTTTGTCGGCAAAGTACATGGCCGTCTTGTAGTCCTTACGGGAAATCTGGTCTGTATATAGAATTGTATATACGGTTACAAATTGACTGATCCAGTTAATGTCTTTCTTCACATTTTCGAGAGCGATATCGAGGCATTTCTTCGCAAATTCCTCTGTTTGCGCTGCATTCCCTTTTTTCACACTGTTCATCAGTTTGATTAATGCCAGCCTGAAATTCGAGGCTGCCGGGTCGCTCTTATCTTCATTCGCCGCTTGTTCCGCGAGTTGCTCCATTGCACCGTCTAAATCTATTGGTGGATAAATAGACACCGCGTCATTGGAGTGTTTGGCCATTAGTTTGCCAAACTGTTCATAGTCTTTTATGTCGGATATCCCCCATACCATTTGCTTGTGGAATGGCAGAGCAAGAGCTTTTTCAAACCATTCACGACATCCGTCATAGTCGTATGTGTTCTTTAGGTTAAAGACAAAACTGCATTTCATATCAGTCCCTTTTACAAGGGATTCTGTCAGCTTGTTGAAGTTGGCAACTGCGACGGAGGCATCGTTTTCCGCTTCTTCCGACTTATAATCAGCTATCCAATCAACACGTTCAAAGACAATATCTTCGGGTTTCTTTGAGTTATTCCAGTATTCTACTTGTTGTGCAATATACCCTACAATATCTTTTGAGAAATCGGTTCTGGAACTGAACGGAAGTTCTATGAGGAACACCATATCTTCCTCTTCGCTATCAAGGGCAAGCATATAGTCATAGAAAGCATCAAGCATACTTTCGTCTCCCGGATTGATGACGATACGGATCAACTTGACCGGTTTCCTGACTGCATCTTCCCATTGGTAGAGCATCTTGTCTGCTATTTGTTGTATGGCGTTGCTCATATGCTGTTAATTCAATTTGACAATAGTTCCGGCTACGGCTGTGGTTCCGGAAGAATCTATCGTAGCCTTTGTTGTACCGCTGACCGTGGCACTGCTGCTGCCGGTTGCTGTAAAATCAGTACTGGAGATACTATAATTGCTGCTTGCTGTACAATCAATATTTTCTGCCGATTGCGCAATATTGGCACCCGCGGACTCTGTTATGTCCTTTTCCGCATTAGATGATATATTGCCTTCGCTATCAATCATTATTTTGTTTTCTCCAACACATAAGGTGATGCTTTTAGAGGCAGATATTGTGATATTTCCTTCTCCGTCTGCCGTATAGCTGTTGCCTTCCTTGTCTTTCATCATAACGCTTCCTTTTTCATCATCAAGCGTTATGGTACAACCGCTGCGGGTAGTCAGGCTTTTTGTTTTGTTTGAACTGCCGCCACCGGTGCCTGACTTTCCATGGAATAAGCTGCCAAGTACAAACGGACGGTTCGGGTCATCATATCTGAATGCCACCATGACTTGGTCTCCCTTTTCGGGTATGAATACAAATCCTCTGTTTGTGGCCACATTGTCGCTTGTACCTGCGTCAGGAGTGAGCACCCGTATCCACGAGGTTTGCATCGGGCCGGTCTGCCAGTTCATCTTGACTTGGACGCGGCCTAACTTTTTCGGGTCCTCGTTGCTGACAACCACGGCCTGCTGTGTATGAGCGACAGGCAGAGGTACATCCGGGCATGGAAGGGTGGGAATAGAAGACGGAAGTGCGGTGAAATAGTTCTGGTAGCTGTCACCCATACCGGCTACGTGGGTTATTTCCGTAATGATATAGGTGCCGATGCTATTTTTTACGTGGATACCTATTCCTGTATGGATAGCGGTATGAACATCTATGATACTGCCCACCGTGAGGATGCGGCAATCGCTTTCTCCGGTGATGAAACTGGATGCGGCGCTGTCGCTTTGCTGCTTGCGTTGGAAATAGGCGTCAAGTTCACCCTTATTGGTTATGCGCGATTCCGCCCGTTGGACAGCGGGAGCGGTAAACAAAGCCAATGACGAGTCAAAGGCCGCTTGTCCCAATGTGTTTTGTCCGGCTGCGGTATCGGGGGATTGACTGTTATAGGTCTGGTCGTTCACCGAATGGTAAGAACTTCCCTTTATTGGTCGGGCAAGTACCTGCGAGCAGACATCGAGCACGGATAGTTCCTCGCCGTATGTCAGCTTGGTCGTCGAGCCGGCCTGTGGCTTCCCGAATACAAGGTTCTGTCCGTCGTAGTAGAGCCATTCCTGATATTGGCGGGCAAGCCGTTGTATGAATCTGAAATTGGTTTCCTCGTACTGGCATTCGTATTCCAGCTTCGATTTCGTTTCCGGATTGACAAGAGCTTGCACTCCCGCCTTGTCTGTAAGTTCCTTAACGATGTCAGACAAGGATTTGTTGCACCATGAGGCACAAGTGTGGTCTGACTCCAATAGGAATGTTGACGAATATCCCGTCACTTTTATATTTCCGTGTGTTCCACCGGAACGATGAAGTCCCACCATGGTGGCCACGCCGACAAAAATAGTGCCGCCGAAGTCCATGATTACTTTTTTCCCAACCCAGTCTTTTGACGCCTCCGGGATTTCCACACCATAGGCTTCTATGGCTTGGATATCCAGCGTTATCTCAAAGTAGTGATGCTCATTGATGCTCTGTTTGAGCATCAACTGCACAAACGACGGCATGGGTATGCCGGCTATTTCCAATGTGACTTTTTTTTGTTCCAGCATGGCGGCATTATATTTGACGGTTTATATCCAAATTGCCAAAGCCGCCCGGCGGAAGTCCGTCGGACGGCCTGACAAATGTTTTGATTTAGGATTTACCTATGTACTCCGATTTATTTCTTCGGCCAACGGTTGTCAAGAGCTGCGCTGCCGACGATGATTTCTTCAGCGGAGAATGTAATGGTGATTGTCATAGGCACATCGTTGTTCGCGTCCAGAGTTTCCGAGTAGTGAACGATGTATGCGTTCTTGAACTGGATCTCCTTCATCTTGGCATCTTCCTCCGTTTTTTTGTAGATAATCTTTCCTTCTACAGGTTTGAAAGGACTGTTCAACATCGCTTCGATGACAGAAGTGTCTTCTGTTGATTCGATGGTTGCTTTTACTCTACCACCCAATACGCTTGAAGAGGGCATACCTTTAGGGTCTGTGTTACGACTAAACTCATAGTTTGAATAAAGGACGTCAAATTCCTTGTTGTTAAGTTCCAATGATGCTCTAAATGCCATAATACTTGGATTTAATGGGTTAAACTTAATTATTTTACTTCGGTTTCTCCGTCCTTGCGCCCTAACCGGTATAGATGCAAAAAAGAGAAAACCTCAAAAACGATTTTTTGAAATTTCCTCTCAGCCTCCGGATGACTCAGTTTTATTGTGGGAAAAAGAGAAGAAAATAAAACATCATCTTTGATGTGAGCAAATATAAGTGTTTATATTCATTTTTCCAAATTTTTTAGCGCGTTTTTTTTGCTGTTATTTTCATTTTAACACGTTTTAAACTAATGTTCGTGTATAAAGCCACTGTCCTATATGATTAGAAACACGCCCCGTTGATGATGTGTCGCTATTAAATTGATTCCCGGTATTGTACAATAACACTTGTAGAAGAAGTTTCATCAGGAATGGACGAAACCGTCGGAAAGAAAACTGCTGCCGGAATGCAGAAAAACGGTATCCACCGCATGAAAGTGGCAGATACCGTTAGCAGATTGACTATGCAGTCTGAATGTTTGCGTATGTCCTAATTCTTACGCCCGTATCGGCAGATGAGCAATGAACTTAATACCAGGAGTGCAAGAGCAATCATCCATGTGTAGATCTTCCGTTCCTTTTCCAAATGTTCGATGTCCGCCGCTTGTTGTTTGGAGCAAGTTGTCAGTATATTAATCTGGGATTGTTGTGCCTTGCAGATATCCATAAGTTCAGAATTAATCCGTTGCTGTGTCTCCAGCGAAGTTTGGATGTTCTTGAAGTTGCGGTTGGTCGTATATGCGTCACGGATATATCCGGGCGTGCTAACCTGTAACGAGGGAACCTGTATGCTGTCCGGAAGGTATGTCAGTTCTGCATTATTGCGCCGTTCCGTTGCGAAGCTGTTGAACAGGAGTATGCCAACAAGTGTGCCGCTGATCAGAAAGGCTATTAATGCTATGATGGCAAACATTGTGTTTGATGATTTTGCGACAGGTTGTTGGTACTCTCGTTCAAGCCATGGATGATGGTTCATCGTGTGAGGCGGAATGGATGTTCCATACTCCACAGTCCGGACTTCGGCATTTTCTTCGGTCTCTTTTTTCTCAAGAGCCTTACGTCTTGATATATCCATAAATTCGCGCTTGGCAATCTGGTATTTATCCGCTTGATAAATTACAAGGTCGTTTTTTACCAGCCAGTCAAGAACGTCCTTGACACTCCGTTCTGATACCTTGAGGTTGCTGATGCTCCAAAATATTTCTGCACAAGATACCCATATTGGCTTCTGGAGGCACTTCTGATATAGGATTTCAAGAATCTCTGCCTGTAGTTGTTCTCTTGTTGGTTCCATTTTATTTACAGTATTAATTGTTTCGGAATAAAATAATATTTCTTGCCGGCGATGAATACAGGTCTGAAAAGGTTGCGTTGATATATGTCTTCCAGTCTCTTCATCTTTGAAATCAGGGTTGTATAGCCACTATTAAAGTCCGTCAGTTCAACCTTTCTTTTCTTTAGTTTCTTCACCTTTGTTGAATTTAAAAGGCTGTCATTGGCCATGACTCCCGTCTTACAATAGAAGATTTGAGCCAAATATGGATTTCTGGGCAATACTTTTCGATAGAAACTTCTGTTTATGCTTTTCTTTTGCCGGTTAAATTGCTTGCGAAGCACTCTTAGCTCCTTTTTCCCTATGTTATCTGAGAACTCCGGGAGCAGTCCCCTGTAGCTTTGCAGCAGTTCCATCACTTCCTTGTCATCGAGTAGATATCCATATTCGTACCCGTCCATTATACTGTCCGCTACGGAGGCCTTTATATAGTAGGTGTCATTCACGCTGTTTCTATCTATATCGTCAAGGCTCATACTGTCAGGATTTTCCGTATGATGGAATATATGCGTCAGTTCGGATGTGGGACGGCTTCTTAGGACACCTATATTTCGCTCATAATCTTTAAGTGAGTGCAACAGTAGGCTGTCCGTCTCGAAAGATTGCCATAATACGGAATCCAAGGCTGTTTCCAAAGCGTTGCTTTCCAGTCTGTTTCTACCTTTAGGGAATAAGATTCCTCCTACCGTAAGGCTGTTGTATGGAGCATCGTACAGGTATAAGTTGGCATCCGTAGCTTCTATGTTCTTGAACAGCTCCGTCTTTACCAGTCTGCTGTCTGCGATATAATTGGATATATGGTCTATGTATTTCGTAGAATGGCTGTCCAGAATGGATTTGGCCTGCAATAGGAAGTCCTGATAAGAAGTGCCTGACGCTCTGTCTATCTGGACAAACAGAAGCCTTGCCGGTTGGGTTGCCAGCCACGAGAGTTGTTGCTCGTGCAAGGATAAAGTTTGCTTTGACCCTAAAATGACAAATACATTGTTGCTGAAACGGCTTTCGTCATCATAACGGGAGATTTGTTTGATAGCCCCGCCAAAACCGTAAAACGATGATTGTTCCTCTTGCTCGTTTTTCCGTTTGGAAGAAATGGATTGTTTGATATAGTCGAGCCAGGCTGAAAAGTCCTTGGTTGGGGCCAAATGTCTGTTTTCTCCGTTGGAGGATATGCAAGTTGCTGAGAAAGTGTAGTCATATCCGGGCTTCATTTTCAGCTTTAGGTTCTGTAGTACATTGATATATGGGGATAGATAAGGCAGGTCGGCATCATTGAACAGTACATGTATGTTCACGTTTTTGTTTTCCGCTTCCATCTTTCGGACATCGGAAACCATGATGTCTACGCCTTTGATATTGATAATCTTATTCCAGTTCTTGTCCCAGACGGACAAAGGATAGTTCAGCCGGATATTCCCATTCGTCATAGGCCCTGCCAGGTTTCCATCCAGGTTGAACAACATCGTACCCTGAATATTCGCATTATGTAATGCCAACGTATCGGGATACATTAGGTTGACAGCACACAACAAAGAATCACGGTATCGTGAATAATCAATATGATACACCTCATTTTGGCCGACTTCTGCAAGAAGGTCAGCGGGAACCCACCCTAAAAAGCGTTTGGTACTGTCTGATAATGCGGGAACATTGGAAATCAATGCGGATTTGCCGCTCTTGTCTAACTTGTATAGGTAAACAACCTCTCCGCTGACAACTACCGCATCCGTTGTTGTTTTCAAAAACGGCTCTCCGTATATTTTCAGGGTATCTCCATTGAAGAATTGATGGATATCGAACAGCTTGTTAATGCTGTTTATGCCTATACGGTACCTTATCGGCTGGTTGTTGCGGGGATTGATACGGGCATGGTCGTACATCAGTACATTTTCCGATGGTATCCATCCGGCATAATTGACTTTACGGGGTTCCTTAAAGTGTCTCTTGCTGTTATACAGGAAACCTATTATCGACTTGGGCTTGCCTGTAATGTCTGGGTCAGCCTGAACGAGCTTGTAGGTTCCGTTCTTTTCACCTACTATGTAATAGGGTGTGCCAATCCCGTGTGAAGACCGCTTACGCTGGAAATACGGGTCTTCATAACTTTGATTTCCAGTCCTGTCCGAATAGACAATTCTGTTTGTCTTGCTTTTCTTTGTTTTGAAAGGAGCTTCTGTTGATTCCGGATAATTGAATATATCCCTATCCATTATTTGTATTCTGTCGCGGATGGACACTTGGGCAGATACGTTGCACGCAAGAGTAATCATCACGGCCACAGAAAACAGATTTCGTATGAGATTCAGTTGTTTCATTTTTCAATATAACTTTGTGTCACATGGATGGACTTGACGCAATTCAAATCGTCAATTTTCACATCATCAATACTCACACGCTTTTTCCTGTTGCTTTCAAGAAAATGCAGTCCTTGGCAATAGCCGTTGAAGTCATTGTATTTTTCATCATTGATGACGACCACTACCTGGTCTGCATCAATGCAAAAATATTTGTTACGGATATAATTCGTATGTTCGTAATAGACCGACTTTTGTGAGACTTTGGCGTCAGCTATGGCTTGCAAGTGTTTTTTTATATCATTCTGTACCAGTACCAACGAATCCACCGTGACAAGTTCCTCTGCTTTTTCAAAGCGTGGGAGAATGGTTATACGGTGCTTCACCGGATATTTCGTCGTATTGGTTTGTAATGAGATGGTGTATTCTCCCGGAATATCATACGAATACACGACTTGCTGCTCGTATGCGTCCACAGTACCGCTTTCTCCAAATTCCCATAGCCATGTGTCCATACCATAGCCTTCTGCCGAAAAGACCAGCTCTTCACCTTGATAACCCTCTGACACTCCATTTATACGGGGTATGGAATCAATGGCCTCATGCTCCAGCCCTGAGATAACTTTGATATACTTGTTTACGGAGTGTTTTCCGTCTATTTTCAAAGTAATAAGATATTTGCCGGCCTTACGGTAAGTGTATGACACATCCGTATTTCTCATCAGTGTATCACCGTTTCCCATTTCCCAAATGAGCCGCTTGCCTTTAATCGCTGCCGTATCGTTGACTAATAGCTCCAACCGCTCATTGACCTCATAATGAAAATTATCATTGGTGTCATACACATAAAAGTCAATATTGGCAAGGTGCGACTTCGAAGGCAGGAACAAAAACAAAAGGATACCTGCCATGGCAACCAGTCCCAATATGATGATTGTTATAGTTTTCTTATTATCCATTGCGAATGTTTTATAAATTGGCTTTACATTCTTCCAAATCCCGTTCAATCAGTGCATTGTTATGTACCAGACTGTTCAATTCCTCTTTTATGTCGAATTGGCATTTAAGCATTCTGGAGGACAACACGCCGAAAAGGAATTTCGTATTCATATTGTTTTCCTTGTATATATGCTGCAATTGGTAAATCCCATCCTTCACCTCGTCCATCTTTTGTACTTGATGAATGTTGAAGTCCAGAGAGTCAATCTCATTCCAGATGTTCTGCGCTTGCTGCATATGTGTATGCTGGATTTCAAAAATGCGTTCGGAATGGTTGATTTCGTTTATCAACTCCGAACTGTCCTCTGTCGGTACGTTGAGTATATACCGGCAAAGTATGATATAAATTGCGGCTACTGAGAAAATCAGCAGCAGGAGGAAACGGATGTTTCCCCATAGCATTTCGTCTTTTGTCATGGCTTCGTCAGTTTATTCTTGGTTAATTCCTGATATTTGATTCTACACTTTTCAAGTTGCTCCATGTTGCTTTCACGCTTTTTGCTTTCGCGGTCAAGGTCATCCATTGATGATTGGATGACACGGATCTGTTCAAGCATAGCTTTATACACTTCGTACTTGCTTTTATCGGCCTGCATTGCAATGTCATTTTCCATTAATAACCGTTTTTTGGTTATCAATTTTTGCATGTGCTTGTGTTCACTCGAATTTCGCCGCTTGGTCTTCAGATTGTTCAAGTCCCGGAACAATTCTTCTATCTGGAAGTTAAGTTCTGCCTGTTTCTTGAACACATTGTCATATTCGGCCTTCTTGCTTTCAAGAAGGGATATTCCCTTTTGTGCAGTCACAATCGTTACGATACCTCCGGTTGTGGTAACAATCAGTGCGATAGCGAATACCAAAGTAAATCGGAGTTTCGCTTTCAAACGAGCTATTTTGTTTTCTGCTTCCATACTTGCTATGATTTAATCGCTCAACCTATAAACGACCATGATCGTTTCTTTTGAGCTTCTATTGTTTCGTGACTTTCGTCTCCTACTATAATATTCTCACGAACCATTCCGATGTATTCCAGTTCACTCATTTTGTGGAACATATTGCTGAGCAGTGTCACAAATGCCCCTGCCGTCTGCAATGATTGGTTTATATTGGTATGGTCATACATAAGCTTGGTTAGGCTCTCTATCTTCGTGATAAATTCAGAGGGTGTGACATTGGTCCACTCATAGAAGTATTGGAGCAATTGTTCTCTTTCCGTTTCGGAAAGACTTTGAAGAGCGGAGTTCAGGCCGTTTGCAAGCTCATTCACGGCCTGCACAAGATATATCGGCGGTTGCTCTAAGGCGATTTGTTCGATAAAGAAGATTCTTGAGTTGTAAAAGGCAGAGAAAGCCTTACACAGCTCAAAAGTATTATTGGCAAGCGTATCTCTACGCTTGTCAGCAACATTCCTGCTGTAAATGAGTTTCACGTCTTCTTTTATCGACTGTAGGGTACGTGCCAATTGGGAAATGAATGTTTTAATCCCATCGTGGCAAGCGGAATGTTGTACCGGTGGAATATATTGATGATTGATTTTATAGGTATTCCCTTGTCTGCATACCTCTGCCACCAGCAAAAAATTCTGGCTGTAGAAAGATTTGTTGACTTGGTTTTTGGGAACGATATGGAGTTTTATGCTCGGCAAGACATACGGGTGATGCAAAGGCACCTCTTCCGGGTCCGGTTCACCGACAGGTATCAAGTGATACGGATCTACGGATATTAGTACCATATACTCGCTGTCCTCGGCTTGCAGACCGGATTCTGAAATGGTTGCACAAGGTTTCTCATCCCCGTATAAACCGTCGTAATAAACGATGGGCAGACCGCCTTTGGTGATAGCGTTGCAGCTTTTCAGGCGGACACAGAGAGTAGACATGGTATCACCTGAAATCTCTATTTCAAGATTGTCACCTATCCCTTCAAGGACCTCTCCAAGACCATAGTTATAACTGGTCAGACTCCTTCCTGCTTCGCGGTTGAGAGCTTCCGTTTGGCAATACTGGTTTGCAAAGAAATGCTGGCTGGTCAGCTTCAGACCATTGACCCAGTTTACAGGCAAATATGTTAGTGTTTTCATATATTATGATGTTTTTGTTTCTACTTGTACACGTCGGATATATATCGTTTGATTATTCTTAATCTTATTGCCCTCACTCGTCAGAGTGGGGTCAAGTATTCTTATGAACAACGGGAAGTTAAACCATTTTGAGGTATAGAACATCCATCCGATTTGCATATCTTCCTTCTCTGTTTCAATCTTGTTTTGGGGGAAACGCCTGTTTTGGTCTTCGATAACCCAATTGAACCAATTCCCAAGAGATATTTCATTGGGCAGGCGGACAACCAACGAAGCGTATGTCGGGTCTTTTATATTCCGTTTGATCTTAACTTTGACCGTTCGGAAGCCGAAGTTGTCTATGTTGTCCCAATATTTCCGGTCAAAGGTACCATAGCTCAATTCCCATGGGGTATATATCGGGTGCGGGATGTCCAGGAACAGGGTTCTGCTGTACATAATCAGATACGGGATTGCAAACCACAGGATATTTGTTGTGTTCCATAGCGAATAAGGTAGCTTGCTTATCAGTTCAAACAGCAGATAGTAGCACCATCCGCCTAAAGCGCATATTGTGGTTAGAGTGAGAATGACCGCTGTTCGGGAACTGCCAATACCGATTGCTCCGAACAAATCGGAGGTTGACAGTTTGCAGAACAATGCTCCAAGGAGGATATAGGACAATATCGTGAATGTCAAGCCTCCCCAGACGTATTCGTTTTTTAGGAAACCGAACAGGCTGGGTAAAGCGACGGCAATGGAAGCCAGAAGAATGAATATGATTAATTTCTTCAGGCTAAGTTTGCTCTTGATCGTTTTTATTCCAGTCAAGACAAATATCATCACGGCTACAAATAATGGAGCCAATAAATAACGTGCAAAGAAATATAGCAATATCTTCATATTATTAGATTTTTCATAAGTTCATATTATATCCTAATCGGTTTTCTCCGAGTATAAAATCCGTTTCTCCACGTACCAGATAATCAACTTCGATATTTCTTGTTGAAAGGATGAAAAATTCAAGTATCCGGCGGACATTGGATAGATGCGTTTTTACCTCCTCATAGTCATCTGTCGGAGTATCAAGGATGATTGTCGCCGTCAAATCATCGGTTTCGCTTATCATTAGACCATTAAGGCCTAATGTCTGTCCGACACATCCGGAACCGACGGAAAGGTAAACCGTTTCATCAATCTCATGGACTTCCAGTCGCAGTTTCACCTTCAATCCCAAAACGATAAGAAGCAGTTGCTCGATAGCAGGCAGGTTCTCTTTATACCGTTCTGCATTGCAGAGGAATAGGAACAGCTTATATTTCTGATGGGAAGTAATGGATAGTTCGACATTTTCCATAACTTCAATCATCTTGATGAAGTTCTTCTTGGAGTCCGGGTCTGAAAAGAAATTCAGATGGCGGTTATTGATACGGACCTTTTCTTTGAAAAACTCTGTATCAAAGGGTGCAAAGAATTGTATAAGCTCTTTATCCTGTTTTTCATTGGCTCGGATGGCTTCAACTATCTCCTTGTTGCTCATGCCCGGTGTGCTAAGCACCAATGGATGAAATAGTAATTCCGGCAATTGATGATAGATGCTGTTTCTTGCCAGATTCAGCAATATATATTCTTTGTCGGCATTTGTCGCCGCGATATGCTGTACCGAAACACTTAATACATCTCTGGATTTCACACGACTGTTCATACCATGGCAATTAACCATAGTATGGTCCAACAGCCGCCGGTCAAGAATAAATTGAAGTTCATCATAAAAGATTTCTGCGACAAAATTTATTGCCTGACTGCGTTGGATGCTTTCCAAGGGTTTCTTTTGCGCTAACATTGTTCCCATATCAGTTCACCGTTTCGATAGTTTATGACGATGTTGTCACCCGACTTGATTTGCTCAGAGACAATCAGACGAGATACGGACTTCTTGATATAAGTTCTTATGACTCCTGCTATCGGACGTGCGCCGTATTTGGGAGAATACCCTTTGTTTGCCAGATGTTGCAATGCTTCATCCGACAAATTCAACTGGATGTTTTTCTGTTTCATCAGTTGTTCTTGCAATCTTCCAAAATGGAGGTTGAATATCTGTTTGGCGACATTTTCATCTATTGGCGCAAACGGAACCACCTCGGTGAGACGTCCCAAAAATTCAGGTCGGAAATACTGTGCCATAACCTCGATGAGCTTTCCGGAATCAGGAGTATGTCCGGATTGTATTTGTTCCACAATCCACTGGCTTCCGATATTGGAGGTGAAAATGATTATGGAATTTGAAAAATCTCCTTCCCGGCCCAGTTTATCATGTATCTTGCCTTCATCCATCATTTGCAGGAAAACATCATAAACGCTGCTATGGGCTTTCTCAATCTCATCGAATAACACTACCGAATAAGGTTTCTGTCTGATTTGAGTGACCAGTAAACCACCTTCCTCATATCCTACATATCCCGGAGGTGCACCATACAGCAATGCAGCCGAATGTTCTTCCTTGAACTCGGACATGTCAAATCTGATCATGGCTGATTCGTCATCAAACAGTAACTCGGCCAGTGATTTTGTGAGTTCTGTTTTTCCCGTTCCGGTAGGGCCAAGGAAGAAGAATGAACCTATAGGCTTCTTGGGGTCACTCAGTCCGCTGCGTGATTCTATAATGGCATCTGATAAAGTCGTAATGGCCCGGTTCTGTCCTTTGACCCGTTCTTGCAATTTGCTCTCGATGCTCAAAAGTCGATCCTTCTCGCGGGCTTGTATTTTTCCGATAGGTATATTGGTGCACTCCGCTACAATCGCCTCTATTTCCGAAGAGCGTATCTCTTCAATAGACTGGTCGGATAGTGCCTTTAATTCTTTGATGATGCCCGACAAACGTCCTGCTTTTATCGCGATGTCATCTTCTTTATCCCATACATAGTTGTCTGACAGTTTGGTGGTCAATACGACACTGATTTTGCTGAATACAGAACGGTATAGTAAGTAAAGCGGCCCTTCAGATATTTTTTCGTCGAGACTCTTTATTTCCTCAAAATCCGCTTCCAAATCAGATACACTGGCTCGTGCATTCTTATTGCATAGCCGGACGGCAGCAGCGGTTCTGTCAAGCAGGTCGATGGCGGCATATGGCAGGCTGCGTTCCTTAAAATATCGTTTGGAGAGTGCGATTGAATCTTTAATACACGCATCTGAAATTCTCAGCTCGTAATAGTTTTCAATCCTTTTTTTATGTAATTGTATGGCACTTTCAAGTGTAGCCGTATCCAGTTCTTCAATCTTTATGATATCAAGACGCCCTTCTATCGGATGCTTTTCGATGTTCTTCCGGTAAGAATCGTTCGTGAGTGTGAGAACAAGATTTGCGGCTCCCTCGCTGATTTGCGCACTTAATATGTTGATAAGTGTGGATGCTTTGCCTGATACGCTGTTCTCCAAAAGGACCTGTAAATCATCAATCACCAGCACAGCTTGTTCCAATTGGTTGAGCTTGTGCATCAGATTGACAACTTTTTGTGCTATCTCCGTTTCAGACGAGGTTGATGCGAGCAGTTTTGCCGTATTGAGTCCGACAATAGATATTTGCTTTAACATCTCGTCTTCATTCTCACAGATATCTTTGACAAAGGCGTTGATGATGGAACTCTTCCCGATACCGGATTCACCGACAATCAGTATGCCCTTGTTCTCTGAGCGTTCGAGGCATTCTAAAATAGTACGGACCTCTTTTTCCCTACCGACGACAAAGCCACCGGCATTGATGGTTTCTTGCTTTTTCAGGTTGTCGGCATAAGGAACGCTTGCTGTTATCTGCATTTCCTCTCCTTGATAAGAATGCAACGGGGTAAGGGCATTGTAGTGGGACAATATGTCATCTTCCGAAACATCCAGCATCTCTATCTGCTGATGCGAATACACGACACCTTCACGCAATATGGCGGTAAACACACAGATGGAGTCTATGGAATCCGCTCCTAATTTAATTTTAGACCGTTCGGACTCATCCAAGACTTTTGACACTTCTTCGTCAGGCTCCACTTCTTCTGTGGAAGTGCCACTGGACCTATACATTTCGCGGTGGGTGTCAAACCATTCCATTATGTAGCCGACATCCTTCTGCATCGAGGATAAAATTTCTTTTAGACCCGTGTTTTCTGCAAACATGGCCATGACAAGATGTGACACGCCGAACGTGTTATGCTTGTCTTGAAGTGCCATTCCTCTTGCTATCTTAAGGGCAGACACCAAACTTGGGCTATAATTGCTATCATTCATACGAATTTGATTTTATAGTTTGAATTACATACAGAGCGTTCAGTCAAATCTTTTTCAAGATAATGGGCCAATTCTTCCAGATTGGGAATTTCATCTTTATCAAATTGTCCAAACTTTATCTTGACCTCTGTCACTCTGATTAATCCTTTTTTGCTGTCAGGAGATATAGTCACGCCATTACCGACTTCGACTGATTCAACATGTTTTCCCAGCTTGTGAAACAAGTAGCTTTTGATGTCTTCTTTAGATATAATCCGTTCCCGGGACAACAGACCATACCTTAAACTATTAATAAGTTCCTGTTCGCTATCATGCGTTGTTCCTCCTTGCATACAAGTGCGCAACATGATGCCTGAAGCGTCATATTTTTCTATGTTGAATTGCTGTATCAGTGTGCGTTCATTGAAACCGTTCGCCAGAGATCCGGAAGTCACCCAATATTTTATCTCGGCATTGGTCGCATCCTTTTGGGGGACACTTAAAACAAAGGCCTTTATTTTGTTATCTCCTTTTAGCGTGGCCTCCAATCCTTTCTCTATATCATTTATCTTGTTGAACAACTCTTTGAGCTGCGTCGAAAGTGCATCCGGATTCATTGAAGCAAAAGCACTCCCGTCTTCTTTCATTAATTGTAACACTTTTGAAATTAATGAGCGGGCACTGTCCGAATCAAATCGTTCAAGGTCGCCAAAATACAGACTGAATATACCTGTCGGATTTTCCTCATACTGGTTCAGTCGGTTTACATATTCCCGGCCTTTGTTGTCTTGAAACGAGCGTATGTTCAAGAATTGTGTACGGCCCGGACATTTCAGGGGTATAATTCGTCCGGTGGAACGGAAATTATGCTGTTTGTAAACGATTTGTCTGTTTACAACCGGAAATGTGTTCAAATATACTTCCAGATTTTCAAGACTTTCTTTCGTGAATATTTCCGGAAAGACTATCTTGACCCAAAAGAGATTCTCAGAGTCATCTGGGACCTCGCAGTCGGCCACATAACCGGGAAACATTTCTCGGTAGGTATGTTTCTCTTTGGAAGCATCTTTTATACTCACATTAAAATATAGGTCACTATAAAAATCGCGGATTTCATCAAAGTAGTGCGCATTACTATATGGATCTTCAACATGAAGGCCTGTTTTTGCATTCAATCGGTTTCCTGTGCAGTCATAGAAGAAAGCCATATTCATAAACGGAAGTAACCCCATATCGGAAGGCTTGATACAAAACATTACAGAGTCCATGTTTTGCAGGACTTCTTTAGACACATCCAGCCCGACCCAGACGCAATAATCCGCTATCCGGTTTTTAGGGCCAAGGAAGCGTGTTGGAGTGCTAAAGCTATCGGTTGAATGCCTTATACTATCGTTGTATGCGATTGCTTTGACTTTTGCATCAACCAGTTTATAGGAAAACAAAGGGGTTATAAAGACTTGAATATCCCCTTTGCCAAATATGTTTTTCTCTGCATAAAAGTGATCTTCGGCATCAAGTTCGCAACATTCCCCATGATTGGGGGTAATAGTCATAAGCGCATGGGCCGGCTTTGGCAGCGACCATTTGTTTCCTATGAGTATTCTGGACAGGCGGTGAAGTATCCGTGAATCGGACTGATCTATTTCTTGATGCAGCTTGTTGGACTCATGGGCAAAAACTTCAAGCAGCAAATCTATCACGGGGTCCATATCGCGTATATCGGATACACCCCAAAACTCCATAGCCTGCTTTAATATTCGTTCCTTTATTGCAATTTGTTTCTTGTCTGACATAGTTCGATTATTGTGATAAAGGGCTTATATATAATGAGGTGTTAAAACTGAATTTCTCGTTGGTTCTATCCATTATTCCGGTCACCGTTATTTGTGCCTTTCTTCGGATATGAGATACTTTATCTATATTTTCTTCTTCTATTTCCAAAAGGGTAACGTTCACATCTACATTCCGTAGTCTCTTTTCATATTTCTCTATCGTTTTTATTAAGGAGTTTTTTACTCCTTCCTCCCAATCGCTGATTTTCACAAGTTGGTTGAACTCAAGGTCCCATATCATGGAACCAAAGTCTTCTCGGCCGATAACTTCCCCATGGTGAGAAAGAATCAGTAGCATGATGTGTTGGGCTATCGATTCCTGATAGGAACACCTTTGCAATTTCTTGGCAACAGCCGATTGCAATTGTAATGGCATTTTCAGGTAAGTCATACTATTCTTTTATTTTATTCTATTTCGCAAATATACTCTTTTCCTTGTTAGATGCCAATAAAATGCTCCTAAAAATTTGACGGTTTCAGAAATAATTCATATATTGCGCACGGTCACAAAACCAAAAGAGAGCTATAAAAAAAGTATGATATTAAAAAGTAAATTCTATGGCAATCTACAATTATGGAATTGGAGGCAACGAAGTAAAAGTCGATGCGAACGAATCCATCGCGGAAATCCCCTCCAACCGAACTTTGATAGTTCAAAAACTGACAGATGAAGCTCCTGCGGCTCCGGAAAGCGTGTATGGTTTGGAAACCATTGAAGATGTGTTCCAACGTTTTGAACCAACAGTTGACTTATGCCACGTGGATGCGGAAGGTAATGAAATCAAGGAAATCATGACATTCACCGGACTTGGAGACTTCGGAGCCAAGAAGATTAAAGAGAAGAGTGATTTCTTGAGTAAACTTGACATTGAGAAAGAGCAGGGTGTCAGAATAACTCGCCAGCTTACTTCCAACCGCGCTTTACAGAAAGCACTTGAAAATCCGGAAGTCAAAAATGCCATTATGGACGTGATTGAATCATCAATCGAGGAGATTCTGGCAAATCAAAAGAAAGTAGAACTTTAATCTTTTACTAAGATGAAGCAGGAAACTCAACAACAGACAGCCAGTACGACAACCTCACAGAAAGTCGTATCACAACAGGCGCAAAAGTCATCTGCATCGGCAATAGACAAACTCAAAGAATTTGGTGGCTTCGCTTTTCTTGAAAATATCATAGATGGGTATTCCAATCTTAATCCGGCACGAAAGGCCCGTCGCAACATCTTCCTCACGGATGAACAGTGGGAAAATGAACGTAAGGCCTTGGTTAATCGCTTAAGCGTATGGCTCAAACTCTTACGTGAGAATGACACTGCCGAACAAATGCGGGACAAGGCCAAAGAAACCGCAGAAAACGCCGAGAACCTTCTTAATCATAACTTGAAGAATGCTCTTGCCAGGACACGGGAACTTGAAAGCGCATATCGCACTATTGCGTTCTTTTACAAGAACACGGAAAGTGATAAGGTGAAGAATGTCACCATTGTCAATGCGACCATGGAGCAGCTTCAGGATTTGGACAATACCATTTTCGCTGACCACATTAGCAACGAACTCAAACAGAATTTTGACCGTCTTGACCTGCGTCGCAACTACTCCTTGCTTGTCGTTCCTGGATATATAGGCTCAAATGCCATTTTGGATAAGTGGTCTAAAATGGCATACGAGAACAAGGTTTTTCTTGTTACAGACTTCCAAGACCTCGAAACTCCGGACGATGTAGTAGATATATTCTTCAATGCCAATCATACGAGTGGAGATGTGTTCAAATCGAATACTATTATGACCTGTAACTGGTTGCTTGGTCGTCAAAGAGAGGAAAGCGTTGGAGAAGAAGAAAATCTTTATATTCCGCCATCTTCTTCACTTGCCGGAAAAATATACAACACCTTAATGTCTCAGGTAGTAGCCGGAAAGAAATTTGGTGGACTTAATGAAGTAGAAAGTGTACGCTTCGACCTTCGCAAGAGCGAGATTTCCGAGCTTGAACGTATGGGTCTTGTGCCGATGGTGAACGAGTACAGCAAGGTTATGGCTTTCTCCGCCAAGACATTATTTAATGGAGATAATCTTGGCTTGCAGACCTACTCCGTAGTTCGTGTATTCGACTATATAACGAAGGTACTGATTGACTTCCTGAACCGTCGGGCATTTGAAAATTGGACTACTCGCACGGAAGCAGATTTACGTGGTCAGGTTGTGAAATTCCTCGATAGTGTAATGGGACCGAACAAACTCATCGAACGCTTCAAGGTTATGAAGATTGAACAAGACCCGAATCAGAAAGACCGTGTGCTTCTTGACATCCACATCACACCGTATTTCCCGGCAAAAAGCTTCGTGATACAGCTTGCCGGTCATAAAGGCGATAATCCGGAAGATGCTATTTGGGAAAGCGAATATCATCAAGAATAGTATTGAATAATTTTAAATTTACAGATGGGCATAGTTATGCCCATCTGTAAATCATTTATCAGGGTCATGTGTTGCTGAAATTATATGTCTTATTATTGAAATCTTTACTTATATGAAACTCCGAGATGTGGATATTATTATTTCTGGTACAAAAACTGGGGATACCTATTATGCAAAATCTTATCCATGCAGTGATATGGATAAGAATAGCAAAATAGAGCTCTATGGAGTCCCTGTATATTATGTCTATATCAAAGGTACTGATGATAAAGGTCAAAGTGTAAAATATACATGGAAAGCATTACGCTTCATGCCGTATTATAACCCACCAAATTTTAGTTCTTATAAAACAATTGGATGGGTTAATAGTGGCTTGCATAAGCTCAATAGGCAGCCTGCACCAGAATATAAAAAAGCCTATGAGGTACATAATACATATTCTCAACATAATGGTGCAATAGTTCTAAAAGGAACTTTTTACATTCACGCTGGTCCTGAAGATCTTACTCATATTGGATGGGGAGCAGCAGGGTGCGTTGAAATAATAGGAAGTTTTAGTGAGTTTAAAGATCAAGTAAAAGAATTATCGGGGTCAACTCAAGTTGATGCGGATAGTGCAATTTCTGAATTAGTTTTTTATAAAAAACTTTATATAGAAATTGAATATGCTACTCCACCCAATATTAAAGCGAATTTTTATAAAGAAGTTAGTATAAAAAGGAGATAAGATTTATGTGTAACATAAAATATATACTATGTACTATATTTTGTATGTGTGCATATCTTCATGCTGCTGCAATCTGTAGCGATAGTATATCTGATAAGTTTTCATATAAGGTACTTGAAAATTTCAATTATTGTTGGGATAATAATATTGTCTATGAGGATACTAATTCCAAAGATACTGCTTTATTTGTCTCGTCTCATAAATACATAATCTCTCCTATTTTAAACGCTTTTTGTAATAATGTGAACGAACAGACAGAGTTGGCTAAGATCGGATATTGTTGTAAGCATTATCTCATTAAAGTCCCAAATAAATCAAAGAAAAATATACAATATTACTCTATAGAAATCAATATTCTATCTAATATAAAGAGTCATGCCCCCATAACCTCAAAAATAGAAGAATTAAAAAAACAGGACTATGCGATTATTGATATTATATCAGAGGCTCCTGTTATGTGTCTTGTTTTTGTGGAAGCTGATTATTTAGTAGCCGTAACTTATAATATGTTCTATGATTTTGATGATGTATTATCCTTTTCGAAATTCTTTGTAAAAGAACACTTCTCAACAAAATAATAAGATGTCATTACACAGTGAATATAAAACGTAATACATCCTCTTTCAAAGAAAAAATAGAGTTTCATTTTTCGATATATAATGCTTCTTCATTCTTATAATTCTCACATGAATAATCCAACATGAAGTTTTCTTTATATGAAATCATTAGGGTCTCATTTAAATTGACTTCTCTTATCGCAACCGGAAACTATCAGGGATTTAATGTAGATGTGCAGCAAGTTTTCTTCGTGTAGTGAGTGTTCTTTTTTCAAATTGGAGATTTTCCTATAATATAGCAATAAATAAGTAAATTAATACGTCTATTATTGAAATGCAAATTTATTGGTAAACGTAGTTTTTATATTCTGTCTATTGTTTGTAAAGCATAAAAATGTATATTTGCAACAGACCCAATTGCTCTATATCAAAACAAATGAAAAGAGAATGGAATAGCTGTATAAATACTTACAGCCTACCTTGGGATATTATCGTCAATTCAGAAAAGAAGAAGTTTATCGAAAGCTAAAATAAAAATATTTCCTTTTACTGATTTTTGCAGATTTATTTTTATAACATACTATATAATAGTGAAACAGAAAGAAAAGAAAGCTCGAAATAGGAGGACAAATGAACAAATAGACAAGGAGGTAATATCCGAACTTGAAAAGCTTGTAGCTGAATATGGTTTTGGTAATGTCAATTTGAGTGCATTGATGAAAGCTGCAAACATAGAAGCTAATGTGTTTTATAGAAGATACGGCTCAATGGAAAACCTTTACGACAGGCTTGCCAAGCAGTATGATTTCTGGATCAATGATACTATTGACGTTTCCAGCCTGAACATATTGGGACCTAAAAAGTTTTTTGCGGAAACATTCAAGACCCTTTATAGGAACTTGTCTGATAACACTGTAATGCAAAAGTTGTTACTTTATGAAATGTCGGTTATTAATGAAACGACAAAGAGAACAGCAGAAACACGGGATATTATGAATCTAAATTTGATTGCGTTTTATGACAATCTGTTTAAACCGGCGAAAATCAATATTAAAGCTATTATGGCGAATCTGATTGGAGGAATTTATTATCTGATACTTCATAGGAGGTGTGCGAAAACCTGTACAATAGATTTTAGTACTCAAGAAGGGGAAAAGGTCTTTTTCGAATGGATAGATTTTCTAACAGATGCCATTTTTGACAAACTGGAAGCGTATGAAAGGAATAGAAAAGCAGCTCAAGAAATGTTATCAGACGGCATAAGTGAGTTTAAAATATGTAAATACATGGGCATCAATAAAAATGACTTAAAAATGTTACTTTCAAATAGCCATAGAAATTCACGAGAACTTTCAAAGGAAAGCTAAAAATTTTATTTATAGTACATATCATATTGATAAGTAGAATACCATAAAATATTCGCAAAGCTCCATTGCTGCGTAAATCCCTATCCGGATACTTTGTATTAATAGCGGTCATTATCTGTATGGCCGTCGTGTGTATCCATGAACATATAAGTGATTATGGACTTAATAGTCTAATCAGGTCATTGGAGCAAGGGGTATTTGACGTTAGCTATTGTCGGTTACTTTTATAATTTTTTTCTATATCCCTTTGTATAAGGACTGATAGCCTGCTACAAGAAAAATCTGACACGCTTTGTGTAGCGCGTTACATAAAGTGCGTCAAGTTATTTTTCAAAGGGTACACGAACAGACTTGAAATTGCGGAATGATATAACTATATCACTATTCACAGTTTCAAGGTAGTCTTTGGATCTTAGTCCTGCATGTCCGTTCTCCTGTTTTATTATTCCCTGCTTTAGCGTTTTCTATTCCTTTTTTATATACTTCTATTTATCGCTTTTCTGCTGCCGTGCAACCTGCCGTGGATTGAATTTTTCCGCAAAGGTAATCGCCAGTCCCAGTCATGTCAATGCCGGCATTCAGCCGCAAGTGAAGCGCAAAAATCTTCCTCTCCGCTGGTGAGCGTATTTTTCCTCTTCAGCCTTGCCAGATTGTTCCTGCCGCCTTTGGATGCAGAAAAAATCATCCCGGAGGTCGCAAACAGGCCAAACAGAGGGAAATAAAGAATATTTATAAACTAAGGTAACGGTAGGATTAACCACCTGCCACAAAAAGAATTTATTATGTTATACGTTCACACAATTGGTCGCATTGGCAAGGATTGCCAGGTTATTACTGGAGCACACGGTTCATTCATTGCATTTGATATTGCGGTAGATGACTATTCACATGGAAACAGCATCACTACTTGGGTAAGGGTACGGAGTAAGAAAGAGAACCATATTCGACTATCCGAATATCTTACCAAAGGACGGTTACTGCTCATTGAAGGGACACTTTCGGCTTCACTGTGGAAGGATAAGGATGAAAACTGTCAGATTCAACTATCCATTACGGCAGACGCATTGGAGTTCATCAATACCGGAAAGCGTGAGGGTACAACTTCAGAAGCAGAGAGTCCGACGGATGCCGCAAGCAATGCACCTGTACCACCGGTAGCTATGCCGCAAGAGGACAAGGAAGACTTGCCGTTCTGATGATGTGCATATAGTATTGAACAACAACAAATACTAAATGTAGTATTTACTAATTATAGTAAAGTAGGAAGTTAGTAAGTTAGCTATTACTGAAAGTAGTACTTACTACATTTAGTTTATTAGTATTTTAGTATAGTAGTAAATACTAAAATACTTTTTTTAGTAAAATAGTATATACTAATTATAGTATTTACTAAGAATAGTATTATCTTTGTATCGCATATAAAGACATCAAATTATGACAAAAATTATAGCTGTTTTGAATCATAAGGGTGGGGTTGGCAAGACAACTACCACCATCAATCTTGCCGCTGCTTTGCGACAGAAGAAAAAGCGTGTACTGGCTATCGACATGGACGGGCAGGCAAATCTTACAGAATCGTGTGGTCTCTCCATTGAGGAAGAACAAACGGTGTATGGGGCAATGAGAGGTGAATATCCCTTACCGGTTATCGAACTGGAGAACGGACTTGCTGTTGTGCCGTCCTGTCTCGACCTGTCGGCGGCAGAATCCGAACTGATAAACGAGCCGGGACGTGAGTTGATACTGAAAGGCCTGATTGCGAAATTGCTTGACAGTCGGAAGTTTGACTACATCCTGATTGACTGTCCACCTTCACTGGGCTTGCTGACACTCAATGCCCTTACCACAGCGGACCTTCTGATTATTCCGGTGCAGGCACAATTCCTCGCCATGCGCGGAATGGCGAAGATTACAAGCGTAATTGAGATTGTCAAGGAACGCCTGAACCCGAACCTGAGTATTGGTGGCATTGTTATTACCCAGTTTGACAAGCGCAAGACACTCAACAAGAGCGTAGCTGAAATTATCAATGACTCTTTCTGTGACAAAGTGTTCAAAACGATTGTACGGGACAATGTGGCACTGGCCGAAGCTCCTATAAAGGGAAAGAACGTCTTTGAGTACAATAAGAACTGCAATGGAGCCAAAGATTATATGGCTTTAGCACAAGAGGTTTTGAAATTAAAATAAGACAATATGGGCAAGAGTGATTTATTGAAAGACAGTATGAAAAGCGGACTGGACGGATTGCTGTCATCCACGAAGAAATCTCCGCAAAAGAAGGAAGCCACACCACTTAAAACTGAAAAAGAGCCTGCGGTACATTGCAATTTCGTTATCGACAAGAGTGTTCATACGCGTATGAAATTCCTTGCTATTGAGAAGAATATGTCATTGAGAGACATTGTAAATGAGGCGATGAAGGAGTATTTGGAAAAAAACGGTAAGTGAGGGTATGTCCCTCGCTTACCGTTCTTTTAAATCTGTGACTTCTGTTAGTACGTTATGCCGATATGTATTGCTACATATCAGTCATTGACAACCCTTTGTATGACAGGGAATAACCTTTGAACTCTCCCGTTGCACGCATGAAAGCGGCTGCTTTCGCTTCCAGTTTTTCCATGTCGATATTTTCGGCCTTGCGTTTGACTTCGAAAAATGTCGCCGTATCGTCCAGTTCGTTTTCAGCTACTATGTCTATTTCGTTCTCACCCTTGCGGTCCCACCAGCCTCCGATACGCGTATAGACTTGCCGTTCTATCAGTACACGTTTAAAGTAACGTTCAAGCATCAGACCGCTGAAAGTTTCATAATCCCGACCTATAATCATCTTCACACTTCCATAGTTCTCTATCTCCAGCATATAGCTGTACTTGTAGATGAAGCGGAACCAGAACGTGAAAAAATTATCCTCGATGACATACCGGACATTCTTGGCGGAACTCTTCTCGAACAGCGGTTGCTTCTTCGATATGATTTCGTATTCTTTCTCCAGCTTGGTAAGATAACCGCCGATTTCCTTGCCTACCACGTTTTCAATTTCCGAACGGGATGTTTTTCCTCGTGCAATGGCCGATAGTATGGAGAAATAGATTCCGTAATCCTTGCCGAACTCTTCGATAAGAATCGCTTTACCCTCGCCCAAAAATATGGAGTCGGCCTTTATAATCTGGTCGAGCATAGTCGTTTTGGCTGTTGCTCCTGCATCCACGAGTAGTTGTACATACTTCGCCACACCGCCCGTGAAAGCGTACAAGGCCAGCAGATCTTCCGCCGTGTAGCCGGGGTTGTATTCCGAAAGAATATCTTTCAGAACAGTTGGGGTAAACGGACGCACAGTCATAAAGCGCGACTGCCGGTTATACAACGGCTCTTTCTTATCCTTGAATATCTTTGTCATCATGGAATAAATCGAACCACAGACAATCAGGTTAATACGGGACTTCGGGCTGTATAGATCCCAGATGCGCTGCATATCGCTGAACACCGATTTGTTCACACGGAAAAACTCCTGGAACTCGTCGATAAAGAGTGTGATGGGACGTTCTGCCGAAAGTTTCATCAGGTACTCGAACACATCAGTGAAGTGTTCGGCCCGCCCCATGGTTGGGACCCCCAACTTGTTCTCTATTTCAAGCCGGTAGTCCTCACACAAATCGCCTTCGGCTTTCCGGGCAACAAAGAAATAGAGAATCGGTTCGTCCTCGTATGCCTTCCACACGAGTGATGTCTTACCGATACGGCGACGTCCCGTTACCACTGTAAACTGAGCATTGTTTTTGGCCATTTCGCGAATCTTGCGAAGAGAGGCTATTTCTTCTGTCCTGTCAAAAAATCTCATATCCTTATCCTTTTTTATTGCCATTTCCGAAACGGCTGTTTCCGAAACAGCTGTTTCGTTACTGCAAAAATAATGCAAATTTCTGGTAAAACAGGCAATTGATACAGATTTATTTAGCGAAATGGCTCAAAGGATTTTTATCTGGTAAGTTCCATTCCTGTTTTACACCGTCTGGTCTTACGTCCTTCCGCTTGTCCCGTTGTATCGTTAATCATCCCTTTATAGTTCCATCCGTTTTACCATCCGCCTTTCAGCGTATTCTTCCTTTTCTATATTCTTTTAATGCCACTCATCCGGTCCATCCCTGCCATCGCCGGTTGGTTTTCCAGACGCAAAGGTGGACTGCCGCGCTTGATTCCGTCGCTTTGAAGTGCATTTCCTATAAAATTCTTCCTTTCTGCGAAAGAGTAATTTTCCGGAAAAAGCGTCGGAAATCGCTTATTCGTCAGTCCTTGTAAAGCATCTGTAAATCCCAAGCGGTTCAGGCAGAAAAGAGAACCGAACAAAGGGAAAATAAAAAATTAAATATTAAACCAATTAAATTTTTATGATTATGGAAACAACAGCAATTCAATCAGTAGAGAAAAACACCACAATGGTAGCATTGGCAAACGTGCAGCCGAGCAATTACAACCCACGTAAGAATTTTGACGAAGCGAGCCTTGCAGAACTTTCCGAGAGCATTCGTCAGCAGGGTGTGTTACAGCCTATTGGAGTACGCCCGATAGAAGACAACCGCTTTGAGATTGTTTTTGGAGAACGCCGATATCGTGCCTCCCTCATGGCAGGATTGGAAGACATTCCGGCTGTCGTTATGGAAATTTCAGACGAAGTTGCCGAAGAAATGGCGGTAACTGAAAACCTCCAGCGCAAGGATGTTACCCCGATAGAGGAAGCAAATGCCTACCAAAAGCTCATTGATAGTGGTCGCCACGATGTGCAGTCTTTGGCGGTGCAGTTCGGTAAAAACGAAAGCTATATCCGCACACGGCTTAAATTCGTTTCCTTAATGCCCGAAATCGCACAGCTTTTGGAACAGGACGAAATCACAATCAGCGTAGCGAGCGAAATTTGCCGTTATGGGGAAGATATTCAGAAAGAGGTGTACAACAAGCATCTTAAAGAGGGGGTGCAGTACAATAGTTGGCGAGGAATGAAAGCCTCTGATGTTGCACGGAACATCGAACGGCAATATACCACCGACTTGGAGCGATACGCATTTGACAAGACCCTCTGTCTGTCGTGTCCTCACAATACAAATAATATGATGTTATTTTGCGAGGGCGGTTGCGGAAATTGCGCCAATCGTACTTGCCTTGCTGAAATGAATGCGGCATACCTCACAGAGAAAGCCGTGCGCCTTATGGAAGAACGTCCCGATGTTCCCCTCTGTCATGAAATTGCTAACTACAATGAAGCCGTAGTAGAACGTCTTACCGCCATGGGGTACGAAGTGGAAAGCCTTAACTATTATGCAAAGGCATATCCCGAACAGCCCGAAGCACCCCGAAAAGATGAGTATGACACCACCGAAGAATACGAACAGGCACAGAGCGAGTTCGAACAGGATTTGAACGATTACACGGAAGAATGCGAAGAAATCCGTACCCGAAGTGAAGCAGGTGAAATCATCCTTTATTTCCGTATTGAGAGCAAGGACATCGTACTCTGTTATGTTCCGAAAGTTACCTGTACTACCAATGACACAAAACAGGAGCAGACGCTTTCACCGGTAGAGAAGTTGGAAAAGCAAGACAAACGCAACAAGGAAATTGCCCTTGAAAAGACTGTAGAGGACACAAAAAAACAGATTTTGGAGGTTGATATGTCCGATTGCAAGTTTGGGCAAGACGAGGACAAGATGATTTATTTCTTCTTGCTATCATCCCTCCGCAAAGAGCATTTCGAAGCGGTAGGTATCGAGGGAAAAAAGCCTTATTCCTACCTTACAGATGAAGAAAAGATAAACATCATTGCCAATCTCACGAGCAAGCAGAAAGCTATTATTCGCAGGGATTTTCTAATTGCTAATTTCAAGAACGCATACGGCAACAATGCCATTGCATCCCTCTTGCTTGACTTCGCACAAAAACATATGCCCGACCTGTTGGCAGACATCAAGAACGGACATAATGAAGTGTATGAGAAGCGTCACCAACGTATCGAAGAGAAAAAAGCCGTTCTTTTGGTGCAGGAACAAGCAAAGCAGGAAGCGGAGCAATCTGACAAACAGCAATCCGAAGTAGGGATGCAGACCGAAGAACAGCCACAAGAGGAAGATATTGCAGCTTAACCATAATCAGTAACCAACGAATAGAGGGTAGAGTAATCTGTCCTCTATTCGTTCCTAATTTGTAATTAGATTAAGGTGAAGATATTCACGGACAACTGCTCCAAACCGTTGTCGGGCGGCGCGTCTGCCGGGCAAACCCGCCATCCGCGCGATTATGCCTTTTCTATCCCATTTATAGCTACCTCCCAATACCCCGCCGCCACCCGTCTCCATTTATACCTATCAGTTTCCTCCTTTTTATCTTTTCCATCTTATTCCTTCTCCGGTCCCTTCCTGTCCTCGCCGGTTGGTTTTCCAGACGCGAAGGTGGACTGCCGCGCTTGATTCCATCGCTTTGAAGTGCATTTTTATAAAATTCTTCCTTTCTGTGAAAGAGTAATTTTCCAAAAAAAGCGTTGGAAATAGCTTGTTCGTCAGTCCTGTAAAGCATCTGTAAATCCCAAGCGGTTCAGACAGAATATAGAACTGAACAGAGGGAAGAAAAATAAATCATTAAAATTTCATGACAATGGACAACATCAAAGAAAGCAAAGAGTACAAACTTGCCAAAGAATGGGAAATGGCAGTGAATAGTTTTAGTTTCAATCCCAAGCGTTTTGCAGCCGCTATACCTGATATGCACCCCACACTGCAACAGAGCCTCTATAGATTGTTTAAGGAGTGCATCATTGTGATGGCGGATGAGACACGTCGCTATGATGACCGCAATCGTGCATCACATGAAGAAGCAAAGTGTCTTATGGAATACCTCAAGACAAATGGAAAGCATATCCCATTAAAATAACAAGCGTATGAAAACACAAGAAGTACAATTTGGTGGCAATAACTATCCTTGCCGTGTGGTGGAATCCAACGAGGGTGAAGAACTCCTTATCGGCTCGATTACTTTGCTCGATGCCCTTCAGCCCGGTAGTTTCAACGATGCAAACGAAGGCTTCGCAAGCAAGGAAGCCGAAAGAATCTATGACGAGGTTTTCTTCTTTACCGACATGGCAAACCTGCGACTGACAGACGTAGAATTGGTTGCCGAACTGAAAAAGGACAACCCAGAATGGTTCGAATAAAAAAACAATAATCATCTTAAAAATAGCATAGTTATGGAAAAAGAGTATGTAATACAAATAGCACAGACCATTCAAGAGCAGTTGATAGGACTTACCCCTATGCCCGTCCTCATGTCATGGGGTATCGCAGAGTTTGCAGCCACCATCTTCAAAGACCTGCCTGCACTTCGTATCAAAGTAAACGGACTGTTACACACCGGATACGTCATTATTGCACTTAATGGGTCGGACTATTATGAGGTATATCTGTTGAAAGGCAAAGATGCAGAGTGTGTCAATGAAGAAGTTTGTTACAACGAGTTAGGGGATGTCATTGACAGGGCAATTGAATGCGGTACTGACAAAGAGGAATACGAAAAAATTGCCATCAGCAACTCACCCAATTATTAAGCAGGTAGCTCTCCTGATAAACCAGAAGAAGAGATTAGTTAGTAGTAAACCGCCAGTACGATTGTACTGACGGTTTTTGTTGTTTTTATTTACATTATATGTCAGACAGCCGGATTTTTATTTCGCGTTGCGCTTATTCTGAACGTCTTTTATCATCTCTTTCACATCTTGCCCCACTTGTACGAAGTTTTTATATAGGATGCGCTCCCGTTCCTCTCTCGACTTGAAGGTGTAGAACTTCGGCAGCGGCACATACGCCGCTTCTTCTTTCTTGATTTCTGCCATATCAAAATCTGTTTTGCAGAAGAACTTTGTAGTCTTGAACTCTTCCGATTCTTGAATATTCATTGAACCGCCCATACCTGTTTTCGTCTTCACAAAGTCCCGTGCCGTCTGACCGCATATCCATCCGGTTGCCATATCCGAGATTTTCGAGGCAGGCACAAGGTTATCCATATTCTCATTGAGATTGATACTTGTTTTGTCCCGGTCAATAGTCACGCCTTTTTTGACCTGGACCACCTTGCCGAAGATGTCATTGGACAACCATTCCAGCGTTTCTTTGGCACGTGCCGAGCCGCTTACCACATTACCTACCGTCGTAATGATCTTTTGCATACCTACCTTACCATAATCGGCTTCCAGTTGCGGTAGTTCCTGAAAGCCGAGCGTTACACTCACCTTATTGCTTCGCGCCGTACCTATCAGACGGTCTATTTTGTGAAAGTAAAGTGTCGGTAACTCGTCCACTATAATACTCACAGGAATATTTTTCCCCTGCCCGGTATTCACACGGGTAACGAGACGGTTTAGGATAAGAGCGTTCAATGCACCGATGATGGATTCCATTTCCGGGTCATTTGCAATCAGCAGGTAACTCGGATTCTTCGGGTCACTCACCTTCAGGTCGAAGTCATCGCCATCCCGGTGGAATATCCAGTAGCTCTCTTTGGTTGCCAGACGCGAGGTATAAACACGTAACGTGCCAATCATACCCTCCAATTGTTCCATTGCCTTATTTTTGAAAGCTGTCTGGAATGGACCAAGCAGCGGAGCAACCTCATTGTCAGTTTCCAGTACCTCGAAAATCGTCTGATAACTTTCATTCAAGAATGACAGAATATGTGGCATGTCCGAATACTTTCCCAGCCAGTAGGCAGGTTCCACGATATTGCCGCCTTCACGGTCGCGCACGATACCTGTCGGTTTCCAGAATTTGGTCTGCGGATCTTGCTGTCTTTCCGCATATAGAGGCTTGCCGTTGGCATCGTAGGGTTCACGTTCATAATTCACGAAGAAGTAGATACAAGCGGCAAGGAAGTTTACCGCCGAGGTTTGGAAGAACTGGTCGCTTCCGCCGCCTCCCTCTTTCTTACCCTTTTGTAGGCTTTCCAATAATGTTTCCGCCGTTTCGCTGGCCGCCGCAAGATTGTTGATGTACTTTGCCTGAATTGGATTCACCCGACGGCTGTACTCCACATCCACAAAATTAATCATGTTGAACTTGCACCCTTGGGGTACTCTGCCCAGTTTCTCGTTCTTCTTGTAATGGTAGTAGAGCTTGGTCGCCAATGTAGGAAACTTGTAGTCATACACCACCATGGCGAAACCTTTGGCCGAATGCTGTCGGATAAACGGCTCTATGATACTGAAAGTCTTACCCGATCCCGGTGTTCCAACTACCCATGTTCCTCGAAAGCAGTTGCTTACAGAAATCCACCCCTTACGGAATTTACCCTTATAGTAGTATCGCATGGGGATATTTACGCTGTATTCATTCTCGACTTTTTCTTCACATTGTTCAAAACTTTCATTCTCGAAGTTGAAACGGTCTTTCATCAATCCCTCCTTGATGAACTTTGAAATGTTGTCTAATGCGATATGTACCAGTACTACGCCAGCAATGGAGGCAATCATATAGAGAATGATATTCAGAGGTAAGGTATAAAGCCTTGTTTCCATCGTATGGCCGAACAGCCATACGGAGAGTACGAGCAGCAATAACCCACTCGTCAATGGATACACCACCTGCCGGCGTGCGTTGAACTCCAGATGCTTCTTGTTCCGCGTTCCGACACAAGTGATGCAGATAAGCAGTACCGTTGCGATTTTGCTGTACACAAGATTGCCGTCGTGGTAAATCATCCATTGTTTGATGCGTCCGTGAATGTCGGTCAGTATGCCGCCCCAGTGGTCGAGCATTGCAGGGTCAATGGCATATTCAAAGAACTCCAGCAGCACGGACACATATACCACTGTGCGGAATATTTTATAGAACCCTTGCAATTCCTTACTTTCTTCCATAAGTCAGTCTGTTATTAGTCCTTGTTTTCTACGATACCAATGATTACCTACTCTGATTACATCCATACCGAACCATGCACCATTCTCGTTCAGTTTTGTTTTTATCTTATCAAGTGTTACCGGACCGATACCCCAGATTTCCATGAGATATTGCTCGTTAAGATGAATCAGGTCTCCGATATATAATATTCCATGAGATTCAAGATGGCTTTTGATGGATGGGGTAATACCCAAACTGAATACCGGTTCCGAGAGATAGTGTACTTCTTCTGCCTGAATGTTATTCAGGGCTATTTCAAGCCCCACTTTGATTCTTTTGAGAGAATCAAGGCGTTCTTGCATCTTTTGGATGACAAGCTCGTCTTGCTGTATCTCATTGCGTAATTGGGTTGCTCTCTTTACAAGTTCGGCATTACTTCTTTTCAACTCTCCGTTAATATCCGCCATTGACAGATTACTTGTTTCAAGCTCGTTTCGTGTGCGGTCTAATTGCGTGATAAGTTCCTCCAGTCTGTCGGCATGACGCTTCAAGATTGAATTTTTTTCATTATCGGCAGTCATTTCGTCCAAAAGGTAGCCGAACCTTTTAATTTGAAAATTAATATCTTCTTTATCCGATGCTATGGAATCTGCGAGTTTTGCCAGTATTTGTCGGCATGAATTACCTTTCATGGACTTATACATGAGGACAATTCCCAATATCATCAATGCTATGCTGAAAAATATATCTGTATCTTTCATATCTTTCTATCTTTTATTCGTTTATGGTAATTATAGGGCGTACTTTGTGCGCCTGTACTTTAGGTGTTTCCTGCATTGCGCCGCTCCCCATGGAATAGAGCCATGCCTTGGCTGTCTGTTGCTTTTCGACTTCTGTGGATGTCCAGTACCAACAGTCGTTTTCATCCAGTGGTAACGGCTCACCGCCACATTGTTCGATGACAGGGTTGATTATCTTTCGCATGGTGTAGAGCAGCCGCATCTCTGCCACGGACGGTACATAGGCACTCTGCCCGTACCGCCATAGGTCGAAAACCGCTTCTGCCATTGGCGAAGCGGTTTCTTGTGTATCATACAGTGCGAATGTATTCTCATTGCCATCATAAGCCATGATGTCAGCCGATGTGCCTTGTGCGATGCCGAGGCTGTCGGCGAATGCCTGTGGAGCAATGTCCCACAGGTAAACTGCATAACCGTCCCCCTCCGTATCTCCGCGTTTTTCGGTATCGAAGACAACCGCTATCGCTTTTTTCCCCGATTGTTCATATTGTGCGTAAGGCAAGGCTGTTCCATCCTCGCAGAGGATATGTCCTGGACGAACTGCTGTATCGGGTACGTCTATATGCGTGTCACAGGCAGCGCAAAGCACGGCAGCCGTTGCCGCTGCCACCAAATGTATCTTTCGTATCATATTGCTTTCTTTTTTTGTTTCCCTATTTTATAGGTAGTTTCACACCCAGCACGACACCTGCTCGCAGCACGTCCGCACCTTTTATCATCACATCGCTTTTCACTTGCCAATACAGTGTCCATCCGGCCCGTAGCACATAGTTGTGTTCGTAACCGAAGTGCAGGCCACCGAGGAACTTATTCATGTCGCTTCCGGCTGAAGCTCCGATACGCAGACTGCCATAGTGGTTGCGTCCCCGCGTCATGCACGGCTTGTAGGCCACGCCAAAACCGTAGCTGCGGTAGTTTCGCCAAAATGATTCCGGGCAGATATGCCCGCACGAAGCGCACTCTGCCCATTGTAGATAGCCGTTGACGAAGAACTCCCACGTATGGCGATAGTTCATTTCGTGTTCGTAGGCGAGCGTTATATCCATGCCGTTCTTGTAGAGTAGCCCTGTGCCAAGCGAGAGGCGTCCGCTACCTTGTTGTGCATTTGCACTTGCAGCGATACACACGCAGGTAATTATCACGATGATTGTCTTTTTCATAGTCATTCCTCCTCCAATAAATCTGCATGGAACGAATCTGCCGCCAGTATATCCTCATAGTCGATGTTCAGACTGATGTTACGGCCACTAATCTGTTTCTCCGTCATTTCGATGGTCAGTAGCTTGTCATTGGGAAAGGTCATCTTTTTCACGACAATCACATTCCGATAGCCGTGTCTGAATGTCTTGCCCGATTCCAGAACCAGGGCAGGTGTCAGTTCGATAGTCTGTGCGTTGGTTGCCTTGGCGAGTTTCTTGTCTGTCAGCTTTATCCGTATCTCATCAATGTCAAAACGGATGTTCGTCTTGTTCTCGATGGAAAAGTCTATGAAGAAGTAGTCACCCACCGAGTAGATATTGTTCAGACGCATCACCATGCGGTGTGCTTTGGTAGCTACGTTGCGGATTTTTGCAGGTGAGTTCCAGATGCGCCGTGCATGATGTGTCATGTCGGCAGCGGACATTGAGACTGCCGGATTGTTGTACGCATTACGCTCTTGTAGCAATATCTCCTTATCCGTTACTGCCTCTTTCATCCTTGTGGTATAAATCAGTGCGTATTGTGTGCGGTATCGTTCCGTCACAATGGTGACGATGGCGAGTATTTCACCATCCTCGTGTCCGCTTTCCTTGGGCTTTAGGCGAATGATGTTGTCAATGGGCTGATCGCCCGCCACCTTGTCAGTGGAAATATCCACGAAACGCACCGGTTCCGATGCCGTGATGACAGTTGTTATCTGTTCGTTCACCGTCAGTTGTTCCATTTCTTCGTAGGTAGTTTGTGCGTTAACTTTCGGTAAAATGGAAATACCTGATAGAAGCATAATGCCAAATAAATTCCTTTTCATTGAAATACAGAGTTATAATTGAAAATTCATGATTGCTTTATTCTCTTGCGGATTGATATTTGCCTTATCTGGGATGTCATCCTGCATACAACTTGGAGATTTGTCCGTAACATCTATCTGTTCGAATATGATTTGTTTCGGAAGTATTTTATGGCAGAAATAGCTGCTGTTGAACGGTACGTTTTTCCCTTTTCCGAACTGAATACGTTTATCGAACATGAGTAATTCCAGATCAGTATTCTGGAAAAGTCGGCAGGGTGCTACGTTGTTCAGCCAATAGTTGGACATCAGCAAGGCGAATGGTTTTCCGAGTTTCAGACAGCGTTCAAAGACTTCCACCTTCCGGCTGAAAGGAGGATTGGATACGAGTATATCCCATTGGGACGGTTCATAGTTGAAAAAATCCTGTCCGTTATAGATATGGGAATACACGACATGGAAACCGGCATCCTTGAATTTCTGCACAAACTCACTGTGCTTCGTATCGAAAGGACACCAGACTATCTTGCCTTCGGGTATATATTTGATAATGGGTAATACACCATATCCCGGTGTATATTTTTCATCTGTCGGATTCCCGTATAATTTTTTTAAGTAGTTTGAAGATTTCATAGGCACATGATTAAAAATATTTATATTGATTTCTTTTCCCTATTTCGCTTCATTTCTTTATCTGCTTGGCACGCGCCCAAGTACAACGTCCCGTCCGGGTCATTTGGATTTCACATTGCCAAAGAGTGCCCTTCTCCACTGTTTTGAAATTAACATTCCCGTATCTTGGTCCGTAAAAACCGGTATGTTTTTGAAAAGCGAATAAGGCAATCCTCCGTCTGTCTTCTGTTCGGAAGTTGCATATTAGGGCAAACTGCCCTCTGTGATGCCACCATTCGGTACTCACAAGTTTTCCGATAAATGTTTCGGCTTTATTTGGGGCTATATAGTCCGCATAATAAAGCCCATCCGTACCTTTGTGATATTCTGATAAATCTGTTTCCATGTCATCATCGTTTTAATTCCTTTTTTCCTGTCCATTCACTAAATACACGAAAGTTCCGTATTTCAACTTGACTTTGTTTTTCTTGATAGCTTTGCTAATGGCATTGCTTGTTTTCTGGTAGGCATTGTTCACCGCCTGCATCCCCCATTGTGCAAGGCTGTTTCCTGTTGTACTTCCCATACTCATGTTCATATTGCCCGACATTGCCCCGCTTGCTACATCCTTGCTCGTTTCCCGGAATTGGCTGTTGGGCACATACAGCCCCTCCATGCCATCTGTATCATAGAGTGAGAGACTCACTTTCACCAATTCGTCATTCACGAGGATGCTGCTGATATTACCTTTCACGCGCCCGGATGAGAATCCGCTTACCGTAGCGTACAGGTATGTTCCCCTTGCTATCACACACTCGCCAATCTCCACATCGTCAAGCAGGCGCAACCTCACGCGCGAGCCGTCCACCGCTTTGATGTTCTCGTCAATGATGGCTTGGATGAGTTTCGGTTCACGGACATTCTTCGACAGTGTGTTAAAGTAGTCCGAGGTTGTCTTCACCTTGCGTACCACCTCGCTGGGCGGTTCGTCCGCTGATGGCGTTTTCACAGCCCGGCTCTCTTCGTTGATGGTTCCGGAGGCTGCTGCTCCTTGTGGTGGAGCAATGTTGGCCGTGTCCGTTTCTGCCGGGGGTACAGTCGCGTTTTGCCCTCTCAGTCTCGCCTCTGCGAGTGCTTTTTCCAGTTCGGCAAGTGCTTCCTGTTCTCGTGTCTTGGCAGAGGCAATTTCCGCTGCCGCAGCTTTTTCCTGTTGTTCTTCCGTGAGCAGGTCGATGTCGTCCTGCGTGTATTTCGATTCATACTCTTCCTTGTTTTTATCGGGTTCTTCCCGGTCTATGTTATCTACAGCGGAGTAGTCCTGTATCTTACCCCATGATTTCGCCATATTCTCGTATTTGCTGCCTATGCCATCGTCCTTGATCTGTGCCCCCGGCAATTCGGGGTTCAGGAACTCCGTCGTCTGCAACGCCTTGTCTTGTATTTCTATCGTTTCTGTCTGAAACAGGTCGAAGATGAAATAAGACGTGCCGAGCAGGGGGAAATAAAGGATGGCGGGAAGCATATATTTCGGTTGGCGAAAATTGATTTTCTCCAATATCTTCATTATACATCTTTTAATTGAGTTGTACATATTTGCCTTCAATGGCACAATTTCTCAGTATCTCTGCGTTGTCTTCTCCGAAAGCTAATAGGATGCTACCGCGACTGGGAGAGTCACCTCGTGCTCCGCCTGGTCGGTAGAATCGGATGCGGTGGCGTAGGAATTTCATTCCCGTCGCTTTTGGAAAGATGACGTCCTGAAACATTTTGGAATCGCAACGGTTGAATAATAATGCAATGCCGTTGCCATGTTCTGCCAATTTCCGGACGAATAGCTCGATAAGAGGACGCGAATAGGGAGGATTGAGCCACACACGCCCTTCCCATATCTGGGACAACCCATCTATGTTCTGGTCATACATGACCTCTGCAGTCGGCCACAACGGACGGATGGGAGCGCAAGGGTCAAGGTCGAATTTGCCCAATGCGTCCAGTATCTCCTTTGGCGTGTACCATTCGTCTGACGAACGGACTGATTTTTCAAGCCGTGTATTCATAAGTACTCTTTTTACTATGGTTTGTCCCCTCTGTTTTTACGTTCCCTTATTTCGACTTCCTGCAACAGCTTGTGCCGTTCCCGAAGCACAGAATCCTGCATTTCCGTCGCCGTGCGACTTACCGGACTGTGTCTGTACACAGTTACCAAGCGGTAGGCGTTCCATACGAAAGCTCCGATGACGAATGTAAAGACGATGACCAGAAACAGCGTCCGGTGTGCGTTGGCAAAGCCCTGCACCTTGGCCGCCGCTTGGTCGATGCGTGTCGCCTTGGCGAATTTATGCCCGGCCTGCACCTCTCGCTCGTAGCGTTCCTTGTACTGCGGGTCATCTTTGTCCGGCATCTTCTCGCCGAACAACATCCGTTTGAATCCTTTGATATTCATATCTTTGGTGATTTAATAGTTACTCTTTGTTTTTTGCTCGATATCTTTGTTCAGCAATGTGCGCCAGTTTACTATGAGCAGTCCATGCGGATTATTGTCCGTTCTCGGCACACGTTTAAGTTGCCCTGCCGTAACCAGTTCGCGCATCAGGATATTACTCCGACGTTCGATTCGCTGCCGACCATAGTAGGTGAACTCCATATTCTTTTTGTCAAAGGAGATACTGTCACAGAATATCGAGAACACCGCGCTCGTACCCAATATATTGGAGTAAAATCCCTTTTCCTTGAGGGTATTGTACTGTGCCAGTCCCGTCTCATCGACCAGGTACATCGCTTTTTCCATCGTATAGCGGATGTATTTGTCGTCCGGTGCGAGAGTAAAAAAGTAATGGTGGAACATTTCTACGTGGCTCTTGGCCTCCACGTCCAGTGTTTCGTCCATCGTCGTACGGGTTACGAGTATAGGTACATTTCCGTCCAGCACATACACCTTTTTCTGCGCGTCCGTCACCATTGTCCGGGCAGTCCAGATACTTGATACGCTGATGATGATACACCCTGCAAGAAAAGCAGTGCAGATGATGCCCACCAGTCGGATTTTATTCTCCAAATGTTTGATGACCATATACCTTTATTTTTTCTTGTTAGACAATCGTGTGTATTCGTCATGTAACATTGTCATGACTGTATCATGCAACTCCGTCAGAAATTTTTCGAACTTCCCGTCAAAAAGCTGTGTGTAATCTTCCCGCATGATTACATGCACGAATATCCACCAGACACGGCGGTTTCGATTCTTGGCATTTTTCTGCAATTTGACCAGTTGCAGACGATAGGTAAGGTAAGTCATCATAGGGACAATATATCGGTTGTCCCATGTAATGGCTTCGTCCAGTTCTTCATATTCCGGATCAATTCGGTGGTTAGGTGCATAAACGAGTTCTTCGCTTATGCGTTCATTTGCATAGTGCACGAAACGCTCGTTCCTGCACCATTTCTCAATTTTCTGTTGTACATTCATCTTTTGGATATTTAATATTAGGTTTATCATTATCTCATCATCGAGCCGATACCGCCCGTAGCCGTCATTTTGGCCTGCTGCGCCACACCTTCTCCAAAGTTCCGTGTAGAGAAGGCCGTGTCGCCTTCAGGTATCATCCATGCTGCCAAGTCCGGCACGAGGTTTAGGCATTTCAGTGCCACGATACTTGCCGCCATCAAGTAGCCGGCGGAGAAGAAGCTGTTTTGCAAGTAGGCCGCCATTGTCTGTTCGCTTGCTGTGATTGCCGTCAGGTTTTCTACCTGTATGCACAGTACAATGTCGAATAACAGTAGCACATAGAAGCCGACGAAGTAGAGCATTGCACCATAGAAATGTACTGTCAGATACCTTATAAGCCACTTCGCCCATGCACCTTCCCATTTGGGCAACAGCGAGAACGCCCATTGTATAGGTCCGAATATTGTTAACATGCCCAGTAGGATTTGCTGGCAATAGATGGTAGCCCACCATCCGATACGATACACAATCAGAGCGATAAGCATGATGATTTTGTCGATACCTACGATGACTCCTGCCGTCAGTGAGGTAAACCACAGTTCGGCTGCGTCTTTCTCCATCTTCGTCACTTCGTCCACTCCGGTTTGTTCCATGGTCGCTTCTACCAGATTCGGGTCGGAGGTACCCGTGTGAGCGACATCTGCCTGTGCTTGCAAGCTTTGGTACATCGTGTCACGTACATGGATAAGTTGCTGCACTTCCTCGAATTTGTCCGCTATTTGGGTGGCTTCTGCCTCGTACAGGTCATGCGTGTACGAGCCGATGCAGTTCGGGATGTAAGACAGGAAGTCAAGGAAACACCAACTGCTCCCACTGCCAGCCATACCCGTGTCTGCTGGCGGATACCACCAACAGAGGATGATTGAAACAGCCAAAGGACGGAACAGCTTCAGCACATCCAGTGGCTCATGTTTCACCATCATCTTGTACGCCATTCCCGCTGCCATCACAATAGCGAACAGGGCAGCCAGTGCCATGCACATTTGTAGTATCCACCAGAACGGTCCCTGCGAGCCGGTAAAAGTCGCATCAGTCAGGAACTCGTTCGTTTGAAAAATCACATCGTCTATTTCTTCTTCAAGGATATTAATACCGAAATCCGAGAGTATATTTCCGTCTGCCATACGTTTTTGTTTTTTCAGTTCCCTTTGTTTACTGTTTCATCTCCGTTGCCGCTGCCGCCCGTGTTATTGCCTGATTGCGGGCCGCGCACGGCAAAGCGCGATTCGTGCCATCGGTTCACCGCATCGCGGACAATACTCTCCTTATCCAGAGTACGGTCAGCGGTAGCGTTCAGTAGCGTACTTGTTATCGTAGTATTCTGCCGTTTGGCAAGGTAGCCGACAAGGATTTCGTTCTGTCGAGTTATATCCTCGTAGATGCGCAGATACTCTTTCTTCCGCTGTGCGTTGGGCATATAGGCATCTTTCGTTGCATCAATGGCGCACTGGTAGATATGGTAATATTCCGTCCATCTGTCTTTATCCTCCGGTGTCCCCCCGACAGGCAAGATGCGGTCTATGTTTCGTTTGAGCCGTACCATCTGTCCGTTGACCTTATCGCCTTCAGCGACCCATGCGATGTCCGCTTGACGGTCAGCCACGTTCAAGGCTTCTATCTTTGCCCGGCTCACCAATGCCGAGTCGATGGCTTCAGCTTCGTCCGTTTGGTTGTATAGGTTGACGCCCGCCAGTGTGCGGAACGACAGTTTGTTCTTGACTGCTGCCGACTTTTTATACTTGTTGTGCAGTATGGAATAGTAGAGGTCGGGCGAGAGTGCTCCCGTACCGGTTTCCATTACTGTTACTTGGTTTTGTTTCGGCGAATCGTGGTTATAGGTCACGGATTGTGCCTTTGCCGCCGTGGTTGCAATTATTGTAACCGTCACGAGTAAGAGTATTCTGTCCATATTTACTTTCGGTTATTTGTTATTAATCTTTCAATACTCAATGTGCTTCAATCAGTTAATCACCAGGATTATTCCACATTTCTTTTTATATTATATTCATTTCTAATCCTTTCCTCTCCCCGCAAGAAGTGCATATCATCCTTTTCAATACAAATACATTTTCTATTCGTATGAATACAGGCGATTGCAGTGCTCATGCTTCCAGAGGCAAAATCAAGGACTGTGTCACCCTCTTTCGTGTATGTTTTTATCAGATATTTCAACAATGCGACTGGTTTTTGATTAACATGAATCGTTTTGCCCTCTGATTCCGCAGTTTTAAAATATTTCACACTTCGTGGGTATCTCGTTCCTTTGTTTTCATTTCTGAATGTAGGATTTGGTACCTTGTTTACTCCTGTCCAGTTACTTCCTCTCTTTGTACGATTCTCATAAGGCTCACCTTCCTCCATGATTGGATAATAAGGAGTTCTGCCGTTACAAAAGATACTGATTAGCTCATGCGCTTTTAGAGGTTGCTTTTTAGCAAGAAGGAAATTGCTTGCTTTTGACTTTTCCCATACCCAGTCATATTTAAATTCGGCTAAATTGCCACAGCGTAAAAGGCTGCTGAACGGTTCGCTGCCAAATAAAGCCGTAGGCGCATTATCCTTTCTCACTCTTCTAATCTCCTCCCACATTTTCGAGAATGGTATTATCTTATCCCATTGCGAGGCTGTAATTCCAAAAGGTGGGTCGCATAGAACTAAATCAATACTTGATTCTGGGAGAAGAGGCATTACTTCAAGGCAATCGGCTTTATATAGCGTAATGTCTTTTTCAAAAACGATCTTTTTCATTACATCTTTTATTAATGTCCATTTGCCTCTTGGTTATAGGCCAGATAGACTTGTTTGTACTTAAAGTTTCTTTCTCTGTTTGTACTTCTCCGAACATTCAGGACGAAACGCTTTTCCTGCGTTTTAAGATATTCCTTATCAATTTCGGTACATAGAAGTCATAATCTAACTTGTGGCATTATTTACCTCCTTCCTCTTTTACCGTCAATAATCCAGTCGTCCCGCATTGCGCCATCGTCCGAAAGCACCGTCAATAATTTCCCGTTTGGTACGTTCCCGGTAAATCTTCGATTTCCAGTAGCCGATACGTACCTGTATGTATCTCCATGTCTCGATGTATGCCCGGTTCAAGTGTTGCTCAATGCTGTCCAGCGACTTGTTCACGGACTCCAGTACCATCAGCAGGTCGCTGGTCGAGCAGGCCGCTGCGCCCGTGGCATACAGCACGAGGTCGCTCACCGACTTATAGAGGTGTTCTCCCTCGTTGGCGATGTCCCGTATTGCTTTTTCATTGATAGTCAGTATCAGTGCGTCTGACGGCTCGATGTTCCCATGTTTCAGGATTTTCTCATGGAAAGCCTCCAGCATGGTCTTATAGTCACCGATACGGTCACTTACCGAGCTGTAGGTATCCTTCACGTTCAGCACCGTCCGCAGGGATTGGTACATCACGTCGATGACATCAAAGGCACGGGTATAGCGGTCAAGGTCGATATTTACTTCCTTGTATTTGCCCGTCTCCTCACGGCTGTACTCATGCAGCAGTTGGTTGCTGTATTCCAGCGTGCTTCGGGCCAGCAACAGGCTGCGTTGTTTTTTGTGGTCATTTATGTACGCTTCCACCGACACGATATCGAATGTCCATTGGCCCTTGGCGACATCGGGTAGTAGCGCAAGCAACGTAATGGCTATCAGTATAGTGCGTTTCATGGCCGTACCTCCTTTCTGCCACTTCGGGATGTCCGTGCGTTTTCTACCCAGCGGTCATGGCACTCTTCCACGAGTGTCAGCCTACGACCCTCGTCCGTATCGAGTTCCGGTAGCACATCCTTCAGTACGTCGATGATGTTCCGCTTGTAGTGCATCATCTTCTCCAAGGATACGAGGTCGGCGTATATTTTCGTGATACGTGAATCCACTTCTCGTGCGATTTCGAGGCGGTCACTTGACCAAAGCAGGTGGTACACGTCGCTGTTCGGTACTTCTTCCATAGGTTCTGTACGGGCATACTCGGTAGTGATTTTACAGTTGGGATATTCCCGTGCGATTTCCGATATGCGATTATTCACGATTTTAGTCTTTTCCTCGTTCGGCAGGTTCGGATCGAGTGTCAGTACATCGGCAACGTGCGTGTCTGTGTATGCCGAAGTCAATTCCCAACTGATTTGGATAATGGCACGGTGAATCTTGATGCCCAGAAAGTATTTCGGCTTCCGTGCGATAGAAATAGTCGCACGGAACGTAATGATACCATTGATGTTCGGCATCGTCGCCTTACGGACGAACGTATAGCCGCTCCATGTACCTCCGTCCTGCCAAGTGAGGCTATAGGCTGTCTTGCAATCCTGCATGATAGCCGGTAGGCGGTAGTAATCATCTGTCGGCACATCGTTCTCTGCTTCCGCTTCCTGCTTCGCATCTGCGTACTCCTTCTGTTTTTGTTGCCACTCGGCAAGTTCGCTTTTCAGTTCCTCGATACGTGTCCGGTTGGAGTTATATTGTTGCCGGTAAGCTGCTGCGTCTTCCACGCTCGCCTCGGCAATTTTTTTCAGAAGGTCGGCGTTTTCCTTTTCCAAGGCACTAATCTGAGATTGAAGAACGGCGACTTGATTGTCCGCTTCCCGTATCAGTGCGTCCAGTTCTGAAAGGTCCAGTTCGTTCTCCGTTACCGAGGTCTGCATGACACACTCTTTGGAGTGGGCATCCAGTGAGCCGCCACACTTGCGACACTTGTATTGTGTCGAGCCTTGCCCCAGCGTCGCCCCGTCTGAACAGGTTACACTGATGGTCACGCTTTCGCATCCCTGCAATTTTGCGGCGTCCGTCGCCTGATAATAGTTCCGTGCATCGGATGCTATGTAATAGACATAGCCTTCCTCGTTGTCATTGAACTCCGAGAGGCGGGCATTGAGCTGCGCTTTGAACGTATTCAAATCCATCGAATAGGAATCGAAGACATCCTCATAGACCACCTCCGTCCGATTCCAACTCTGTGTCACGTGTATCTCGTAGGCGTATGCCTTCTTTGTCTGCTTGTTACCCTTACTGATGATATAGACCTGTTGTCGGGTATTGATAGTATAGGTGTAGCCATCGTTGCTATTGTTGAGCTGTTGCACTCGGCTTCTTGACCATCCGGCATACCGTTCTGAATTGGCGAGGGCCTGCTCCCGTTGCGAAGCGTTCGGATAAAATCCCGGATCACTCGTGTTAAAGCGTGTCCATGCGCCCCCGTTCAATATGATGTTGTCGTCTGTCGGTGGGTAGTAGTCGCATAGAGAAATGCTTCCTTGATCACGCTGTGCGATATACCACCGTTGCGTGTAATAGTTCCCGACAGCATTGTCCATATAGTCGGTCATCCACGATGTGAGGTCGTAGTTGCTGAAATTGAACAATGCGGCCACGCTATCCTGACCGCCCACCATGTCGATTAACAGACTGCCGATGTCATGTTCCGCCTGCTCGAAGAGAGTACCGTAGTGTTCATACAGGTTGCCGATTTCATTGACTTTGCCACCCAACAGGTCATGGAACGCACTACTTTGCAGTAGAGCGTCACCGAGGTTCTCCATACCTGATGTTGCCAGCCCTACGCCCATGTTATAAAGGTTGTCAATGTCGCCCTTTAAGTTCTCAATCGTGAAATTGCCCGGCACTTTGGTAAAGTTGTCCAACATCCGTTGCCAATCGGTACCGCCCAGTTCTGCGAGGTTCAGCAAGGTGGCAATGTCGCGGTCAATTTCCAGAAAAGCGATGTCCGAGAACGACAGCGTGCTGTTTGTCACCACACTTTCGAACTGCATACACAGGCTCTTCGTATCGTCGCACACTTTCATCAGGTAGCTGCCCCAGTGGATTGCTGTTTGTGGTGAGCGCAGCATCAGCTTCGCCACCACCCATATTTTCGGCATGATTTTTTCTGCCACCATGTGGTAAATTCGACGATAGTAGTAATTTTCCGTGCTGCTGCACCAGATGCCAAGGTCGGACAGAGCCTTGTGTTCCAAAAATTTGGAAGAAAATATCCCTGCTGCCGCCACTTCTGCCGCCGTATAGTGTTTCAGAATATCATCCACCTGCTCGCGGTAGTAGCTTTCGGCTACTGCCTCCGTGCCGAATGCGGCGGCCATGGCCGCCACGGTACGAGCGTCATAGTTCACGCTGTAATATTGTGCGTGAACGTGCTGTGTCAGGGCAGGCAATAGGATAACCCAAAAGATAAACAGCCGTTTCATCGTTTCAGACCTCTTTTATGTATTCCGGTTCCTTGTGATTGAAATACCACCGTTCAGATTCGATACAATTCTCCGTGACAAGTCGGCAGAACATATCATGTATGATGGTAGTATCCTTGATGGCCCTTTTGATCCGGGCTTCTTGGGAGCCGAACCATCTCAAAAAGAAAGGCTGGTTTAGATAAGTTTCGCGCACGGTCTGATAACGTAGCCATCCCAAGTCACTTAGTCTTTTTTCACTCATCGGACTACTGTTCAGTTCCCTGAATAGTTCTTCTCGAAACCTGTTTTCATCGAAGACAGGTTTGCTGTTACATAGCCTGTCGCACATATCGTAAAACTCCTTTTCTTTGGGGTTTTCTTCATAATACCGGTTCAAATACGCTTCCAGTTCTACATCGGACATACCCAACCGAAGGGAATACTCTGCCAACAATCGTTCGATGGCGGCTACTTTGTCCGGTGTCATGTCATCCATGCGGAGCAGGTTCTCCTTGGACAGCATACAAAACTCCCGGAGGGACAAAACAGTGAGTTCCGGATTGCTGACAGAGATTTGTTCGCGCGTCAAGCTGCTTTCAAGCCCCATCATATTTATCCCGTAGCCCAGTGACAGGGTGATTAAAATCCTTTTCGTTTTCATTATGATGTTATTTTAGTGGTTAAGTTCAGTACACATCCCGCTTCATTAACTTTCTGCGCAAACGGCAATGCCTTGCCGATACCGCTGGTATTCCAGTCGCGGCAATATGCCTCGATAGCCTCTTGGTGGCTGCATTGTAACTCGCGCTTGTAAAGCTTCAGAGCCTCTTTCTCCGCTCGTTCGGTCGTGTAAGTCATGTAGCACTCGCGCGGTTCTTCCACGCCATAAACACCGCTGGTCGTGCCCCGACGGATAAACACCTCGCGGAAGAAGCTGCGTCCTTCCTTGTTTTCAAGGCGGTTAATGGTGAAAATTTTCTTACAGTCCACGTCCGTTAGGCCAAGAATCGTCTTGATGGTGTCGAAACGTTCCTTGAATTTGCTCTGGTCAAGCAGCATCACCACATCCGAGTTATTGATGATGTATTTCCTGTGTCACCACGCCCACACTGGCCCAGAATTTACGCGCTGTTTTGTACATAAATTTGATGTACTCCGCCATCAGCGGGCTGGCGATGGCTTTGCCGGGTAGGTCGGGGGCATTACTGCCCCTTTCCCCCCTAAGAACCGTACGTGAAAGTTTCCAATCATACGGCTCAAGCAACTTTAAATTTCTATCTAATAGAAACCAGCTCATTGTTACATCTATTTAAGTTGAATGACTTTTCTTCTGCAACTGTCATGTACCAAGAAATTAACTTTCTTTCCATTGACAATTCTTTCATTAGTTCCCCACGAGTGTTCTTTGTCTATGGGTTCTCCGCATATGGGGCATAAATGATTTTGTTTTTCCCACATATACAGCAATGATTTTCTACCATTAAGCGACTTGAGCATCTTGTAAGTCTTGCGCTTTTCAAAATATTCTTTCCATTCAGGGTCGAGAGGATTGGCTTCACCTTTCACTTTTACGTATCGGGTGATTTTCGTGTCGTACAGTCTTTTGAGGGCAATCTTATCATCCGCTTTACCCCTTTTGAAGTTCGCCACAAAGCACCAGTTACGATTCTTTATTCGTGTAAAGTATCTGCTGGCAATCCAATATTTACCTTTCTTGGGATGTCGTCTCTTGGCCCATTGCCATAGCTTTTCAAATATCAAGTAATCAGCTTTTCTGAATGTGTCCGAAGCCACGCAATTCTTGTAGTAATTCACCCAACCGACTATTACCGGATTCAAAAGTCTTATAAGAGATTCCTGTTTACTACCTTTATTGGAATCAATGATTCCTCTGATTTTCTCCATGAATCCCTTCAGACTCTTTTTGGACGGCTTTATTAGAAGTATTCCATTGTATTTACGGATATTGTACCCGAGAAAATCAAAGCCCTCTTCAATATGGGTTATCTTTGTCTTTTCTTCTGATAGAGTAAGTCCCCGACTTTCAAGGAAGTTCTCCACTAACGGCTTTATTTCCTCCAATGCTTCCCTAGTCCTTCCCGTAATGATAAAATCATCCGCGTATCGAACCATGTGAACCTTTGGATAATATACTTGTCCCTTAACGGATTTCCTATAATACTTTTCTGCGAGCATTGCTTGCAGACCGTCCAATGTCATATTGGCAAGAGTTGGCGAGATAATTCCACCCTGTGGAGTTCCTTCTTCCGTAGGGAATAATTCCTTGTTGAAAACGAAACCGCATTTGAGCCATTTTTTCAGCATGACTTTATCCATTGGAATATTTTCCAACAGCCAGTCATGACTGATATGGTCAAAACAACCTTTGATGTCTCCTTCTAAAATCCATTCGGGAGAAGCTGTCTTGGCAAGGACGCAAAAACATTGTTCTCTTGCATCGCCAGCACTTCTCTCTTTACGGAATCCGTAGGAGTTGCTGTCAGCAGTTGTTTCTGACACAGGTTCCAATGCGAGCAGATACAATGCCTGCATTGCCCTGTCTTTCATCGTCGGAATCCCTAATGGACGCAACTTCCCGTTACTCTTTTTAATATGTATCCTTCTTAGAGGTTGAGGGGTATAGCCTCTTCTTCTTAGCTCGCTGATGGCCTTGAATTTACTGTTGGAAGTTGCCCACACAGCTTTATCAACACCCGCAGTTTTACTGCCTCTGTTCGATGTAACACGTTTTACCGCTAAAGCTTTAGCGTAAAACGAATGCGTCAGCATCCACTGCAAAGCTTTCACCCTGCCGTGTTTGCCTGCTTTCTGAGCTTTTACAATACGTGCTTGTAGCTTATTAACCGCTATTTCGCACTTGTTCCAGTCTATGCTTTCCCAAGTGCTCCACTTTTGGTCAGTAGATGCACACGATGTCTTACTTTCGTTCATTTGCTTTTCTCCTTTAAATAAGTTCTAAAAGTTTCTTGTAAAAAGTCACCTTGCGGAAGTCAGCCCACTTTCGTGTGAGGTGATGTTTCAACCTCTATCCGCTCCATTACAGAATGGCATTCGCTTTTTCCACATTCCTCTGCCCGCATTTCATTCGGCTTTCCTTACGGTTTGCTTACCTGCTGTTATACAGGAGAAATACGGGTTTACCATGTTTCTTGTATATGACAAACGAATGGGTTAGAATCCGTCTATCCGCCGGCAGTCATCATGTTCGTGTAACCTTAGCATGAAGAAGGTTATCCGACTGCGTCCCTTTTGGGTTAGAGCCCAGTATCATTAACAGCTCATTCGAAGTTACGACGTTTATCAACGGTTCACATTACGTTATTCATACCATTCAGCCTAGCTCCCCTGCCACTCGATACTAACGGCAGTTGTCGTTCCCTCGCGGTTCTGACTTCTCCTTTCGGAAGGGCTTCATTGTTGGTTCTGCTATCGCACGACCTCATTGCTTACTATCGCACGTTCCCATAGGCTACTGTTGACGAAACAACAGGTTTAATCGTTCTATTTCCAGCGCGTGGAATGGAATGTTAAACAATCATATACAAGACTTACATGTCGCAGCCATGCTTCCTCGATGACAAGGACTTTGCGGTTCTTCTTGATGCGCATTTTTTGCAAGAAAACATCCATGATAATCAGCGTGACCAAAGGAAAAAGCAG
>MNQS01000011.1 GCA_001915545.1 Bacteroides sp. 43_108 | reverse complement strand
TTCTCATAATAGGAACTCAATGAATTTGCACTAACCATACATTTATTAATGAAAACGAATTGTTTAACTAATAATGTATCAGACATGAACATTGAAAATTTTGAAACGTATCTGCGTCAAGGAAATATGGCGGAGAACACGATTGCGGCTTATCTTTATGCCGTAAAAGAGTATTATTCCCGACACAAGGAATTAAACAAACGCAATCTGCTTGTTTATAAGACCTATCTCATTGAGAAATTCAAGCCTAAAACAGTTAATCTTCGTATTCAAGCAATGAACAAGTATCTTGACTGCATAGGGAAATCTCGTTTGAGATTAAAATCCGTTAAAGTACAACAACGTAGTTATCTGGAAAATGTAATCAGCAATGCTGACTATGTTTTCCTAAAAAACAAACTTAAAAAAGAGGAAAATCAAGAATGGTATTTTGTTGTTCGTTTCCTCGCTGCAACAGGTGCAAGAGTCAGTGAACTTATTCAACTGAAGGTAGAACACGTACAGGTAGGGTATTTTGATATTTACACGAAAGGTGGTAAGATTCGCCGCATTTATATTCCAAAGGCTTTACGCAAGGAAGCCACAGAATGGCTTGATAAAGTCAATCGTAAAACAGGCTATCTTTTCCTCAATCGCTTTGGCGAGCGTATCACCACCAGAGGAATTGCACAACAGCTAAAGAACTATGCTACCAAATACGGATTGAATGAGAAAGTAGTTTATCCTCATTCGTTCCGGCATCGCTTTGCCAAGAATTTCTTGGAGAAGTTCAACGACATTTCCTTACTTGCCGACCTAATGGGGCACGAAAGTATAGAAACCACTCGTATTTATTTGCGACGTAGCAGTGCCGAACAGCAGGAGATTGTCGATAAGGTCATAACTTGGTGATATATAGGAAGCTTGGCCTGCCTATTCTTCCATTTTTAGCAAAAAGTTTGAATATATTATCCGTTTTTCTAATGTCAAATAGAAATAGTGGTTGTAAGAAGTTTTGTGAGAATAATTTTTCTATAATGTATTTGACTTTTGCCTTATGGTATCAAATTATTTGAAAGTGTCGACATGTAAAGTTTATGAACTCAAGTTTCGCAAGTAAAGTGTAGCTTCTCAGGCGACTGGTGTCAGCCTGTCGAAAGCCAGGTTTACTGCTTTGATTTGTTTATTGCTTGCTATGACTTGTTCAGTCAGAAGCAGAGTGTCGCAGTTGAGTACCTCGGCAATGACGTTAATAACTTCTACGATCAGTAGCCAGATTCTTTCTACCACTGAAAGTTCAATAGAGTTTTGCGTTTCACACGTGAATACAGCTTCCTGAAAATCGAGTAGATTATACCTCGCCAATTGACGTTGCCGTCGTTCATGAAACGATAGAACATATCCTTGTGGCAGACAAACATCCTGTCCAGGGCAGAAGACGAATAGCAGGCGGCATTCTTGATTGAAAAGAACGGGAACAGAACAAGTAGCTGCAGCACCTGAAGACAGGTGAATCTGCAGTTCGGATTCTTGACCGACCCGATCTTTGCCTTGTATCCTAATGCTGTTCATAATGGTTGATATGCTGTTTATTGCCTTGCCGGAGTCATTGTTTGCAAAAAACTCTTGGAGTTCACCGATAATATGTCTATTTTTGTTCATGGCTAAAGGGTGCTATATTGCTTGTTTGCAGGCATTAATATAGTGATAATCTTTGAATTATCAAACTCTTTAGCCTTTTTTTTATTGCATTATTTGAGTACTTGCGAAACTTGAGTAATCTACAACATAAATATAGTATGGGAGGAGGTGAAAGTCGTTGGTATGCGTAGTGTAAAAATATTAAAACAGTCGATTCATAGGATACTATGCAAAAGGCAATGGATATATTTCGCTTGTCCCATAAACTAAACAGAAAAAAGTTATAAACGTATTTAATGATATAGAAATATGAAAAAGAATATATTAGCAAAAAACATAACTTTGACAGCATTGGTCGGATACATCACATTGGCATTGGTCTCCTGCAACAGTAAAAGTCAGGATACCGACATTTTCAATGGAGAAATCATCAGTATTGATGAACATGCACCGGAGAAAGAGGTGGAATTTAAGAAAATCACATTGAAAGGTTCTAATTTTGGGTATCTTGCCATACACGATTCACTTGCACTTTTTATGAATCCAAAATTACAATCGCAATGGTTCCAACTGTTTAATTGTCGTACGTTTGACGAATTGGGACAATTCGTTGGAAAAGGAAACGGACCTGAAGAATTCATTGCAGTAGGACCTATTTGGAATTTCTACACAGAAAAAAACGAACTGAAGACATTGATATATGATGCGAACAAAGAATCGGTGAGCGTTTGGAACATAACCAAAAGCCTTGCAGGCAAATCAACAATTATAGAAAAGCAAATTAAAATGCCAAGGGAAAAAGAAAACCGAGGAGCCTGTTTTAAAGAATATTTCATAAAGGATAGCTGTACATTATATGCCAAGGTCGCAGCCGCTCCAATAAATAAACACGATGCGTCATTGCCTTATTACCAAATAAGGGATTTGAGAAACGGGGAAAAAATATCTGATATACACATTTTCAAAAAAAGCATTGTCAACAAGCAAACAAAAGTTCTACCGCAAACATTTTTCTATTCTCATGACGTGATGAAACCAGACGGAAGCAAAATAGCACAAGCTATGCTGCATGTGCCGCAACTGAATATTATCGACACCAAAAGTAAAGCTGTAGCAGGCTATCGAATGAATGAGAATATGAGTTTGTCCGACTTAGAAACCAGAAAAGAACTAAAGCAATATTTCGCACGTATATGTGCTGATGACAACTACATTTACAATGTGTTTTATGGAAAAACAGAAAGTAAGGTACGCGAGGTTCCTTGTAAGAACCAGATATACATCTTCAACTGGGAGGGCCGTCTTGTCTGTAAGATCATCACAAAGCATTGCATTGACGAGATTGCAGTGGATGGCATAAACAAAATATTATATACCACATCGTACATGGACGATACACTGTATTACGCAAAAACGGATGAACTAATAACTGGAACTACCCTCTGAAAACAGATAATTCAATAACATCATACGATCTTAAATGATGTATGATTATAAACAATGTGCATTCTTTACTCAATATAATTCTGATATTATGCATGAACGGTTTACGCGGGTTAAAACAACATGACATAGTGGTTTTCAACTATCCTCAGGTAAGTGGATGCATAGCTTTAAGATCAACTATGTGTTGTGGGGCGAAGTTCTATATCTTTTACTTTTAGGTGTGGTATCGAGGTGTTCTGTTTCCTTGAGAATATGCTTAAAGTCGAAAAAAAATAAAAAAAACAGCAAAAAGTTTTGTACGTATTATATAAATGTGTACATTTGCGTACACACAATAAATTAATTCACACATTAATCAAAGTATTTAGATTTAAGGTGATGCAGGTTCTTCGTGAGAAGGGTCTGCATTTTTTATTGTACGGTAGGTGATGATGTGTTGGCATTGTGTCGGTTTGGGGAGGTTGACGATTTGTTTTTTGTGTTGTGTGGAACAGGTGTGTGCATAGTTTTTCAAAATCATGATAGTTTTTTGTTACCTTTGTTTCCGTCAAAGTACGGCAGGAGCGGTGTGTGCATCATAGAGATGCACGACATGGCGACGGAGCCGGTAAAACTGTTTGGCCGATGGAAGTAAAGGAAAATATAGAAGTTCTTATATGTACGGTTGACGAGGGCATAAGGCGTGTTCCCGATGTGCTGTCGCCTACGGTTCGCGGAGATGTCCGCTATCTGGTGTCTTTCCAGTATACGGACAAGAAGTGGCTGGAGGCTGTTCCCGAAATGTTGAAAAGGCGAGCGGATGTGAAGATTGTTGCGCTGGCGGGGCGAGGTTTGTCGGTGAACCGCAATCATGCTTTCGACCATTCGTCGGGCGACATTGTGCTGGTGGCGGATGACGACTCGCGCTATCGTGACAGGTATTTCGATGCCGTGCAGAGGACGTTTGCTTCAAACAGGGATGTAGACATTGCACTGTTTCGTGGCAAGAGCCATGAGGGACACTGGTTGAAACGTTATCCGGAAACGGCATGCGAGTGGGCGAGCGCTCCGCGGTGGACATACGCCAGTTCGTGGGAGATGGCCGTCAGGCGCAGGGCGCTGGCAAGGGGCGTGCGCTTCAATGAACATTTCGGCTTGGGGTCGGAGTATCTGGCTTCAGGCGAAGAGGATGTATTTCTCTCGGATGCTGTCGGTGCGGGCCTGCGGATTGTTTATTTTCCGGAAACTGTGGTCGAGACTGACGGTGACACAACTGGCGGGCACTTTCTGGACAATGTGAGGGTACAGCGCTCGAAGGGTGCAGTGTTCTGCTATCGCTACGGGACGTTCGGCGCGGCGTTCAGGTGTGCGAAGGAAGCTTTTGGATATTTTGTCAGGCGCGGAGTGAATCCGCTACCTCTTATGAGGAATATGACTGACGGTATAAGATATTGCAGACGGATAAATGATGGAAAGAGCAGGAGGAGAAGAGGCTGAGGGACTGCTGACGGTGATTGTGCCGTACAGAAACAGGCGCGAGTATCTGGGACGTTCGCTGAGGAGCATTGTGGCTCAGGGATGCAGAGGAGGATTTGACCTGATTCTTGTGGACAACGGGTCGGACGATGGCGGTGCAGAGATTTGCCGCGAAGTGGCGCAGGAGTGCGGTTCGGAATGTGCCGTGCACATTGTGATGGCCGAGGAGAAAAGGGCCGGCTCGTCGATGGCTCGCAACTGCGGTTTAAGCCTGTGCCGGACAAAATATGTGTATTTCTTCGATTCGGACGACGACATGTCGGAGGGATTCGTTGGCGATGTGATAAAGGAAATTTCGGAACACGGCGATACGGACGTGCTGGTGGTCAGGACATGCGAGGTGGTCGACGGAGTTAGGCGCGAGCGGCGCAGTGTGGTCGGATTTGCCCCCGAGGGACAGATGCTGAGTGCGATGCTGTCGACGCAGGCTGTGGTGTTCAGAACGGAGTGGCTGAGGGCCATAGGCGGATGGGACGAGAGACTTCGCACGTGGAGCGACTGGGAGCTGGGTGTGCGTACATTGCTGAACCGCCCGCTCATAAGGCGCATGGGCGGTGGACCTTTCCACAGCGTGTATGTGCATGCCGACAGCATTACCGGTACGGGGTATTCGTCGAGGACGGAATGGATTATGAAAGCGCTTGAGGCTGTGCGCGAGGACATAGGGCGTGCAGAGATGAGCGTGAAGAGACAAGGCAAGCTTACGGCGGTGCTGGCAATGAGGTGTGCCATCGCTTCGGGCATGATGAAAAGAGAAGGTGCAGGGGATGATTCGTCTTTGTGCATGAGATGGGGCATGGATAAGCTTATGCCTGGATATGGAACAAAGGTTCTCATGCATTTGCTCAGATGGTATACAGCGCAGGGCGGACGTGGCGCATGGCGTTTGGCTCTGATGGCAGGCGATTGGCTGTTTTGATGCGTGAAGGTGTGAAAATGTGATGAAATGTTACAAAATATTTGTTTGTTGTATCATTTTTATACTATATTTGCGGTGAATATTTGATTTTGTAATATAAATGAAGTGAAAAACATGGCAAAACAGAAAAGATTCATACTGCAGGAAAAGGATATTCCGGAGCAGTGGTACAACATACAGGCGGACATGGTGAACAAACCGATGCCGCCGCTCAATCCGAAAACACGTGAACCGCTTAAGGCTGAAGACTTGTATCCGATATTTGCGGAGGAAGTGTGCCGTCAGGAACTGGACATGGAGAATGCATGGATAGACATTCCGGAGGAGGTTCGCGAACAGTATAAATTCTACAGAAGCACACCGCTGGTGAGAGCGTACGGATTGGAGAAGGTGCTGGATACACCGGCACACATTTACTTCAAGAACGAGTCGGTGTCGCCGGTGGGAAGCCACAAACTCAATTCGGCGCTGGCACAGGCTTACTACTGCAAGATGCAGGGAGTGACAGAGGTGACGACGGAGACGGGTGCCGGACAGTGGGGTACGGCTCTGGCTTATGCAGCAAGTCTGTACGGCATGAAGGCTACAGTGTTTCAGGTTAAGGTGAGCTACGAGCAGAAGCCTTACAGACGCAGCATCATGCATACGTTCGGTGCGGACGTGTATGCTTCGCCGTCGAACACAACAAATGCCGGACGTGCAATTCTTGAAAAATATCCTGACTATTCGGGTTCGCTGGGTACTGCCATATCGGAGGCCATCGAGGCTGCGATGTGCAGGGAGAACTGCAAGTATACGCTCGGTTCGGTGTTGAGCCACGTGACTCTGCATCAGACAATCATAGGTCTTGAGGCCGAGAAGCAGATGGAGATGGCGGGCGAGTATCCGGATGTCGTTATAGGCTGTTTCGGTGGAGGAAGCAACTTCGGCGGAGTATCGTTCCCGTTCATGCGCCACAACATATTGGAAGGAAAGAAGACGCGTTTTGTTGCAGCTGAACCTGCCAGTTGTCCGAAGCTGACAAGAGGACAGTTCATGTATGACTTCGGAGATGAGGCTGGATATACTCCTCTGCTGCCGATGTTCACTCTCGGACACAATTTCTCGCCGGCAAACATTCATGCCGGAGGACTGAGATACCACGGTGCGGGAACAATTGTTTCGCAGCTCCTGAAGGACAACCTTATGGAGGCGATGGACATTCAGCAGCTGGAGTCGTTCAAGGCAGGAGTGATGTTTGCCAAGGCGGAAGGCATTGTGCCTGCTCCTGAGAGCTGTCACGCAATTGCCGCGGCTGTGAGAGAAGCTGAGAAGTGCAAGGAGTCGGGCGAACAGAAGGTGATTCTGTTCAACCTCTCAGGACACGGATTGATAGATATGACGGCATACGATTCGTTCCTTGAAGGAAAGCTCTGCGACTTTGAACTAGCTGATGAGGAAATTCAGAAAAATTTGGATGAGATAAGATGATGCACCTTGTCTTGTGTGCGAGGGCATTCGAGTTTTGACCGGAAGTGTTCTGCTGTGGTGCAGAAGGCTTCCGGTCATTTTGTTAGAGTGTTGCCGATAGGTGAGAAGGTTAGTTCTCACGTGTGTATTCTTCAATGTCGTGGATTGCGTCTTTTGCTTTGCGTCGTACGTTTCTTAGATGCATCAATCCCACTATGGCTCCAACAACAAAACCAACGGCCCCGCCGATGCAGCTTGCCTTTCCTCCATCTTTCGGGCAACTCTCGATGACGAACCATGCAATCCAGAGAAGGGCGAAAGGGATGCCGAATAAGAGCCATTTCAAACCGAGGCGGTTCATGCGGATAAGAGCCTTGCTTACGTTCACAAGGTTGTCGGTGGATATCTCCTTTATGTCCAGTCCTCTGTGGCTGTATATCTGGAACACACCGGCGGCAATGAGAAACAGTGATGTGGCGATGCAGAACATCCATGAATAGTTCCGCATGATGAAGAAAGCGTTGCAGTAGATGAGGGCCAAGGGGAGTATGATATAGATGATTCTGTTTTTCCGATTGATATAGGAAAGCTTTTCGCGGATTGACTGCATTATCATCTTTTCGTTGATGATGGTCTCTTTGGCGAGTTTTTCTTTCAGAATCCGGATTTGTTGTTTCATCTCTTCCAATTCGAAACTATCTTGATACTTTTCCATAGTGATGCGTTTTTAGCGGTTCGACATTTTTTTTCAATTCTTCCTTGATGCGGTACAGGCGTACTGAAACATTTTTGACAGAGATGCCTACGATGGAGCCTATCTCTTCGTAGCTCATGTTTTCTAGCCACAGCAGTACGATGGCTCGGTCGAAGGGCTTTAGGCGGTGGATGCGGTCGTAGAGTTGACGGATCTGCCGAGAGTCTTCGTCCTTGTCTTCAAAGAGGTTGATGTCCATGTTCAGCGGCAGGCTGGTACGTTTTTTCTTCCGTTCATAGGAAATGCAGGTGTTGAAGCTGACTTTCCATATCCATGTGTCGATGCCGCTGCGGTTCTGAAAGGATTCGTAGCCTTTCCAAAGATTGATGAGTACTTCCTGAAACAGGTCGCTGACTTCATCGGAATCTTTCGAGAACATGAAACACACGGTGTATATGGTGTCTTTATGCTCCTTGACCATTTGTGTAAATTTTGTATCCAATGTTTCCATGTTGAATTATGTTGTCTTTTTGAACCGTTAGACGCAAGTGATGCTGGAAAAACTACACAAAAGTAGAAATTTTTTGAATGCTGAAAAATTATCGGTTGTTGACGAGGGTACAATGGTTGATTTCTGTTTCTGCGTTTGCGTGTTTGTGCTTTTGTGTTTAAAAAATATGTTTGAAATAAAACCTTAACAAAATAGGTGTATATTTACGGCATGAAACAAAGAATGTGCATTATAAAAATATTATAACGGAATATGGCGAACTTAATTAAAACTGCGGTATTGGCCGCCGGTTTTTGTACGGCTGTCGGTGCGATGGCTGTTGAGAGGCCCAAACTGGTTGTGGGCATTGTGGTTGATCAGATGAGATGGGATTATCTTTACCGCTATGGTGATCGTTTCGGCGAGGGCGGTTTCAATAGGCTTATGAATGAAGGATTCAGTTGCAGCAACACTATGCTCAATTATATTCCGACGTATACGGCCGTTGGACATGCTTCGATATATACAGGCAGTGTTCCGTCTGTGCACGGCATTGCCGCCAACGACTTCTGCATTGACGGCAATAGGGTTTACTGTACTTATGATGCAGGGGAGAACACAGTGGGCGGCAAGAACGATGCTGGAAAAATGTCGCCTCGCAACCTGTTGGCTACGACTATAGGCGACGAACTGAAGCTGGCTACCAACTTCTGTGGAAAGGTTGTCGGCGTTTCGCTGAAGGACAGGGCTTCTATATTGCCTGCCGGGCATGGCGCCGACGGGGCATACTGGTTTGACGATGCTTCGGGAAAGTTCATAACCAGTACCTATTATATGGACAAGCTGCCTAAGTGGGTTGAGGATTTCAACAAGAAGGATATGGCACGCGATCTGCTGAAAGAGGGGTGGACGGCGATGTATCCGATGGATACTTACGTGGAAAGTACTGCCGACATGTCTGCTTACGAAAAATCATGGTCGGGCGGTGCTGCTCCTGTTCTTCCGCTTAACACTGATTCGCTGTTCCGCAAAAAAGGATATGGCATCATACGCACTACTCCTCAAGGTGCAGAGCTGACATTGGAAATGGCAGAGGCGGCGATTGAGGGCGAGAAGCTGGGACAGGACAATATTACAGACTTGCTGGCTGTGAGCATATCAACGACCGACTATATAGGTCATCAATTCGGAACGTACGCAGTGGAGACGGAAGATGCTTATCTCAGACTTGACAAGAGTCTTGCCGATTTCTTCACGATGCTCGACAGCAAGGTGGGAAAGGGAAATTACACAGTGTTCCTTACAGCCGATCATGCGGCATCGCATAACTTCAAGTTCATGCAGGACAACGGCATGCCTGCCGACGGATGGGTTACCGGTAAGTTGAGCGGTGCACTTCAGAAACATCTAGCGGATAGATTTGGTCAGGACAAGCTTGTTAAGTATGTTATGAACTATCAGGTTTTCTTCGATAAAAACAAAATTGCGGAGGCCGGACTCGATTTTGAGACTGTGAGAACAGAGGCTGTGAAGTTCTTGCGCGGATACAAGGAGTTTGCCTACGTTGTCGACATGGAAAATATATGTGGTTCGAGCGTACCTTCTATTATAAAGGAGCGTATCATCAATGGCTACAATCGTCTGCGCAGCGGTGACATACAGCTTATACTTCAGCCGGGATGGTATGAGGTCGGTTCGGCATCAGACAACAAGGGTACGACGCATGGTGTGTGGAATCCGTGTGATACGCACATTCCGCTTTTGTTCATGGGATGGGGTGTAGGTCACGGCAAGACGAATGCAAGAGTGAACATTACTGACATAGCACCTACGGTGTGCGCTCTCCTTAACATTCAGATGCCAGATGGATGCATAGGCACAGCTATATTGCCTGTGATGGGAGAGTAGGTGTGATGTACTGAATTGTTTTCATTTGTTACATATACTTTATTGTATTATATCTGATTATTATATTGAACGGCAGAATTCAACGAATTTGTTGGGTTCTGCCGTTTTCCTTTGCCGGAATTTTTCCTTTTGGTCATCAAAATTGTCCTATTGGGGATGTCTTTCTAAACTTTGATTTACGGCACCAATCATATCGGCATGAAACGTAAGATTTTGGTTGTCGTTGTTGTTCTGGTATTGGCAATAGCGGCGTGGATTGCATGGAATGCCGTTTTCGAAATGGGCAAACATGAAGACAAGCTTTGGCTTCACAGATGCAATTCTATGGAGAAGTTGAGAGAGAAGATTGAGGATTATCCCAATGTGGAAATCGATGTGGTGTATCGCGACAACGGCATCTTTGATGTCACGCATGACGCTGATACTACGTTCAAGCTCCCGCTGGATTCTTTTTTCAACTACATGTCTAAAAGTGACGGACACATGTGGCTTGATGTGAAGAATCTTAATGGCGGTAATGCTGATGAGATGCTGGACGATCTGGATTCGCTGACATCGGAGTATGGTATAGAGAAGGGGCAACTGATAGTGGAAAGCCGTGACTGGAGGTCGCTTGATGCTTTTACCGATGAGGGGTATTATACTTCGATGTATGTGGATTTTCCTAAACCATCTAAACTGGATGAAGAAGAGATTGACAGTTGTATGGATTACTTGAACATGGTGGCCCGTACCGGAAATGTCAGAGCTTTGTCGTTTCCTGGATGGTGGTATGATGATGTCAGTGAGAATGTCGATGCTGATATTGATTTGCTGACATGGAAACACCGTACTACGCAGCTGGAGCTTGTGTGTCTGCCTGAGGGGCGCGAAATGCTTGATGATGAAAGACTGAAGGTCGTATTGGTGAAATCAAAGGGCGATTTTCATAGATGATCTGATATTGTTATTTGTTTGTATTCTTTGGGATGCGGTCGTTGTATTGCATCCCTTTATTATTGCTTCTGAGGTGCGAACATTGTAAGTCTGCCGTTGGTTACAGATGCCGTAAATGTGGAGCTTATTCCAGGCGGTGTCAATAGGAATGTGCCATAGACAGGGAGTGTGAGGTGTTTTGCAAGATGTATGGCCGCAATGCCCATGTTCATGCGCAGGTTTATTTCTATACATGGATGTATGGTGGGCTTTTCGCCTTTGCATATTATCATGTCAACTCCTACTGGACCTGTATACATGGGGTATAGAGAGCGGGAGAATTCGTTGATGTAAAATGATTTCAAACTATGGAGCGTCTCCGGCAGTATTCCTGAATCGTGAAGTAAGGATGCGAGCTTGTCCTGCTGTGCAACGAGGTTGCCAGTGTATTGTCCTGATGATGCCGCATTGAATATGGAATATCCGAGACAGTCGACTTTACCATTCTCGTTTATGTTGAATTCGAGTGCAAAGTCAAGTTCTTTGTCGTAGAGCCGGTCGGCAATGACGCTTTTCTGCCGCGACAAAACTCCAGTACACCATTTTTCGACAGATTCATTCCATCCGTTTTCAACAGTCAATATTCCACGTCCCGAACTAGACCATGGTGATTTGAGTATTGACGGCCATGGTGATTGTTCAATAAATGTGCGTATGGATTCGATGGATGTGCAGGCAATCATGGGAGGTGTTTCCATCTGGCTGTGTTCGGAAACTTCTTTTGACAGTCTTTTGAGTACTCCTACGGCGTATTCACGCGAAGAGAGTTTGCGCATTTTTTCAAGCCTGTCTGTGTCGGGTATGGAATTTTCTGGCAAGCCCCATCTTTTGAGGCGCGATGCAATGGCCTTGCTCCATCCCCACGGTGACGGAGTGTATTGTGCATCTGACAAATATTTGAGTCTTCTGTAACCTTCGTTCCATCCGATAAAATGTATGTCGGGAATGGTGGTTCCCAGGGATGATGCGAATTCTCTTGCCTTATCAGGGTCGTCGACAATGACTGCATCGCCGTTTTCCGCCCACCATGCAGGCAGGAAGTCAATAGCTTTTTCCATCTGTGAAATGTGCTTGGGTGGCTGGTATTGCGATAATCCTGACGCAAGTGCCATGTCGTTTGAGCAGTTGAATATGTGTATGCGTTTCATGCGATGAGTGCGTTTGTGAGAATTCCTGTGCAGGATTGTGTAAGGTTATTTTTTGCAAAGATAGAATAAAAACACTTCAAAGCGGCGTATATTTGCAGACGTTTTAAGGTTGTAAAGGTGTGTCTGTCTGTGTGTATCATTGGATGCACCGGTCATTCAGATAAGGTAAAAGGTTTTGTTATTATGGTTAAGGACATGACAGAAGGGGGAGCTACGAAACTTATCCTCTCCTTTGCTGTACCATTGATGTTGGGCAATCTGCTCCAGCAGGCATATAGTCTTATTGATGCCGCGATTGTGGGGCATTATTTAGGAATGAATGCGTTGGCCGCAGTCGGTGCAAGTACGTCAGTTATATTTATGATTATAGGGTTCTGCAACGGTTGCACCGGCGGATTCGGTATTCCTGTTGCGCAGCAGTTCGGTGCCGGCAATTACGGCAAAATGCGCTCGTTTGTTTACAATGCTTATTTCCTGGTTGCAGTCATGTCTGTTCTTATAAGTGCCGTGACTTCGTTGCTGTGCCGGCAGATAATGCTTTGGATGCAGACGCCTGAAGATATATTTGACGATGCGTACAAATATCTGCTAATAACTTTTCTGGGCATTCCGTTTACGATGATATATAATATGCTGGCAAGCATAATGCGTGCTATGGGCGACAGCCGTACACCGTTCTGGTTCCTGCTTGTGGCTGCTGTGTTGAATGTGGTACTTGATATTGTGTTCATCACTGTTTTCGGTTGGGGCCCCGAGGGCGCAGCTGCGGCTACGGTTCTTTCGCAAGGTGTATCTGCCGCTTTGTGCTGGATATATATGCATCACGGTTTTCCTATTCTGCGTCCTGAAAAGTATGATGAAAAACTGAATAGGAGAAACATGCTTATTCTTTGCGGTATGGGTGTTCCTATGGGACTTCAGTTCTCCATTACGGCTATAGGAAGCATGATGCTGCAGAGTTCGAACAATGCTTTGGGTACGGTATGTGTCACAGCCTTTACGGCTGCCATGCGAATAAAGATGTTCTTCATCTGTCCTTTCGAGAATCTGGGTGTGGCCATGGCTACTTATTGCGGGCAGAATCTGGGGGCGCGCAAGATTTCAAGAATATGGCAGGGCATAAAATCGTCAATAGGCATGGCTGCGCTCTATACGGCCTTTACGATGGTGATTCTTTATCTGTTTGCAAGAAACATGACGGAGCTGTTTGTGTATTCTTATGAAACGGAAATTATTGAAAAGAGCGTGCAATTTCTGCATTTTTCATGTTTATTTTATATTGTATTGGGAATTTTGTGCATATTGCGCTATTCGCTTCAGGGAGTGGGCTTCACCAAACTTTCCATGATGTCCGGTGTTTTCGAAATGGTTGCCAGGGTGTTTGTAAGCCTTTGGGTTGTGCCGGCCTTGGGATTTGCCGGCGTGTGCATAGGTGATCCTTCAGCGTGGATTGCAGCTGTAGTTTTTCTTGTTCCTGCCATGACTTTTGTGTATCGCAAACTTCTTAAAAGGTTTCCCGGCAGGAGCTGAAGGCTTTTTGTTGCCAAAACTTCACTAATGCAGATTTTTTTGTAAAGTCGGGTTTGCATTTATTATTAAAAAAACTAACTTTGCCGTATAAACGTTTGTAAAAATAATAAATAGGCCGATGGAGTCGTTTTTCCGGACACATGAATATCTTATAGGGCATCTTAATGCTCCAGTCAGGCGTGACCTTATGGACGAAATTGATTGGAATAAACGTCTTATTTGCATAAAGGGAACCAGAGGAGTCGGAAAAACAACTTTTCTTCTTCAGTATGCAAAAGAGAAGTTTGCGGAAGGTGACCGTTCGTGTCTGTATGTCAATACAAATAATTTCTATATACAGACAATAGGACTGACGGCTTTTGCAGACGAATTCTATCATACCGGCGGAAAGGTGCTTTTGGTTGACCAGGCTTTCAAGCTTACGGATTGGAGCAAGCAAATGCGCGAGTGCCATGATAAGTATCCTGGACTGAAAATAGTATTCACAACATCATCGGTTGACCACATAGGCGAGTATGACGAACTTAAGGGTATTGTAAATACATATAACCTGCGTGGATTTTCTTTCAGAGAATATCTTAATCTGAAATCCGGACTGAACTTTGGACATCACAGCCTTGATGACATAATCGAGAATCATGAGAAGATTGCGGCGGAGATAGTTGAAAAGACTGACCCGTACAAGTATTTCAACGATTATCTGCATCATGGATTTTATCCGTTCTTTCTTGAAAAACGAAATTATTCGGAGAATCTGCTGAAAACCATGAATATGATGATTGAGGTGGATATCCTTATAATAAAGCAGATTGAACTGAAATATCTTGCAAAAATCAAGAAACTTTTTTATCTGCTGACAACGGGAGAACTCAAAGCTCCTAATGTAAGCCTGCTTGCGAAAGAACTGGACATGTCGAGAGCAACGGTGATGCATTATATTGAATATCTAAAGGATGCGCGTCTGGTAAACATGATATATAAGAAAGGTGAATCATTTCCGAAGAAACCGGCGAGAATCCTGCTCCATAATCCAAATCTGATGCATAGTTTCTATCCTATGCGCTTTGACGAATTCGATCAGCTTGAGGCTTTCTTCTGCAATACGATGTGGAAGGATCACAGGGTTGCGAAGGGCAAGAATCTGGGAACACTTGTTATAGATGATGACAAGGAGTTCAGAATAATAGAACATGCCACTTCGCTCAAAAGCAAATCAAAAACAATATTTGCTGTGAATCATGCGCACGTCGGACGAGGAAATCAGATACCTTTGTGGCTGTTCGGTTTCTTGTATTGATTTAGTCAAGCGCCGGATTGCGATATGGTGAAAACGGAATGAAAGAGAATAGAATTACATTATAAATAAGTAATAAGAGCTAGTTAAACCAATAAACAAAAACACAGTATGAGCAAAGAAAAGAAATTCATTACGTGTGATGGTAACCAGGCAGCTGCACATGTAGCTTACATGTTCTCAGAAGTTGCCGCCATCTATCCTATCACTCCGTCATCTCCGATGGCAGAGCACGTAGATGAGTGGGCTGTTGCCGGCCGCAAGAACTTGTTCGGCGACACTGTCCTCGTTGAGGAAATGCAGTCTGAGGCTGGTGCCGCAGGTGCCGTTCACGGTTCATTGCAGGCAGGTGCTCTCACTACTACATTTACTGCATCTCAGGGACTTCTTCTTATGATCCCTAACATGTACAAGATTGCAGGTGAGTTGCTTCCTAGCGTGTTCCACGTTTCTGCACGTACAGTTGCAAGTCATTCACTCTGTATCTTCGGTGACCACAGCGACGTGATGGCTTGCCGTCAGACAGGATTCGCAATGCTCTGTGAAGGTTCTGTACAGGAAGTTATGGACCTTTCTGCAGTTGCACATCTTTCTGCTATCAAGAGCCGTGTTCCTTTCATCAACTTCTTCGATGGATTCCGTACTTCACATGAGTACCAGAAGATTGAAGAAATCGATCAGGAGGATCTCCGTCCGCTCGTAGACATGGATGCTATCAATGAGTTCAGAGCACGTGCTCTCAGCCCAGAACATCCACAGGCAAAGGGTATGGCTGAAAACCCTGAAACATTCTTCGCTCATCGCGAATCATGCAACCCTTACTACGATGCTGTTCCAGGTGTAGTTGAAGAGTACATGAAGGAGGTTTCAAAGATTACAGGCCGTGAATACAAGTTGTTCAGCTATTACGGTGCTGAGGATGCTGAATATGTAATCATCCTTATGGGATCTGCTACAGAGGCTGCTCGCGAGGCTATCGATTATGCTAACGCAAACGGAAAGAAGTACGGTATGGTTTCTGTACACCTTTATCGTCCATTCTCTGTTGAACACCTCTTGGCTGCAGTTCCAGCATCTTGCAAGCGCATAGCTGTTCTTGACCGTACAAAGGAACCAGGAGCAAGCGGCGAACCATTGCTTCTCGATGTTAAGGATGCATTCTACGGAAAGGAAAATGCTCCGCTCATCGTTGGTGGACGTTACGGTCTCGGATCTGCAGACGTTACTCCTACAATGATTCTCAGCGTATACGACAACCTGCAGCTTCCTACTCCAAAGGATCGTTTCACACTCGGTGTTATCGATGATGTTACATTCCGTTCACTTCCTCTCGAAGAGGAGAAGGCTCTCGGAGGCGAAGGCATATTCGAGGCTAAATTCTTCGGACTCGGTGCTGACGGTACTGTAGGTGCTAACAAGAACTCTGTCAAGATCATCGGTGACAATACAAACAAGTATTGTCAGGCTTACTTCTCTTATGACTCAAAGAAGTCTGGAGGTTTCACTTGTTCACATCTCCGTTTCGGTGATACACCTATACGTTCAACATATCAGATCAAGACTCCTAACTTCGTTGCTTGCCACGTTCAGGCTTACCTCCGTATGTACGACGTGACACGCGGTTTGCGCGAAAACGGAACATTCCTTCTCAATACAATCTGGGACGGTGAGGAGCTTGCAAACAATCTGCCAAACAATATTAAGCGTTATTTCGCTCAGAAGAATATAACTGTTTACTACATCAACGCTACTAAGATTGCTCAGGAAATCGGACTCGGAAACCGTACAAACACAATCCTCCAGTCTGCTTTCTTCCGCATCACAGAGGTTATCCCTGTAGACCTTGCTGTTGAGCAGATGAAGAAGTTCATCGTCAAGTCTTACGGAAAGAAGGGTGAGGATGTTGTAAACATGAACTATGCTGCTGTTGACCGCGGTGGCGAATACAAGAAGTTGGATGTTGATCCTGCATGGGCTAATCTCGAAGACGAGAAGGCTGAGGCTAACAACGATCCTGACTTCATCAACAACCTTGTTCGTCCTATCAATGCTCAGAACGGTGATCTTCTCCCTGTTTCTGCATATAAGGGATACGAAGACGGTGCTTGGGAGCAGGGTACTGCCGCTTACGAGAAGAGAGGCGTTGCAGCTTTCGTTCCTGAATGGAATGCCGACAACTGTATCCAGTGCAACAAGTGTGCATTCGTTTGTCCTCACGCTGCAATCCGTCCATTTGCTATGGATGAGAAGGAAGCTGCAGGTCTTGATGCTGCAAAGAAGACAATCATTGCTCCTGCACAGCTCAAGGGTATGCAGATGAGAATCCAGGTTGACGTTATGGACTGTCTCGGATGTGGCAACTGTGTTGACGTATGTCCAGGATTGAAGGGCGAGAAGGCTCTCAAGATGGCTCCGCTTCAGACTCAGCTTGGCGAGGCTGCTAACTGGGATTACTGTGTGAAGAATGTTACTTCTAAGCAGAACCTCGTTGACGTTAAGTCTAATCCACGTCTTTCTCAGTTTGCTACTCCATTGTTTGAGTTCTCAGGTGCTTGCTCTGGTTGCGGTGAAACTCCATACGTTAAGCTCATCAGCCAGTTGTTCGGTGACCGTGAGATGGTAGCAAACGCTACAGGATGTTCTTCTATCTACTCAGGTTCAATACCTTCAACTCCATATACAAAGAACGCTAAGGGACAGGGTCCAGCTTGGTCTAACTCATTGTTCGAAGACTTCTGCGAATATGGTCTTGGTATGACAATCGCCAACAAGAAGATGCGTGCTCGCATCAAGACTATGCTTGAAGGCGAAATGGCTAACGAGAACGTACCTGCTGAATTCAAAGCTGCAGCTCAGGAGTGGATTGACGGAATGAATGATGCTGATGCTTCAAGAAAGGCTGCTGAGAAGCTTACTCCGATGATTCTCGAAGGAAAGCGCAACGGTTGCCCTACATGTGCACAGCTCGCTGAACTCACTCACTATCTGACTAAGCGTTCACAGTGGATTATCGGTGGTGACGGTGCTTCTTATGATATCGGTTACGGCGGTCTCGACCACGTACTTGCATCAGGTGAAGACCTCAACATCTTCGTTATCGATACAGAGGTTTACTCTAACACAGGTGGTCAGTCTTCAAAGGCTACTCCTATAGGTGCTATCGCTCAGTTCGCAGCTGGTGGTAAGCGTATCTCTAAGAAGGATCTCGGACTCATGCAGTCTACTTACGGATATGTTTACGTAGCACAGGTTGCTATGGGTGCTGACAATGCCCAGTGTCTGAAGGCTATCCGTGAGGCTGAGGCTTATCCTGGTCCATCTTTGGTTATCGCTTACGCTCCATGTATCAACCACGGTCTTAAGGCTAAGGGCGGTATGGGCAAGAGCCAGGCTGAAGAGGCTAAGGCTGTTGAGTGCGGTTACTGGCACTTGTGGCGTTATGATCCACGTCTCGAGGCTGAAGGCAAGAATCCGTTCCAGCTCGATTCTAAGGCTCCTAACTGGGATAACTTCCAGGCATTCCTTGATGGTGAGGTTCGTTACCTTTCACTCAAGAAGGTTAAGCCAGCTGAAGCTCAGGAACTCTTCGATGCAGCCAAGAAGGCAGCTCAGCGTCGCTATGCAACATACGTACGTATGAGCAAAATCGATTATTCTGAAGAAATCTGATGACTGAAGGCAAGTTTGTACTTGCTTGATAGATAAATTTTCGGGAGCAGTCCTCAAGGGGGCTGCTCCTGTTTTGTATATATATGTGTTCGTTTATTGTGCGGTTGTAAGTTTGTTTTGTAATTCATGTTGTTTATAGGTATGCGCGTGTCAGATTTTGTCGATAATGTATTCTTCGTGTATCAATGTGTATGTATTTAGTATCCGATTATTAGTATTTTCTTATAAATTGCAGCTAAAATGTCATACTTTTGTCAAGTTTTCGTATTTAATGATTAAATTTGTGCGTTCAAGAACAAAAGTGATTGCTATATGTTTGCAAAAGAAACTTATGTAGAACGCCGCAAAAATCTGAAAAACAAGGTTGGAAACGGCATAGTTGTTATATTCGGAAACAATGATGCTCCGTCAAACTATCCTGCTAATGCTTACAAATATCGTCAGGACAGTTGTTTCTTGTATTTCTTCGGATTGCAGCGCGAAGGACTTGTCGGTGTTATAGACATAGACAACGACAAGGAATATATCTTTGGTGATGACATTGATATCGATGATATAATATGGTATGGAAGCATTGATTCAGTAAGTGAACTGGCTGCATCGGTCGGCGTTGATGGCTCTGCACCTATGGCTAAACTTAAGGATCTTGTTTCTGACGCATGCCGAAGCGGTAGAAAAGTGCATTATCTGCCTCCTTGTCGCCACGATACAATGATTCAGATAAGTGACCTGTTGAGCATGCATCCTTTGGCAACACGTGAGAATGCTTCTGTTGAACTTATCAAGGCCGTTGTTGACCTCCGAGCTGTAAAAAGCGATGAGGAAGTTGCCGAGATTGAGCGTGCATGTGCTATTGGATATGATATGCACACTGCTGCGATGAAGGGATGTCGTCCCGGAGTCACTGAGCAGTATCTGGCTGGTGTGCTTGAAGGCATAGCTTGCGGTCGCGGATGCAAGGTTTCATTCCAGACGATACTTTCCATGCATGGTGAAATTATGCACGGTTATCCGTCTGACTGCCCTTTGGAAGCTGGACGTTTGATGCTTTGCGATGCAGGTGCTGAAACAAATGACAATTATTGTTCCGACAATACGCGTACGACTCCTATAAGCGGACGTTTCACACAGCGTCAGCGTGATATCTACAACATTGTTGCTGATTGCCATGACTTGGTTATTGAGAAGGCACGTCCGGGGCTCCGCTGGCTAGACATGCATCTTGATGTTTGCCGTCTTATGGCTTCCAGACTTAAGGAACTGGGACTTATGAAGGGCGATGTGAACGAAGCAGTTGCAGCCGGTGCACATGCAATGTTCATGCCTCATGGTCTTGGTCACATGCTCGGACTTGATGTTCACGACATGGAAGGTTTGGGACAGAACTATGTAGGATTCGATGACGAAGTGAAGCCTTCATCTCAGTTCGGATTGAACTGCTTGAGGTGCGGACGCAGACTTCAGAAGGGATTCGTAATGACTGATGAGCCGGGTATCTATTTCATACCGGCATTGATAGACCTGTGGCGAAGCGAGAAGAAATTCGTTGATTTCATCAATTATGATGAAGTTGAGAAATATAAGGATTTCGGCGGAATACGTATCGAGGATGATATTCTGATTACCGATGATTCCTGTCGCATGTTGGGCGAGAAGGTTATACCTTACCGCGCAGACGAATTGGAAAATTTCATAGCCGAATAATAAGTAGATAAGTGGATTTTTATAACTCTGAAAATAAACAATAAAAGAACATGAGAAGATTTTTATTATCGATGGCAACTTTCGCTTTGGGGTTGTCTGCGTTTGCTCAGGAAGCAAAGAATGAGGCCAACAATGAAGGTTTTGTTTTCACAACAGTAAAGGAGAATCCTATTACTTCAATAAAGAACCAGAATCAGTCTGGAACATGCTGGGCTTATTCAAGCCTCGGTTTCTTTGAAGCAGAACTCCTGCGCATGGGCAAAGGCGAATATGACTTGTGCGAAATGTATCTTGTTCACAAGACTTACGAAGATCGTGGAAAGGCTGCCGTACGTCTCCACGGTGATATCTCATACAGCCAGGGCGGAAGCTTCTATGATGCTGTTTACTGCATGAGAAACTACGGTATGATGCCAGAAGAGGCTATGCCGAAACCAGGAACGCTTTACGGAGACACTCTTGCTAACTTCAACGAATTGGATCCAGTAAGCTCTGCTTACGTTAATGCAATTGCAAAAGGCAACCTGAAGAGACTCTCTCCAGCTTGGTTCAAGGGATTCAACGCAATTCTGGATACATATCTTGGAGAAGTTCCTGCTAAGTTCACATACAAGGGCAAGGAATATACTCCAGAGTCATACATGAAGAGCCTCGGACTTGACATGGATGATTATGTTTCACTTACTTCATTCACTCATCATCCATTCTACAGCCAGTTTGCAATAGAAGTTCAGGACAACTGGCGTTGGGGACAGAGCTACAACCTTCCGCTTGACGAGTTCATGGAAGTGATGGATAATGCTATCCGCAACGGATATACTTTTGCATGGGGAGCAGACGTAAGTGAAATCGGCTTTACACGTGACGGTATAGCTGTATGTCCAGATGCAGACAAAGGTGCTGAGCTCACAGGTTCAGACATGGCTAGATGGACAGGACTTACAGCTGTTGACAGACGTAAGGAACTTACTTCTCGTCCTCTTCCTGAAATAAACGTTACTCAGGAGATGCGTCAGACAGCATACGATAACTGGGAAACTACTGACGACCACGGTATGGTTATTTACGGTATCGCAAAGGACCAGACTGGAAAAGAGTATTTCATGGTTAAGAACTCTTGGGGAACTGCAGGAAAGTATAACGGCGTTTGGTATGCTTCAAAGGCTTTCGTTGCATACAAGACTATGAACATCTTGGTCAACAAGCACGCTCTTCCTAAGGACATTGCAAAGAAGCTTGGAATAAAGCTTTAATAAATAAGCTTCATTTTTCATATAGGCTGTATCGTCATTCACGGTACAGCCTTTTTTGTTGTATTCTATGTCTATTAACCGTCTGCATGCCTTTTTTGATTCTTTCAGTTGTAAGTAATGTTCTGAATTTCAGAGAAGCAGAATAAATGAAATATGTCATAACAAACAGTTCTGTCCGTACTAACAATGTCTTAAATCTGTGTTGGCAAACATAACGATACGTTGTTAGAACAGAACAAGGAAAAACTTACTACAGATGAAAAACTTTTTTATTTCCGTTGAATTTCTTTCCTAGTCGTTTGCCTGATGCCATATAAGTTATTTCTGAAGTAATTCGTTCTCATATATTCGTTTAAGGATTAGCAGATATTGATTATTGATTGTCCAATTTGATTTATGGCTTGTGTGTCGTGCTTGTTTAATTTTGCAAAATTAACATCGAATGAAATAAGTAATAATTACATTTTATATAACTTTACAATCTAATATGCGCCTTTAAAAGCGCATTCGGGATGGAGCGGGCAGAATGGGGCGTAAAGAGTCGCTCAGCCAACGTCATTTGCGGAAATATACATGAGTTGTACGTACGATTCAGTATACGATAGTCTCCGTAGGGCTTTTCATCCCATACATCGAAAGAAATAAAAATAACAACATAAAATGAACAACAAATGGATTTATATTTCTCCTACACCGGAACAGGAAATGGCGGCTGAGAGATTGGCGGGAGCTATAAATGTAAATCCCGTCATTTGCCGGATGCTTATCGAGCGCGGTATTACTACGCCCGAAGAAGCAAGGCATTTTTTCAGACCTCAATTGAATGAACTCATAGATCCGTTCAAGATGAAGGACATGCAGAAGGCTGTCGATCGTTTGAACGAGGCTATGGGACGCAAGGAACGCATTCTTGTGTATGGCGATTACGATGTAGATGGTTGCACTGCCGTGGCTCTGGTTTACAGATTCTTGAGGCAGTTCTATTCCAACATTGATTATTATATTCCTGACCGATATGAAGAAGGTTATGGAGTTTCTCGTCAAGGCATAGATTTTGCTTACGAGGCCGGCGTGAAGCTTGTGATTGTGCTCGACTGCGGAATAAAGGCTGTCGAGGAAATTGCCTATGCAAAGGAAAAAGGCATTGATTTCATCATCTGCGACCATCATGTACCTGATGAGGTTATGCCCGTGGCCGCTGCCATATTGAATGCAAAGCGCCCCGATGCCACGTATCCTTACAAGCATCTTTCCGGATGTGGAGTCGGATTCAAATTCATGCAGGCTTTTGCCAAAAATAACGGCATAAGTTTCAGTATGCTTGTTCCTTTGCTCGATCTTGTAGCCGTGAGCATTGCATCCGACATCGTGCCAGTGATGGGAGAGAACCGTATTCTTGCATATTACGGATTGAGGCAACTTAATTCCAACCCTAGTGTGGGACTTAAATCTGTAATCGAAATCTGCGGACTTCAGGGAAAGGATATCACCATGAGCGATATCATCTTCAAGATTGGCCCCCGCATCAATGCTTCTGGACGCATGCAGAACGGCAAGGAGTCTGTTGCTCTTCTTGTTGAGCACGACTATGCCCGTGCAAAGAGAATGGCTTCGCTTATCAACAAGTATAACGAAGAGCGTAAGGAACTTGACAAGAAGATGACAGAGGAAGCCAACGGCATTGTTGAGAAGATGGATAAGCTGGACACCAACCACTCTATAGTTCTTTACAATGAGGATTGGCACAAAGGCGTTATCGGAATTGTCGCTTCAAGACTTACTGAAATATATTTCCGTCCGGCAGTTGTGCTTACCCGAAGCGGTGATATGGTGACGGGTTCTGCGCGAAGCGTTAGCGGATTTGATGTCTATAGGGCGATAGAGCAGTGCCGTGACCTGCTTGAGAATTTCGGCGGTCATACCTATGCCGCAGGATTGTCTATGAAGGTCGAGAACGTGGAGCTTTTCAAGAAGCGTTTCGAAGAATACGTAAGTTCGAATATAGAACCCGAGCAGACGGATGCGATAATTGAGATAGACGCTGTCATAAATTTCAAGGACATCACATCACGATTCTACAACGATCTTAAGCGCATGAGTCCTTTCGGCCCTGACAACAAGAAGCCTATCTTCTGTACTCATCAGGTTTATGATTACGGTACCAGCAAAGTCGTCGGACGCGATCAGGAGCATATAAAGCTTGAGCTTGTCGACAACAAATCGAACAACGTCATGAACGGTATTGCTTTCGGCCAAAGTGCTCAGGCCAGATACATAAAGACCAAGCGCTCGTTTGATATTGTTTATACTATAGAAGAGAATTCTCATAAACGTGGTGATATACAGCTTCAGATAGAGGACATCAAACCTTCTGAATGATACGTAATGGAGAGCAGATATCTTGAAATATTGAAACAGTACTGGGGGTATGACAGTTTCAGGGGTATCCAGGAGCAGATTATAGAAAGCATCGGCAGCGGAAAGGATACTTTGGGACTGATGCCTACCGGTGGTGGCAAGTCTGTGACATTTCAGGTCCCTACAATGGTCATGCAGGGACTCTGTATTGTCATTACGCCTCTTGTCGCACTCATGAAGGACCAGGTTTCGCAGCTGCGCATGAAAGGCATAAAGGCCACTGCAGTCTATTCCGGTATGGGGCACGACGAGATGATTTCAGCTCTCGACAATTGTATATACGGACATTATAATTTCCTTTACATTTCTCCCGAACGACTTCTTTCGGATATGTTTGTCGCCAAGATATCGCGCATGAAAGATATATGCATGATAACTGTCGACGAGGCTCACTGCGTCTCGCAGTGGGGATACGATTTCCGTCCGGCCTATCTCAATATTTCCAAACTACGTCATCTCATAAGCTATCATGTTCCTGTTCTGGCACTCACAGCCACTGCAACTCCAGAGGTTGTTGACGACATACAGGAGCGTCTTGAATTTAAGGAGAAGAACGTATTCTCCATGAGTTTTGAGCGAAAGAACATTGCTTACATTGTTCGCTCGACGGAGGATAAGGCCAGCGAATTGCTCCATATTCTGAAAAGTGTCACAGAAGGCAGTGCCATTGTATATACCCGAAGCCGCAAGCTCACAGGCGAAATTGCACGTTTCATAAATGACAATGGTATAAGCGCCGACAGTTTCCATGCCGGTCTCACCGATGCCGAAAAAGATCTTCGTCAGAAGAGTTGGACGCGAGGACGCAACCGTGTCATGGTTGCAACCAACGCCTTCGGTATGGGAATAGATAAGCCTGATGTCCGTGTTGTAATCCATTATAATGTTCCAGATTCCATCGAAGCTTATTTTCAAGAAGCCGGCAGGGCTGGCCGTGACGGAAACAAGGCCTATGCCGTCATGCTATATAACCCGCGTGACAGTGTACAGCTTAAGAAGCGTATAGATGAAACATATCCGGATCCGGAATATATCCGCAATACATACGAAAATGTGTGCTGTTATCTTCAGGTCGGCATAAGCGAGGGATGCGGTCGGACCTTCGATTTCTCCCTTGAAGATTTTTGCCGTTCTTTCAGGCAATTTGCCGTTCAGACAGACAGTTCGCTTAAGATTCTCGACAATGCCGGATATATCCGATATGAAGAAGAAAGAGACTATAAGTCACGTCTGAAGTTTCTTGCAACCAAGGAAGAACTCTATCGCATACAAAATTCCGATTCCGAAGCTGAAGCCGTCATGCAGGCTATCTTGCGCCATTATACAGGCGTGTTTGCCGACTATGTCTATATTGAAGAAACATTGCTTTCCGGATTGACGGGACTTAAGAATGATTTGGTTTACGGAATTCTCAAACGTCTTAACTCCAATCGTGTTGTAAGCTACATTCCCGGTAGGAGAACACCTACAATAATGTTCACATGCCCGCGTGTCGATACCGAGAGAATATATCTTTCACCTATGGTTTACGATGACCGTAAGAAAGAATATGCCAAACGTATCGGCCGTATGATTGATTATGTATCCGAAACAAACATCTGCCGCAGCAAGATGCTTCTTGCTTATTTCGGAGAAAAGGATACCGATGATTGCGGGCAGTGTGATGTCTGCATAAGTGCGAAGAGACGTTCGGATTTCAACATGCAGAAAAATCTCGTTGCCGAAGCGAGACAGAAAATACTCGAGCTTCTTTCCGATGGGGAATTCCATCCGGTTGTCGAGCTCAATGAACTTCTTCTGAACAGAGATGTACTCGATGAGGCTGTACGGTACATGGTTGCGGAGGAAGAGATTGAAACCGAACTCGGACGATTGAAAATCAATAGACCGACGAAATAGATTTAATAAGATAAACATTAAAAACAGAAATATATGGGATTTTTGAAAACACTGCTTACAGGCAAGGAAGAGTCTGATGAGGAAAAGAAGCAGAATGAAAATCGACGCAATTTTGACGTATTCAAGTACGATGGTTTGAGTGCTCTCAACATGGGTAAGGTTGACTACGCAGAAAAGTGTTTTGAAAAGGCTTTGGAAATAGCTGACGATGCAGAGATTCGTCAGGCAATTGCACGTATATGTTTGTCAAAAAATGATTTTGACGGAGCTGTATCTAATCTGGAAGCTCTTTGCAATCTTGAACCAGATACTCCGGGATACCATATTTCCTTGGCCGATGTATGCATACAGGCCGGCAAGTTCGATATGGCCGACAGCGAGTGCCGCAAGGCTCTTCAGCTCTCTCCAGATCTGGCTATGCCTCACTATCTTCTGGCTGAAAAGGCCAATAAGCAGGAAAACTATCTTGAGGCTGTAGTTCAGCTTACTCAGGCCATTTCTCTGAAAGATGATTATTTTGAAGCATATCTTTTGCGCGGACAGGTTCTGTGCCGTATGATGCAGTTCGGCGAAGCAGAGAAGGATGCAGACGTGCTGATGCAGCACAACGGTGAAGAATCGGAGGAAGTTCTTCGTCTGAAATCTTGCGTATGCGCTCATACAGGTCGTGAATCCGAAGCGGCAGAACTTTTGGAAAAAGCCATTTCTTTAAATCCTTTTGAACCAGAGATATATGTAGGTCTTAGCAATATTTATCTGAAGCTGAACGATAAGGATAAGGCGCTGCAGACTTTGGAGGAAGGAATGGAGCAGAATACTGATTCACCGCTTCTGTATAGGGCACGCGGAGCTGTACGTTTGGAGAGCGGCGATAAGAAAGGTGCTATGGAAGATGTAAAGAAGGCGTTGGAACTGGCTCCGGAAGAAGAGAAGAATCTGAGCGGAAAGTTCTCGAATATCGAAGAGAAATTTGTCGAAGCCTACAATCAGCTTAACCCATATCAGTTCAAGATCTGGATTTGATATGCTTTTTCACCGAATGCCTGTTGCGCCGATTATGCAATACCGATTTTAAATGCAGTATATCTTGAATATCTCATTAAAAATGCCGATTATTGCAAGGTGCAAGTCCGGCTGTGCAATACTTTTTGTTCGTTGCAGGTTTCAAGGCTTGTTTTGAAAAGATATTTTTTTAATACTTAAATCATAATAATCATGGCAGATATAACTACCACCTTTGCCGGAATAAAATTGGAAAACCCTATAATCGCGGCAAGTTCCGGATTTACTTCCAGTCCTGACAGATGCAAGAAACTTCAGGATGCAGGAGTAAGTGCCGTTGTTCTGAAATCAATCTTCGAGGAGCAGATTTCCGAGAAGACAAAAGCCATGCATGGCGATTCTACAGGTGAAGGAGTCGATATGCTTAGAGAGTATGTAAGAGGCAATGAACTCAACAACTACATTACTCTTGTGGAAAACACCAAGAAATTGTGCTCTATACCGGTCATTGCAAGCATCTGCTGCTCTCAGATTGGAGAGTGGAGCTCTTTTGCAAAAATCATTGAAGATGCCGGTGCTGACGCCATAGAGCTCAACATCATGTCTCTCGTTGCATCAAAGGACTACAAGTTCGGAGAATACGAAGAGCGTCACGCAGAAATCGTTGAAGAAGTGAAGCGCGAAGTGTCTGTGCCTGTAATCGTAAAGATGGGACAGAATCTTACAAACCCTGCCGCTACAGTGCAGAAGCTTTATGCACACGGTGCAAAGGATGTCGTTCTTTTCAACCGCTATTTCCATACCGACATAAACATCGAAAAGATGGATTATTGCGCAGGCCAGGTATACAGCAATGCTTCAGACCTCAGCGACCGTCTTCGTTGGACAGGTATATGCTCTGCGCTTATTCCGAACGTCAGATATGCCGTTTCTGGAGGAGTGCACGACGGTGATGCTGTCATCAAGTCTATACTTGCCGGTGCATCTGCAGTAGAAGTATGCAGTGCTTTCTATCACGACGGTACAGATGTTGTATCTTCAATGATCAGCCGACTCGAAAGCTGGATGAAGAGCAAGGGATTTGATTCAATCGATCAGATGCGCGGAAAACTCAATCTCAAGAATGTGAAAGATTATTCCGTACTCGACCGTACTCAGTTCCTTACAGCTTTCCACACAGGAGAGTAAATTACGTAAATCGCCGTAATCTGCTTGCATGCAGATTACGAATGGCATATAAAAAAACGATACCGTACAGAGAAAAACATTTCTCGAATACGGTATCGTTTTTTTTATGGTTTTCAGTTCGTTTATCAGAAGAATATACCCAATCCGACTTTGAGTCCTACCTTGCTGTAGTCCGCAAAATGTCCGAGACTCATGTCGTAGTAAACGCTTGGTTCGATAGTTACGTTCTTGTTCAGGAAGAAGCAGTAGCCGACTTCAGGTGTGAGTTCAAAGTCGTTTATGCTCTTGTATTCATGAAGCATTTTAGCTCCGAATGCAAGATAGAGTCCGTTCTGTTCAATATAGTAACGGCACTTTGCACCCACATATATGCTGTTGCAGCGAGAGTCTGAACAGTCTATGCCTACGCTTCCTGTCACCATCCAGTCTTTTGCGAACATATATCCGGCAGTTCCTTCAAAACCGAAACTAAGATCGCTCCTTTTGCTGTATGAGAGGTCAAGACCTGTCAGAGATCCGTTCACATACCATTTCCCCTTCTCGAATTGTGCATTAGCTGCAACAGTTCCTATTGTTGCCAGAATTACTGCAAGAAAGATTTTTCTTATCATAAAAGTGTTTTAATTAGTTTGTATATTTTCTTTTGTTTTTTTGACATGAACGTGCCCCTTTTCATTTTCCAGCATCTTTCCCCTGCGTTTCCTTGAAATTCTCATTGTTTGTGTCAGAGTATTTCTGCATCCTTTTTTCTTTCTGTTTAAGTGCGAAATGGAGTGCCACGATGATTGCGTATGAAATACATACGACAGTAATCTTGTATGCTGTTGTTTCCGCACTTCTTGGGATAGAGTAGATAAATACAGCCGTTGCATAGATGAAGAATGCTATCGGCAATACTGTTGATTTCTTTAGACGTTTCATGTTCGAATAATGTTTTCGCTCTTATGCGTTTCTTATTTTTCTGATTTTGCAGACAAACATCACCAGAAGCAGCATTCCTATTGCGCATCCTAATGTGTATGCCAGGGCAGGAGTCAGCATGAACCCTTCAGGTGCGATGAGAATGTATGTTGAACATACGACTGTCATCCATATTGCCGGTACCAAAGAAACGAAATAGTTCTTGTTTTGTTTTGCCAGCCATACTGTAATTGCCCACAGTGTGAATACAGACAGTGTCTGATTGCTCCATGCAAAATATCTCCACAAGATTTCAAAATCTGTGTACATCACTGTTGCTCCCAATGCAAATATAGGCAAAGATACGGCTAAACGCTTTAATATTGTGTTCTGTTTTATATGAAATATGTCCGAAGTGATAAGTCTGGCACTGCGGAAAGCTGTGTCGCCCGATGTGATAGGTGCGAAAACCACTCCGAGTATAGCAAGAATTGCACCTGCTGTTCCGAGCCACTGGTTGCAGATTGCTTCCACTACACCTGCAGGAGTTCCGTCGCCGGCTTTCATGAAGTTCAGCAGTTTTTCGTACGGCGTTGCTCCTTCAGTGTTGAGCATGTCTGCAAATTTAATGGATGCGGCTGCCCATATAAGTGCAACAAGTCCTTCTGTTATCATTGCACCGTAGAACACCGGTCGTCCAAGCTTTTCATTCTTCATGCATCGTGCCATCATCGGACTTTGTGTTGCATGGAATCCGCTGACTGCACCGCAGGCAATGGTAATGAAAAGGCAAGGGAAAATAGGCACTGCGCTGTTTCCGGCAGGATGATGGTTTGTGAAAGCTTCAGTTATTTCTGGCATGCTTCCCGGCTGTGTCAATACTCCCCAGAATACGCCGACCCCCATGACAAGGAGTGCAACACCGAAAATAGGGTAGATTTTGCCTATCAGCTTATCTATAGGAAGAAGTGTAGCCAGAATGTAGTATATAAAAATGGCCAAAATCCAGAAATCCTTGCTTCCGAACCATCCCCAGTTTCCTGTGACTGATGCTATTAGTCCTGCATCATTGCCTGTAGAGCTCGTCATGCTTGACAATAGGCCGGCAGGGGTGATGACAAAAACTGCACCTACGAGCAGCATGAGTATGATTGTGAATACTCGCATGACAAATCGCGCATTGCTTCCCAGTTCGTCACCGATTATTTCCGGCAGACTTGCACCGTTCTTTCTGAGCGATATCATTCCTGACATGTAGTCGTGTACTGCTCCGCCGAAGATGCATCCAAGGACAATCCACAGGTAAGCCGCCGGTCCGTAGAGCATGCCGAGTATTGCTCCGAAAATTGGACCTGTACCTGCTATGTTGAGAAACTGGATAAGAAAAACTTTCCATGTAGGCATGGGTATGTAGTCTACACCGTCTGCGCAGGTGTAGCACGGAGTTTTGCGCTTGGGGTCGGAACCGAAAATCCTATCTACTATACTTCCGTATACAATATATCCAACCACCAGCAGCACAAATGCTGATAAAAATGTAATCATTTGGTTAATAGTTTTTAATGGTTGGCGCAAAAGTAGTAATAAATAGCTACCTTTGCAATATAAGAATTATATAAAATGCTTACGTATACTCGTCTTGGCATTACAAAGTTGAATTTTTTGCATACATAAAGTTTCAGTATGCTGTTTTTGCTTATTCTTTTGTTTGAAAATGAAAAATATTCCATATATGACAGCCAATCGGGGCTTGATGCTGTCACTATTCTTTGCCCTGCTTTTCATCCTTTTGTCAATATTGCCTGCACGCGTATGTGCCCAACAGATATATGAGATTGAAAACCCAAAAAGAGAGGTTCGTGCCGTTTGGCTGACCACAATAAGCGGACTCGACTGGCCTCGCACACGTGCTGTGTCGCAGTCGGGCATCGAGCGTCAGAAACGTGAACTTGTTGACATTCTCGATAAGCTTCAGCAGGCAAACATAAACACAGTTTTGCTTCAGACACGCATCCGCGGCACAGTCATATACCCTTCGTCCATCGAACCGTGGGATGAATGTCTGACTGGTCGTCCGGGTGTAAATCCCGGCTATGATCCGTTGGCATTTGCCGTGGAAGAATGTCATAAAAGAGGTATGGAACTGCATGCGTGGTTGGTAACAGTTCCTCTGGGCAAGGCTTCCATGCAGAAACGTTACGGTTCAGCTTCCGTTACCCGACGTCGTCCAGAGCTGTGCCGCACTGTACGCGGAGAATTGTTTATGATTCCCGGAAAAGAATCTACTGCGGCGTATGTGGCTTCTCTTGCTGGCGAGATAGTAAGGCGATACGATGTTGACGGCGTGCATCTTGACTATATCCGTTATCCTGAAAAGAGCTACGGCTTCAGCGATGATGATTTGTTCCGCAGTTCAGGTTCTGCCGACAAGGGCGAGTGGCGTCGGGAAAATATCACACGTATAGTACGTGCCGTGCACGACACGGTTGTGGCTGTAAAACCTTGGGTGAAACTCAGCAGTGCGCCTATCGGAAAATACAAGGATCTCAGCCGCTACAATTCTCTCGGGTGGAACTGTCTCAATGCTGTTTATCAAGACCCGCAGCATTGGCTTTCCGAGGGCATTCAGGATATGCTTTTCCCTATGATGTATTTCCTTGGCGATAATTTCTATCCGTTTCTCTATGACTGGAAGGAAGGGGCAGGGGGGCGTCCTGTAGTTCCGGGTCTCGGCATTTATTTCCTTGATCCGCGCGAAGGCCGCTGGTCTCTTTCAGATGTGCGACAGGAGATGCATGCCGTGCGCGATGCCGGTATAGGAGGAATAGCCCTCTACCGAAGCGACTTCTTCACCCGCAACTGCAAGGGACTTTACGACATGGCTTCTGTTTCATTCTTCTCGCGTCCGGCGCTTACGCCTCGCATGGTTTGGCGTGGCGACACTGTTTCGCCTGCATCGACTAACGGTTTGAATCTGTCTTCCTCAGGAGTATTGTCGTGGAATAGGTCAAACGAAACAGAAGACGTTTTCTATAATGTATATTCTTCATGGCACTATCCGGTAGATGTTGCCGATGGACGAAATCTGTGTGCCGCACGTCTGCAGGGCAATTCCTTTGAAGTGCCGGAACTCGGACTCTATTATGCCGTTACTGTAATGGACAGATACGGCAACGAAAGTGAGCCGTGCCAGCTTCCGTCTTCATGCGTAGCCTTTTCTTCAGTCTCGGCTACGTACAAAATCGAAAGTGACACGGTGCGCTTTAAACCAGATCCGCAGGCACTCTGTGTATATGTGAAGGACTTGCCTGGAAAAACTGTACGTGTTGCACTCGACGATGATTTTGTTGTTGTCAGTTCGCTTGCTCCAGGTTGGTACAAGCTGGTCAAGGTTCTCAAGAGCGGTAAGAGTGAGTCGATGGGTATCTTTATGAAATGATGCTTCCGCTCATTCCTTTTTCTTCTATATAGATTCGTCAGAAGTTTTATCTATTATAAATGAACAATGGAGGTCGCGTCAGGATTGACGTGGCCTCCATTGTTTTTGTTGCGGGCGTCCGCGATGAAATTTATGGGCGCTCGGAAAAACAATTTCGAGCGCTTGCAGATATAATCTTGAGCCCTTGCAGATTCTGATATGCTATTGTTTATATATCTGCTGGGTTTATTATGCATAATATTACTGTTTGTTAATATTGTTGATTTTGTGCATAGCAATAATGCTTTTATTTATTTTTGCCTCTATTAAATCTTATGTATTATGAAAAGTTTCTCAATCCGCGTGTCCAATAGTTTTTGTATGTTGGCATTGTGCATGTTGTTTAATCTGTTTTTGTCAGCAGACGTTTCTGCGCAGAATGTAATAGGGTGTGCTGATGGTCCGACAGCAATCGTCATTGCTGACGAGGGAGATTTGCTTTTAGAGAAGGGGAGTAGCATGATTGACAAGATGCGTAATCTGGCATCAAGCAAGGAATATGTGGAATATTGTTCTGCATCGTCAGAAATAAATAGATGCGTAAGCAATATGGCTGGCAGACTTGAATCTTCGCCTAGGTCTGTTTATGTTATGGAAAACATGAAATTTGATGACATGAAAAAGTTTTCCAGAGCTTCTTCTGATATTCGCCGGCACGTAAGAGAACGTATGATGCTGGCTTTGCCTTCACGGTTGAATGCCATGTCCGGTTCCACGGCTTTGGCTGCCGCGTCATTGCTTTTTGTTGATGATTCATTCTTGTTTTACGGTCTTGAAGAATGTAAAACGTATTTGTATCTTTATCCTTCAGGTTGTGCTGTAATTGTAAATTTCAGACCTTCGTCATTGCGGAATGTACAGGCGCAGGCAGGAGTGGTAGTCGGTGAATTCTGGGATGACATTGATTCGACGGCAGATGTTGCACAATTGTTTTCCGAAAAGCTTGGTGTACGTGCAGACATTTCAGAACTCAAATAGGTTTGTATGAAGATAAAAAAGAAGCGGCATGCAGGAGGTTGAATCCATGCATGCCGCTTTCTTGATTCTCGGATTGACGCAAGTTGCGCAATCCTGTTTTTTTGTGTGTATTCTTTCTATAGTATTTTATTCATCGCTGTTGCACTCAACACCTGTTGCGATATATACGTTGTTGAGAACAGATGTGCCGTTTACGAGTGCCTTTTCAGTCTGAGAAGTTTCTGTTGTCAGACATTTGCCCTTGCCTGTAACGAGAGCGTTGTAGAGCTCGATCTGAGTACCGGCACGAAGACGTATACCCTGCTTAGCACCGCCGTTGCCGATGAGTGTTACGTTTGCAAGAACCGGATGAGCTACTGGTGATGCATCGAAGTTGTTTCCGTTGTTGTCGCATTCCATCAAGCAGTCGCAGTCCTGATTGAGTGTGCTCTGTGCTTCCTGGTATGCAACGAGGAACTGGCCTCTTCCGTTCCATCCTTCTGTCCAGTCGAATGAGTCGTCGCTGTTGCTTGTTGAAACGAGATATCTTACGTCTGCAGAACCTCCGAACCATTCGAAACCGTCGTCAGAACCTCTGTAAGCCTGCAGGTGGTCGATTGTAGTACCGTTGCCCACGCCGTAGAATGTGAATCCGTTGGCTTCGTGCTCTTCGTCGAATGCATATCCTGCATACTCAATACGGATGTATCTCAAGATACCTGAATTGTCGTTCTCAACATTTCCGCCGTAGCTTGCATTTCCGATTTCAGACTTACCTGTGCCGTTCTCTACATTTGTGTGAGCCTTTCCGCAGATGTGTACGCCACCCCATGCGCCCGGTTCAGTTCTTTCGGATGTCATGACGATTGGGTTCTGGGCTGTTCCTTCAGCTTCAATCTTAGCGCCCTGCTCTACGAGAATGTAGTCAACCACGTTGTCGTCGATTGATACGAGTGTTACACCTTCTTCGATTTTCAGTGTAGCACCAGCCTTGACAGTGTAGCTTCCGCTGAGCTTGTATTTCTTGTTTGCCTCAAGAACCTTTGTGCCTGACGAAAGTGTTCCGTTGAGAGTTTCTACTGCTTCCTGTTCTGGCTTGTTGTCGCCGCCGATCTGGTTTGTCAGTGTCCATCCGTCTGTCCATATTGATGAAGCCTGTACAGCACCTTTGTATGGAGCAGAAACGAAGAATGCATCTTTGCTTGAAAGATCTGAACCGCCGTCGATGGTTCCAACCCAGAAGTTTGCAAATGTGTTGCTGAAGTCGTAGTCGACAGCATTCTTGTTCGCTTCGCTCAAGAAGAGCTCCTGAGAGTATTTGTTGTCGCCGCTTCCGTCGCCGTTTCCACCATTGCCTCCGTTGTTGTCATCGTCGCTGCATGAAGTCATGACTGCCATTGACATAAGAGCCACCATCGGCATAAATTTCAAATCAGATGTTCTCATACTTTTCTTTTTTTTGTGTTTGAAAAATGTTAGTTTGATTTATAGTTTATAAGTTATTCCTATTTCAAATTCAGCTCCCTTTCTGTATCTTTCCACTTCCATCTTCGAGCCGTCGCTTATCTCCTGTTTGAACACAATGTCCTGATTGAGTATGTCTTTTGCCTGAAGCTTGATGGAGAAGTGAGAGTTGAAATTGTATGTTGCGTTGAAGTCGAGAGTGTGTACGGGTTCCTGCATCACATCGCCGAGACCTGATATGCCGACTGCATGTATGCGCGGTCCCTGGAGGTTGTAGAGGAGTGCCATGCTCAAGCCTGCATTGCCTGACAGCTTAGGACTGTAGACTATGTCGGCGTTTACAAGGTATGGCGATGCTCCCTGAAGTGAACGTTCCGAGTTTGTATATGAACCGCTGTTCTCCGGCAGTGTTACGTTGGTGTACATGAACGATGCGTTTATTCCGGCTTTGAGGCATGGGAGAAGTTCACGTCGTGCTTCGATTTCAACTCCGGTTGCGACACCTGTGTCTGCATTGTGGAATGAGTGTACGGCTGCACCGCCTGATATGTCCTGTGTATGTTCGATAGGGTCCTGGAGTATTTTTGCATAACCTGTTACTGCAAACATATTGTTCGGGTTGTCTTTCTCGAAAAATTCGTACTTGAGGTCGAAATTGTAGTTGTATCCGTTTCTCAGATCTGCATTACCTCGTATCTGTGTTGATCCGTATGATTCCTGATAGAGGAATGGAGCCATTTCGATGAATGACGGACGAGTTACTGTTCTTGAGAATGCGAATCTCAGACTGTTGGACTTGTCAAGCGAATATTTCATGTTGAGTGCAGGGAACAAGTCGTCGCCGTCGATTGTGCCGTGGCACGCTTCGCCTCCGTCTGTGTAGTAGTCTACCCATTGGCTGCTGTGCTCGTATCTTAATCCCAGGCTGACGAGCATTTTCTCGATAGGGTAGTATTCGGCATCTGCAAATCCTGCCCAGATGCGGTGTCCTGCCCAGTAGTTGTTCTTTGGCTGAGTGTCGTGTGTTATTCCGATTCTACCGTCGGTAATGGCGTCGTAGTTCACAAGATCTTCAGTGTCGTAGATGTTTTCAATGACGGTGTTTCCGAAGCTGTTTAGATTGTAATAGAATCTGGTAGAGCGGTAGTCGCGTTTCTTGTCCTTGAGTGCTGCTCCGAATCTTACTTTGTTTTTTTCTCCGAATTTGTATGCACCTCTGACATCGCCTACCCATTCCTTTTCATCGAGTTCACCGAAGTAACGCATGTTTTCCTGTCGGTTGAGGGTGAAGAATTCGAGTCCGTTGTCGGTCTTCTCGAACATCAGCTGTCGGCGGTCAGGTTCGTCGCTTCCAGTAGAACTGTATGAACCGTTCCAGTCAATACTCCATTGGTTGCCTATTTCGTGGTGTCCGTGGAGCTGATGGTTCATAAGTGAATATATGTGCATGACATCGTTTATGCCGACCAGCTGGTTGCGCTCGTAATCGTATCCTTCGCGTCTCATGTATGTGTCTACAGCGTTGCGTGCATAGAAGAATGTGTATCCGATGCGATCTGCTTTCCTGAGAGTGTATCCAGCATTGATGAGTGCCGCACTTTTGAGTTCCTGCGAGTAGCTGTCATAGTCGAAGCGGTTCTTGACATATCCTCCAGCCTCAAGTGTACGTGCATATCCATCGTTGACAGTCTGGTAATTGTTGCTCATGCTTCCTGCAGCCATGAGGCTGAGTGTCTGCGTGCCTATGCGCCAGCTCTTGGCAAAAGCAATGTTTCCTCCTAGTTCTGGTATGCTTGTGTGGTTGCTTACCTGGAAAGATGTGTTGAATGGATTTTTAGATTTTACGTATCCTTCGAAATCTGTCTGAGGCATGTTCCACAGGCTTGAACCCAATTGAGGTGTGCAGAGCAAAGTCCCTTTTCTGTCCATCGTGTAGAAATCCTGAAACAGAGTGTTGAATTTGCCTCCTGTGTTTATGCTTATGTTGAAGAAGTCATCGCCTGTGTTTTCCTTTGTGCTGATGTCGATATGTGCTCCTGAATAGTCGGCAAACACATCGGCTTCGTAGACTTTGCTGACGGTGATGTTTCTTACAGTACTTGCAGGAAACAGGTCGAGAGGAATCAATTTGTTGTCCGGATTAGGTGATGCAATAGGCAGACCGTTCAGTGTTGTTGTGCTGTATCTGTCGCCCAATCCGCGTACGATGAGCTGTCCTGCATCTGCGATAGATATACCGGTCAGTTTGGTTACACCTTCCTGTACGTCACTGATACCTTTTATGCTCATCTCTTTTGCTCCGAGATTTTCTATGGCAGCTGTTGCGTTCATTCGTTCCATCGCCAGAATTCTTTCGCTTTCGAGATTTTTTCTTGCAGTGACGCCGACTTCGGCAATCTGGAGTGCGTCGTCGGTCATTGCGAAATCCATTGTAAGCGGAGATGAACCGACTTTTACTTCATTTATGTTTATTTCGCTGTATCCGACGTATGTGATTTTGAGAGTGTATTGTCCTTCGCTGAGATCGATGGTGTATTGTCCATCCATATCTGAAATAGCACCTTTGTCAGTGCCTACTACTTGAACTGTTACTCCAGGCAGGGGCTCGCCGGTGTTTTTGTCGATAATTTTTCCTTTTACTATTCCGGCTGATGCAACTGTTGGCGCGATAGCTAATAGAGCCGGAAGCAAGGCTTTTCCTGATCTTCTTTTGACCTTCATCTTTTTACTTCTCTTTTCGTTTTCTGCGGCAAAGTTCAAAAGAAGATGTTTCAATTGTGATTCGTATTCAATACATTTGATTTTCACAATTGCTGCATTTTCTTGTATTCGATAAAGGCTAATTTCTTTTATTTCAAGGACGTAAAAAACGCGTTGCAATTATGTTGCATCTGATGTTTATGTGCCGAATTCTGCAATATGTCGGGATGCATAGCTGTATGTAAGTTCTTCCTTTTTCTTATGTAAAAAGCAGATGCGGCTTCCTTTTGTTTTGAAGCCGCATCTGCTTTGCCTTTTATTATTAATGTTTGTTGGGATAATATTGCTTTGCGTGCAATATTAAGATAATGTGATATGTGAAGTATTATTATTCTGCGAGATTTCACATATCCTTATTATAGAACGTTTATTTGCCAGTATAGAAATCTATTGTTCGCAGTATTGCACGTGTGCATACCGGACAGAAATCTTCAACCTCGTTGATTTTCATTCGGCACTCTTGTACTGGGCGGTATACGCCTTTGGATTGATAGCCTCCGCCTTCGTATACACCAACTTTGGTTGTAACGTCCTTGCCGTCAGGTTTTGTTGGTATAGTTGTGCCTTCAGGCAGCATGTCTTGCCATTTTGAAGCAAAGTCTGTGAGAGTTGTAAGATTTGGTTCCCATGGCTCTACGCCTGCTGGATACATCGTTGTGTATTGGTCGTCATAGTAATATTCATCTCCGAGACCTCCAAAGGCATGGCCGAATTCATGTACCAATACCTGACGGAATGTGGCATGACGGGTAGTTGAAAGCGTTATCTGATTGTATATGCCTCCACCTCCGTATGTAGGTGAGTTGACGAGTACAATGACATGTTCGTATGGAGTATCGCCGAGAATGTCGGCTACGCGTGTCATTTCAGACGTCATCAGATAACGGTCGGTGTAGAATGTGTCGTAATGGCTGCGTACAGCGCTTTGCTTCCATTTTCCTTCGCGTGGAATGCACGGTCCTGAATCACCCGAAGGAGATGCAACAGCAATAACATTGAAATCGGCTTTTCGGGAAGCGAACGGTTCGTGGCTGAAGATTGCTTCTGCGGTACGTTTTGCTTCTTCGAAAAACTTTTCCTGTTCATCGGCTGTGTATCCCTCTGCTACAATTGCAATATCGATGCACTTGCCTGATGGACCTCCGTGCATGATTTCGCGTCTAGGTATTCCGTTGTCCTTGATAGGGCGTATGAGAATGTCTGACGGGTCTATTGTGTGCGACATTGTTGTCACTGAGCGGTTGTGCATGTTTGTTATGCTCACTGTCACCTTGGCTTTGCGCTTTGGTGCAGGTATGAGCCAGCAGTTGTCGAAGGCCTTGTTTACACGTGTTGCTTCCTCTGTCGACTGCCATTCCTGGAAAAGTGTGGAAAAGGAGTTTGTGTATATTACAGTTCCAGTTGAATCGTCTGTGACTGTTATCTGTCCGTTGCCTTTGAGCAGAAGCTTTGACAGGTTTGTTCTGCGTCCGGCCCACGATGATGTTCTGCTTACGTCTTTGAGGTAGATTGACTGTGAATCGGCATTGCCGGCGAAAATGTAGTCAAGGCGCAGCGATGCGTCATCAAAATATGTATTGAAGTCTTGTGCTTTTGCTGAGAACAATGCAGACAAAAGCATAGCTGATACGATTAGTTTCTTTTTCATATACTTGTTTCTGTGTTGATTTATCCTAAGTTATTTGTCTCCTGCAATTTTTCTTTCAGATATTGGCCGGTGTAGCTGTTTGCGCATTCTGCAACTTCTTCAGGCGTTCCGGTGGCAACGATATATCCTCCCATGGAACCTCCTTCAGGACCAAGATCTATGATGTGGTCTGCACATTTTATGACATCCATATTGTGTTCTATTATTATTATGGTGTGTCCGCGTACAATAAGAGCATCGAACGCGTGGAGCAGTTTCCTTATGTCGTGGAAGTGAAGTCCTGTGGTTGGTTCGTCGAATATGAACATTGTCGGCACAGATTTTTCCTGACTGAGGTAGTATGCCAGCTTGACTCGCTGGTTTTCGCCTCCAGACAGCGTAGATGATGTCTGTCCGAGATGTATGTATCCAAGTCCAACTTCCTGAAGCGGGCTAAGTTTGGCAACAATCTTTTTCTGGCCATGCTCCTTGAAGAAATCTATAGCTTCGTCTATGGTCATGTCCAGAATGTCGCATATGTTTTTGCCTTCATACTTGACCTCAAGAATCTCGTTCTTGAAGCGTTTGCCGTGGCACGATTCGCAGGTAAGAACAAGGTCGGCCATGAACTGCATCTCCACAGTTGTTGTTCCTTCGCCCTTGCATTCTTCGCATCGGCCTCCGGGAGTGTTGAATGAAAAATAAGCAGGAGTGTAGCCCATCTGCCGTGACAGAGGCTGGTCGGCCATGAGTTTTCTTATCTCGTCATAAGCTTTAACGTATGTGACAGGGTTGCTTCGTGAAGATGTTCCTATCGGGTTTTGGTCTACAAACTCGACAGCCTTGATTGCAGAAGTATCACCTTCGATGGACATATATTCGCCTGGGCGGTCGCATGTCTCGTCGAGATTTCTTTTCAAGGCTCTGTAAAGGATGGTGCGAACCAATGTTGACTTACCGCTGCCGCTGACACCTGTAACAACGGTCATTACGTTGAGCGGGAATCGCACGTCTATGCCCTTGAGATTGTTTTCGCGTGCTCCCTTGACTTCAATGAATCGGTTCCAGCTTCTTCTGCTTTGAGGAATTTCGATGCGCTCTTCGCCGAGAAGATAGCGTACAGTGTGACTCTCTGAGCCAGGACGCAGGTCTTTCATGTCACCTTCATAGACGATGTTGCCTCCAAGTGAACCAGCGTTGCGTCCGACATCTATGATGTAGTCTGCTGCACGTATGATTTCTTCATCATGCTCAACGACAACTACCGTATTGCCTATATCTTTGAGCTCGCGCAATACGTGTATGAGTTTCTGGGTGTCGCGGCTGTGAAGACCGATGCTTGGTTCGTCAAGAATGTACAGCGAACCTACAAGGCTGCTTCCCAAGCTTGTTGCAAGATTTATGCGCTGGCTTTCTCCGCCGGAAAGTGTGTTGCTAGGTCGGTTGAGGGTGAGATACCCCAAACCGACTTCAGTCATGAACTTGAGGCGGTTTCTTATTTCAGTAAGGATGCGTTTGCTGACTTTTGCATCATGCTCATTGAGTTTCAGGGTTCTGAAAAATTCCTGAAGCTCATATATTGGCATGTCTACAAGTTCTGTTATAGCTTTTCCGCCTACTTTTACGTATGTTGCTTCTTTTTTCAGTCTTGTTCCGTGGCATGCCGGACATTTTGTCTTGCCTCTGTAGCGTGCCAGCATTACGCGGTACTGAATCTTGTATTGGTTTTCCTGAAGCATGCCGAAAAAGCGGTCAATGCTGACAGATTCCATTTTTGATTCTCCCGGTACACCGTGCCACAAGAGATCTTTCTGTTCGGCGGTAAGTTCGTGATAAGGAGTGAAGATTGGAAAATTGTATTTTGAAGCGCGCCTTACGAATTCATTCTTCCATTCGCCCATTTTTTCACCGCGCCAACATACTACGGCACCGTCGTAAACGCTAAGGGCTGTGTTCGGTACAACCAGACTTTCGTCTATGCCGACAACCTTGCCGAAGCCTTCGCACTCAGGACATGCACCTACGGGTGAATTGAAAGAGAACATCTGGTCGGACGGTTCTTCAAATTCAATTCCGTCTGCTTCGAACTTGGTGGAGAATTCTTTAAGTTCGCCCGACGGTAAGAAACGCAGCATACATCTGCCGTTGCCTTCATACATGGCTGTTTCCGCAGAGTCTACAAGTCTGCTTATGGTCTGCTTCTCGTCGCTTACGCTCATGCGGTCGATTAGCAGATGTATCGTATGTCCTTCCGTTTCTGTCTCCTGTGCCAGAAAATCGTCCAGTCTGATCATTTCTCCGTCTAACTCGATACGGTTGAATCCTTCCTTCAGATACATTTCCAGCTGTTCGCGCGGAGTGCGCTCGCCGTGTACAAGAAATGGTGCGAGCACAGTGAATCGCATGCCTTTTTCGTGTGCAAGCATACATTCTACGATATCTTCAGTAGAGTTTTTCTTTACTTCGTCACCGCTTATAGGCGAATACGTATGTCCAGCTCTGGCATAAAGCATGCGCAGATAGTCGTAAATTTCAGTTGATGTTCCTACTGTAGATCTAGGATTGCGGCTGTTGACCTTCTGTTCGATGGCTATTGCAGGCGGTATACCCTGTATGAAGTCGCATTCGGGTTTGCTCATACGTCCCATGAACTGCCGCGCATAGGCGGAAAGACTTTCTACGTATCTGCGTTGGCCTTCTGCATAAAGTGTGTCGAAAGCCAGCGATGATTTGCCCGAACCGCTGACACCTGTAATAACCACAAATTTGTTTCTTGGAATGCTGACGTCAATGTTCTTCAGATTATTGACGCGTGCTCCCTTTATTCTGATGCAATCTTCCATTACCTATTTATATATAGAAACCTATTGTGCAAAGATACTATAATTAGCCGAAGTGAGTGCACGGGGGTATGAAAAGATATGGCCCCGCAGACGTGGTGGAGTGTCTGCGGGGCCGTAAAATTATGAAAAACACATTATGTAGACTGGTCTGAACTATTAAATAAGTTCAATGTTATAGTTGCGATGTTTCTGATGCAGGCTGAGGCGCATTTGGACATACCTGAGGTGCGTTAGGGCATCCTTTGGATGCTTTTGGGCATACCTGCGGTCTCTTATGGCAATTGCCTGCAGCTGCATTCGGACAAAAATTCTTTGGACCGTTTGGACATCCGAAGAATCTGCCGTTATGTCCGAATTGAGCTTTCGGCTTTCTCATTTTTGCAAATCCTGGACATTTGTTGTTTTTGCAGAAAACAATTTCCAGCTGTTTTGCATTGAGGAACGATTTCATCTTGTTGAAATACTTTTCCTTGGTCTCAGCAATCTTCTTCTGGGTCTCGAATCCAGCTTTTATGTTGTCCATTATTTCGCTGTCTGTACTTGCTTTTTTCTTTGCTTCCTTTTTACGGCAGTCTTTCAGAGCCTGGAGGTATTCCTTGTAGACAGATGAAAACTTCTCGGATGTTGCGTCGTCGAGCATAAGTCTGTTCTGCATGCCCTTGATCATCATTTCTGTTCTGTCTGCTTTTGGAGCATCTTTCTTGTTCTTATTGTTCTGAGCTGATACGTTTCCGCATAAAGCCGCACACAGCAGTATCGCTGAAATTAAAAATGTTCTAGATTTCATAATTCAATTCGTTTGTTAGGTTTTTAATCTATTGGTTTTCGTTGTTTACATTTGTAAGAGTAATAAATATACCAAAAGGTTTATTGCATCATGATTTTTTAACATATAAGCTGTTTCTAGCTAAAAAATGTTCAGCTCTGCTGTCATTATGCAGGCTTTTTCTTGTGTATGTTCGTAGAGTCCGAAACTTTTCCTAATTTTGTTTCCCACAACATTAATTTTCAGATGAAAAACATCTATAACCTATAACTTGCTAAATTATAACAACAGCTTATGAAGAAAATCTGTATGCTGCTTTCTGTGGCTTTTGCCGTTTCAGGAAGAATTGCGGCGCAATCTGATTTCCACATGGGAACTTCGGCAAACCCCGATGGAACCACAATTTGCATTGATTCTGTGTCTATGCTGATTGGAGGCAAACCTGTGGTTCCTGTTATGGGAGAATTCCATTATTCACGTTTCGATGAATCGGATTGGCACCGCGAACTTCTCAAAATGAAGGCCGGAGGCATAGATATTGTCGCCACATACGTATTTTGGAACCATCACGAGGAGGAAGAAGGCGTCTATATGTGGGAAGGACGCCGCAATCTGAGACGTTTCGTTGAAGAGTGTGGCAAGGCTGGATTGATGTGCGTTCTGCGCCTTGGTCCGTGGGCACACGGTGAATGCCGAGAAGGCGGTTTGCCTGATTGGCTGATAGAGAAGTATGGCAATAAACGTCTGAGAGGACAGGACGGAGCTTATTTGTCGGAAGTAAAAAAATGGTACGGCCAAATAGGAGAGCAGGTCAAGGGACTCATGTGGAAGGACGGCGGACCGATTGTCGGTGTGCAGCTTGAAAATGAATATCGAGGAAAGTGGGAACATCTGGCAACACTGAAAAGTATGGCCATTGAAGCAGGTTTCGATGTTCCTCTATATACCCGTACCGGATGGCCGCAGTTGACATCACCTGCAAAGTTCGGTGAGATACTGCCTCTCTACGGCGACTATTGCGACGGTTTCTGGGATCGTTCGCTCAAGGACATGCCTGGCAATTACAAGGATGTATTTGTGTTCCGCTCTTTCCGTAATTCCACAGTAATTGCAACCGAACAGCTTCCTCCGCAGCCCGGTGAGGACAACCGTGCAGACCTCAAATATCCGTTTTTCACATGTGAACTTGGCGGAGGAATGATGCCTAGCTATCATAGACGTATAAAGATTGATCCGCGCGATATCTATTCTGTAGCTGTTGTGAAAGTTGGTTCCGGTAGCAATATGCCTGGGTATTATATGTACCACGGAGGTACTAATCCGGTGGGAGTACATTCTTATCTCAATGAATCGCAGAAGGGCCGATTTACCAACCACAACGATCTTCCGTGCATGACTTATGATTTTCAGGCACCTTTGCGTGAATTCGGACAGTTCAACGGACAGTTCTTCATGTTGAAGGCTCTTCACATGTTTCTCGACGATTTCGGAGGAGCACTTGCAGGCATGAAACCTTCGCTTCCATATGTTCAGGATGCGCGCGAGGACAGTCTGCTGCGCTGGAGCTGGAGAGGAAACGGAAAGTCTGGATTCGTCTTCTTCAATAACCATCACCGACTGCAGAAACTTTCCGACAAGCAGAACATAACGTTCCGAATACCGGGAGTCGTTGATTTTCCATCATCGCCTATCTGTATTCCTACAGATGCTGTAGGCATAATGCCTTACGGACTTGGAATAGGTGAGATGGTGGTGGAATACGCAACTGTGCAACCTCTTGCACGTATCGTCGACGGCAACTGCGAACGCACTTATTTCTTCAATATAGAGGGTGTGGATGCTGAGATGTGTCTGTCAAACGAAGGTGCACGAAAGGTTTACCGTAATATTAAACCGGGCTTTTCACCTGTGGTTGAGTGGACCGACAATGGTGTCAAGCATCAGATATTTGTCATTTCTTCATCCGATGCAATGAATGCATACAGAGTCAGGTATAACGGAAAGGAACATCTTGTTGTATGCAGTGTACCTGTATATGCTGACGGAGATTCAATCTCTGTAGAGGCTACCGGACTTGGAAAATGCAGTATGACTGCTTCGCCGGAATTTATTGATGAACTCTGCAAGCGCAACGGGCTCAAGGCTTCACGAAATGGTGCAATGAAGACTGTTGAATTCAGTACAGAATGTACAGAGGTCGAAGCCAAGGTTTCATTGGTGCACGGTGCCGGTGAGCCGAGACATATAGTAAAAGGTGCACGAGGTGTTGCAGAAGCACCTGCCGATTCTGATTTCGCTTCGGCCGCAAGATGGGAAATATATATACCTGACGAAATGAGAGGTAAAGATTTGCTGATACACATTCCGTATGTCGGCGATGTGGCACGTTTCTATGCCGATGGAAAATTTGTTACAGACAATTTCTATAATGGCAATGTTTTCGAAGTGGGAGTGAAGGATTATCCTGCCGATAAGTATATTCTTGAAGTTCTGCCTCTGCAGAAAGATGCTCCGATATATCTTCAAAGTGAGGCTATGCCGGGTTGGAAAGATGGCGAAACCGTACGTTGTACACTGGACAAGGTGCACGTATATGAACGCCGAATCTGTAATTTCCGTTGAAAAATAGCTTCAATTGCTAGTCGAAAACCGCATTTTTGAGAATATTGCGATTTTTTTAGCGTTAAATATCGCAATATTCTTGCTATTCTAGATAAACTGCCGTACATTTGCACCCGAAAACAACAAAGGCTTGGCCTGCTAGCTCAACTGAATAGAGCATTTGACTACGGATCAAAAGGTTATAGGTTTGAATCCTATGCAGGTCACTCTTTGAAATCGAAGTGGTGAATATAGAAAAAGGATGCATCCTTATCGGGTTGCATCCTTTTTTCGTATATAAATATGTCTCATATTATTTTTCCCTTTTTCCATTGGTTTGCAGTTTTCCACGATAAGTTTGTTTTGCCGTATTTGCCTGTTTTGTCCTCTGGAAAAGCTTGCGAGATGTGTCTGTTTGTTATAATTATTGCAATTTTGATTCTGATTTGTTTCAAAAAGGCTTTTTTTTCTTAATAACAGTAATTTTATTGCGCATAAATGATGCCACATTGGAAATTAATTAGGGATATTCAGTAAATAGAATAAAATTAGCCAACTAATTCATACACAAAGTGTTGCGAATTAGCTGGCTTTTTTGTATCTTTAGGCATTCCCC
>MNQS01000039.1 GCA_001915545.1 Bacteroides sp. 43_108 | reverse complement strand
ATGGAACCTCTTGAAGTGCTTGTTGTTCTTGAGGTTTCCAAATACGGCTTCCACATCCTGTGGTCGCTGACTGCGATATTTCAGACCTTCATCAGAGAGTAGCTTTTCACGTTCTCTTTCCTTGATTTTCCTCAGACGGTGATTTACCTGTACAATCCTTTCCGAGCGGCTTCTGTAGCACCGGCATCTTAACGGGCAGCCCTTATAGTTACGTGCCTTGTATCTTGATATGGTCTGCACAAAACCGTTGTTTGTTACCCGCCTTGCATCGGAGAGTCTTTCCATTCTCTGTCCCGTAGGACAATACATGCCGTCGGTTTCTTCGTTATGAAAATAATTGTACTTTATAAAGGTTTCAATGCCATGTCTGAAAGCATACAGATAGTTCTCTTCACTTCCGTATCCGGCATCACAGACAGACACGTCAGGGTATCTGCCGTAGAGGGAATGGAAATCATCCATATGCAGAGGATAGGTGGAGGTATCGCCCAACACTGATGGATGGTATAGTTCAGAATGAACTGTTTATTGGTACTGAACTGGGGATTGTATCCGGGTTTGAGTTGTCTGTTCTTCATATGGTCATCTTTCATGCGCATGAAAGTAGCATCATTGTCTGTCTTTGAGTAGCTGTTACGTCCGTCAAGTATCTTTCCCTGCGATTCATATTTCTTGAGCTGTTCAGGCCATGACTTCCTTACACGTCTTACCTTCGCTTTCATCTTCTTGTCAGCATCCACTCCATTCAGGGCATCATCTATCTGCCCGAGTGCCTTTTCCACTTTCTCCGGGGTGATATCCTGATAGGCAACCGGAGCGGAATCACGCAGTTCCTGCTTGGTGAGGGACTCGGCGTATTGCCATATCTCCTCAAGCTGTTCCGCGATTCTGGATATGCGGGTATGTATAGATTTGCCCCCCAGACGAACGTATAACGGTTGGCGTTCACCTCCATCTTCGTCCCGTCAGTACAGGCCACATCCAGACTTACAAAACCTTCCGCCACGAGAAACTTTACAATGGTTGCAAATATCGTCTTCAGCACATCCTTTAGCCGGCTGCTGCGGAAACGGTTGATGGTATTATGGTCAGGAGTTACATTGCCGGTAAGCCACATGAAGCGTATGTCATTACGACAGAACTCTTCTATGCGACGGCTGGAATAGATATTACGCAAATGCATAGACAAGAATCTGAAGCATCATGCGTGGGTGGTACGCAGAACAGCCTTTAGGGGAATACTTACGGTAAAGTGCTTCAAGGTTTATCTGTTCAATGATGCGGTGAACAACCCGGACCGGATCGTTCCGGGGAATAAAATCGCCTAAACATGGAGGTAAAAGCAGATTATCGTTGGATGTGTAACTTTTAAACATTATCTTTGGGATATCTTACTTGATGCCCTAAGATACAAAAAATTAGGGAGATGGGCAAGTTCTGGCTGAGCGAAGTTAGGGCTTACCCGATTTTTTGCAGACACAAAAAAGGCCATCCCAAAGTTTATTTGAGACAGCCTTGTTTATTTTATGTGCAAATGTAACTGTTATCCTAAATAACCATTCAGAATTATTTCAGCATTTCACCTTTTTCGTTGAAAAACACAACGCTTTCGGTTCCGACGGCATCAACCAAAGTTACTTTATAAGTCTTTACGCCATCTTCTGCCACTTCTACGGCTGCTTCCTTAATGGTGGATTCAGCATAGTCTTTCTTGATGGCGTCCTGAACTGCCTGCGGGAGTTCCTTTATATCAATCGGTTTAAACTCGTTCACCATTGCAACGATTTCAACATCTGATGCCATGTTGTTAGCGAATGCTACTGAACTACCTAATCCCATTACCAGTGCTACTGCAAACAATACCTTTTTCATAATGCTAATTATTAAATTGTTAAACATCTTATCGTCTTACGCTAAAGAATAGACAATCACCGTGCCAAATAAATGGATATTTATCATATTGCTGTAAAACAGACCCTTATGAATTATTCATATTGCATAATGCAAATGTCTGATGGGCATTTTTTCTACAATGATGTGGAATGCGATACACATGGCTACACATGGTCTAACGACTGTGAATAAGAGAGTTGAGACGTTAAAATCATGCAGACGGCATGCGAAAGGAGTCGTAACGAAAGTAATCTCTCCATTACGGCTCCTGGTTATTATCCTTCTACTGTTAAAAAGTAATATCCAATTTCACCATGAATGTTATCGAACGATAGCCGCACTCCTTGCTCAACAGGTTGTTCACCATAAACTGGAAAGCGACTCCCTTTGTCACTTTCACGCCGAAGTAATTGCGTATATGTTCGTAAAGGAGATAGCCCATTCGCTGGGATTTGAAAATACGGCGTTCTTCACCCAATTCTTTAAACGGTTCACCGGCTCTACTCCGCAGGAATATAGAAAACATTAATCTGCCAGATACCTTTTCATTCGCGGCGAGTACTCTGTCCGGTAGTTTCCGCAACTGTCCGTATAGATAATGAAATTGTCAATTTCCGGATGCTCTTTCTACAACTGACGGGCTTTGCGGCTCCCCAACGTCATAAAGGCCGTTGCATAGGCATCAGCAAGCATGCACTGATGGGCAATAATTGTAGCACTCAATATATCCTTTTGAACCGGATATCCTGTTATCGGATTGATGGCATGAGCGTATTTCCTTCCATCTTTCAGATAGAAATTACGGTAGTTGCCGGAAGTTGCGAGTCCCAGCCGTTCCGACAGTTGCACAATTTGTTCAAGCTCGGAGTTTGTTCCGGTACTGTCATCCTTCGGTCTGACAATGCCAATGCACCAATTCCACCCTTGCGGGTTCTTTCCTTTCGCTATCATTTCGCCGCCGATGTCTATCATATAGTTCGATATGCCTTTGCGGTCGAACAAACACGCGATTATGTTACAGATAGTACCGCCGCCGAGCACCGAGAAATTGAGCAGGATGCGGGGATCGTCTTTCATCACACGGTTGCCCTGTAAACGCACTTTTCGGAAGCCTACAAAGTGGCGGATACTGTCTACGAGTTGCGGAGTGATGCTGTCAAACTTTGTAAAGCCAAATCCCCACAGGTTGATAAGCGGTGCACAAGTTACGTCAAATATCCCGCCTGTTTGTTCCGACGCTTGCATGGCTGTGCGGAAAGGATTGCATCAAGTTATATATCTTACGATGTTTTTTGTGCCAAGTGTATCTCTATGTAGAATACATTTCTAATTAGCTAAGCGATATATGAAACTAATCTTATCGAAAATTTTGTCCGTATCTTCTCCGACCTTTGGGTTAATCAGTTCAGCATATATCTGCATAGAAAAGATTGATTTTGTGTCCTAATACTTTTGTAAAGTTTCTTATGGCACGCCTTTTAATATACCCGAAACAACAAAGGTATAATGTCCGATATGAAAAAAACTGGATTTTTATTGAAGCGAATCAATTCTTTTATTATTTTTACCTTTCCTTCCATAACCAACGTGGTGCGCCGTTGCGCCCTGCAGCTGCTCATGTCGAAACAGAAAACACTGGACAAGCAGACGCTGAAGGAAGCCTTACAGAAAGAAACACAGAAAATGTGAAATTATTACGTGGACTCCGACGGACCGCCCTGCTTGTGTTACCGGCTGCCTTGCCCGGGATGAACCTTTGAGATGCAACCGCCAGACAAAGGGGAAGAGGAACACTTCCATACCCGTAACCCGGCAGGACAGTCTTATGCCAGGGACACAACTATAGAAAAAAGGACAGACCTGATAGTAAGATGCGTTTGGCAAAAAAGGAAATGATGAATATTAATAATAGAAAAAGACATTTGTTCCGCAAAGCATACGCGGATATGTACATAAAAGAAGAGAAATATCTTCAAAAGGAGGATTGTTTTCCAGCCCCCCATTACTGGTAGTTTTTAGGAGATAAAGCCTAAGGATATTTTGTTTTTCTCACTTGAAAACCTTATTTTTGCATAACAAAAACGTCCTTTGAATGTATGCAAGATGAAACAAGCCGCTGAATTTCGCTCGTTTCTAAATAGTTACCTATTAAATAAAAATAACAAGAGAACTATTTAATTTTCAGTTAGATAGCAAAAGCATTGTGTTTCGC
>MNQS01000038.1:1142-5518 GCA_001915545.1 Bacteroides sp. 43_108 | reverse complement strand
ATCAAAGAAATCCTCAAAATATCGCAGCTTAAAAAAATGAGTCGATTTTTATAGTCAATGAAAAAAAGAAGGCGCATCGTGTATTACGACACACCTTCTGAACTATATTCTACAATATATGCACATATACGATTGAGATCTTCTTCACTCATATAGGCAACCATTGTTTGCTTAGTATAATTGAGCATTATTTTCTGTAATAGCATTGGTGCGCATAACTTCATATTCTGAAAGTTCGGAGATTGTTTCTTCAGTGGTAGAAGCAGGCTCAATGACATCGGGCGTAACCTGATTTGAATCCTCGACAGTTAGGGCTTCCGAAACAGAAACGGTGTAATTGTTATCTCTCATCTTTTGAAAAGCAGAGAAACGAAATAGAAAAGCTTCTATGCGTGGCAGCAGAAACTGATTGAAAGTTGTCTGTAAACTGGCATAGATCGCCATCAAGACAATTACTGTTGCAAAAAATACAACACTACTACTGAAATCGTCAATACCTTTGGATAAAACAAACTGCCGAGCTAAAACGCCAACGACAAGAGTACCTACCAATACAAGGGAATAGAGTGCTATATGTTCTATACTTTTCTGACTCATAGTGATATTTGCTAATTGTTTGTGCGCAAATATATGTCATTTCATAGATACCATATTATAAATCCAAGAAAGTGGCAGCATTTGTCCTCGATATGGTATTTATTTCTATGCCACAATAGGATGTAAGTTGTACTTTAGGTAGATTAATATATGTGGAAATATTCAAATTCGAGAAAAAGTAGTACTTTTACAAATGAAACAAGACTTCGTGAATATTTAAGGATTAAGTTGAAATCATTAAGCTGTTTATAAGATAGGTGTAACCATAAAGTTATCAAGTGAATGAGAATACCATCAGAGGATTTGCAGAAAAGAATAGTAGATACTATTAGGTACAGATTTTACGATAGGTTAGACTTGTATGATGTGTACCGATGGCTCGACAACTTTCAAGATGACGAACAGGAAATGGCTGTATCTGTATTGGAAAAGTTGGAGTATTATCGTGAAGAAGATCTGTTGGGAATGTTATTGTCAAAACTTAATACTATCTTTAATGATCTGTGGGGCGAGATTCAAAAATCATTTCGTGTTTTGTTTATGCCACTGGGTAAACCTGGGAAAAGTGGACATGTCATTATGTATTTGGTAAAAAATCTGTTCAAAAATCAAACGCCTAAGAACATAAAAGGTATAATGTATTATAATCACCCCAAGGATATAGACGTTCAATCTTTGACAGATGAAGATGTTATAATATTCCTTGATGACATAATTGGCTCTGGAGATTCATTTGCAACAGACTGTAAACTAACGTTTGAGAAAGAAAAGAACGGAAAGATACTGCAAATAAATAATGAATGGACAATAGGTAATGTTGTAAAAGAAAATGCACCATATAAGATTGTTCTTTTGAGCTGTATCCTAATGGATAAAGGAAAGACTAGGTTAGAACGTGATTTCCCATACGTAAAACTGTATGGAGATGTCAGAGTTCATGCGTTTAGTAAAAATAAATCGCCTTTTGGAGGATATCTTAAGATGAAAAAAATCAGGGAGTTCTGCTATAAATATGGTCAACAGATATGTAGAGGGCGAGAATTAGGCTATTCCAATTCACAAGCTTTGGTTTTGTTCGCCCATGCTGTTCCTAACAATACACTACCAATAATATGGGTTGATAAGTATGAAGACAATGGTGTAAAATATTGGCAGCCTTTGATTGCACGGAATCAGCTGAAAAAACAAAACATGGCTTTTATTCAAAGGATGGACAATAATAGATGGGTTTTTAAATTGTCTCAGTTCTTTAGAGTTGATTTGGATAATCCGGACTGGAAGGGTATTATCCAAGATAAAAATGTAAAATTAACATATCTGTTGAGATGCTTAGAGAGAAAAATGCCAGAAGTGGTTATAGCCAATGAGATGGGATTGACTAATGATGATATGGCTTCTATATTTGAGGAAGGGGAGAAAATTGGCATGTGGGATAAAGACCATAAAGTTACATATGAGGCCCAGAAAGTACTAGCTGAAGCATCTAAGATATTTAGAATTGAGAATAAGGAAAAGGGATTTTTCTATGTGGATGATAGAGACTATATGTATATACCAGAGACTTTCAGGGGGAAGTCATAGAATTTTAGCTTTAAGTAAAGATGTAATACTCTTTACCTGTATGTCCCGGGGGCGTACAGAAATTAAAAAACAATTACACTGATAGTGCTGAACAAAGCTTGTCCAGCACTGTCACTAAAGTGACAATTACGTAAATGACTATGACAGATACTTGGGAGTCTCTTTTTAAAGAATGTGCCGTAGAAAACAACCATACGGAAAAATATTTGAAGGAATGTTTTGAATATGCAGGGAGTTTGCACCAGCGAAATCTCCCTGTGATATTTGATTTTGTTCATCTTGCCATGTATTTTGAATGTTGCGCAGAAACCCTCAAAGGAATGGTTGCCAATGTTGAGAAACATTATACAGAATACAAGATCAGGAAAAAGTCTGGTGGTAATAGATTAATAGAAGCACCTGATTATATGCTGAAAAATATGCAGCGATGGATTTATATAAATATACTTTGTAAAGATTTATCAATAAATGATTGCGTACATGGCTTTATACCTGCATTTAAGAATAGGGACAAAGTACGTGGTATTTTGACAAATGCTATACCTCATGCGGGGCATGACTGGTTGATTAATGTTGATTTGAAAGATTTTTTTCATACAATAAAACTAGATAGTGTGAATAATTATTTTCGTTCTCTAGGATACGAAGAAGAAGTTGTTAAAACATTAACTGCCTTATGTACATATAAATCACGACTACCACAAGGGGCGCCAACGAGTCCAATGTTATCAAATATCATAGCATCGAAAATGGATGAAATGATGTTAGAATATTGTAAAAAACGAGGAATAATTTATACACGTTATGCTGATGATCTAACATTTTCGGCTGATTCTGATGTTAAAGTTCCACCTATTGAAGACATCTATAAAATCGTATATTTGAATGGATTTAAAGTAAATCGGATGAAAACAAAAGTACGTTATAAAGGATGCAAGCAAGAGGTTACAGGTTTGACTGTAACAAATGGAGTACATGTATCGCAAAAGTATAAAAAGGAAATATTACGTGAATTGCATTTTTGTAAGAAGTTTGGAGTATATGAACATTATCAACATTTGAAAACGACAAAGGGATTGTACAAAGACTGGTTAAGGGGAAAGATAATGTTTGTAAGACAGATTGACCCTGCATGCGGAAATAAGATGTTAGAACAGTTTAATGAACTTAATTGGTTGGTATAATTTCGACTTGGCAATCAATAACCGCTTCCATTAATAATATTATTATATACAGGCCATATCCGGCAGATTTACCAGATATGGCCTGTTACAGATAAAAAAATGACTCTATTATTTCAGCGAAATCTTATTCGCCGTCTCGCGTTTCTTAGAATTAACCAAATCAGCATATATCTGTGTCGTGGTGACATTCTTATGCGTCAGCATCTTCGATACCGTGTAAATGTCTGTACCTAAAGAGATTTAGATGACGGCGTATGAATGACGAAAGCAGTGGAAGGTTATGTGTTTTCTGATTCCGGCTTCGGCGATCCACTGTTTCAAGGGATGATGAGTCATGGAGCGGGTTAAGCCTTTGAAGACTTTTCCGGTGCCCCATTCGCCACACAACTCCAGTGCTTCCTGACTGATGGGAAGGGTGGCCTCGGTTTCTGTCTTTTCGGTACAGATACGAATATAGTAGCCTTGATCTGGCCCGACTTCAAAATCACGCCAGTCCAGCTTCAGAATATCACTGATACGGAGACCGGTCATGCAAGCAAACAGGGATGCCTGTTTCAAGACAGGAATCTTGCAGGGCGTAGCTGCCAGTTTCTTGACTTCATCAAGTGTCAGATACTCTTTCTTAACCTCTTTCCATTCTATCTTTTCCAGAAAGTCGTTCAAGTTCTCACGCAGCATCTTCTCTTTATAGGCTATTTTCAATAAGGCACGGAACGTCGAATAATAACCGGCTGCCGAATTGCGTGAGATGTAAGCATTGGGATGATTGATCTGTTTACATTTGAGCAGGTAATCCCTGAACTTCTCGCACAATTCTACGGTGATATCACCAAAGGTGCATTTGCCACCGACAAATTTCTCGAAGTGATTGTAAACGCAATCCCATTTCTCATATTTTTCCCGTGCCTTTGTCCGGAAGTAGGCGAGGAAATCTACCTTTTGCTTGTTCTTGTCAAGGAACCCGAATTCTTCATTGATAAGCGACTGGACACGGATACAGCGGATTGCCTCTGC
>MNQS01000038.1:0-1024 GCA_001915545.1 Bacteroides sp. 43_108 | reverse complement strand
TAAGTGTCATAGCTATATTGTTTTTTGATTAATACTTGTTTTTGTTGCAAATAAAATAGGTGTTCTAATGGTGGTATTTATCACCGGAAAATAACTTTCAGCTTATTCTATCTTTGGAGGCTCAAAAAACTTGTCCAGCTCTGCCCGCAGGATCTTGGTATATTTACCGACCTTGATGCGGGGAATATTATGGTATTTCACATAATGGTAGAGTTGATCCCGTGTCAGATTGAATCGCTCCATCGCTTCGGCAATGGTGTAGTATTTAGGTTCTTTGGGAGCTATAAGGCCTTTGGCAATGTCCACATGTTTCTTGGAGTAGTACACCATGATGCCAACCTTCTTCTTGGGAATGGCATTCTTTGATACAAAAGAATAAATGGCCGTTAGCGTCATGCCGAACTTCTCCTGCATGTCTTGTGTGCTGTACCATTCCTTGATTTCAGGATCGGGAGCTTTCTTTGCAAAGTAATCATCAATATGCTTTTTGCTCCAATAGGTTTTTCCACGGTGAAAGGTTCGTGGAATATTATGTTCCTTAGCGATGTGAAATATCCAGGAATCCTTTACTCCATACTTTTCCTTTACTTCAGCTGTGGTGTAGAAATCTGATATTGGATTTTTCTCTTTGGGCTTATTCTCATTATTGGAAGCAATAATGTAATCAAACATCTTATCAATATCCGAACGCCGTACAAGAGTTTTCCCATCAAATCTGACCGCTTTGATTTCCGCGTTTTTAATATACCGATAAATTGAGGTACGGCCTACACCTAAAAATGCGGCAACTTCAGTAGGAGTTAAGAACTCTTTTTCAGAATTAGGTTTTAATTCTACATCATGTTTCAAGTGGAATTCTTGAATTCGTTTTTTTCTAACTCGATCTTTGTATGCGAGGTTTGCGCACCTGTGTGCACAGTATGCTGTAGTAATCTTGTGGGCGGTAAAAATGGTGCCACACCACTCGCATTTCTTTTGAATTTCAATGTTACTAGCCATTTTAATTATCTTTTTAGTTCGCCAA
>MNQS01000120.1 GCA_001915545.1 Bacteroides sp. 43_108 | reverse complement strand
TGCACTTCCCGAAGGCAATCTCCGTCCCGTATGGCGCGACGCAGATACTGTCTACCACGTTGACGGCAAGGCCAGACTGATTCCTGAAGTAAAGGTCAAGGGCACCGTGTCTATGACAACGCCCGTGCCGCCTGGGAGAGCGAGAGCGTGGGGCGCCGTACTGCCGTACTCTACTACGACTGCGACCGTGAGGCTGACCGCATAGCCGATTCCGGTGAAGAAATGCCGTCTTTCCTTTATTGGTTGAAGGATAGAAATCCTCTTTTTGAGGGTGAACCTTATATCAATCACAGCTGGACTCCAGATGATGATAATCCAGACAATAGTGGTCCTTATAAAAGGCCGGATTCAGTTGATGTAAATGTCATAAATGCCAAGTACCGTGTTTATAGAGATGGTCTTGCTTATAAAGGACGTCCTATAATGTGGTTTATAGGCAATCATTATTGTTGTATGACAGGTGTGGGTGAACGGAGGTTTTCTTTTAAAGTACTTCATGATTTCATGTTTAGTCAGGCTGTAGATATTCCCGATTTTCTCGATGAAGCAAAGTCTGTATATATATCAGAAGATATGAATATGTATAAGAATCTTATAATGGTGGGTGGCCTGGAAAACCTGAGGCCTGTTCAGGTATTTGTGTATGTGCATCACAGTTTCTTTAAGAAGGCCAAAGGTGCCCGCCGTACCTATTTCCAGGGCTACAATGTCCCTGAAACATTCAAGATGGAAGACTATTCCGTTCTTCCTCCAATGGACGATTTCCGCCGTACCATCTTCTGGACTCCTTCGGTCAAGACAGATAAGAACGGCCGTGCAACAGTTGAATTCTACAATAATTCCACCTGTCGCGAGATGTACATATCTGCTGAGTGCATAACAGATGACGGGTGTGCTTTGAGCAATTGAAATATACTTGCTTTGAAAAGATTTTGAATATATTGAGTCAAGCTTATGTTAAGAATAATATTGCCGATATTGTTGTTTGTGCTTTCGTTGCAGTCTTCTTTCAGCCAGAATGACAGCCTGTCCCTTCTGCGCTATCCTTCGATGATAGATGTCTTCAACCGTGCCTATCCTCAGGAGAAGGCATATCTTCATTTCGACAATACTGGCTACTTCATAGGCGAGACCGTGCGCTTCAAGGCCTATGTGGTCGACTGTTCCCTCGACAGTCTCAGTCGTCTGAGCAGTGTCCTCTACGTTGAGCTTGTAAGTCCTGGAGGTGATGTGCTTGAAACACGCAAGGTCCGTCTGGAGAACGGCCTCGGTGCCGGCGATATAAAGCTGGACAATGTCCTTACGAGCGGTTTCTACGAGATCCGTGCATACACAAGATGGATGACCAATTGGGGAGAAGAGGCCTGTTTCTCCAGGGTATTCCCGATTTTCCGCCGTCCTGAGAAGGAAGGCGACTACTCTCGCAAAATCATCGACGAGAAGAGCGGCGTTTGGCGCCTTCCAGATTATAGGGATACTCTTAAGACCCCTCTCTTCTCCTCTCCTGTCAAGGTCGGTTTCTATCCAGAGGGCGGTCGTCTAATTGACGGTGTTGAGACTACCGTTGCCGTCGACATCACCGGCAAGGAGTTCACCGACAGCATCCGTGGCAGCGTCCTTTCGTCCGACGGCGACACCCTTACCTCTTTTGTCTGCGGTCCAGAGGGCCGCGGTCTTTTCCGCATCACCCCTCCAAGCGATGGCATGCGCCTCGTCCGGGCTACGAGCTTCCTGCTTCAGAGGCCGAAGGCTGTGCTCTTTCTGTCGATGCAGTTTCTTCTCCAGAACGCATCATCGGCGGAATCACCGGTACTGGTTCCTATATAGGCACAACGGTTGGCATGAACGTCCTCCACAGCGGTTATGTTGTCGGTTCGGGCATCTACAGGTTGGGCAGACGTCCGAGCCTTTTCACGCTCAGGCGTTCGGATCTTCCCGAAGGCGTTAGCGAGATAGTTGTCTACGATGCATCCGGCCGCATCCTCTCCAGCCGCATGATATTCGTAATCCACGAACAGTCTGTTTCCGACAGCATATCCATAGTCCCTTCAACATCTGTTCTGTCTCCCTGCGGCAAGGTCCGTCTGGACATAACCACCCGTCCCGATACAGAACTTTCCCTTACGGCCTGCGACGTCTCTACGATGTGCACAGGTCCTTCCGGTGGCGTCCGCAGCTGGCTCCTTCTTTCTTCCGATCTCCGCGGATATATTCCAAATGCCGACTACTACGTTGAGAGCTCCGATCTTCCCCACCGTGCGGCCTCGGATCTTCTGATGCTCGTCCAGGGCTGGAGGCGCTACAGCTGGCGCGAGATGTGCGGTCTCGACAGCTTCAACATACGCCATCCCCAGGAAGACGGCCTCTACCTTTCCGGCAGGGTCTATCCATCGAAGAAACGTGCGACGACCGACGGCGTGTCCCTTCGTGCAGTCCTCTATGACAGTCTCGGACACCATCTCGACGGCAGCCAGATGCTCGACAGCACGGGTTCCTACAGCTTCAGCCTTCCCGACATGAACGGTCCCTGGACGCTCATCTACAATGCCTCTAAGGGTTCTTCCGACTTCGGATGCCGTGTGAGCATAGACCGCCACTTCAGTCCTCCCGTTCTTCCTCTTTCCCCAAAGGAATGTACGGAACGTGCACTTCCCGAAGGCAATCTCCGTCCCGTATGGCGAGATGCAGATACTGTCTACCACGTTGACGGCAAGGCCAGGCTGATTCCAGAAGTAAAGGTGAAGGGGCATCGTGTCTACGACAACGCCCGTGCCGCATGGGAGAGCGAGAGCGTGGGTCGCCGTACAGCCGTACTCTACTACGACTGCGACCGTGAGGCCGACCGTATAGCCGACTCTGGTGAAGAAATGCCGTCTTTCCTTTATTGGTTGAAGGAAAGGAATCCGTTTTTTGAGGGTGAACCTTACATCAATCATGAATGGAATCCTGGTGATGATTCTCCTAAACGCAAAGCACATGGCTTTTATGAGGTTAGTGAAAATGAAGAGCTCGGAGGAAATTCATATAAAGAACCAGAATCAGCAGATATTGGTGTATTTGATTCCAAATATCGTGTCTATAGAGATGGTATGACTTATAAAGGACGCCCCATAATATGGTTTATAGGAAACCATTATTGTTGTATGACAGGTATTGGTGAACTAAAAAGGACTTTTACCGTACTTCATGAATTTATGCTTAGTCGAGCTATAGATATACCTGATTTACTTGATGAAGCAAAGTCTGTATACATATCTGAAGATATGAATATGTATAAGAATCTTATAATGGTGGCTGGTCTTGAAGAACTGCGTCCAGTATCGGTATTTGTATATGTGCATCACAGTTTATTTAAGAAGGCCAAAGGTGCCCGCCGTACCTATTTCCAGGGCTACAACGTTCCTGAAGCATTCAAGATGGAAGACTATTCCGTTCTTCCTCCCATGGACGATTTCCGCCGTACCATCTTTTGGGCTCCGTCAGTCAAAACAGATAATAACGGCTGTGCAACTGTTGAGTTCTACAACAATTCCACCTGCCGTGAAATGTACATATCTGCCGAGTGCATAACAGATGACGGGTGTGCTTTGAGCAATTAGATTTTGGGATTATGTATTTGTAATTTATGTTAGGCCTATGTTTAGAATATTATTTTCTATTTTGTCTGTGCTGTTTTTGTCATTGCCTTCTTTCAGTCAGAACGACAGCCTGTCCCTTCTGCGCTATCCTTCGATGATAGATGCTTTCAACCGTGCCTATCCCCAGGAGAAGGCCTACCTTCATTTCGACAACACTGGCTACTTCATAGGCGAGACCGTGCGTTTCAAGGCTTATGTGGTCGACTGTTCCCTCGACTGATACAAGGAAGATACGTCTGGAGAACGGTCTCGGCGCCGGCGATATAAAGCTGGACAATGTCCTTACTAGCGGTTTCTACGAGATACGTGCATACACAAGATGGATGACCAATTGGGGAGAAGAGGCCTGTTTCTCCAGGGTATTCCCGATTTTTGGACGTCCTAGACATGAAGGTGATTATTCCAATAGAAGCATGGATGATAATACTGGTCTGAAACGTTTGCCAGACATGCGCGATACTAAGGAAGATAAATCGTCTGATTATAATATAGGTATTTATCCGGAAGGAGGACATTTTGTTGAAGGACTGGTGAATCGTGTAGCTTTTCAGGTTACAGATGAATACGGTCGACCTCTTGCTTGTTCCGGAGTTTTGCTTTCTGCAGACGGTGATACGGTCTGTCAGGTAGAGACAGTTCATTCCGGTAGGGGAGTATTTGTATGCAACGGCATAGCAGGGCTTAGTCTTGAAATGCAGGACAGCAGTGGTGTTTCCTTCAGCAGGTCTCTTCCTGAGCCTGAGAAAAGCGGTTGTGCTTTTCGTGTCGTGTCGACAAATACGGAGATGGTAAATGTCGAAGCTTCGTTCAGCAGTGACATGTATGGAAAAGATTTTGGTTTTACCATAATGCATAATGGTGGCATTATCGCCTTCCATAGCTTTACGGCCGGCAAGGAACCGTCGCGTTTCCGTTTCAGCAGACAGTCTATGCCTGAGGGTGTAAGCGAACTGATGGTCTACGATGCCTCTGGACGTATACTTGCGGACCGCCTTTTGTTTGTGCTGCATGAATTGTCTGAACAGGACAGTATACGTGTTGTGTCGTCTTCTTCCAATCTTCAACCTTGCGGGCTTGTGTCTCTTGATGTGTTTGCCAGACCTGATACTGAGATTTCGCTTTCGGCGATAGATGCTGAGACTATGACTGGCGGAAATACTCTTGGAGTGCGTCAATGGAAACTGCTATCCTCGGAGGTGAGGGGATATATAGAAAATGCCGGATATTATGTTGAAAGCGACGATGCCGAACATCGTGTTGCACAGGATCTTCTGATGATGGTTCAGGGCTGGCGTCGGTATGATTGGAAAGTCATGTCAGGGCAGACTCCATTCAAAATATCAGAATTGTGTGAGGACGGCATGTATCTGAGCGGTTCTCTATATCCGACTTCCAAAAAGGCAAAAGTGGATGGTGTGAATATTGATGCGGTTCTGTACAACAGTGCCGGTCAGGTCCTGCGCGGACATACCGTTTCAGACAGTACAGGATATTATTCTTTCAGTCTTCCTGATTGTTTCGGCAGATGGAATCTTATACTTCAAGCCGGAAAAGATAAGGAGAGTAGATATAGTATAGGTATAGACCGCAGTTTTTCTCCAAAAGAGAAGCGGGCTTTCGCTTATTCAGAGACAGAACTCATTTCTCCGCCAGACGCTAATCTTCTAACAAAATCTGGAACTGTGCCTGAATATGACAGTATTAGTGTTCTTGCAGGCGATAGTTCCAAAATCTTGCCCGATTTGAGTGTTGAAGGCAGGCGTCCTTATGATGATGCCCGCAAATGGTGGGAGAGCGAGTCGTACGGACGTTCGACCTCAAAGCTTTATTATGACTGTGAGAAGGAGTGTGCTCAGATAGTTGATTCAGGAGGTGATGTTCCCGAGTTTCAGAAATGGCTTATGGAGCGCAACGAGTTTTTTGACGGAATGCCCCGCCAGGTGTATTATGATACATTTGAAGACGGCAAGAACAATCTGGACACTATCATGGATGCTATAAAGCTTGATGAACAGATAGAAGTGCTCATAAAGGATCTTCATAATTATGACAGGCTTACAGACGGTAGACCTGTCGTCAAACCAGAAGAGGAAAAGTATACCAGTGCGCTTCATGATCCGGTTGAGGATGAAAGTATCATCAGCAGGCCTTATAAGATATACAATGACGGTTTGGGATATAAGAACAAACCTGTCGTATGGGTAGTGGACAACAGGTATTTTGCTTTGACGAATATGCCTAAATTCACTGATAAATTTGAGATTGTCGCCTGGAACATGGGGGCTAAGAATTCTACATCTGATATGCCTGTACTTCTGGACGAAGTGAAGAGTGTTTATATATCGGAGGATGTTTCTGAATGCAGGAAGTATGTGAATTTGAATGTACTAGACAGGGTGAAGCCTGTCACAGTATTTGTGTATACTAATCATGCAAGCCGTTATAAAAAGAAAGGTGTACGTAGAACTTATTTTCAAGGGTATAACATCCCTAAAACCTTCGAAATGAAGGATTATTCGATTCTTCCTCCTATGGACGATTTCCGTCGTACAATCTTCTGGGCTCCTTCGGTCAGGACAGACAAGAACGGCCGTGCAACAGTTGAATTCTACAATAATTCCACCTGCCGTGAAATGTATATTTCGGCAGAGTGCATAACAGATGACGGATGTGCTTTGAGCAATTGAAATTTGCCAATGTGTATGCTTTATAAGGCTTTTAGTATGCCTTTTGTTATATATAATCGATTAGACGATTGTTCAATTGGTATGTTTTATGAACTTTTTGGTATCTATGAACGTGTAATGGCTTTTATGTTTTTGTACAATAGCTCGTTTTTCTTAATTTTGCATCACAAATAGAGTTCTATTTATAAGTATTCAGAAAGAGGAATAAATATATAAGATTGTATTTACATAGTATTTCTTTTATAGAAAAATCGACCAATAAACTATCCGAAAGAAATTGCTTTGTGAATATATCCGTATAGGTGTATTCATAGATGTTTCTGTTCGGATAAGGGTTACTTGGTCGTACCTTCTATAAAACGGAAATGTTTATGGGTACGCCTTTGTTATTTTATCTTAAAAAACGAAATGCCTATGATATAAATATACCAATTAAGTGTTTTGTATGTTATATATTTAGATGATGGCTTGACGGCATTTCTTTTATAGAAAAACGACCAATGTTTCTATTTATCCGAGGAAATGCACAAGGCATTTGTGTATATGTAAGCTGTACGTATATTGTTTTATGCGTATGGTAATTTGCAGTATGCAATGTCTAATTTGACTTTTCCATTATTGATGTGCCGTGTTATGTCCATTGGTTTTTATTAATATTTTATAGTGGAAAAGATGAAATTTATTTTTGCTTTTATGCTCGTGTTTTTTGAAACTGTGGGTGGATGTTTGCATGTTTATGGACAAACACGCGATACCTTGAATGTTGCTGATTCTGTTGTTTATGACACGGTAGCAATAGAAACAAGTACTTCTGAGATTTCGACAACAGATTATAAATTTAAGCCTAAACGTTTGATTCTTCCTGCATCTCTCGTCGCTGTTGGAGCATTCGGAGTTTGCAACGGTTGGATGAATAATATAAAGGAAGATGTGAAGGACGGACTTGCAGATATGAGAAAAGACTGCTATTTCCATGCAGACGATTACATGCAGTATCTTCCAGTTGCCGCTCATCTCGGTTTAGGTAAATTGGGGGTAAAGGCAAAACATTCTTTTGGTGAACGTATTGCGGCCGCTGCAACTTCATATCTTGTCATGACAGCAATAGTCAACTCTGTCAAGTATACAGTTCGCGAAAAGCGTCCGGATTCTTCAGCGCGTAACTCATTTCCTTCAGGACACACTGCTACTGCATTTACAGGTGCAGAACTTGTTCGCATAGAATATGGCAATGCTTATGGAGCAGGTGCTTATGCTGTTGCTTGCGGTGTGGCTTTTTGCGTCTTTATAATGACAGGCATTGGCTTAATGATGTAATTGCTGGTGCCGGTGTAGGAATTTTGAGTGCACGTATCGGTTATTGGTTGTTGCCTCTGAATCGTAAGATATTCAAAATTAAAGGCAAAAATGCTCCTACTGTTGTATCTGCACCTTTCTATGATTACAGTAATAACGGCTTGGGGTATAGCATGGCCATAGTTTTTTGATATATCGGTGAAAAACAACTCTGAAAAGTTTTTTGTAATTTTGTATTTTCTATATATAAGGGTGTTTTTAGTAATTTAAACAAAAGATAGAGTTGCTTATGTATTGTAGAATTGTTTTAGCTTCTGCGTGCTTTGTGTTTTTGGGGGGAAGCACGTATGCTCAGGAAGACGACAACAAGATGTCATCTTCGTTTTTCGGTCCGAATGCCATGCCTGTTCCGGACATGCTTGACGGTGCCGTGTCAAAAGATGTCTATGTTGAATTGGCGTACGATTATTATGCGGGACGTTATGGCGACAGCACGCATGATATATTTGTAAAGGCTAATATTCCAGTTTTTTCTCCTAGGCTTAACCTTTCTTTATGGATGCCGGTTACAGAATTTTACCGTAATACAAATAGGTCTTTAGACCATCAGCATCCGACAGAACGAAAAATGTCCGGTTGTGAGTTCGGTAATTTGTATATAACAACGGATATACACATTTTGAAGCAGAAAAAATTTATACCGGATATGACTCTTCGTGCTGGATTGATAACAGCCTCAGGTGACAGTGAACAATATGGACGGTATTTCGATTCTCCTGGCTATTTTTTTGATACTTCTGTTGCAAAATCTTGGTCTCTAGGTGAAACCTATGCTTCGAGTATACGTTTTATAGCAAATCTGGGTTTCCTTTGCTGGCAAGTGGAGAAGAGCACTCAGAACGATGCTTTCATGTATGGCCTGAAGGCAAAGTATGATGATACACGTTTTTCTGCTTCATTGGCCTGGCAAGGTTATTCCGGTTGGATTAACAATGGTGACAAACCTATGGTTGTAAAGGCTGTTTTCACGTATAAGTATAAGCATTTTCGTCCATTGGTGGCCTATCAGTATGGTATAAATGACTATCCCTTCCAGCAATTTCGAGTTGGTGTCGGATATGTGTTTTAATGACATTGTCTGACAAAGTTGGCATGTTCTTGTGCAATAAACCTCAGACAACAGTATTGCCGTATTGCTTTACATACCTATATTTGTAATGCAATATGGCATTTTTTTGTATTTATGCCTTGAAATAATAATAGAACTGAATCACAAGTATATATATGAATCGTGATGAATTTTATATGAAGCGCTGCATTCAGCTTGCGCGAAATGGACAGAAAAATGCCCAACCGAATCCGATGGTTGGAGCAGTAATTGTCTGTGATGGAAAAATTATAGGAGAGGGCTATCATGTCAGATGCGGTGAAGGACACGCAGAAGTGAATGCCATTGCGTCTGTTAAGGATCAGTCTCTGCTTGAGCGTTCTACTATTTATGTCAGTCTTGAACCCTGTTCGCATTACGGCAAGACGCCTCCTTGTGCCGATTTGATTGTGTCTAAGCATATCCCGCGTGTCGTTGTGGGGACCATAGACCCGTTTGCAAAGGTGAGCGGTAGAGGTATAGAAAAGCTTCGTCAGTCAGGTATAGATGTGACTGTCGGGGTATGTGAAAACGAGTGCAGACTTCTGAATAAGCGCTTTTTCACTTTCCATAGCAAAAAACGCCCTTTCGTCACATTGAAATGGGCACAGAGCGCAGACGGTTTCATATCAGCAGAACCATGTCACGGACGTACTGTCATTTCTGACTGGTATACTCAGATGCTGTGTCATAAAAGACGAACAGAACATCAGGCAATACTCGTTGGAAAACGAACTGCATTGGCCGACAATCCTTCTCTGAACGTGAGAGAATGGGTCGGTCCGAATCCTGTAAGGCTTGTGCTTGATAGAGTCAATGATCTACCGCGGAGCCTTAGTCTGTTTGACGGCTCAGTGCGTACTCTGGTTTTCACTTCAGCAGAATCGGCTGTAGAGTCGGAGAATGTAGAACTTGTCCATATAGATTTCTCTGTCGATGTACTTCCTCAGATCATGGATTCTCTTTATGCTTTGGGAATACAAACATTGCTTGTTGAAGGTGGTAGAGAGCTTCTTCAGAGCTTTATTGATGCAGGATTGTGGGATGAAGCTTATGTTGAGAAAGGCACAGTTGTAATCGGCAACGGAACCGAGGCCCCATCAATCTCTCATGTTCCTGCCAGGACAGTGTTGGTTGCTGACGGCCATGAAATAATAGAATATCGTAATATTCAGCAGTAAAGATTTGCAAGAGTCTCTCTGTTGATAAACAATAATCCCTTTCCAGCCTCAAAACCGGAAAGGGATTGTTGTTTCTATTTGTATTTAATACTATCAGTCTACAATCAATATACTGCAACTTTCTTGCCGTTTACAATATATATGCCTTTATTGAGTCCCTGGAATGTATATGTTCCGTCAACATGAACTTTTGCAACAAGCATTCCTGAAACTGTATAGAGACTGAATTCTGCCGGCGCATCTGTGCTTATGTTGATCTGTCCCTTACCTCCACGGATGCTGAATGCGGACTCGTCAGTTCTGTCTATTACTTCGTCGATGCCTGTAGGATCTTCAGTAGTGTTGGCGATGTAGGTCAGTCTGAAATCATCGGCTTTGTACCATCTGTTGTTGGCACGTACTCCTATTTCAAGCTTGCCGTCGTCTCCTACATGTACATTGTCTACAACTCCTTCCGACAAGTAGAAAGCCCCGAACTTGTGTCCTGGAACTTTTGTTTCCTTGTCTCCTGCAAACAGTGTCACGTCATATCCAGTATCAGTACCGAGCATAGCTGTCAGTCTGTAGTATCCCTTAGGCAGATTCTCTATAGTCTGGCTTATTGCTGTAGCTGTAGAGTCGCTGTATTCGATATTGTATAGCAGGTAGCTTCCGTCAACTCCTACGCCCATTGTGCTGAGAATCGAATTTGCTTTTATGTAAGCCTGGCTTTCTGTTTCCCAACCGGTTTTGTTCTTGCTCTCGAAAGACGGATTCTCAATTAAATATGTGCAATCTATTTCTACCAGTGTTTCCGGCTTGAGACTGAATCTGTAATTGTTGGCATAGTTGATAAGAGCTTCAGCGTAATCCTTTACCTGAGAAGATTTCTCGATGCTTCTTTCTGTAAAGATTTTCTCTGCTTTGGCTATAGAATCTGTAAGATCTGCATTAGCCTGCTCCTTCGTGATTGCACCGTATTCGTTAAAGATTCCGTAGCATTCAGCTATAGCCTGTCCGAGCTGCAGATATGCCGGGTCAAGAATGTTTGAAGAATTGGCCTTGAATTTGTTTCTTGTACTTGGATCAAGGAAATATCCATGCATGGCCATAACTTCTGTTCCCTCGTCAACCGGTTCGAAATACTGTGTCTCGTCAAAGTTTATAGTGAACGCTCCCTCTGGAGTTGTGGTGTTTACGAAAGTACCAATGAATGCATTGTCACCTGTGTTTGCGGCCTCAGTGTCGACTGTTACATTTTCTCCTGTCAGAACCATGTTGCCACTGTAGCTTGACATGATCAATGCAGATGTTCCTGCTGTTATCTCGGTTATGTCTTCAGTCTTGTTCATGATGCCCAATGCGGCAGAGTGAGAATTTATCTTTTTAGCAATAATTCCGTCTGGTACTTTTGCGTTGAAAGGCAATGCAATAAGGTTCCACATATTTTCTTGCTGTTCCATCACGAACTCTGCCTTTTCTGCTTTGAATGAAGCTTTTGGAGTAAAGTCGTATCCTGGATAAAGAACAAGGTGGCTGCATGTGGCAGAACCGTCGCTGTTTATTTTTACGATGTTTTCGCCTTCAATGTCCGTTTCGGCATTGACATATACAAGTGCATTTTTCTTCTCGGTTTCAATTCTGCTGTTTATTCCGGTCACTTCTGTCAGGTCGTATGTAGTGGCATCAGTATATGAGAATCTGTTTGCCAGAGAAGTGAACATATTCTGATCCCAATGTCCTTTCAATTTCAGACAACCGTTTTCGTATGAAACAGCTTCCATGTCTGCATCTTTCAGGATAAAGCGTGCAATGGTGTCTTCTGTGTTGAAGCTTATTTCTGTTGTCTCGTTGAGAGTCTTGATTGTTTTTTCTACAGTTGCATAGTATGGAACTCCGGCTTTGATAGGGCATGTAGAAGTGTTTGAGATGTTGATGTCCATCTTTCCTTCCTGACCAGCACCGATGTTTATAGACGAACTTTTGTAGTTGACATACGCAAAAGTTTTGCCTCCGTCTTCGCTTGCATAAATTTTTATTCTTGGACGTCCTTCATAATTGGCATCACTGTTGTTTGCAAGTGTAAGCTGGCATGTTGCTTTATTGTTGTATACAACCGTGTACTCTTTGCCTTCTAGCTCTTCGGTTTCGTTGCTTCCTGCAATTTCTATAGACTTGAATTCAAGTTCGTTTTCTGGAGCGATAGCATTGACTGTGTCTGTTCCTAGGATGTTGCAGTTCTTATCTGTCAGATAATTGTACAACGGTCCTTCGTCCGACGGTGTGATTTCGAATGCAAAATCCTTGTATGTGCCGTCGTTGCTCAATACCGATTCTGTATCTTCATCCTTCGCCTGTGAAATGTTGAGCGGCTTCGAACCGTTTGAATTTGCAAAAATGTATACTCCGCTGTATGGAAGAGTACCGTCGTTTGCAACGCTTACATTTACAGTATTGGTTCTGTATGCATACATTGTACCGTTGTTTTCTATCTTACCCTTCAGGTTCTGCTTCTTCGGTGCAATGTTGTATACCATTCCCTGCCATTCTGTAAATCCGTTCATACCGGTTTCGTCGTCTACTGTATAGTAGCCGTCACCTTGTCCTCCCCATCCGAAATTGAAGTGGAACAGATTTGTTGAGGCCTGGTATCCGTCGACAACTACAGCATGACCGCCGCTAGTCTCGTTGTATCCCGTGTATACCATAGGTCTTCCGGCTTCCAGTTCCTTGTATATCATGTTTTCCCATGTAGACTGTGAAATTCCGGACTTGTATTGGCATATACCTGTCAGGTTGAAGTATTTTGAGAATGTGTTTACCAGATCGCTGATTTGGCCAGATGTTGATGAACCGTATGTAAGTCCTGTAGCAGCACCTACACTTGCCATGAGCGTAGCCACAGCTTCGTTCATTTCTGTAGGCGTTGAGCTTCCGTATGACGGTTGCATGATGCCCCATTTCATAGGCGTACCTTCAGGGAAGACTGTTGTAACCGGTGCTCCGTAATCGTATGTTGGAGTTGTAGCCATAAGTGTGTCAGGATTGTCTTTCCTGTAATAGTATATGATCTGAGCTCCGGCAGTAGCAACACATCCTGTAACGGCACGGTTTTCTGTTCCTGGCAGGAATGGGCAGAGATCGTTGTACGGAGCAGACTGATGCCAGTGTGTTGTCATCAAAACAGGAACATCTGTTCGTGAAGATGCTTTTGCATCGTATGCGCTGATCCTTGTTGATCTTGGCTTGGCTTTATTTACCTGAGCTTCTTCTATGATTCCGGCATAGTATTTCAGCCACCCCAAAAGTTGTTCCGGCATATTTTCTTCAACGAAATCTCCGCTTTCGGTATATCCGAGGATTTCAGGCAGACAGTCATCTCCGCTGACGATAATGAATCCCTTGTTTTCACCCCTGCTGAAAATGTAGTACGGTGCAGTGTTGAGGTATTCCTTTGAAAGCGTTCTCAATTTTGCTTCTGAGCGTGAAGCACTGGTGACCAGCTCTACTTCGCTGTCTGCTGCCAGCTTTGATGCAATGTTTTTTGCTTTTGCCAGGTCAATTGGATCAGCTGATACAGAGCTTACGGCGGCAAAAGCGATTGCAGTTAGTAAAAGTTCTTTCTTCATTAGGTATAATTTGTTAGGTTTGTTGGTTGGTCAATGTTGATTGGTTGTGGCAGCAAAGATCTGTTGTCACGCATGTATGACGGTTCGTCAAACAGCTTATAACTGCAAATTTATTTATTTTTTCCGGTTGTGCGATGCAAACGCCGTGAATATTTGGTACTTATGTCATTTGTCAAATATGATTTCTACACGTCGGAAATGAAACTGAATGTGCTGTATTTTGTTTGCGTCATCCAGATTTGCATGTCAGAAATAGATGTTTTTTCGTTTTGCTTTTATAGCTTTGCAACTTAAAGAAAAATCATTAGCAGTTGATGGCACATTCCAATAGTTTTGATGCAATAAGATACTATTTGGCGTTCATAGTGGTATTTGCCCATTTCTCAATATTGACCGGGGCTGACAATTTCCGATGGTTCAACACCAGCGGCGAGGCTGTGTCAGGCTTTTTCATATTGAGCGGTTTTGTAGTATACCAGAGTTATATGAGAAATGCCGATACTTTACTTTTCTGCCGCAAACGGCTTGCCCGCATATTGCCTCCGTATGTATTCATAGTAATGCTTTGTGCGGTTCTAGGTTGTGTCATAAGCAATTTGCCGGTTTCTGAATATTTCAGTTCAAGCAAGCTGTACAGATACCTTGCAGCAAATCTATGTTTTCTTAATTTTCTTGGTCCTGAACTTCCAGGAGTATTTGTCGATCAGCCCATACATTCGGTCAACGGTTCGCTTTGGACACTCAAGGTGGAACTGCTTCTCTACGCTACAGTACCTTTGGTATATCATTTGTCGCAGAAGTTTGGTAAAAAGAAAACGCTGATAGCAGTTTTTATTTTTTCCATCATGTATAAGGAAGGGTTTCTTTGGCTTTATGAGAACAGCGGAAAAGAAATCTATCGCATAATATCATATCAGTTTGGCGGACAGCTGATTTATTTCTATTCAGGTACGGCGCTTCTCCTTTATTTCGATTGGTTTGAGCGTCACATCAAGCCGATATTTGTTTCTGCGCTTCTGTTGTACGCAATGCGCTCTTGGATAGACGTGCTTGATCATATTTCTCCTTTCTGTTTCGCCGTTATTCTTGTAGGCATAGCTTTTCATACTCCAAAGTTGAATTTCATAGGACGTATTCCAAATGTATCATACGGCATATATCTGTTCCATTTCCCTGTAATACAGTGTATCGTGTACAGCGGAATGTATGACCGTATGCCGAATATTTCTTTAGTTCTTTCAGTACTCATAACAGTTGCATTATCATTCTTTTCATGGTATTTCATAGAAAAGAGGTTTATAGTCAAGAAACGGACGTAGGAAATAGGACCATAAATGTATACATGAAAAGGCGGGTATTTTCTTTCACTGTATATTCTTGGATGTTCTGAGCCCTCATAAGTGTAGTTGCGAGCCCTCGCGTATATATTTTTGAGCGCTCGTAATATGTGCGCTAGGCGCTTATATTGATGAATGTTTTTTACTGATTGATTTCTTGCTGTTTTTTTGCGAATGTCGGAATAAATCTATATGTTTGTGGTATATAGAACTTTACATCGAATTATATTTCTGATAAGGGTGTAGATGAGTTGTATGAAAAATCAGTTTTGCAGTTGAATATTGTCGGTTAACCATTAAAATAGTTTGAGTATGATAAAACACTACGTATTTACAGCTTTGGCCATGATGTGTTGCGGTTCAAGCATGGCACAGATGAATCAGATGCTTTTTATAGAAGAGTTTGAACGTACACAGTATGACGAGTACGCAATGCCTCGTTTGAGAGTGTATGATGACGTTGTTTATGTACCAAGTGTTTCTGGCCTTTATTGCAGAAGCATTTCTGATACTGATGGGGCAGTAGCTCAGTATTTCAAAGGTGCTAAAGTTATTGATGCTGTTCGTTCGGGAAACAGCATTGTTGCTGCCGTTAAAGACAGAGAAGGAGAAAAAGACAGCCTTCTTTTGAAGTACGACGTGGAGAATGACGAATACACAAATCTGACATCTTCGCTTCCGGAAGGATTTGGAGAGAGCATCATTTGCTTGGAGCAGAATCCTAAAAATCCTAATTCGCTTGTTGCTGTATCCTTGTACGGCGTTTTCAGCTCAGACGATTTTGGTTCAAGCTGGACGGCACGACTGACTGACAAACTGAATGATTTGAGTATGGGACATTTTGAGACTCATCCTTATGCCGACGATGTTTCCTTCATGTACGGCGAGGCATTTTCACAAAGTGGATTCATAACAAGAATCTCTGATGATTGGACATCGGCTGAAACTTCTGTAGTCGCCGGCGGAGACGGAAACGTTCATGATTTGGCATTTCATCCCGGTAACCCAGATGTGATAATCTATAGCGGATGGCATATCGGAAAGTCTGTAGATGGTGGTAAGACATGGACACAGAAATCCGATGATTTGTATTGTGGCAGAGTATTTTTCGATGAGGCCGATCCGGATCATGTATTTGCTGTAGGAGGCATGTTTAGTAGAGTTGAACCGTTGTGTATCTATAGTTCTGACGATATGGGAGAAACCTGGTCATTGCTGTCCTCTGTTGAATACTACGACGATGAATCGAAAGCTGGTATTGTAGATGTTGCAAAGTATGGCAATAAACTGCTGGTATATACTCTTCATTATGGCATACAGGAACTTGACCTCGGAAAAGTTGCTTCTATAGGACAGGCTGGAATGGATGATGCTCAGTTTGAGGCCTATTTCGATCAAAATACGGGTCGTATTGTATTTAGAAGCAGTGAAACTGTCGGTGATGTAGAGATATTTGACATGTCAGGCAGGCTTGTATTTAGAGGAGAGTCCGACAGCAGCTCAGGCAGTATGTCATTGGTGAGCCTTGGCACTGGAACTTATGTTGCTCGTTTCCATATTGCAGACGGATGTGTTGATAGGAAAATATTCATAGGTGGAGGCGCAAAATAAGTTTGTTTCTCCGTACGTAGAGTGATAAAAGGTAAAGTTTCCGTTGTTTGCTGTAGGCTGAGAATGGAAGCTTTACCTTTTCTATTTATAAAATAAATACTTGTCTTTTGTTGTGGCGCATATATTTAACACGATAAAATGCTATAAAATTCATTAAAAGTATGTTGTTGAGTATTATATGGATAAAAATATCCGTATTTTTGTCGTGATTATCAAAAATTGCGCAAGATAAATGAAGAAATTATATCCGATCGTCTCGGCTGTTTTTGCCGGCAGTTTGTTTCTGACCTCATGTTTGGGAGATGAAACTGTCTACACAGACCCGGAGTGTTCCATAAAAAGTTTTTCAGTGTCAGATATTGTAAGCACTATAACCGTACAGAAGCCTGACGGTACAGACAGTTCTTACACCAAGACAATCAGTGGGGATCATATATATTTCAATATAGATCAGTTCAAAAATGAAATCTACACTGTAGATTCTCTTCCTTATTGGACCGATGTGACTCGTGTGGTTCCTTCCATCACATCCGATGGTGTCGTTTATTTTAAGTATCAAGGTGATGAAATGTACAATTATTTCAATAACGGAAACGACAGCATCGATTTTACAAATCCTGTAGACTTTTTGGTTGTTGCCTATAATGGCGCAGATGCAAAGAGATACTCTGTTTCCATAAACAAGAGCAGTGCAGAGATTGACTCTCTCGTTTGGACTCGTGTTGTAGGAACAGACCTTTCGCTTGATGGAGTGCATCGCTCATTGTATCATGACGGACGTATATACGTGTTCTCCGACAATGGCGGACATCCAGCTGTAACATCATCATCTCTTCTTTCCGAAGGACGTTCATGGAGAGCAACGGCTGAAATGACGGGTGCAGATGGAATTATAGACTTCAGCTCTGTCGTATCGTTCAATGGCAACATGTATGCACTTGATTCTGAGGGTGGCATATATGAGTCTAATTCTGAACTCCGTGGAGAGACCTGGGTTCTTGCGTCTGAAAAGAAACTGAAAAAGATTCTTGCTGTTGACTCCCATTATCTTTACGGATATGACGGAACGTCGATTGTTGCAACGACAGATTTTGTAAACTGGACAGAGAACGGCAATTCGGACATGGAGTATTTGCCTGATGGATGCCTGTCTTATGCCTATTATGACACAAAGACAAATCATTCGCTCCAGAATGTTGTTGTTCTTGGCAATTCCAGCAATGTTGACGATAAGGCTGTAGCATGGTTTAAGATATCATCTGCAAACGAAGATAATAATGAGCCTTGGAGCTACATACAGGTTACAGACGAAAATGAGTATCCTTGTCCTAAATTGGATAATCTGCAGATGTTCAGATACAACAGCGCTCTTTATGCTTTTGGTGGAAAAGCTGCTGACGGTTCTGGAAAATATGCTCCGTATGACTATTTCTATTGCTCGAATGACAATGGAATCACATGGCATAAGGTACTTGAAAAGGTGGCATTGCCGTCTGCTGTCAGAGGTGCAGACATACCGCTGTCTATAGTAAAGGTGGACAGTGAACTGTGGCTGTTCCAAAGCGGAGGAAATATATGGAGAGGTAGAATAAGCAATCTTTCTGAATGATGGGATTTCTTAGGGTAGCGTCGTTGTCTGTTCTCTTGTCTGTCGGAGCGTTCTCTGTGTCCGCTCAGGAGATGGAGTATAAGATGGAAATCGGTGCCATGGCCGGAGGGTGTTTCTACATGGGAGACGCCAATTATTCGGTGCCCTTCAAAAATCTCAATTTTGCCGGTGGTGCTATGGCGCGCTATAATTTGAATCCACGCATGTCGCTCAAGTTCGATCTGCTTTATGGAGGAATAAGCGGTGCAACAGCAGACCTCGGCAATAAATTTCCCGATGGAAAACAGTGGGAATTCAGTAATTCAGTTGTTGACCTTGGATGCCAGTACGAAATAAACTTCTGGGGATACGGTACGGGGACAGGTTACAAAGGAAATAGACGTTTTACTCCTTACATTACAGTAGGACTTGGTTTCACTTATGCTTCGGCATCGGAAAGTGTCTTCACAATGAACGTGCCTATTGGAGCTGGAGTCAAATACAAGATGGCCGAACGAGTTAATATTGGTATTGAATGGACAATGCGTTTTTCGTTCAGCGACAAGCTTGACGGCATTTCAGATCCTTACGGTATAAAAGGTACGTTCCTGAAGAATAAAGATTCATACTCTTTTACGATGTTCTATATATCGTATGACATAATGCCAAGACTGAGGAAATGTAATAATGACGGCTGATTTACGTTTATATACACATATAATGTTGTAAGTTTGAAAAGAATATCAATATAGTTTCGATATGGAAATCTCATACAAGGAACAGGTGGATCGGAAGAGATTGCCTCACAGCATTGCCATAATCATGGACGGTAATGGCAGATGGGCGCAGAAACGCGGACTAGAACGTACTATGGGACATCAGGCCGGTGCACAGACTGTGCATGATATAGTAGAGGCCGCTGTGAATCTCGGTATAGATTACCTGACATTATATACATTCTCTACGGAGAATTGGAACAGACCTGTTGATGAGGTGGCTGCTCTTATGGCACTCCTTCTTAGAAATCTTGAAGAAGAACTATTCATGAAAAAGAATGCTCGCTTCAGGGTTATCGGTGATGTTTGCCGTTTGCCAAAGCCTGTTCAGGATGCTGTCAATTATCTGGTTGACAAGACAAAAAACAACACATCGACATGTCTGGTATTGGCTTTGAGCTATTCTTCCAAATGGGAAATCACAAATGCGGTCAAGAAAATTGCCGCAGAAGCTAAAGATGGCAAGATTGACATTGACGATATCGACGATGCCATGATAAGTGCACATCTAGAGACTTCTTTTATGCCTGATCCGGAACTGATGATCAGAACCGGTGGTGAGGAGCGTTTGAGCAATTTCCTGTTGTGGCAGTCTGCATATACGGAATTCTATTTTACAGATGTGTATTGGCCGGACTTTGATGAAGAGGAGCTTTGCAAGGCTATTTGCAGCTATCAGAAAAGACAAAGACGATTCGGCAAAACAGGAGAACAGGTAGAGGAACAGAACAAGAACAGTTGAAGAATTGAAGAAATGAGAAGTTTAGTATTATCGGTATGTGCAGTTCTGGCATTTCTGACAAGTTTAGGTGTGAAAGCTCAGAATGTTCAGGAAAAGCCTGCTATAATCTACGGACAGACACGACAGATTGAAATCGGCGGAATAACGGTTGAGGGAGTTAAGAATTATGAAGATTATGTACTCATCGGTATTTCCGGCTTGTCGGTTGGACAATATATAACTCTTCCGGGAGATGAAATATCGGATGCCGTTAAGAGATACTGGAAGCACGGACTGTTCTCTTCTGTAAGAATTGAAGCTGACAGTATTGTAGACAATAAGGTTTATCTGAAGATTGTGCTTGCACAGCGTCCTAGAGTTGCCGCTATCAATATCGAAGGTGTGAAGAAATCCGAAAGAGAGGATATTGAGCAGAAGATAGGCATCATCAAGGGAAATCAGATTACACCTAATATGGTGGACAAGGCCAAGATTATCATCAAGAAATATTTTGAGGAAAAAGGTTTCAAGAATGCTGATGTGGATATCATTCAGCGTGATGATGTGAACGATGATACACAGATGTATGTGGATGTTGTAATCAACAAGAATGAGAAGGTTAAAGTCAACAAGATATACATCACAGGTAACAATAATATACCAAGAAAGAAATTCACCGGTGGACTTTTCTCTGGAGGTCTTTTGAAAAAGACTAATGAGAAGGGAAAACTCTACAGTTTCTTCAAAACGAAGAAGTTTGTTCCTGAAAAATATGAGGAAGATAAGGAACGAATCATCGAGAAATATAACGAACTGGGATTCCGTGATGCCCAGATTGTGGCCGACAGTGTTGTCGATCTCGGAAATAACCTTGTAGATGTCTATATAGATATTGAAGAAGGTGATAAGTATTATGTCCGCAATATTTCATGGGTGGGCAATACTCTATATACTTCCGATGCATTGAATATGGTGCTCCGTATGGATAAGGGCGATGTGTACAACCAGAAGCATATAAATGAGAGGTTGAGTACGGATGAGGATGCCGTGAGCAACTATTACTACAATCAGGGATACGTCTTCAACCGCGTGACTCCTGTAGAAATGGAGGTTGACGGCGACTCTATCGACCTTGAAATAAGAATTGTTGAAGGTACTCAGGCACGTATAAACAAAATCAAGATATACGGAAATGACCGTGTGTACGAAGATGTCATACGTCGAGAGCTTAAGCTCAAGCCAGGCGACCTGTTCAGTATGGATGCATACAAGATGACATATCAGGAAATCGGACAGATGGGACATTTCGATCCTGAGAAAATTGATATGCAGCCTGTTCCAGATCCAGTGAATGGTACTGTAGACATAAATCTCGGTCTTGTGCCTAAGGCAAGCGACCAGGTGGAATTCTCTCTTGGTTGGGGACAGACTGGTATCATCGGACGTGTCGGTTTGAAATTTACAAACTTCTCTATACGTAACCTGCTCGGCAAGAATAAGAACAGACGAGGTATAATACCTCAGGGTGACGGTCAGGAGTTTGAAATAAGCGGTTCTACGAACGGTACATACTATCAGTCATACAACATCTCTTTCTTCGATCCTTGGTTCGGAGGAAAACGTCCTAACTCGCTTTCTGTATCGGCCTTCTATTCAAGACAGACTGATATAAACAGTGCGTACTACAACAGCAGCTACTACAACAACTATTACAGTTTGCTGTATGGATATGGAAATTATAACAGCAGCTATTATAACGACTATTCTTCATACTACGATCCGGATAAATATATACAGTTGTTCGGTTTGTCTTTGGGATGGGGTAAGCGTTTGAACTGGCCTGACAATAACTTCAGTTTGACGGCTCAGCTGGCGTATACAAGATATATGCTTAAGGATTGGGAATACTTCCTTATTACAAACGGTAACTGCAACAATATCAACTTGACGTTGACACTGTCGAGAATCTCTATCGATAATGCGGTTTACCCTCGTAGAGGTTCGCAGATTTCGTTCTCAGTAAGTGCTACGCCTCCTTATTCTCTGTTTGACGGAATTGACTATAAGGGATTGGCAACAGACTATTCTGATGCAGACTATCAGAAAGATCTGCAGAAGAAATATAAATGGATTGAATACCACAAGTGGAAATTCAATTCGAAATTCTACGTTCCTTTGTCAGGAGGTGATAAGTGCTTTGTCCTTATGGCACGTTTCGACTGCGGTTTCCTTGGACATTACAACAAGTATAAGAAGTCGCCGTTTGAGACCTTCTACGTAGGTGGCGACGGTATGTCGGGATATTCTTCAAACTACTATTCGGAGACGATAGCCCTGAGAGGATATGACAACGGTGCTCTCACTCCTGCAGGATATGACGGATATGCATATTCAAGAATTGTGGCCGAGCTTCGTTACCCGCTGATGCTCCAGGGTTCTACAAACATTTATGCCCTTGCATTCCTTGAAGGCGGTAATGCGTGGTCGGATGTAAATAAGTTCAATCCTTTCGACATGAAGCGCTCTGCGGGTGTCGGTGTCAGAATCATGTTGCCTATGGTCGGACTTCTCGGTATTGACTGGGCATACGGATTCGATAAGGTGTTCGGTTCGACAAGATATGGTGGAAGCCGTTTCCACTTCGTGCTCGGACAGGAATTCTGATGATGAGCGAGAAGCCTTGCGTCTGCTGAATGGACGCAGGGCGTAACAATAGTTTTTAACTTAATATTTTAGTGAGTTATGAAAGTCTTTTTGTTGTCTTTAGTATCTGTTTTTGCATTTTGTGCAAATGTTGCCGCACAGAAGTTCGCTATGGTGGATATGGAATATATATTGAACAATATTCCTGCTTATGAGCGTGCAAACGAACAGCTTAATCAAATATCAAAGAAATGGGAAGGTGAAGTTGAGGCTCTCAATAAAGAGGCTGAAACATTGTTCAAGAAATATCAGTCGGAGGTTGTATTCTTGTCTGACGAACAGAAGAAAAGATCTGAAGAGGCTATTGTGGCTAAGGAAAAGGAAGCCAGCGAACTGAAGAAAAAATATTTCGGAAGCGAGGGAGAGCTCTTCAAGAAGCGACAGAGTCTGATGGCACCTATACAGGATGAAATCTACAATGCTGTAAAAGACATTTGCGATGCACGTGGCTATCAGCTTGTTCTGGACAGAGCTTCAGGCGGAAGTATAATTTTTGCATCTCCTAAAATCGATATAAGCGATGAAGTATTGATGAAGTTAGGATATTCAAACTAAAAATCATAACTTTGTGGCAATCAACGAAAGATATAATCAATAAATAGCATATTAAAAATGAAAAAATTAGTTCTTATGGTCCTTATGGCTCTGCCTATGGGACTTTTTGCACAGAAGTTTGCGCATGTCAATTCTGCAGAAATCATACAGGCAATGCCTGAATATACACAGGCCCAGACAGAACTGCAGACTTTGAGCAAGCAGTATGAGGATGAGCTGAAGCGTATGCAGGACGAGCTTCAGGCTAAGAATGATGATCTTGAGAAGAATGCGGCAACTCTTCCTGATGCTGTAAAACAGCGTCGCGAGCAGGAAATACAGGATCTCTATCAGCGTATGCAGCAGTATTATCAGACAAGCCAGCAGGATATGCAGAAAGCTCAGCAGGAAAAGATGGCTTTGATTACACAGAAAGTGACATCTGCTATCAAGGAAATTGGTGTTGCTGGAGGTTACGTTTATGTAATGGACTCTACAAGCGGAATTCCTTATATCAGTGAAACTCTGAGCACTGATGTAACTGCACAGGTTAAGCAGAAACTTGGATTGAAATAAGAGTGCACGATGGTACTCTGATCTATATTGTGATGGAGCGATATTTGCAGTCGCTCCATTTTTTGATTTATCATATTCCCGTAAATCATAAAATATATAATATATGAGGAAGTGCTTTTTTATTTTTCTTTTTGCCTTCATTTCATTGCAGATGTCTGCCCAGGTGAAGTTCGGCTATCTCAGCTATGACTCGCTTCTTTATTCAATGCCCGAATATGTGAAAGCTCAGCAGGATCTTGCCGCACTCAAGAAAACCTATGACGCCGAGATGAAGAGGTCGGAAGACAATTTCAATCAGCAGTTCATGGAATTCATTGACGGTCAGAATTCTTTTCCGGAGAATATACTCTTGAAAAGGCAGAAAGAGCTTCAGCAGCTTATGGAAGAAAGTTTGAAGTTCAAGGAGGAAGCCCAGAGACTTCTTTCGAAAGCTGAAGAAGAACTTATGGTACCGATACGCAATAAGCTTAATGATGCAATCAGTAAGGTTGGGCTTGAGTGTGGATATGCTTTTGTGATTAATACCGATTCAAATGCCTATCCTTTCATCAGTTCCGATATGGGCGTAGGGATTGCAGACAAGGTCAAGGCTGTACTTGAAGGTAAGCCGACACCGATAACCGAGTAGAACTTTGTTTATTTTTCATCAGAACAGCGTCTATATGGGTGCATTTGTTGAAGGCTGTACAGGGCCTATAGGAATCTTCGATTCCGGTTATGGCGGACTGACCATACTTGACGGAATCCGCAAGCTTATGCCGGAATATGACTATATATATTTGGGCGACAATGCGCGTGCACCTTACGGTACGCGTTCGTTCGACATTGTTTACGAGTTTACACTCGAAGCCGTAAAGGAGCTTTTTTCATTGTCTTGCCCGCTGGTCATTCTTGGATGCAATACAGCTTCTGCAAAGGCTTTGAGAACTATTCAGCAGCGTTTTCTTCCATTTGAGGCTCCTGATAGACGCGTACTTGGCGTCATAAGACCTACAGCTGAGATTGTAGGACGTATTACAAAGACTGGACATATTGGTGTTCTTGCTACGCAGGGAACAATAAGATCCGATTCATATAGACTGGAGATTGAGAAGCTTTATCCTGGAATGACTGTTTCGGGTGAGGCTTGTCCTATGTGGGTGCCTTTGGTGGAGAACAATGAGTTCGATAAGCCCGGTGCTGACTACTTTGTAAAGGACAGTATCGATAAACTGATGGCGCGTGATCCGGAAATCGATACTATTATATTGGGATGCACCCATTATCCGTTGCTGCTCGATAAAATCAGACTTTATATTCCTGAGGGAGTAACTGTCATTCCGCAAGGACAATATATTGCTGACAGTCTTAAGGATTATCTGCACAGGCACAGCGATATGGATACGCGGATAACTCGGGGCGGAACATGCAGATATTTCACTTCGGAATCAAGTGAAAGGTTTGACGAATGTGCGGCTGTTTTTCTTCATGAGACAGTGGAGGCTGAACATGTACGCCTTGGCGGTGCCGATTGATGGACTTCTGCTCTTTTCGTCCATACATGATGTTTTATTTGAATCGTTTATATTATGAAAGAACGTAAGGTCAGAGCCGTAATATTGTTTTTTGTTCTGCTGGCATTGATTTCAGGTGCTTTTTATTGGGGTGCGTCATTGTTTAGGGATAATCTGTCGGGGTTTGACGGATATCAAGACATTGCATATCTATTTAATATAGATGCTTGGGATTCTCTGTTTATAGGTTGCAGTATTTCTCTGCTTATAGTACTTCTCGTATATGGGGTGTTTAAGCCTCTGATCGTACTTTTTGTTTATCTTTCAGTACAGATATTGTGCAGCATACCGTTGACTGTGATTTATAAGTTGATTGGAGACGGTATGGAGTATGAATCGCTTTCATTTACACTTCTTGTTTCGTCTGTTGTTACGGTTGCCGTACTTTATTTTGCGCATTATGCAAAGGTCGGAAAACGTGAATTCGGCGCTATGCGAGATAAATATGTGTGGATATGCATTCTTGCACTGTTGTTCGGAATGTTTGCCAGCGATTTGATCACGGAGTGTCTGTATCTTGAAAATAACCTTCAGCAAGAGTTTCTTGATATGAGCGGTACTGTTGTTGGTGCATTGACCATAGGAGTCGTAGGACCTATTGCGGAAGAGTTCATTTTCCGTTCTGCTATCTTGGGAAGCATGCTTCGTCGGGGAATGACACCTTGGATTGCGATTGTCGTGTCGGCAATGATTTTCGGTTTGGTGCACGGTAATCCGCAGCAGATTCCTTTTGCCTTTTTTGTCGGTCTGTTGTTTGCCTTTGTCTACTATCGCACAGGGAGTGTTGTCCCTTGTATGATATGTCATATTATAAACAACAGTACGGCTGTGATTCTTATGAATACCGGCAGTGTCGATGATAATGATGCTTGGCATACGTTGCTGGGTGGAAATACGGGCTTTAATTTGTCATTGATTTGTTCTCTGATTGTCTGTATATGTCTGCTTTGGGTTGCCCATAAACGTTTGAAAGATGTGCGCTGGAACTAATCTTGAATAAATATAATAATGGCGTATTCCGATGATGTTTGCGGAATACGCCATTTTTTATAGTGGACAACGATGTGCTGCCTTTTTACGGTTATAGGATAGTGAACTTCTTGTTCTTGACTATATATGAACCTTTCGGCATTTCAAATGTTGTTCCGGCAGTAGTAGCTTTCACGGTTTTTATAATTCTTCCGTTGGTGTCGAATATGTCGACTGTCTCGTTTTTGTCTGAATAGATTGTTGCACGATCGCCGTTCACGGATACTTTCAAACCTTCGTCATGGCTTTCTGTACTGCTGATGGACAGTGCCGGATCATTGTATACTTGTGCTTTGAATTCTTTTGTATAGCTTTTGCCATTAAAGATGATGGTGGCAGTAAGTGTTACTTCTGCCTTGAACGGTTCTTCCTGTGGAAGAGTAACAGTTCCGTCAGGAGATATTATGCTGTTGTCGGATGAAGTCCAATTTACATTGAATCCGTGTGATTGTGTCGGTAAGGATATGTCGCCTGTGACATGATCAAGGCCGTCGATGTTTATCGCACGTAGAGCTTCGTATACTGACATTTTTTCATTGCGTTCTTCAAGGCCTTCAAATAGAAGCGGCACCTGATCAGCCGACACTGCTTTTGAGTATATCCTTACATTGTCAATGTACGTGTTCTTTACATCGCTGTCTTGTGTCCAGCACGAGTGTCCCAGATAATTGAATTTGAGCTCAGAGGTGAACTCCGACGGCGATTTCATATTTTCTCCAGTTCCGACAAGCTTGCCGTTAAGATATAGTGATCCTTCACCCTGCTTCTGTGTATATGTGATATTGTACCACTGCATGGACGGCAGTCCCATGTTGTGGCCGACTGTCTGCTGTGTGCTGTAAGAGTTGTCATTTATTGTGTACCCCAGATTCTTGGCAGATAAGAATATATATTCAACGTTGTTGCTGGTGCTTACGCTGACATTACTCATTGATGACGATGTAAGGAGGAAGTTGCCCAATGATGACAGATTGTTGTCTGCCGACATGTATACATCCATGGTAATTGTGAAATCACTGAGTTTTGAGATTACTTCTTTTCCGATTTCCTGCCCCATATCGAAATATCCGGCCTTGGAGCCGATGAATAATGCATTGTCGCCTTCGATTGCCTGTATCGATGCATCACCTACAGTTTTTCCTGTAAATTTTCCAGAATCGTCTGTAGTTCCTTCATTGTCGAATGAGTATGTTGCTTCTGGTTGTGGAAGTGCTTCAGGTGTTTCTGTGCTTTCATCTTCAACGCCTTCCAGCTTGAGCTTTATGATGTTTATTGAGTATCCAGGGACAACGTAGTCTATAGTGTTGTTGTCTATGTTTACAGTTTCGGTCTTTGGTACAACATTTTCAGGCTTGTCCATTGAGTTTTCAGCAAATACATCATCAGAAGACATCGATGTGACGGTCGCTTCAGAAACAGACTTGAAGCCTGACAGATTTATCTGAGATGCTGACGGCTTGCTTGTGAAGTTTACAAGTTTAATGAATGCTTCGCCTGTTGCTTCGTCCAGTGATACGGTGCTGTAGACAGGTTTCTCGTCTATTGTATATGAGAACAGGAATTGGTCGTCAAGATAGCATGACGCGCTGTTTCCTCTGACTTCTATGCGTATGTTGTACCAGCGGTTGTTCTGTATGCTTCCTGATGCCGTGGCAAGAGTTGTTTTTGTTCCGTCAACGCATCTTTCTACTCCATGTTTGCTGTTGCCCCATCCTCCAAGGTTTAGCCATGTGTAATTGTTTGCATCTTCTCTTCCGTACATGATGAGGAAACCTTCGTCGCCACTGGTCTTGCGAGCTTTTACTTCATAGTTGTAATCGCCGGAGAAGGTCTTTACTGTTGCTGATGTACAGTTTTCGCCTATAGCAGTCTGCTTGTAAGTTCCGTTGGTGACAACCCAAGTTCCGTTTCCTGCAGTCCAATTGCCTGCATCGTTGAACTCATCGGAGAATAGGACGTTGCCTTCTGTGTCGGTTATCTTTACATCATCGTATTCTACTGTCGTATTCCAACTTCCCAGTCCTATACTTCCTTCATTTGATTCTGCATTTGAGAATTCTTCCTTCCATTTTATGATTCTGTTGCCGATGTTGTTGGAGAAGAGTTTCTGCGTATAGTAGGTAGGCGTGCAGTAGTGGTCGGAAGAGTTGAAATGAATCATGTCTACAGCCCATTGCCATGAATTGTCGTTGCGGAAAATAGGGGCATAGCTGCTCATGGATACTATGTCTGAGTTGTTTTCCATTCCGCACATATATATGGCTTCGCCAAGTGCCGATTTAAGGTTGCCGTTTCCGCAGTCGCCGGAATTGGCTGAATATTCGCCTGCATAGATTTTTGCTCCGGCACGGCTGTAGCTGTTGTATTTGTTGTATTGTGATGCAAACCATGACGGTGCACGATAGTAATGTTCGTCAAGTATGTCTACTGGATTCTCATTGCGCCATGTCGGATTGTCTGTTCCCCATGATTCGACATTGCCGATGATCTGCATATAAGGATATTTGCCTTTGATGGCCTTGTAGAACTGGGCATATCTTTCCGGATAGTGGTCGCTTTGGTCGCTGTTGTTGCCCATGTTGAAGTTGTAGTTCTCGTTTCCAATCTCGATGTATTTCAAGTTGAATGGTTCCGGATGACCGTTGGCTATTCGGAGTGCACCGTATTCCGAATTGGCGTCGCCGTTGGCATATTCAATGGCATCCAAGGCATCCTGAATGTATTCGCCGATATTGTTGTAGTCGACGCATCCGCCGTGCCATATTCCAACATTGACCACATACAGCGGTTCTGCATTGAGGTCTTCGCACAGCTGCAGATATTCATGGAAACCTAGGCCATTGGTGTTGGGATAGCCCCAGTGGCCTGGTATCTGTTCGCGCTCTTCGATAGGACCTATGGATTTTTTCCATTTGAATCCGACAGCCTTGCTGTAGCCTTCTACAAAGCATCCTCCAGGGAAGCGTATGAAGCTTGGATTTATGTCTGCCAGCAGTTTTGCCAGTTCTGGACGGCATCCATTGTCTCGGTCATTAAATGTTGGAGGGAAAAGGCTTACCATATCCAGATATATTGTACCTGGAGTTTCTGACAGCAGAACAAACTTTGCTTTCGGCTCGTTGCCAGTAGCAGTTATTGTTGCAGTGTACCTGTTCCACTCATTGGTGAGACTTATTTCCATGTCAGATTCTCCCATTGATGTACCGTCGCTCTTTTGCAGTCCGACTTTAAGCTTGAAATTTTTTTCTGCTGTGGATTTTGCAAAGAAGCTTAGTTTGTATGTACGTCCTTCTACGGCATTGATTCCCCAATAGCCTTCGTTTGATATTCCGGCTGGCAGTTGTTCGGAAGCGTCGGTCACAGTCATTTTCAATGCATGTTTCTGTGCTTTGTTGAGCAGACCGCTTGTAATGTTTTTGATAGATACTCTTGTGCCTGATGGCGCCTCTTTTGTCCAGTAGTCGTAGTTGGATGAATCTTCAAATGAACGGTTGCGTATCAGTTCCGCATATAGCCCTCCGTCGCCTGCGAAATTTATTTCCTCAAAGAAAAGGCCGTATAGGGTAGGACTGATTTCGACTCCGCGTTCTCTGAAGTCGATGGACATTTTCATGTCTTGAGCATTGAGCATCGAAGATATCAATGCTGTGCATAGAAGTAAGAAAGGCTTTTTCATATACGTTGTTTTTGGTGTGGTTTTACATGTATCTGTTATGTGTGAAGGTTAATTCGGCATTTTTTGTGTTTACGATAAATTTATGGCATGTGTCCCGGGGGTTGGGGAATATGGTGCTGTTTCTTATCGTACATTACAAATATAGGGCATTTATGCATTTAATTGCAATGTTGCGCTGGGTTAATGCAATTTGATATCATACTTTTTGTCATGTGCAGTTCGTGTTGGCGTATCTTCTTTGGTGACATTGTGTCACTGTGGACGTTGTGTCACTGTCATAGTTGGCACAACTTGTGCTTTGGCATCTGATTTGTATATTGAATTGATGTGCAGTCAATGTTGATTATGCATTGATGATTGTACTTAAGGAAATATTAACATTAAAATAAAAACTATTTATTATGAACGTTAAACCATTAGCAGACAGAGTTCTGATTCTTCCAGCTCCAGCAGAAGAAAAAACAGTAGGTGGTATCATCATTCCAGATACAGCAAAGGAAAAACCTCTTCAGGGCGAAGTAGTTGCAGTAGGCAATGGTACAAAAGACGATGAAATGGTGCTTAAGGTAGGTGATAAGGTTCTTTACGGAAAATATTCAGGTACAGAACTTGAATATGAAGGAACTAAGTATCTCATCATGCGCCAGAGCGATGTTTTGGCAGTTCTCGGTTGATTCTGCCGACGTTCAGGTTTCATCATTTTAAATTTATAATAATACTTAAATAATTCCCGGTGAGGGTTTTAAAAAGATTTTACTACTATGGCTAAGGATTTGAAATTCAATATTGAAGCTCGTGAACGGCTTAAAAAGGGTGTAGACCAGCTTGCTAATGCAGTAAAGGTTACACTAGGTCCTAAAGGAAGAAACGTTATCATTGAAAAGAAGTTCGGTGCACCCCACATTACCAAGGATGGTGTGACAGTTGCTAAGGAAATTGAACTTTCCGACCCGTTCCAGAACACGGGAGCTCAATTGGTAAAGAGCGTTGCCAGCAAGACTGGTGACGATGCCGGCGACGGAACAACAACTGCTACAGTTCTTGCACAGAGCATCTGCAGCGTAGGTTTGAAGAACGTTGCAGCTGGTGCAAACCCAATGGACCTGAAGCGCGGTATCGATAAGGCTGTTGCTAAGGTTGTTGAGCACATCAAGGCTCAGAGCGAGCAGGTTGGCGACAACTATGAAAAGATTGAGCAGGTTGCAACTGTCAGCGCTAACAACGATCAGGAGATCGGTAAGCTTATAGCTGACGCAATGAAGAAGGTAAGCAAGGACGGTGTAATCACTATCGAAGAGGCTAAGGGACGTGACACTACAATCGGTGTAGTTGAAGGTATGCAGTTCGATAGAGGTTATCTTTCTCCATACTTCGTTACTGACACTGAAAAGATGGAGTGCGTAATGGAGAATCCTTATATCCTTATCTACGACAAGAAGATTTCTAACCTGAAGGAATTCCTTCCTATTCTTGAACCTGCAGTTCAGACTGGCCGTCCTTTGCTCGTAATTGCTGAGGATATCGACAGCGAAGCTCTCACAACTTTGGTTGTAAACCGTCTCCGCAGCCAGTTGAAGATTTGTGCTGTTAAGGCACCAGGATTCGGCGACCGCAGAAAGGCAATGCTTGAAGATATAGGTATTTTGACTGGCGGTGTCGTAATCAGCGAAGAGAAGGGCCTTAAGCTTGAGCAGGCTACAATCGAGATGCTCGGTACTTGCGAAAAGGTGACTATCTCTAAGGACAATACTACAATTGTAGGCGGTAGAGGCCAGAAGGAGAATATCCAGGATCGTATCAACCAGATCAAGGCTGAAATCAAGAATACAACTTCTTCTTACGACAAGGAGAAACTTCAGGAAAGACTTGCAAAGCTTTCAGGCGGTGTAGCTGTTCTGTATGTAGGTGCAGCAAGCGAAGTTGAAATGAAGGAGAAGAAGGATAGAGTAGACGATGCATTGTGTGCAACACGTGCTGCTATCGAAGAAGGTATAATCCCTGGTGGTGGTGTGGCTCTTATCAGAGCATCTGAAGCTTTGGACGGACTTAAGGGTGACAATGCTGATGAGACTACAGGTATCGACATCATTCGTCGTGCTATCGAAGAACCGCTTCGCCAGATTGTTGAGAATGCCGGACTCGAAGGTTCTGTAGTTGTTCAGAAGGTTCGTGAAGGCAAGGGCGACTTCGGATACAATGCACGTAAGGATGTTTATGAGAACCTCCGCGAGAGCGGTATCATCGACCCTGCAAAGGTTACTCGTGTTGCTCTTGAGAATGCGGCTTCTATCGCAGGTATGTTCTTGACAACTGAATGTGTAATCTGCGACAAGAAGGAAGATAAGCCTGAAATGCCTAACCCAGGCATGGGCGGTATGGGCGGCATGATGTAATGTGCATCCCTAACTCGAAGTGACAAAGTTATTTGATAAAGTTTCACAGTAAAATGCATACTAATATGTTTAAGATTGGTTTAAATATGAACAATCCTGCAGTTCGCTTTTGGGCGGATGTGTATGCATTTGCTTGCAAGAAATAGACTTGAGGCTCGGTGCCGGTGCGAAACCGGAACTGAGCCTTTTTGTTGTTTCTTAGGCCTGCCGTGAATACTTTTGCAAACTCTAAGTTGCAAGTGGCGGAATTGTTGTTGCTGATATGTTGCGGTAACTTTAATAAATTGAAAAATTTAACTAAAAGCCCAGCTTAAATACAGAATTCTGAAACTAAATCACTAACTTTGTACATGATAAGGGTCGCAAAAAAACGTATATGGGGTTAAGTGCCTGAAGTTTATGTGCTTGGCCTTTATTTATAGAAACAGGAGTAAATAGGTATTTTTTATAATGTCAAAATTAATTTTTTAAGATTATGGCAAATTTGGATTTGAGCAAGTATGGAATCACAGGCGTAACTGAGATCGTACACAACCCTTCTTACGAACAGCTGTTTGAAGAGGAAACTAAGCCGGAATTGACTGGATACGAAAAAGGTCAGGTTACAGAACTCGGTGCTGTAAATGTAATGACTGGTGTATATACAGGACGTTCACCTAAGGATAAATTCATCGTAATGGATGAGAACTCTAAGGATACTGTATGGTGGACTTCTGAAGAATATAAGAATGACAACAAGCCAGCTTCTCAGGAGGCATGGAAGGCTGTTAAGGAACTCGCTTTGAAAGAGCTCTCAAACAAGAGACTTTTCGTAGTTGATGGTTTCTGCGGTGCTAACAAGGATACTCGTATGGCTGTTCGTTTCATCGTTGAGGTTGCTTGGCAGGCTCACTTTGTAACTAACATGTTCATCCGTCCTACAGCTGAAGAATTGGAAAACTTCGAGCCTGACTTCGTAGTTTACAACGCTTCTAAGGCTAAGGTTGAGAACTACAAGGAACTCGGACTCAACTCTGAGACTGCAGTTGTATTCAACATCACTTCTAAGGAGCAGGTTATCCTCAACACTTGGTACGGTGGTGAAATGAAGAAGGGTATGTTCTCTATGATGAACTACTTCCTCCCATTGAAGGGCATCGCTTCTATGCACTGCTCTGCAAACACTAACGAAAAGGGTGAGACTGCTATCTTCTTCGGACTCTCAGGAACAGGTAAGACTACTCTTTCTACTGATCCTAAGCGTGCACTTATCGGTGACGACGAGCACGGATGGGACGACAACGGCGTCTTCAACTTCGAAGGTGGTTGCTATGCTAAGGTTATCAACCTTGACAAGGAATCTGAGCCAGATATCTACAACGCTATCAAGCGCGACGCTCTCCTTGAGAACGTTACAGTTGCTGAAGATGGTAAGATCGACTTCAACGATAAGAGCGTAACTGAGAACACTCGTGTTTCTTATCCTATCTACCACATCAACAACATCGTTAAGCCTATTTCTCACGCTCCAGCAGCTAAGAACGTTATCTTCCTTTCTGCTGATGCATTCGGAGTTCTTCCTCCAGTATCTAAGCTTACTCCAGAGCAGACTAAGTACTACTTCCTCTCTGGTTTCACAGCTAAGCTTGCTGGTACAGAGCGCGGTATCACAGAGCCAACTCCAACATTCTCTGCTTGCTTCGGTCAGGCATTCCTCGAGCTTCACCCAACTAAGTATGCTGAAGAGCTCGTTAAGAAGATGGAGAAGAGCGGTGCTAAGGCATACCTCGTAAACACTGGATGGAACGGAACTGGAAAGCGTATCTCTATCCGCGACACTCGTGGTATCATCGACGCTATCCTCGACGGTGCAATCCAGACTGCTCCAACTAAGACTATCCCTTACTTCAACTTCGAAGTTCCAACTGAACTCCCAGGAGTTGATCCTAAGATCCTCGACCCACGCGACACTTATGCTGACGCTGCTCAGTGGGAAGAGAAGGCTAAGGATCTTGCAGCTCGCTTCATCAAGAACTTCGCTAAGTATACTACTAACGAAGCTGGTAAGGCTCTTGTTGCTGCTGGACCACAGCTCTAATCTTGACAAAAGAACTGAATTCTCAGTAAAATATTATGAAGGGTGTGCTTTGATGTGCACCCTTCTATTTTTTTGTATTGTCGATATCATAAAACACACCGATATTCCTGTCTTTGCTTGCTTCTATTGCACCTCGAATTGTCCGCAGGCAGGTAAATATGTGTAATTTCTCATTTTAACTTAAACTGTTTTGTAAATATCTATTTTTGCTATTATATTTGCACTATTCAAAAACTTGTAAAGATGAAAACATTAGAGAAGATTTTTGCTGCAAAGCTTTTAAAAGTTAAGGCGATCAAGTTGCAACCGGATAATCCTTTCACATGGGCATCAGGATGGAAATCTCCATTTTATTGCGATAATAGAAAGACTCTCTCTTATCCATCATTGCGCAATTTCGTCAAGACAGAAATATGCCGTGTAATTATGGAGAACTTTGAGGATGTTGATGCTATAGCAGGTGTTGCTACGGGTGCTATTCCGCAGGGCGCAATGGTTGCTGACGCATTGAATCTTCCTTTTGTATACGTTCGTTCCAAACCAAAGGATCACGGATTGGAGAACCTTATCGAAGGTGAGCTGAAGCCGGGAATGAAGGTTGTCGTAATCGAAGACCTCATCTCTACCGGAGGAAGCAGCTTGAAGGCTTGTGAGGCCATCCGCAACAACGGTTGCGAGGTTATCGGCATGGTCGCTTCTTATACTTACGGATTCGACGTTGCTCAGGAAGCATTCAAGAACGCAAAGGTACGTCTTATCACTCTGACAAACTACGAGGCAGTTTTGGACGTTGCTTTGAAGACAGGTTACATCACAGCTGCTGATATAACAGTACTTAATGAGTGGAGAAAAGATCCTGCTCATTGGAACGCTTAACATTGAGAACAAATTAAGTATACAGAATAAATGGGAACTGCGCGCCATGTCTTAATATTCATGTCGGGCTGTTCCCTTTTTGTTGCATATCCAATCAAAGCGGATTTCATTCATGTCCGCACATCAGTATAATCATTCTTAAAGACTTATGGCAAAATTTGAAAGCACTATAAAGCATTCGCCGTATGAAGTTTCGAAAGTGTATGCAAAATTGTCAGACCTGAACAATCTGTCTGTCATCCGTGAGAAGTTCAATGATCCGGCTACACTCGAAAAGTTCGGCGGACAGGTTCCTGCTGATAAGTTGGAAACCATAAAGCAGCAGTTGGAAACTATGACCTTCGATGCCGATTCAATAAGCATGAACGTGTCTCCTATCGGCAATCTTTGCGTCAGGGTAGTAGAGCGCGAGCCAGAGAAGTGCATAAAGTTCCAGTCTGAAAATTCACCTATTTCCTTCAGACTTTGGATACAGGTTCTTCCGGTATCTACAGGTGGAACCAAGATGAAGCTCACTATCGATGCCGACGTTAATCCGTTCATCAAGGCAATGGTGTCCAAACCGCTCAAGGAAGGAATCGAGCGTATGGCCGATGTACTTGCCGCAATTCCGTATGAATAATCATATCTTTTATTTATTCATACCATTTTATATTTTACACATACTGCTTTTTTACACAACTAACCAATAATTCTTTTACGCCCATGGCTGATAAATTGTGGACAAAAAATGTCCAGATGACTTCTGAGATTGAAAAGTTTACAGTTGGCAAGGACCGCGAGATGGATATGTATCTTGCAAAATACGATGTTCTCGGTTCTATGGCCCATATTACCATGCTCGAGAGCATAGGTCTTCTTACTGCCGACGAGCTCAAGATATTGCTTCACGAACTTGGACATATTTATGAATCAGCGGAGAACGGACAGTTTGTCATCGAAGAAGGCGTAGAAGATGTACACTCTCAGGTCGAACTCATGCTTACCCGCAAACTTGGCGATGTAGGCAAGAAAATTCACAGCGGACGTTCGCGCAACGACCAAGTTCTTGTCGACCTCAAGCTCTTCATACGCGACAGGCTCAAGGAGATAGCATCGCTTGTCGTTTCCCTCTTCGAAGAACTCATTGCCCAGAGCGAGAACTACAAGAACGTGCTTCTGCCGGGCTATACCCACCTTCAGGTAGCCATGCCGTCAAGCTTCGGCCTTTGGTTCGGAGCCTATGCTGAAAGTCTTGTCGACGACATGCAGTATCTGCTTGCCGCATGGAAGATGACTAACCGCAATCCGTTGGGCTCAGCTGCAGGCTACGGTTCTTCTTTCCCTCTTGACCGTCAGAAGACCACCGATTTGCTCGGATTCGACTCTATGGACTATAACGTCGTATACGCTCAGATGGGACGCGGAAAGACCGAACGCAACGTTGCCTTCTCCATGGCAACCATTGCAGGTACAATTTCCAAGCTGGCTTTCGATGCCTGCATGTTCAACAGTCAGAACTTCGGCTTCGTAAAGCTTCCTGACAACTGTACGACTGGTTCCAGCATCATGCCCCACAAGAAGAATCCTGACGTGTTTGAGCTCACCCGTGCTAAGTGCAACAAGATACAGGCCTTGCCAAGTACCATCATGATGATAATGAACAACCTTCCTTCAGGCTATTTCCGCGACCTTCAAATCATCAAGGAAGTCTTCCTTCCTGCGTTCGATGATCTCAAGGATTGCCTCCAGATGACAGCATACATCATCAACCGAATGAAGGTCAACGAACACATTCTCGACAATCCAATCTACGACAACATGTTCAGTGTAGAAGAGGTCAACCGTCTTGCCCGCGAAGGCATGCCTTTCCGCGATGCCTACAAGAAGGTCGGTCTTGACATTGAAGCCGGAAATTTCACCCCTGACAAGAATATACATCACACCCACGAAGGAAGCATCGGTAATCTCTGCAACGACAAGATAAGTCGCCTTATGGACGAAGTCGTAGCCGGTTTCAATTTCTCCCGTATGGAGACTGCCGTAGACTCGCTTCTGAAGTCCTGCAAGGATTGATGTTCCATTATTCCCCATTCACGTTTCAGCACAAAAGCTTATGAAATACAGATATTGCGGAAAGAGCGGCATTCAGTTGCCGCTGTTGTCCCTCGGTTTGTGGCATAATTTCGGCGACGTAGACGATTTCCAGGTCGCTACGGACATGATAAAGTTTGCCTTCGACAACGGCATCTGCCATTTCGACATTGCAAACAACTACGGTCCTGCACCGGGTAGTGCCGAAACAAACTTCGGGCGCATCCTCAAAGCCGAACTCTCGTCCCACCGCGATGAAATGTTCATCTCCAGTAAGGCCGGTCACGACATGTGGCCCGGCGTCTACGGAACCGGTTCATCGCGAAAGAACATCATAGCCTCGTGCGACCAGAGTCTCCGCCGTACAGGTCTGGAATACTTCGACGTGTTCTATTCTCATCGTTATGATGACGTCACTCCCGTTGAGGAAACCATGCAGGCGCTTGTCGACCTTGTCCGTCAGGGCAAGGCGCTCTACGTCGGCATATCGAAATATCCGCCGGAACAGCAGGTACGTGCCTACAATTATCTTCGCGAGTGCAAGGTCCCTTGTCTTTTGAGCCAGTACCGTCATTCGCTTTTCGACCGCAAGGCACAGTCTGCGAATTTTTCTGCTGCCGCCAACGAAGGTTCTGGCGTTATCTGCTTCTCACCGCTTGCCCAGGGACTTCTCACCGGCAAGTACAACAACGGCATACCTGAGCACAGCCGTGCCGCCCGTTCCACAGGTTTCCTTCAGGTCTCACAGGTAACCCCTCAGAGAGTTGAAGCGGCACGTTCACTCGAAGCCATCGCCCGCGAACGTGGTCAGTCGCTCGCCCAGATGTCCTTGGCATGGGCGCTTTCCGACAGTCGTGTCACGTCTGTCATCATCGGTACAAGTTCTGTTGCGCAGATGAAAGATAATCTGAAGACGCTCGACAATCTCCACTTCACCGATGAAGAACAGGCTCGCATAGACGCCATTGTCAATGTTCCAGGCATATCTTTCTGATAAAACATTATTTCTTTATGATAGATACATTGTTCCGCAAAATACGCCTCAGGCACCTTCTGCCGTCTCTCCTGCTGATGTTCTCCGCAACCTCATGCAGTGACGGCTACGGCACCTATTCAACCAAATATCCGGTTATCTTCAGCATGTCCATCAACTATTCTTCACAGCTCTTCAATACAATGGCTGGAATGGGACAGTTCGTAACCATACGAAAGACTGTTGAGAACGTCAACGGAAATATGCAGAGCGTCATTACCGTCAGCGGTCCTACCGGTACAGACTATTGTGCCATAGATCGCATAAGCGAAGATTTCCTTTACGGTTTGGGCGGACTGATTGTCGGCAACAACATCTACGGCGAGCCTATGGCCTACGATCTTGCATGTCCCAACTGCGACCGTGCAAGCCGACGTCTGAGCATCGACGATACCGGCATGGCCAAGTGCGGACATTGCGGACTGGTCTACGACCTCAACAACTATGGTGCCATCAGTACGGCATCCTCCAGTGCCGGAGGCGACCTGCGCGGTCTCTACCGCTACCGCATCAGCTACAACGGTACAGTTGTCACCGTGAGCAACTGATTCATGCGTTGCTTGCAGGTTCGGTTGTTGTATATTTACTCCCTCTATGCCTGTAAATATCAGTTCTAACACTGTTTACCGTTTGTACTAACAAACTTTCTCAAACGTGCAGACAATCAATCGCACACTTTCGAACACAGTTCGAGAGCGCAGTTAACGCAAAAAGCGACATGTGCAAGTACGAATCATTTTGATTCCCTACGCACATGTCGCTTTCTTTTGTGTTTATTTGAAAATATCTACTGAATGGTTTCAATTATTGGTAGTGTGAGTGCTTGTTTTATGTAAATTATCGGCAGTACTAGTGCCTGTATTGTGTAAATTATCGGCAGTGCGAGTGCTTATTTTGTGCAAATTATCGGCAGTATAGATATATTTTCTACAACCGTATATCCATTTCCTTTCCCTCGTACACAGCTTCCACTCCATGGGTTTCGTTCTCTATTCCTGTTCCGCATCCCTCCGAAACCACAACGATATTCAGCTTCCTCGTCTTGCACATACCCTTGTATTCACCCTTGCGTGCCGACAAGTGCAGTTCCCGTTTTTTGTCGTTCCATTTCATTGTGAATGTGCTGAATGCGCCCTTTTCATAGTTGTAGTTGTCGCCTTCATCCTCATATACGGTGAATGTTCCGTCTTTGCCTGGATAAATTCTTATTTCCCATTCGGCGTCGTTCTTCTGCGAACTGTATTCCACCTCAGGACCGATAGGAATAATGCTTCCAGCCCTTACGAACAGCGGAATCCTGTCAATCGGAGCATCGGCTTCTAATGTTGTTCCGCCCTTGTACTCCTTGCCCGACCAGAAGTCGTACCATACCGACTTGTTCTTTTCTCCGTCCTTCGGCAGATACACGTTTCTGCATTTCTTCACGCCCTCGGCTTTCTCACCGCCAGGCAGATAGTACATCGGACGGGTGACAGGACATACCAATATCGACGGACCGAACATGAATTCATCCTTTATGTCGTACACCGCCGTGTCCTTTCTGAAGTCGAACGCCAGCGCACGCGTCATCGTATAGTCGTTCAGGTACACGCTTCCTGCCAGCGAATAAATGTACGGCAACAGCCTGTATCTGGTCTTTATTGATGTCGTGATGCTCTCGTAGAACGGTTCACCTTCCTTGCCGTAGAACCACGGTTCTCTCGGCGTTCCCGTGCCGTGGCTTCTGAAAATAGGCAAGAATGTGCAGTACTGAAGCATGCGCGAGTAGAACTCCCTGTAGCCGGCATCCTTGTATCCCTGCGGAAAAACGCCCCGTCTGAACCACTCATTGCCGCCGACGGTGAAAAATGCACCGGCATCCACCGTCCAGTACGGATAGCCAGTAGCCATGAAGTTCAGTCCGGCAGGAATCTGCTGTGCAAACGACTCCCACGAAGCCGACGTGTCGCCGTTCCAGCTTATCGTACCGTATCTCTGCTGTCCGGCCCAGCTCGAACGTGTCAAGTTCACCACACGCTTCTCCTCAGTGCATTTGCGCTGGTTTTCATACACCCCTTTCGAATGATGCAACGAGTAAGTGTTCACGTCGAGCGGTCCCAACAGGTCAGTCAGAGCCTTCAGATTGCCTTCATACCTCGCTTTCTGGTTGTCCGCACTGATATTTCCCGGTCGCCAGTCAGAATCTATAGGCTCAGAGCAGTCGCACCACCACGCATCCACGCCGTATTTGAACAAACCGTCATAGGCATATTTCCAATAAGCCTCAGATGCATCGTCGTCGTAGGCATTATATGTATCTCCGCCCAACATGAATCCGCGTCTGGCCATGTCGTCCGACTCCTCGCATCCGCTGATGTTCGGCCAAATCGAAATCATGTAATGCGCGTTCATGCCGTGAATATCGTCAATCATCTTCTTCGGGTCCGGATACCTCTTCGGGTCATAGTTCTTTGCGCCCCAACCCTTAGGCCAGTACATCCAGTCCTGCACAATCAGGTCCAGCGGAATGTGCTTCTCCCTGAACGTCCTTACGATGTCCGTTATCTCGTCCTGCGTCGTATATCTTTCCCTCGACTGTATGTAGCCGAACATATATTTAGGCATTACCGGAGCCTTGCCCGTGAGCCATCTGTAGCCGGCCACTATCTCGTCAAACTCAGGACCGTAGATGAAGTACATGTCCACCTCGTTCGCTGCTTCCAGCTCCACACAGCCCCTCTTTCCCCTGTCGTCATATTTCATTCCGCATCCGTGGTCGAATAGCAGACCGTATCCAACAGTCGAAACCAGTACAGGCATGCTTGTCTTCAGATTGTGCTGCACCACAAACATTTCCTTGCCCCTCAGGTTCATGTAGTCCTCCATGTGCGACCCTAAGCCGTACAGCGCTTCGCCGTCCTGCCAGTTGAAATACAGCTTGTATTTCCATCCCATGCCCAGCGTGTCCGTACCCGTCACCTTCATCTCAGCCTTCTCGCCGTCGGCCGTCTTTCTTGTAGCATTGTTCCTTGTGCTGAAATTCTTTCTGAAGAGCATCCTCTCTTCGCTTTCAAACGGTCCGTCCTTCCTTCCGCTTTCCTTCAGCAGATTGTTTCCTTTGGCATCCGTGAATCCGAAATCACCGTTTTCCGTGTTTATGCTCAACCTCAAGCGTTCAGTGGATATTCTTACTTCATCCCGTTTCCTCTTAACCGAAAACTCAGTATCGGTCTCTTTCTTGTACGAGCACGAAATCGAACCGTTGCCCTTGAAGGCCTCGTTCCTTGTATACCGTATTCTTATGATGCTCGGTGATATGACATCCGCTTCCACCATCCCCTTTTCGGTATGGCAGACTACAGTCCTCTCGTCTTTTTCGTTTGCACAGACGTTTTGGCTTATGCACAATGCCAATACAAACAGTATTGATGTAATAGATTTAAGTTTCATATATTTTATTGTGTGTCTTAATTTATCACAAGTCAATTTTGCCCCATAACATTACTTGAGATATTTCAATCAGCATATTGCTAAGTCTTATTTTATTTTACTCCTGTATGTGATTGATTGTTAGTAATGTAGCTATTGGTTTCCAAAGAAGCATGTTTTTATCTTCTTATTTGGACTTTAGCACATTGAGGCTTTTGTATGATATAGTTACAAATAAAGCACGTATAGCACAAATCTCAAAATGTTTTAGCAGAAAATATGCACGAATCTAAATTTGCAGGTTTTATACAAGAACTCAGCATAGCAACCGTTGGTATGCTATGCAACAGAGCAATAAATGAATTAATATTATTTCTTCTGCTTTTTTGAGTATGTTATGTTTATAAAATTATACAGCTAATGTAATGAAACGTATATTCCTTTTATTTCTTTCCATTTTGAAGAGCTTTCCATTCCGTTGGAATTGAAAGCTCAAATCCATTTGTAAGCTTTATCTTATCTGGAAATAATGCATTCTTAAACCTTTTTTCATAACGCAACATATGAATAGGTGCACCGTTTCCCATAGTAGCTAAGTTACTGGAATACTGATGAGGTGGAAAATAAATGAATATATTGATTTTAGCCTCTTTGGCTAATTCAACTGCCGGTATCATATCGCTGTCTGCGGATACAATGATAGCAACGTCGCAATTATGTTGAAAAGCATCGGCTACAATCTGAGTGGCAATACGCACGTCAGACTCCTTTTCTTCGTAAGTGTGGATGATATTGTGGCATTTGAAACACTCAATTTCCTTTTTCAAGTACTTACCCAATATCAACTTGAATTTCGGATTTTCCTTATTGGCTTGAAAGAAAGCATCCTGTCTTTTACGTTTTCCTACATCTGTTGGTCTGGCTGAAAAATACTTAACTGCTATCAATTCTTGGTTTGGACGTAAGAAAGATTCCATCAGTTTGACAATGTCCAACCAATAATACTTCTTCCACGGAGCTGTTTTCAACCCGTAGTAGAAGTTGAATCCGTCTATGTAAACGATAACCCTTTGTTTGCTTTCTTCAGCCATATTTATAAAAAATAAGCCCTCGAAGTCGAGGGCGAGCCTTGGTCTTTCCCAACCAAGGGGGATAATTTTGTACTACAAAAATACATTTTTTATTTGATAGAACAAACTTGTATTGTATTTATTTTATCGTTTCATTTTGCAATTTAATGATTTATAAAGTTTCAGAACTTGATTTTCCTTGCATAAATATCAGAATTTATTTTGCTGAAATCTGCACGATTCTCAAAATTCAGACAGGTGAAAACGTGCTTTTCTTTAAATTTCTAACAACAGATTGGTCTTTTTTCTGTCTGCTAATACTTAACTGTTCTTCCTTTTTCAGGCGCTCAGAAAATAAATTCCGGGCGCTCGCAACTTAATTTCCGAGCGCCCGGAATTTTATCCGCGAGGGCTCGTAGCCCAAAAGATTCTTAAGATTCCGTTAATTTATGCCGGAAAGGCAGTCCTTATTTTTCTGCTTCCGGCAGAGCCGTGTGCCAGTGGTTGGCAAGTTTCTTTGCCTCCTCCATGGTCAGATGTATCACGGCACCGTGCTTCGGCGAACTGAAGTTCGTTGTCTTCATCACGCCCTCGTTGAAACGTCCTATCGGTGTGAAGTTTACGAAGTCGGAAGTCTCTACAAATCCGAAGTTGTGCTTCTTTATGCCGTAGCAGTCGTACATGAGCACCCATTTGTCCTCGCCTATGCGCTTCCATACGTTCGGAGCCTCGCACGACGACGGTTCCGGGTCGTACCACTGAGGGTTGTATTCATATCCGCCGTTGATTCTGTCCGATACGGCCTGCTTGATGCCCGGTGTGCCGTCGTGGGCCACGTAGAACATGCGGTACTTGCCTCCCACGTGCGTTATGTCGGCATCTATGGCCGACGACTTCTTGTCGGGATACTGGAACAGAAGCTGGGGAACCGATTCCAGACGGTTGAAATCGTCGTTCACGTAAGCATAGTACAGCTTGTTTCTCTCGTTGCCGAACCTCATTGTGAAGTATATCATCAGTTTGCCCTTCTCCTCGTCGTATGTCGTTTCCGGAGCCCATGCACAGCCTATTTCGCTGAATTCGGCCGACATCTTGTCAAGGTTCAGGTTCGTACGCTTCCAGTTTATCAGGTCCCACGACTTCATCAGCACCAGGCCCCTGTTGTTGCCCCAGCCGTACTTCTTGCCGTCTCTTTCCCATTCGGTGTCCCTGTAGCCCTCCTTCTGTGCAAAGATGTGCAGGTCTGTCATCGCCAGGTAGAACGCTCCGTCAGGTCCTCTGTATATGTGCGGGTCTCTGATGCCCTTCTGTTCGGCAATCGTGTCTCCCTTAATAATTGGTTTGCCGTCGTTGAGCGCTGTGAATGTGTAGCCGTCTGTGCTGAGCGCCATGTGCAGGCTGTGGGTGTCATCCTTGTGGAACACCAGCAGGTACGCCGACATGTCCTTCTCCTGCGGAACGGCGTTTCTGTATCCGAAGCTGTGGAACACGCTCTTGCCCTTTCCTGCTGCGCACAAAGCAGGACGCAGGGCATAGAATCCGCCGAATTTGTTGTGGTTCAGGCCCGACACGTCCATTCCGTCGGCCAGTGTGGTCCATGCCTTGCCGTCACGGCTCACCATGATGCCGACCGTGTTGCCTCGGTTATGAATCTTTGCGAAGAAGTGCTTGCCGATGCTGTTCTTTACCGCACGCTTATTCTTTGCATCGGAGTATATGGTGAATGTTTTTCCGTCGGTCATCACTCCGGCAAAAGCCTCTTCGTCGTAGTACAGCATCAAACCTGCCTCCGCATTGCTCTTTACAGTTATTTCGCTGCACACCTCGTAGTTCTTGTCCGAAGCCGTCACGAGCATCAGCAGTGCATCGGCAGGCGAAGAACCCTTGCCCTCTACCGTCAGATTTCCGTTCTTCAGACTTATCTTGTCCATCGGATACTCTCTCCAGAAGGTCCACTGAAGTCCCAGTTTGTCGCCGTCGAAGCTGTCCGACAGTTCCATGCCTTTACCGTCGGTTTCAGGCAGAGATGCCGACGACTTTGTTACTGGCCATCCGTCCTTTGTCCACTCAATCGGTTCAATCAGCGTCTGTCTGCCCAGCGTGTGGTAGCCGTTGGCATAGGCGTGGTAGACAATCCACCAGTTGCCCTGTGCATCGTCAATCAGTGTGCCGTGGCCCTTCGACCACCAGTTGTCGTCGGCCGTATATGTATGTACTATAGGATTGTAGGGTGAGTTCTCCCACGGTCCCGCAGGACTCTTCGAGCGTGCTGTCACAGCCATGTGGCTTGTGGCAGGTCCGGCCGTTCCGCCCTCGGCCGATGTCAGGTAATAGTAGCCGTCGTGGTACGTCAGTTTCGGCGATTCCAGACACATGCACTCCGTCACCCAGTGTTTCGGATATGCCCATCCGTCGTACACCTTTTTCTTTTCGCCGTCCACGGCCAGTCCGTCGGGTGTCAGCTTCACCATCTCGCCGTTGCTCAGGTAGAGATATCTGTTGCCGTCCTTGTCGGCCACGTGTCCCGGGTCAATGCCTCCAACCTTCAGGTCTATCGGCTTGCTCCACGGTCCGCGTATGTCGTCGGCCCATACCACCCAGTTGGTGCCGGCGGCAGGGTAGTAGATGTAGAAGCGTCCTTTGTATTTCACGAGGTCGGGTGCCATTGCCGAACCTTCATATTCGGTTACGGCTCGGCATACAGGTTTCCAGTTGACAAGGTCGGTGGAATGCCAAATCAGGAATCCCGGAGCATAGAAGAACGGTGAGTGGGTCATGTAGAAGTCCTTTCCGTCTCTTACAATCGACGGGTCGGGATAGTCGCCTTTGAGTATGGCCTTCGGGAAAGTCTGTGCTTCTGCAAACAGGCTTATGGCCAGAGCGAGGATGATGGTCAAAGTGTGTTTCATAAAAATGGTTTTTGGTTGTTTTTCTCTGTATCAGCATTAGCCGTCAGCAGTTTTCCGGCTAAAGATATGCAAATATAGTTCTTTTGCCGATACATATAGGATTTCAGAAACATCCAGAAGACATTATATGTTCCATAAAAATTTATCGGACTGCAAGATTTTATTAACTTTGTAGATAATCGTGTATTTTTGTTTCAGATATATCACATAAAGATTCTTGGATGGCAGAAGAAAATTTGAAAGATAAGGCGGCCCGCGGCATCATCTGGAGCGGCATCAGCAACGGCTCCATGCAGGTGCTCAATGCCGTGTTCGGAATCGTTGTGTCGCGCATATTGACTCAGGACGATTTCGGCCTTGTCGGCATGCTTACAATATTTTCCACCTTAGCATCGGCTGTTCAGGAGAGCGGTTTCGTTTCGGCACTGACCAACCGCCGGAACGCCACGTACGACGACTACAACTCCGTCTTCTGGTTCAACGTGATAAGTGCCGGCATCATGTACGTGATACTTTGGTTTTCGGCACCTCTCATTGCCATGTACTACCACGAACCGCGTCTCATCTCCCTGTCGCGCTATGCCTTCATAGGATTCTTCATTGCCAGTTTCTCGACGACACCGCGCGCCATACTCTTCAAGAACATACGTGCCAAGGAGCAGACGTTCATATCCATCCTTGCACTTGTGTCTTCAGGGCTTGTGGGGCTGACCATGGCCCTCTGCGGCATGTCCTACTGGGGTATTGCCACGCAGAGCATCGTGTTCGTCACAGTGGGCACCATTGCCACATGGCATTTCTCGCGATGGCGTCCGTCCCTGCGATTCACCTTCAAGCCGGTGCGCGAAATGTTCGGATTCAGCAGCAAGATGCTGGTGACCAATATATTCAACTGTGTCAACAACAACGTCTTCACACTCGTGCTCGGCAATTCGTACAAACCGAGCGAGGTCGGTTCGTACACCCAGGCCAACAAGTGGAACACCATGGGAAGCCAGTTCATCACCGGCATCGTCCAGGGAGTGGCACAGCCTACATTCGTACAGGTGGGGCGCGATCCGCAGCGCCTGCGTCAGACATTCCGAAAGATGCTGCGTTTCACGTCGTTCATATCTTTCCCTCTGATGTTTCTCCTGCTCACTGTGGCACCGGAGTTCATCACCTTCCTGCTCACCGACAAGTGGCTCAGCAGTGCGCGCTATCTGCAGGCTCTCTGCGTCAGCGGAGCCTTTCTGCCCATAACGGCACTCTACTACAACTTCATCATCAGCCGCGGCAAATCCAACATATACATGGGCAACATCATCGTGCAGGGCTGTGTTCAGCTGCTGATGCTGTTCTCCATCATGCGTTTCCATCTCGAGTTTCTCGGCATGACCGGCATCAAGCTCATGATTACGTTCTACGTGTCGCTCAATGTGCTCTGGCTCTTCATCTGGCACTATTTTCTCTGGCGCGAGATACGTCTGCCGCTGTTCAGCGCGCTCAAGGATGTACTTCCGTTCATGCTCATTGCCATTGTGTCTTCTTCGGCCGCATATTTTGTTACGACCGGCATTGAGGACGAACTGGGACTTATCATTTCGCGTGCGGTCATATCTCTTTCTATATACGTAGGGCTGCTGTGGATTACACATGCCAACATCCTGCGTGAGAGTTTAACCTATCTGTTCAAAAGGAAAAAACATAAAAAATGAAATTAGCATATCTCATTACAGCAGCAGACGACCCTGCACAGCTCCGGCGTCTGGTTTCGGCTCTCCATACGGATGCTGAGTTCTATATACATGTCGATGCCGATGCCGACATAGCTCCGTTTATGGAGAACATGTCTGCACCGAATATTCATTTCACAGATGTGCGCGAACATGTAAAGTCGAACAATTTTTCGGCAGTGCGTGCACAGATGCTTCTCGTGGCCGACTGTGTGAACAGCGGCGTGAATTTCGACTATGTGTTTTTCCTCTCTTCTGCCGATTATCCTCTTTGGCACTGCGACCGTATCACAGAATTCCTCTATGACAATAGGGGACGCGAATATCTGACGGCCATCTGTCTTGCTTCGCCCGAGGTAGGTGACTCATTTACCAAAGATTACAGACAAATGCGTCCGGACATCGACATTCCGTTTCTGGGCGATGCTGCACGCGACCGCATCAACAAGGCTTCGCGCAAACTGCTTTCGGTTGCAGGACTGCACAAGTCGCTGCAGTTCAAAGTGGGTCGTTCGATATGGAAACTATACAGAGGCGGTTCAGCATGGTGCATAAGCGGCAAGCTGCTCAATTTTGTTTTCGGTTATTACGAGAGACACAAGGAGATTCATTCGTATTTCTCAAATCAGTTGAGGCCTATTGAGACGGTTGTTCCTACGATTGCCTTCAATACTCCACACGCAAAATGCTGTACTTTGCATATCGGCAATTTCACGTCAATGTCAGATCTTATGCCGTTGCATTTCATGGTGGCTTCGCAGTCGGGATACAAGATTCTCGATGAGCGCAATTATCATAAGATTGTATCTTCTGGAATGATGTTTGTACGCGGTGTGGACTCTGCATCAAGTTCTATACTTCTGGATATGATTGACAAATACAGAGATGCATGTGCCACTGTTGAGTGACATCTGCTTCTTTTGCGTTGAATAAAGCAGATACTTACAATCTATCTATACGAGGAATTTTCATAGAGCAAAATCTTATCAGACTATGACAAACGAAACAAATCTTCCGCCTTACGAAGTCGACGTGGCGGTACTCATACTTTTCTTCAATCGTCCCGAACAGCTCAGCAAAGTGTTTGAGCAGGTGCGCAAGGCACGCCCGTCGAGACTCTTTCTTTATCAGGACGGACCGCGAGGCGAGCGCGACATGCCTGGCATTGAGGCATGCCGTAAGATTGTCGAACAGATTGACTGGCAGTGCGAGGTCAAGAGAAAGTATCAGGAACGCAACTATGGATGTGACCCTTCAGGATTTCTTTCTCATAAATGGGCTTTCAGCAATGCTGATAAATGTATAGTGCTGGAAGATGATTGTGTGCCGTCTGTCACATTCTTTAGATTCTGCAAGGAGATGCTCGACCGCTACGAGAATGATACGCGTATCAGCATGATTGCCGGATTCAACAATGAAGAAATAACTCCCGATATACCGTATGATTACTTCTTTGCTTCGACATTCTCTATATGGGGATGGGCAAGCTGGAAACGTGTTGTGGATCAGTGGGACGAACATTATTCTTTCCTTGATGATGAGGTCAATATGCGCCAGTTGCGCAACCTGATTAAGACACGCAATTATAGGGATGATTTCATTTATATGTGTCGTAGGCATAAGGAGAGCGGAAAGCAGTATTTTGAAACTATATTCCATAGTACCATACTTTTTAATTCTGGATTGTCGATATTTCCAACCAAGAATATGATAAATAATTTGGGAGTAGTGGCCGATTCCACCCATTTTTCAGGTTCTCTGAAGACGATGCCTCGCGGTTATCGCCGAATCTTTACAATGAAGCGTTACGAGTTGGAGTTTCCGCTTCGCCATCCGCGCTATGTAATAGAGAATACGGCTTACAAGGAAGCTGTATATCGCATTATGGGCTGGAGGCACCCGTTCATAAAGGTATGCCGTTCTTTCGAGGAACTTTTCCTGAATCTGCGCTACGGCAATTTCTCCATTATCGGAAAAGCAATAGTAAATCGTATAAATAAGACGCTAGGACGTGATAAATGCAGTTGATCTGCCGGTCTTGTATATTGCCGGCTTGATTGTGTATACGAGTTGTGCTCATTTATCAGCTTTAGTCGGCACATTAATCATAAAAAGACGTAAATTTGCAACGGAAGCATAAACTTTTACTACCATGTACAACAATAGAATTGTCGTGTATACATCTGGAACATTCGACATGTTTCATTCCAATCATCTGAAGATGATAAAATATGCCCGCGGACTCGGCGATACACTCATTGTCGGTGTCAGCACTGACGAACTGGTGTGCAGCTACAAACGTCCGCCTATAATACCTTTCGAGGAACGAATGGCCATAATCGAGGCCCTCAAATATCCGGATATAGTAATACCGCAGCGTTCGCTCGACCATACTGAACTTGTCAAGAAACTCAACATAGACGTTTTTGTGGTCGGTGACGACTGGACTGGCAAATACGATTATCTTAAGGAACTCGGAGTGACAGTATTTTATTTCCCTTACGGCGACGGCGTTAGCACAACTAAGATAAAGGAGGAAATTCTGCACAAATACCGCGAAATGAAGGAGAAAGTGGACAAGCGTCCTAATCCTGACATAAAGGTGCGCGGTTGACTCTCGTTTGAAATCTTTTCAGAAATAATAAAAACACAATATACGTGGAACAGACATTTGATGCCAAAGCTCTCAAGGAACGTTTCAATCCTGAAGGTTCGCTCCTGCGACGTCAGCAGAACCGTATGACCGAGATGCTTGTCTTCATTGACGGCGTATGCCGTAAGCATAATATCAAGTATTGGCTCTGCAGCGGTACTCTGCTGGGATGTATACGACATGGAGGATATATTCCTTGGGATGACGATTTGGACATAGAGATGCTGAGAGATGATTATCTCAAGCTGTTGAAAGTGCTCCCTTCAGAGCTTCCGGACAATTATGCTCTGCAGACTAATGAAACCGATCCTGGATATTTCTTTACATACGCCAAACTGCGCGACAAGCGCTCGACATTGTCCGAGGTGAACCATTATGACAGAATATTCCGTTATAAAGGCATATATATCGATATCTTCCCGTTGGAGAAGAATCCTATATTCCTGCACTGGGTTTCGTGTCGTCTGCATGGTTTCACATACAATGTCATGAATAATCCGCGCAACAGCGACGAGCAGGCTTTCAAGAAGGTAAGGCGCATATACCGTTTCTGTGACAAGTTCGCTTTCCCTATCTTGCGTGCGCTCTCGCGCCTTTGGCCGTCGCACATACTTCATTATTCATTCGGCATTCCATATTCCGACACCCGTTATCCGGAAGATATATTCCCGCTCACCACTGCAAAGTTTGAGGGCTATGACATGCCTGTGCCTCACGATTCGCACATGTGCCTCAAACGCAAATTCGGCGATTATATGCGCCTTCCAAATATCGACGAACTGCATCTTCATGTAGCTGATATGACTATAGAGGATTGAAGGTGCAGTATGTGCTGGTAGTTTCTTATAGTATGTTTAGTTCTTGTCGCGGGCATAAGGTCCCTGGTCCTGGCCAGGGATGACGAACATTGAGACATAGTGGCGTCGCCCGTATTGCAGTCAGTATTGTTGATGCTATGCAAATAACGAGTTTTGCTACTTTCATTCACGGCCTTTTCCAAGGCCGTCATCCCTGGCTTGGACCAGGGATCTAAAAGCAGTATTGCTTTCATAAGCACAGTTCTGCTCTCAATCCTTTGAGCCGAGTTTAGTGCTTATCGCGGGCATAAGGTCCCTGGTCCTGGCCAGGGATGACGAACATTGAGACATAGTGGTGTCGCCCGCATTGCAGTCTGCATAATTGTTGCTATGCAAATAACGAGTTCTGCAACTTTCATACACGGCCTTTCTTCAAGGCCGTCATCCCTGGCTTGGACCAGGGATCTAAAAGCAGTATTGCTTTCATGAGCACAGTTCTACTCGCATGCCTTTGATTCGAGTTTAGTGCTTATCGCGGGCATAAGGTCCCTGGTCCTGGCCAGGGATGACGTGAAATTGAGACACAGTGGCGTCGCCCGCATTGCAGTCAGTATTGTTGATGCTATGTAAATAACGAGTTCTGCAACTTTCACACACGGCCTTTTCTAAGGCCGTCATCCCTGGCTTAGACCAGGGATCTAACAAAAGTAATAACATAAAACATTTGGGAGATGAATATACTAAGAGGGTTTGTTTACATAATGGCAAGCAAACGCAATGGTGTCTTGTATATTGGTGTTACCAATGATCTTCTGCGCAGAGTGGCTGAACATAAGGCAGGTATAAATTCCGGTTTCACGAATCTTTATAAAGTAAAGAAACTTGTTTATTTTGAAACCTATACAGATTTTGTTAATGCCATAAATCGTGAAAAACAATTGAAAAAATGGAAGCGTGATTGGAAAATTGTTCTTATTGAGAAAGATAATCCTGAATGGAACGACCTTAGCGAGAGCATAGGATTGACAGAGGAGCTTGTAAAAGCTGTTACAGATGAATATAAAAAGCAGAGGCATCAATATATTGATTAACTGCTTCCTTTTCTATCTGTAAGTTTCATATCATGCACGGCCTTTACCAAGGCCGTCATAGCTGGCCAGGACCAGAGAACTAAAAAGTGAAATGTCTTGTGTGCTTTTCAGAGCACAGTTCTACTCGCATGCCTTTGATCCAAGTTTAGTGCTTATCGTTGGCATAAGGTCCCTGGTCCTGGCCAGGGATGACGAACATTGATACATTGCGGTATCGCCTACATAGCAGTCAGCATTGTTGATGCTGTGCAAATAACGAGTTCTGCAACTTTCATACACGGCATTTCTTCAAAGCCGTCAGCCCTGGTCCGGACCAGGGATCTAAAAGCAGTATTGCTTTCATAAGCACAGTTCTGCTCTCAATCCTTTGAGCCGAGTTTAGTGCTTATCGTTGGCATGAGGTCCCTGGTCCTGGCCAGGGATGACGAACATTGATACATTGCGGTATCGCCTACATAGCAGGCAGCATTGTTGATGCTATGCAAATAACAAGTTTTGCAGTTTTCATTCACGGTCCTTTAATGGACCGTCATCCATGGCTTAGACCAGGGATCTGAAAAGTACAATGTCTTTTAGTTTTCCTGAGCATTGTTCTACTCGCAAGCCTTTGAGCCAAGTTTGGTGCATGTTGCAAGCATAAGATCCCTGGTCCTAGCCAGGGATGACGTGACATTGAGATGTTGTGGCCTTGCCAGCATTGCTGTCTGCGTTGTTGATACTATACAAATATCGAGGTCTGCCTCAATCCTTTGAGTCGAGTTTAGTGCTTATCGTTGGCATGAGGTCCCTGGTCCTGGCCAGGGATGACGAACATTGATACATTGCGGTATCGCCTACATAGCAGTCAGCATTGTTGATGCTGTGCAAATAGCGAGTTCTGCAATTTTCACACACGGCCTTTTTCTAAGGCCGTCATCCCTGGCTTGGACCAGGGATCTAAAAAGTACAATATCTTTTAGTTTTCCTGAGCATTGTTCTACTCGCAAGCCTTTGAACCAAGTTTGGTGCATGTCGCAAGCATAAGATCCCTGGTCCTAGCCAGGGATGACGTGACATTGAGATGTTGTGGCCTTGCCAGCATTGCTGTCTGCGTTGTTGATACTATGCAAATATCGAGGTCTGCAACTTTCATCCACGGCCTCTCAATCCTTTGAGTCGAGTTTAGTGCTTATCGTTGGCATGAGGTCCCTGGTCCTGGCCAGGGATGACGAACATTGATACATTGCGGTATCGCCTACATTGCTGTCAGCATAGTTGATGCTATGCAAATAACGAGGTCTGCAGCTTTCATACACGGTCCTTTAATGGACCGTCATCCCTGGCTTGGACCAGGGATCTATACAATATCCTCTCAAACGGTTTATTAGTGCAATTCTGATAAAGCGATTATTCATAAATAAAAAACCGGAGCTGTCCTCACGGATGGCTCCGGTTCGTCTTAACAATAATAGCTTTGACTAGAAGTTCATAAAATAACTTTGAACGGAAACTACTTATTTGTATTGTTTATCTTCGAACGATATACTCCTGGTGTGCATCCGTATTTCTTTTGAAATGCCCGCCTGAAAGTGCTTTGTGAATTGAAACCTGATTCCATCGATATGGAATCCAATGAATCATCGGTAGTGCGCAATAGTTCTTCTGCGTAAAGCAAACGTCTTTGGTTCACGTAGTCAAAGAAGGTAATGCCCAACTCATTGTTAAGATAGTCTGATATATATGTTCTGTTTGTTCCTATTTCATGTGCCAGATCAATTATTGTCAAGCGAGGGTTCAGATATAGTTTCTTTTCCTCGAATGTTTTGTTGAACTGTTCCGCAAACGCATATTTTGACTCCTGTGTTTCTGTTTCGTAGGTATTTGCGTTGTTGTCATCAAAATCTGAAGGAGAGGATGTCATGATTTCCATTTCTACATTTTCTTGTCTATTTATGAATCTGCATATTAACAACCAGATAAAACATGATAGGAAGTAGTATAGGGTGTCTGTAACTGCTTCAAGGTAGAAGCATGATAAGCTCCATAGTCCGAGAAAAAGTACGAACGACAATATTATGACGTATAGCCATTTCAGGTCTATATTTTCACTGTAGGAATATGTTTCCTTCATGTGTTTGTGGTAAATAGGTATGCACACCAGAGAATATATCATGACGCATAGTCCGTATATGGCAGAATACCATGTGCTGATTGTGTATAACCTTTCTTCTTTTGTGAAAATATATGCTGTAGCCAGAAGCAGGAATGGTGTTGTGTGTATGACGACTGTTTTCCATGTAAGTGATTTCGGTTTTAGAAGTTCAAAAAGTATGAAGGCGCATGTTGCTATTGATGGAGTGTCGAACATGATGAACAGTTTTCTGAGATAGTCGCATTCGTAGTAACCACCCAGAAGCATGAATGCATCCTTGTATGATTGGATTGCCCATAGCAGAAGAACATAGCCTGTTACCACTCTAAGTCTTTTGTTTTTTCCTGCTGTACGCAGGAAATATGCGCTCATCATGGTGAGGAATGTCATGTTGGCTCCTGCCGCGTAGTACATTATGTTAATTGATAATGTTTCGTCCATTTGTGAGATTCATGTAGAGTTCAAGGTTGAATTTGTACGCTCATGTCTGATAGCTGTGGTTCTTTTATGTTGTTTCAAGTGCTGTGTCGTTTTCTAGGCAAATATATGTCTTATAGTTGTTTCTATGTTTGCATACAGTAAAAAAGTGTTAAAACTGTCAGAAACCGTAAAATTTCCTCCTCCCCCGTTTCAGGATGTTGTGTGAATGCTGTATTCCGCAAAATGTAATTTCAGGGCCGTTTATTATATTCCTGCGTTTGTTCATAAAAAAGTAAGGCATCGCCTGTTGGGACGATGTTTTACTTTTTCAATTCTTTGTTGGCTTCTTCCACCATTTTCCTTATTCCTTCAATCTTGTCTGCGTATCGCCCGTTAAGATTCTTTCCGTTGACGACACAGAGATGTGCTGTCACTTTGTTGTTCCACAGTCTCATGCCGCCGACGCTGAGAGAACGGCCTCCTGCTTTGTACCATCCTACCTGCAGACCGCACAGCCATGCGCGCATGCACAGTTCGTAGTCGTCGTATTGATATGGGGCAAGCGAGAAATCGATGTGTTTCAGCTCTTCCAGGAACAGTTCGCGGTCAATCCACATCGGTGCGCGGTTTACAGCTTCTACAAAGCGGAATCCTGTAGTGCCGGCAGTAATCGATTCGCCTCTGATCCTTCCCTCAGGGAATACGATGTGCAGGCCGTCCATTCCGCCGAGGATAGCCATTTTGGGATGTTCGGCAAACAGTCTGAGTGCTTCTTCGGCCCAGTCCATGTTGTCGAATATGTCATCATCCTGCATCAATGCCACGTATCTGGCGTTGGCTATGCGTATTGCACGGTCGTACATCACGTTTTCATACAAGTCGTTGGCCCTGAGCATGAATTCGTTTGCTCCGGTCAGGTGTGCCGCGATGCGTTTTGTGTGTTCAGGTGTCGAACCGTCGTCCATCACGATTATCTCCGAATCGGGGCATTTTCTCAGCAGGTCGACAATCTGGCAAACCTGCAGACTCTTGTTGTGCGACTGTATGACGAAACTTATACGTGGAGCATTATTGTAATGCTTGTCTTTCCACGAAGTTATTGTTTTCTTGTTGTTGGCACTTCCTGTACGCTTCATCAGCGCCAGTTTCACCTTGTCTATTGTAAGTTTGATGTTCATTGTCGTTGTTTTAGTGAAAATCGGTCAGTGCAATACTGCATAAATAAATATGTCAACGTCCGAAAAGATATTTCTTAAGGAACGGGCTTATTCTGATAATGTTTGATACTACAATACAGAATCCGACTACAAGCAGGCTGAAAACCAGTGATATTGTCGTGTCGAGCACGAAATTGTGTGGGTTTGCATCCAGAAATTTTCCTACACATTTGAGGTTCGGCATGAAAAGGAAGTGGAGCAGATATATATCGAGTGTACGTGCACCGATATATTGCAGCATGCGTCCTATTCGGTTTTCCTTTGTGAAATAGTCCTTGTAGTATCTGAAAGTCATGAATATTATGAGAAGCAATGTATACATGGCCGTTGTGCGAGGCAGATTGGTTACCTGCATACGGCAGACATGCCATTTGAGGAAGTCGGCACAGCAGATGAATGCCACGATGAGGCATGTGAGGAAGAAACCGCGTGTGTCGAAAAGTTTCTGGAAATTGCCCCAATAGCGGCGCACTATGTTTCCGAAAAGGAAAAAGTGGAAAAACTGCATTGTCTGTATAAGACTTGAGTATTTGTAGAATGGTGCATTATGGTAAGTGAACCATGCCGGCATATAGACAGTTGCGTAGATGCAGAGGGCTGCGAACCACAATATTGCAATAGGTATCCACGAGCGCCACTTGAGCTTGTATTCAACAAATGAAAAAAGATAATATACGATGAACATGTGGAGCAATGACCATGTGAACCAGTATCCGCCTTTGGTTGGAGATGCCATGACGGCGTTGATGCCGGTCATGAAGTCCGGATATTTTACCACCACAAATACGTACAGGAATACAAGCGTAGGGAATATCTGTATCTTAACTTTCTTCCATACAAGTGTACCCAGAGTATTTCCGCTCCATGTAAGGTTTGATTTGTATGCAAGAAAACCGCTTATGAAGAAAAACAGCGGCATACGGAACAGAACGAACAGCGGAAGCACCGATGATTCTTTGATACTCTGGTCGAATCCGATCAAACTGACGTGGTAGGCCACAACAAGTATCATTGTGAAGCCTCTCATGGCATCCAGCCATTCCATGCGAGGCGCCTTCTTTGCGCCCGGAGCCATGGCCGTTGTCGTAATTATGTTGTTTGGTGCCATATATAAGACATGTTTTGGTTTGTCTATTCTGAATAGCTGTTTATCAGGCTGGTGAGACCCTAAAACCCTTGCCGCAAATTTATGCTTTTTTTTATTCGCTTCCTAACTTTTTAACTTTCCTGTTTACGCTTAAAGCTATCAGGGCTAAATCTATAAAGTGTTTGTTTAATCATTTTGTCACTACATTTGCCGTTTTTATCGCAGATTTTGGAAAATAAACAAATTTTTGATATGCGGATTTATAAATATGCATATATTTACGGCTTAAAACTGATATTATGAGACTAAAAGGGATAGTTTTTTTGTGTGTTGCCACTGCTTCAATATCGTCTTTTATGGTGGCATGCGATTCTTCTTCTGAAGGAAGCTCTGATTCTGCAAAATCTAAGATTGTTGTTTCAGACAGTGTTTCTTCGGATTACAAGCCGTCGCGTAAGGCTGAGGCTGGTTTTGAATGGGAAGAAGTTAAAGGTGTAGGATTGAGATTTTTTGCACAGCGCAACGAATCTATACGTGCCGTTACGGATGCTTCTGTCCTTGGGGTGAGGATTGAGCGTACAGTAGGAGGAAAGAAAGATTATTCAGAGCCTGTTGTAAAGGTCTTCAATATTGATGCCAATTTTATTCAGTCATTGCTTCCGCAATTGAGAAAGTCGCCTAGACTGCCTGGTGCTTCGTGGCTCGACAGTGAAGAATGCGAGTTCAAGGAGGTTGAGTCCGGCAGGGTAGGTGTGACTCGATATGTATTGCAGCTGACAGGAAGGTCTGCAGAACTTCTTGCGGAAAGGGGCAAGCGTGAACCTGTGCCTTATACCTGCGGAGGTTGGGGTGTCGGAAACAGCGGAATGCGCTATTTTGAAGTGTTCTCGTCACATCCGGATAAGGCTGTATTTGTGGAAATCGGACAGGATGCTCCGCTGATTGATGAAAAAAGCATTGAACCTTACGATATAGTCAAGAAGGTGAAGGGTGAGATGGTGCTGGGACATGAGGTTCGCTCATTTACTGCCGACGGCGATTCTGCATCGTATTGGTTGATTGATGGAACAGATCAGGCCAGATTGAGGTATCGTGATGTTTTGGGTGCCGGTGCTGCTTCGTATTCTCCAGTAAATGTTGAACTTGAGGTGCAGTCTTTAGGCCGGTCTCTTGACGGATTCTCGCAGGATTATGATGGAGTATATTTTATAAATAAAATCATAAGCATGACGCGTAAGTGATGATTTGAGAGTTTTAAATAAAACAGCAGGTCGGAGAATGCCCGTGAATATTGCGGTATTTCTCCGACCTGCTGTTTTGTATATGTTAGTATAAAACTTGCTAAGTCTTATTCCTGTATATAAACGTGCTGTACTCGTGTTGATATGCATGTGAGTACTTCGTATGGGATTGTGCCGAGTACGTCGCTGAGCACTGTTACCGGCAGTTCGTCGCCGAAGATTGTCACTGTGTCGCCTTCGTGGCAGTCGATGTCTGTCACGTCTATCATGCAGACGTCCATGCAGATGTTGCCTACGTAAGGTGCTTTCTTGCCGTTGACGAGGCAGTAGCAGTGGCCGTTGCCTAGATGACGGTTGAGACCGTCGGCATATCCGATAGGTATTGCCGCAATGCGGCTGTTGCGTGTGAGGTGTCCCTTACGGCTGTAGCCGACTGTGTCGACTGACGGTACATCACGTATCTGCAATATCGTTGTCTTGAGAGTTGCTACGTTGTTTATTATTGCGTTGCTGCGCGGATTTATACCGTAGAGTCCGAGGCCAAGACGTACCATGTCGAGGTGATACTCCGGGAAATGTTCTATGCCGGCCGAGTTGCATATATGGCGCAGTATCTTGTGGCTGTAGGCCTGCTGGAGTTTTCGGCTGGCTTTGTCGTAGAGCTCGAACTGATGGCGTGAGAAACTGTCGAACTCGTCGCCGTCGCTTCCGACGAAGTGTGAGAACACTGAGCGCGGAACGAGTGCATTCTGTTTCTGCAGGATGCTGATGAGTTTTTCCATATCATGCTCTGGGTCGAAGCCGAGACGGTGCATTCCTGTGTCGAGCTTGATGTGTATAGGGAAATTCGTTATGCCTTCTCTTTCTGCTTCGTGTATGAGAGCTTCAAGTATGCTGAAACTGAATACTTCCGGTTCGAGGCGATAGTCGAAGAGCGTATGGAATGAAGTCGTTTCCGGATTCATTATCATGATGTTCGACGTGATGCCGGCATTGCGCAGATCGACACCTTCATCGGCTACTGCTACAGCAAGATAGTCTATGTTGTGGTCCTGGAGTGTCTTGGCAACTTCCACAGAGCCCATGCCGTAGGCCGATGCCTTGATCATGCAGACCATCTTGGTTTCGGGTTTCATGAATGAGCGGTAGTAGTTGACGTTGTCGACAAGGGCATTCAGATTCACTTCGAGTATGGTCTGATGGACTTTCTGTGTCAGAAGGTCGGATATACGTTCGAAGTGGAAACTGCGTGCACCTTTTATCAGGATGAACTCGTCGGCCAACTGTCTGAAAATGTGGCTGGATATGAATTCTTCTGTCGATGCAAAGAAGTATTTCTCTATATTAAACAGGTGTGCACATGAAGATATGTCTTTGCCGACACCTATAATCTTGCTTATGCCGCGGCTTTCTGCAAGTGATGCTACACGCGAATAGAGTGCTTCTGCTGTTTCTCCGCTCTGAAGTATGTCGCTGAGTATGAGCGTGCGCTTCTGCCTGCTGGTGTCAGGACGTCTGGACATGAAGTCGAGAGCAATGTCGAGGGAGTGTATGTCGGAATTGTATGTGTCGTTGATCAGTGTACATCCGTTGCGTCCATTCTTTACTTCCATTCTCATGGCTACAGGTTCGAGACGGCTCATGCGCTCCATAATGTCTTCGATCGATGCAAACTGCTGCAGCTGGGTACATACAGCGAGGCATGTGAGAGAGTTGCGAATTGAGGCATCGTCTATGAACGGTATGGTGAATGTATGCTCTGCTCCGTCGATGAGGACTGTTATGTCGGTCGTTCCTGCATTTTTCTTTATGTCTGTAATTGTTATATCGCAACTGCATGATGCGTCGTTAGCCTTATCATGCCATGCTGTTACAGCTGTGGCTTCTGGAAGTATGTTTCTGCAGGCTTTTATTGCAGGATCGTTCATGTTGAGCACAGCTTTTGGAGCAGATGACAGCAGACACATCTTTTCTCTGCACTTTTCTTCGTATGAATCAAAGTTCTCCTGATGTGCTTCACCGATGTTTGTTATGACGCCGATTGTTGGCTTTATTATTGATGCTAGGTTCTGCATTTCGCCAGGCATTGAAATGCCGGCTTCGATGACGGCAAGGTCTGTGTTCTGGCCTATCAGCCACAAGGACATAGGTACGCCTATCTGCGAATTGTAGCTTCTCGGGCTGCGGCAAACGTTGCACGACGGTGAGAGCAGCTGGTAGAGCCACTCCTTGACCGTGGTCTTTCCGTTGCTTCCGGTTATGGCGATGACCGGTATGTCGAAACGCATTCTATGGTGTTCGGCCAATTGCTGGAGTGCCTGTAGCGTGTCGCTTACGACCAGGAAATTGGCGTCGGTGCAATTCGGCATGTCGTCAGGAAGTTCGCTTACGACGAAATTGCGCACGCCATTCTTGTAAAGTTCACTGATGTAACGGTGGCCGTCGTTGCGTTTGGTCTTGATTGCAAAAAACAGTGTTTCTTCAGGAAAACAGAGTGAACGGCTGTCGGTCAACAGCCAGCTGATGTCAGCACCGGTATTGCCATGGCGCTCTGCTTTGATTATACCGGCTATTTGTTCAATCTTGTATTGCATAATGATAATTCTTCATCCATGTTGATGTATGGATGGTTTTCTGTTAGTTTTATTATTTTGTTTTTGGTGTTCTGTATGAATTTTTCGTATGCTTCTGACTCTGGCGCAAAAGGCTTATGAGCCAGGGCTGTCTGGATAGTTCTGCACTCGTCGGACAATTTGACGGTAGATGGGCTGAAGAAGCATCCTGAGAAAAGCTCCCAGATGTAGTCGACGGCTATGGATGATGGATGGAGCATGTCGTCGGCATAGAAGCGATAGTCGCGCAGTTCGTCCATCATTATTTCGTATGCAGGAAAATAGCTGCAGAATGAAGAATTTGACGAACAGATGCTGTCAACAGCAAGGAGCAGGCCTGCTTTGCTGAGCTGATTGGCATGAAATCCGTCTTTGCGGTGCCTGATCGGACTTACTGTGAAGATTATTTCGAGTTTGGGCGACATGGTTTTAAGTTCGGATACCAGAGTGTTCCATTCGGAAACTATTTCTTCAGGCGTGAGGCGCTCTCGATTGAAAAGCTTGTCGTTCTGTTTGTGGCAGTTGGCCACGACAGAACCGTTCCGCTTGAGACGGTAGACCCACGATGAGCCGAACGTAATGATGAGCTTGTCTATATCTTTGAGTTGGAATGATGCTTTTGAGATTGAAGAATTGATGGTTGAAATGCATTCAGACATGTCGGCTGATGAGAAACGGCTGTGGTGCATCCAGCTGTGCCACAAGCCATCGTTGCCGCGGAACAGTTCCTCATCGCCTTCACTGTATATGCGTCCGGAAATAACCTGACGCAGGGCCTGTGAGATGGACAACGGGTTGTAGAGCGTTCCGAACGGATTGGCAAGGCAGTTGAATTTTGCTGATTTCAGTCGTTCGCCTATGTTGTCGGCAAAGCATGACCCCATGAGCATGATTTTGTCGGAATGGAGTATTTCGGAGCTTATTGCCGGCATTTCAACCTTAGTAAACAAATTAGGCATCGTTAGTGCAATATTTTTTCACAAATGTAAACAACTTTCATTTAAATTCGTATTTTTGCAAGGTTATAAATGTTGAAAAATGGCTGATATCTCGAATTTTGAACTGCTTTCAAGTATTGACGATCCCTCAGATCTTAGAAAACTGGAGGTTCGGCAATTACCTCAGCTGTGCGATGAACTGAGACATGACATTATAAATGAACTGTCTGTAAATCCGGGACATCTGGCTTCCAGCTTAGGTGTGGTGGAACTCACGGTTGCGCTTCATTACGTTTATGACACTCCATACGATAGACTTGTTTGGGACGTAGGGCATCAGGCTTACGGACATAAGATTCTTACAGGGCGAAGGAAAGAATTCTGCACCAACAGAAAACTGCACGGCATACGTCCGTTCCCTTCTCCTATGGAAAGCGAATATGACACTTTTACCTGCGGACATGCTTCGAATTCTATTTCGGCCGCGTTGGGCATGGCTGTTGCGGCACGACTGCATGGCGAGAAACGCAATGTGGTTGCAATCATTGGCGATGGTGCCATGAGCGGCGGTCTTGCTTTTGAAGGTATAAATAATGCTTCTACGATACCGAACGACATGCTCATTATATTGAACGACAACGACATGTCGATCGATAAGAGTGTGGGCGGAATGCGCAAGTATCTTCTGGAACTTACTACCAACGATACATATAATGCTCTCAGATACAAAATATCGCGAAAACTTTTTGATTGGGGTATACTCAATGAAAACAGACGCAAGGGCATAATAAGATTCAACAACAGTGTGAAGTCTATGCTGACAAAACAGAGAAATATGTTTGAAGGCATGGACATCAGATATTTCGGTCCGGTTGACGGACATGATGTTGTTGAATTGGTACGTGTGTTCAGGGCCATCAAAGACATGAAGGGACCTAAACTTCTGCATGTACACACTAAAAAAGGCAAGGGTTACAAACCTGCCGAGAAAAATGCTACCGTATGGCATGCACCAGGACGATTTGATGCAAAGTCGGGCGAAATTCTTGTCCCTGACGCAGATGTATCACTTCCACCTAAGTTCCAGAATGTGTTCGGTACTACATTGCTGGAGCTGGCACAGGCTAACGACAAGATTGTCGGTGTGACGCCGGCCATGCCAACAGGATGTTCTATGAATATAATGATGAAGGCTTTGCCGAACCGTACTTTTGATGTCGGCATAGCAGAGGGACATGCTGTAACTTTCTCTGCCGGTATGGCCAAGGACGGACTTATGCCTTTCTGCAATGTGTACTCTTCGTTCATGCAAAGGGCATACGACAATATAATACATGATGCGGCTATATTGAATTTGGACATGGTGCTGTGTCTCGACCGTGCCGGACTGGTAGGCGAAGATGGACCTACGCACCATGGAGCTTTCGATATGGCTTATCTGAGACCGATTCCTAATCTTACGATTTCTTCTCCTTATGATGAACATGAACTCAGAAAGCTTATGTATACTGCACAGCTTCCTGGTAAAGGTTTGTTTGTAATAAGGTATCCTAGAGGACGAGGCTCGAGAATTGACTGGCAGTGTCCTTTTGAAGAGGTGCCGGTTGGTCGTGGACGTAAACTTAAAGACGGAAAGGATGTGGCTTTGCTTTCTATAGGCCCGATAGGCGTAGAGGCGGCCAAAGGCATCAGATTGGCTGAGGCCAAAGCTGCAATGGAAGGACGTGAACTGAGTGTGGCTCACTATGATATGCGATTCCTTAAACCTATAGATGCTGATATTCTTGATGAGGTGGCCGAAAAGTTTGACAAAGTGGTCACTGTCGAAGACGGAATTCTTGAGGGGGGCTTGGGAAGCGCTGTTCTGGAGTATTTTTCAGATCATGGAAAATCTCTTGAGGTCAAGCGCATCGGTATACCGGATATGTTTGTAGAGCATGGTACGGTTGAACAGCTTCGTAAAATTGTAGGTATGGACAAGGATGCGATTTCAGACGCGCTTCTTGGAATCTGAAGGCTTCTACCTGTTTTTGAATGTGATACTTAAAAGTTTTAGGATATGAAAATAATTATAGCTGGCGCTGGTTCTGTTGGGACGCATTTGGCTCGCTTGTTGTCAAATGAAGCTTTCAATATCGTTCTTATAGATGAAAGCGAAAGTAAACTGAGTAAGGTCAATGAACTTGATATAATGACATTATGTGTCTCTCCTACATCAATAAAAGGCTTGGAGAATGCAGGTGTCGAGCATGCAGATTTGTTTATCGCAGTTACCCCGCACGAAAGCGAGAATATCATGTGCTGCATGTTGGCAAAGCAGCTTGGTGCAAAGCGGACTGTCGCAAGAATTGACAACTATGAATACCTGAAACCAGAACATCAGGAATTGTTTGAACGTATGGGCATCAGTTCCCTGATTTATCCGGAAATGCTTGCAGGACAGGAAATTGCAGAATCGATTCAGCTGAGCTGGGCACGTCAGTGGTGGCGTTTCAACGACGGAGAATTGGTGCTTGTATGTGTGAAGATGCATCAGGCAGGAATTCTTATAAACAAAACTCTTAAGGAACTCAATAAGGAACACCATCTTTTCCATGTTGTTGCTATAAAGAGAAACGGTGAAACTATCATTCCGCGAGGAGACGACTGCATATATGTGAATGACCTTGTTTTCTTTATGACAAAAAAAGAAGATGTTGATCTTGTTCGCATACAGACAGGAAAGGAAAATTATCCTCCTGTAAAACATGCTGTAATCGTTGGTGGAGGCAAGCTTTCGGTACGTACAAGCTGGGCAATACCTAATAATATAAACCTGAAAATCATTGAGCCGGACGAGGCAAGATGCGAAAAGTTGTGCGAAATTGTCAAGGATGGTGTAATGATAATACAGGGAGACGGGCATGATATGGGGCTTCTTTATGATGAGGGACTTAACCATGTCGAGGCTTTCATCTCTTTGACGGACAATGACGAAGAGAATATATTGGCCTGTGTGACTGCCAGAAAGAAAGGTGTAAGGAAAACTATTGCGCAAATAGAGAATTCCGACTATTTCGATATGGCCGAAGATCTGGATATCGGTACAATCATCAACAAGAAGGCCATCACTGCCAGTCATATATACAAAATGCTTCTGCAGGCAGATGTGGATAATGTGAAGATGCTTAATGTTGCTGATGCTGATGTAGCAGAATTTATAGTCAAGGAAGGTTCAAAAGTAACGCAGAATGCAGTTATGGAACTGGGACTTCCTAAAGGGGTGAATTTCGGCGGACTGGTACGTGACGGAAAGGGCATGCTCGTTTCAGGAAGTACGGTGCTGAGACCAGGTGACAAGGTCGTGGTGTTCTGTCTTGCATCGACATTGAAAAAACTTGACAAATATTTCAGATAAATTAAATTTCTGTCATGAGAAACTGGAAACTTACACTGAAACTTATTGGCATATTGCTGTTTATCGAGGCCGCACTTCTTTTTGCCTGTATGTGTGTATCATGGTTTTACAGGGAAGATGTGATGCCTTTTGTCTGGTCAATCCTGGTAGCTGTCGGTATAGGGAGCATATTCACGCTTTTGGGTGTGAATTCGGCAAAATCTATAGGTCGGCGCGACGGCTATTTCGTGGTGTCTGTCACATGGATTGTATTTTCGTTCATAGGCATGTTGCCTTTTTTGTTTGAAGGATGCATTAAGGATGTGGCTTCGGCTTTTTTGGAGACTATGTCGGGCTTCACTTCAACCGGTGCAACAGTTATCGACGACTTGAGCAAAGTGCCAAACGGTATAATTTTCTGGCGAAGCATGACCCAGTGGATTGGCGGCCTCGGCATTATATTCTTTACGATAGCAGTACTGCCCGCATTCGGGGTAGGAGAAGTGAAATTGTTTGCTGCCGAATCTGTAGGACCGATAAGCCAGAAGGTCCATCCGCGTATAAGCATCGCGGCAAAATGGATTTGGAGCGTGAATATGCTCCTGACTTTGGGATGTTTCATTTCACTGCTTCTTTGCGGCATGGGAGTGTTCGATGCCGTCAATATATCTATGGCAACTGTTTCTACAGGCGGTTTTGCTCCTACAAGCATTCTTCTTCATGATGCCTATAATTCGCGTGCCGTAGAATATGTCATAACATTTTTCATGTTTGCATCCGGCATCAATTTTACATTGCTGTATTATACCATCCTGCGCGGACAAGTGAAGTCCTTCTTCAGGGATGCGGAACTCCGATGCTATATGATAATAGTATCGGCGGCTGTAGCCGTTTGCACAATTGTTCTTCATTTTATCAGTGGACGCGGGCTTGAAGAAGCATTCAGAGCTTCTGCGTTTACAGTCGTGTCGCTTCAGACAACGACAGGCTTTGCTACATACGATTATACTCTTTGGCCTGAAATGCTCGTTCCGGTATTGCTAATCGTTATGGTATGCGGCGGGTGTTCCGGGTCAACAAGCGGTGCCTTCAAGTGCATCCGATTGTCGATGATAGCACGCATACTCAAGAATGAGTTTACGCGCATACTTCATCCGCAGGCTGTTCTGCCAGTCAAAATCAACAACAGCGTGGTATCTTCATCTGTCAGGCAGACATTGCTTGCATTTACATCCATATACGCCATTTCCATAGTGGCCGGCATATTGGTGCTTTGTTTTTGCGGTGTCCAGTTTTATGAGTCGGTAGGATTGTCCATAACATCATTGGGAAATGTGGGCCCAGGAATCGGATACTTCGGACCTTCGCACACATTCTCAGTGCTTCCTCCTGTTGCAAAATGGACATGTTCGTTTCTGATGCTTATCGGACGTCTGGAGATATTCCCAATCATACTGATTTTCACTAGAAGTTATTGGAAAAAAAGCTGAAAATGTCGTTTTAACATCTTTTGTGCCCAAATGGAATACATGTGCCGACATGTTGAAAATAATCTTTATATATTTGCAACTTCTAACCGGCAGATGCTTTCGAATGATTTAATCATATAAACAATATCCAATGAAAACGTACAAAATTATAAACAATCTTGTAGGTTGGCTGGTTTTTGCAATAGCGGCATTTACTTATTGCTCAACAATAGAGCCGACAGCAAGTTTTTGGGATTGTCCTGAATTCATAACCACGGCTTATAAGTTTGAGGTCGGACACCCGCCAGGCGCACCATTCTTCATGATGGTCGGTAAGTTCTTTACACTTTTTGCTGATGATCCTACACAGGTGGCCAAGATGGTCAACACGATGTCTGCACTGTTGAGTGCGGGATGTATTTTGTTCCTGTTCTGGACTATCACGCATCTGTCTAGAAAATTGATTGTCAGAGGTGAACGTGAAATGACCGTTGCCAATATCATCGCTATAATGGCTTGCGGTGTATGCGGTTCGCTCATATATACATGGAGCGATACATTCTGGTTCAGTGCCGTTGAAGGTGAAGTATATGCCTTTTCTTCATTCTTCACTGCATTGGTTTTCTGGCTTATACTCAAATGGGAGGATAATGCCGACAAACCTCACAGCGACAGATGGATAGTATTGCTTGCTTATCTGGTAGGTCTTTCGATTGGTGTGCACCTGCTCAACCTCTTGTGTATTCCTGCAATTGTGCTTGTGTTCTACTACAGAAAATACAAGAATCCTACACTGAAGGGCTCTTTGATAGCATTGCTTGTTTCGGTTGTTGTGATTATTGCAGTTCTCTACGGTATCGTGCCTGGAGTACTCAAGGTCGGAGGCTGGTTTGAACTGTTGTTTGTCAACACTTTCGGATGTCCATTCAATACAGGATTGTACATATACTTGACCATTCTTGCCGCATCTCTTATCTGGGGTATCTATGAGAGCTCTCGTGAAGGTGTTGCTGGCAGAACACGTATGAACATCGCATTCTTGTTGAGTACAGCCTTGCTCGGTATTCCGTTCTACGGACATGGCACAGCAAGCATTGTAATAGGTCTCATCGTCCTGGCAGTATTGGCATTTGTTCTTTTCAACATACGTCAGGTCAGCAAGCGTATTGTCAATACTGCCTTGCTGTGTATGATGCTTATAATGATTGGTTTCTCTACGTATGCAGTAATCGTGATACGTTCAACAGCCAATCCTCCTATGGACCAGAACTCTCCAGAGGATGTATTTACGCTCGGTAATTACCTCGGACGTGAGCAGTATGGACAGAAACCGCTCCTTATCGGCCCTGCATATAACTCTAAACCAGAAGTTGTAATGGGCGACAACGGATATATGTATGCTACGAAAATCGGTGCGCCGGTATATCAGCGTAAGGATAAGGCTAATCCTGACGAAAAGGATCAGTACATCAAGATACGCAACGATATAGAATACGTTTACCCGATGAATCAGCAGATGCTGTTCCCAAGACTGTTTGACTCCGGCCATGCAGCTGATTATGAAAGATGGCTGGGCGGTGTTGAAGGCAAGTATGTTGATTATGACGTGGCAGGTCGTGTCACACAGGTCAAGATGCCTACACAGTGGGACAACCTGAAGTATTTCCTTTCTTATCAGGTGAACTTCATGTACTGGAGATACTTTATGTGGAACTTTGCCGGAAGACAGAATGACATTCAGGGCAATGGTGAGCTCGAACACGGCAACTGGATTACTGGTATACCGGTGATTGACAATCTCCGACTCGGCGATCAGAGCAAGCTTCCAGAGGATCTCAGAACAAACAAGGGACACAACGTGTTCTACTGTTTGCCTTTGCTTCTCGGTATTATCGGACTCATTTGGCAGGCATACAGAGGACAGAAGGGCATACAGCAGTTCTGGGTTGTATTCTTCCTGTTTTTCATGACAGGTCTTGCAATCATATTGTACCTCAATCAGACACCTCGCGAGCCTCGTGAACGTGACTACGCTTATGCTGGTTCGTTCTATGCCTTTGCAATATGGTGCGGATTGGGTATCGCCGCTATCTACGGATGGATGAAGAAGCTTCTTAAGGCAAAGGATTCCAACTGCGCTTCTGCCAAGCTGGCCGCAGTCATAGCTTTTGTTCCTGCTGTGGCAGTGCCTCTGCAGATGGTCAGCCAAACATGGGACGACCACGACAGAAGCAACAGATATATGTGCCGTGACTTCGGTTTGAATTATCTTGAGACTATACCTCACGACGGTATCATATTTACGAACGGTGATAATGATACATTCCCTCTTTGGTATAACGAAGATACTGAAGGCAACCGTACAGACGTCCGCGTGTGCAACCTTTCATACCTGCAGACAGATTGGTATATAGACCAGATGAAGCGTCCTGCTTATGAAGGAGAAGGACAGTCAAGTCCGCTTCCTATTTCATGGAACAGACTTCAGTATACTGCCGGCAAGAATGAAATTGTCGAGGTCAACCCTCAGTTGCCTTCCGGTGACGGACAGACAATCAAGGACTTCATTCTTGAACAGTACCGCACCAACCCGGAAGAGGCACGCAAGCTGTTCGGCGACGAGCCGTTTGAGCTTACAAACGTGATGAAGAATTTCGTCCTCAACGAACAGCTGGATCCTATGTTCAGATGCATACCTAGCGACACTGTGTATGTAAAGGTCGACAAGGAAGCTGTAAGAAAGTCGGGAATGATGATTCCTGGAGACTCAATACCAGACAGAATGGCCATCAGCCTTAGCGGTACAAAGAGCCTCTACAAGAATCAGCTTATGATGCTCGAGATGTTGGCACAGTCGCAGTTCAGACGTCCTATATACATGTCTACAACTGTAGGTGCAAGCAACTACGGAAATCTCTATAAGCATTTCGTAATGGAAGGTTTGGCATACAGAATCACTCCGTTCACATTCGACGGCAACTCTCAGATGTCAACCGTTGTTGATTCGGAAATCATGTACGACAACATGATGAATAAGTACAAGTACGGCAATCTGAAGCAGAAAGGACTCTATGTCGACGAGACTTCTATGAGAATGTGCTACACTCACCGCAGATGGTTCTCAGAACTGATAACCAAGCTTCTCGAAGAAGGCAAGAAGGACAAGGCCAAGAAAGCTTTGGAGAAATGTGCAACTGAAATTCCTGACTACAACGTACCTCACGATGTAGGTTGCGGTTCGCTCAGCTTGGCTACGGCCTATGTTGAATGCGGAATGCCTGAAAAGGGTGAAGCAATATTTAATGCTCTCGAAAAGAAGGCAATCGAATACGCCAACTGGTATCTTGGTCTCAGCGACAGACGTTTCAGCTATTCTGTTGATGAATGCATCAGACAGATGAACATTCTGGAACTCATCTGGCGTAACTATTCAAAGATGGCCAATGAGAAACAGGAGAACGGTCAGCCGCTGATGGGCAAGAAGGCAGAGGCCTATGCCAAGAAGGCTGCCGAGATGGAGAATACGTTGAATTCTTTGTACATGAAATTGCAGAGCAAGGCTTCGCAGGCAGGTATTTCATTGCAGTGATGATTATAGAACAACCCAGTAAATTTCTGAGGTGGATTTATCCGAGTGCCATCTGGAGGATGAACCCTAACGAGAAGGCTGTCTATTTGACCTTCGACGATGGGCCCATCCCCCAGTCGACGCCTTGGATAATTGAAACCCTCGACAAATACGGCATCAAGGCCACATTCTTTATGGTAGGCGACAACGTCAGGAAATATCCCGAACTGTTGGAACTGATAAAGTCGAAAGGACACCGATTGGGAAACCACACATTCAATCATATCGGCGGATTCAAATGGCTCAGCCATAAATACCTCTGGAATGCCAACAAGGCCGACAAGCTGATACATTCCAACCTCTTCAGACCTCCGCATGGATGGATGAAGACCGAACAGTATCTGAGGTTGAGAAAGCATTACACGATAATAATGTGGGATGTCGTCACTCGCGACTACAGCAACAGGCTTACAGCCGATGATGTTGTGGAGAACGTGAAGAAGTACACGCGGAACGGTTCTATAATTACATTCCATGATTCTTTGAAAAGCATCGACAAGTTGAAGACGGCTCTGCCTCAATCCATCGAATGGCTGATGGAGCAGGGATACGAATTCAAGATTTTCGATGCCAACCAGCAGAGAAGCCGTCATCTTAAGTAAAATATGGACAACGTAATCAGGAGAATGACTGAATATATAAAAGCCGAGGCCGAGCGTCTCGGCTTTTCTGCATGTGGCATAGCCAAGGCCGAACCCGTCGACGGTGTTCATGCAGACGCATTCCGCGATTGGATTTCTGGCAATTTCAATGCCGGCATGTCATATATGGCCAACTGGATGGAACTGAGGCTTGATCCACGAAAGTTGATGGAAGGATGCCGAAGCGTAATCTCATTGGCTTTGAACTACAGTCCCCCGACGAAACTCCCTGACGACAGATACCAGTTTTCCTACTATGCCTACGGCAAGGACTACCACGACGTCATGAAGCAGCTGATGCGCACTCTGCAGACGCGCATATTGGAGTTTGCCGAAAGCATACCCGACATTGACGCCGCATCACTGGATTTCAGAATATGTTGCGACACTGCACCCATTCTCGACCGCTATTGGGCATGGCGTTCTGGCATAGGATGGATTGGCAAGAATACCAACCTGATAATTCCCCATGCCGGAAGCTTCTTCTTTCTAGGTGAGATATTGGTAAATATGGAATTGGAGTACGGTTCTCCTCTCGAACAGCGCTGTGGCAGTTGTCGTGCCTGCATCGATGCCTGTCCCGCAAAAGCGCTTTCGCATCCTTATCGACTTGATGCAAACCGATGTCTTTCTTATCTGACAATTGAAAATCGTGGTAATATTCCTGAAGACATGATTTCGTGCATGGGAAATTGTGTCTATGGATGCGACAGGTGCCAGCAGGCATGTCCGCACAATCGCTGGGCAACTCCCACCGAAGTTCAGGAGTTCATGCCCTCCGAACGCTTCATGTCGATGGACAACGCCTCATGGGAGGCACTGACCATCGACGACTACCGCGAGATATTCCGTGGCTCTGCCGTGAAACGCGCAAAGTACGAAGGCCTGATGAGAAACATATCTGCCGTCGCCAAGAACAGCGGTCGCTGACATCGCGTCAGTCCCCCTGAGAGCGCCTTGCCATGTGTTAATATTATGTAATACACCGTCCAACGCTTTTGTGTGCACGAAAATCATCGGCACAATCTTATAACAGTATGATTATTTTGTTAACTTTGCAATGCTGATGTTGTCTGCATCATTGGCATTCGGACATTTATTTCTAGTAGCGAACGACCATGAAATCCGCAATACTGATGCATCTGAACAAGGTACGAAGAGATATACATGAGATGCTTTATGTGTTTCCTCTTTTGGGGGTGACCTGGTGCAGACATACTCTCGGGGCAGATATGAGTGCCGTCCCCGCAATCATCCGTTAACATGCAATGTATGACTGAAATTCATATTTTTTTATTATAAACTTAACTATTAACAATCATTATGGCAACAAATCCATTTTCTCTTGAAGGTAAGATAGCGCTCATCACAGGCGGTTCTTACGGTATTGGTTTCAATATTGCAAAGGCTTTCCATGAGGCTGGTGCAACAATCGTGTTCAACGATATCAAGCAGGAACTTGTTGACAAGGGACTTGCATCATATAAAGAGTGCGGAATCGACGCCCACGGCTACGTATGCGACGTTACAAACGAAGCACAGGTACAGGAACTCGTGGCAAAGATTGAAAAGGAAGTAGGCGAAATCGACATTCTCGTAAACAATGCCGGTATCATCAAGCGTATACCTATGCACGAGATGAAGCGCGAGGAGTTCCAGCAGGTAATCGACATCGACCTCGTAGGTCCGTTTATCGTTGCCAAGGCTGTTCTCCCTTCAATGATGCGCCGTCGCCACGGAAAGATCATCAACATCTGTTCAATGATGTCAGAGCTCGGCCGTGAGACAGTTTCTGCATATGCAGCAGCAAAGGGCGGACTCAAGATGCTCACACGCAACATCTGCTCAGAGTATGGTGGATACAACATCCAGTGCAACGGTATAGGCCCTGGCTACATCGCTACACCTCAGACAGCACCTCTGCGCGAGATTCAGCCAGACGGAAGCCGTCATCCGTTCGACACATTCATCTGCGCCAAGACACCGGCTGGACGCTGGCTCGATCCTTCTGAACTCGGCGGTCCTGCAGTGTTCCTCGCATCTTCAGCTTCCGATGCCGTAAACGGACACATCCTCTATGTCGACGGCGGTATCCTTGCATACATTGGAAAGCAGCCTAAATAAGGTTGCATATTTTTCAGGAACATCCTGATAAGAATATGGAGGAGTCTCTGCCGATTCATGCCTTTCCGCAGTCAATCGGAATCGGGAGGCTCCTCCCATTTTGTTTTATACATTTGAGAAAACTTTTTATCATGTCTACATTAAAAAATATTCTGCTGTCGGCAGTTCTGGCAATTGCATTCATGAGCGCCAAGGCGGCCGAAAGCTCCGTTGCCGTAGAAATCAGCAATCCGATATCGCTGGAACGAGCAATGGAAATGGTTGAAATTCCTTTGGAGAGTTTGGAAAAGAAGCTCGGCACCGCATCCGGATTCATCGTCACTGATGCCGACGGACGTGAAGTGCCTAGCCAGCTGACCTACGACGGCAAGCTCATCTTCCAGGCAAGCGTTGGTGCCCGCAGCAAGTCGGTATATCACGTCAAGCAGGGCACACCTGCAAAATATGAAACAAAGGTGTTTGGACGCATCTATCCCGACCGTCTTGACGACTTCGCTTGGGAGAACGACCGTGTCGGCTACCGCGCTTACGGACCTGCCATACAGCGTCGTGGCGATCGCCTCTACGGCTACGACATCTTCAACAAGCGCACTACAGCTCTCGTCGTCGAAGGTTTCTATGAATCCGAACTCGACCCCGCGCTCTGGAAGATTGTCAACAAGCTCCGCCGTGAAGGCCACGGAGACCTTGCTGACGACGTCTACAACGCCATCAGCTACCATGTCGATCACGGTAAGGGCATGGATTGCTACAAGGTCGGCCCTACACTCGGTGCAGGTACCTCTGCCCTGATCGAAAACGGAGGTAAGGACATTGTCTATCCCAAGTGTTATACCAGTTGCGACATCCTTGAGAGCGGACCTCTCCGCCTCACTTTCCGCCTCACCTTCGCCCCTGAGAAGGTTAATGGAGTCGACGTCGTAGAAACCCGCACCGTCACCCTCGATGCCGGTTCGCATTTCAACAGGGCCGTCATTTCCTACTCCGGACTTACATCCGCCACACCCGTAGCAGCAGGTATCGTCGTGCATAACGAGAATCCCTCTGCCTATGTCCTCAATGCCAAGGCCGGCTACATAGGTTATGAAGACCTCGGTGACCCGTATTCCTACAAGGAGAAGTACCGCAAGAAGCAGAACCCCCAGATGGGGCGCATCTTCATCGGAACAGTCTTCCCTGAAGACCTGGGATCGGCCGAGTATCGCGCCTTCACCAAGGAAGAACTCCCAAGACGCGGAAGCGGAGCATGTGGACACCTCCTCGGTATCTCTACCCTCAAGCCCGGCACTGACTTCACCTATTATTTCGGCTCCGGATGGAACCGAAATTCCGAAACCGGCATCGCCTCGCTCACCGATTGGGAACAACTGCTCAGTCGGTTCGCTCAGTGCGTACGCAAACCGCTAAAGGTGAAAATTCGATGAACGAAACAACAAACGAGCAAACACTATAAAAACCGTAAGAGACAACTTCATATATCGTGTGGTTGTCTCTTACGGTTTTATCTTTCTTGCGCCTCTGCACTTATTGGCCTACGCCCTCTGATGTCATTATAATTCTCTTCAGGCTTCCATCGGGATTGTAGTACAGGTAGTCTGCACATACGCTTCTGCTGCACGATGTCCCACCTTTTAGCCCTCCGTTGTGGTAGAAGAAATACCATTTTCCATTGAATTCCTGTATTGCCTGATGATTCGAACTGCTGTTTCCCGCCAGTTCATTCAGTATCCCCATGTATTTCCATGGTCCCTCGATGTTGTCAGCCATAGCATAGGCAGTGCGTTCAGGAAATCCGCTGGAGTATGTCAGATAATATTTGCCGTTGTGCTTGTGTATCCACGGTGCCTCTTCGAACACAAAACCGTCGAAATCCACCTGTCTTATTTTACCGTCTATTTCCACCATGTTTTCCTTCAGTTGTGCGTAGTAGCATTCCCCGTTGCCCCAGAATATCCATGCCTGTCCGTCATCGTCGATCATAACAGTTGGGTCTATGCATGCCCATTGCTTTTTCGATGCAAAACAGTCCTTCACCGTCAACAGCGGTTTTCCTATAGCGTCCTTGTACGGCCCTTCTGGTCTGTCGGATACAGCCACGCCTATTCCTGTGTTGTCAGTGCTGACATACCAATAGTATCTGCCGTTTCTTTCTATGACTTGCGAAGCATACGCTATTCCTGATGACCACTTGAATTCGTCTGCTCTGAGCGGAACTGGATACTCGGTGAAAGTCCTCATGTCCGTAGTGGAGAATACGCACCAGTTCTCCATGTGAATATTTTGCTGGTTGCCTGCAAAATCCTCACCGGTGAAAAGCCATAGCGTATCGCCGCATACCATTGTTGCAGGATCAGCTGTATATTTGTGCTTGATTATAGGATTGCTGTCGGCCGTCCAGCTGAATGTCTGTCCGTTTATAGAGCCTGTTGCCATGGCGCATATTGCCAGTGACATCGTAATCTTCCATTTTCTTACCATAGAATATTGTGTTTTTGTGTTGTTTCGAATGTGGTAATCTTGATATCCTCGGCAATATTAGTAAAAAGGCTTCACATTCCGTATAATTCTTAATATATGTTTCCTTGCCACATGGTAAGAAAATCGCAGCACTCATGAAACTTTTTCTTATATGCAGTGAAATAAGTCTGTAAATATTGGGCGATACTTTTGTGGCGTACAATTTAGCCAATATAATTATGAAGAAGAATTACATTCCTTTATGCCTTATGGCATTGAGCATTCCTGTTTGCGCCCAGAATCAGCAGGGAAATGCTTCGATTGAAGGAAGCAGCCAAATGCGTATTGATGAGTTGGCTTCTTTCAATGTCGAAAATGATGAAGCTGTACAGTCGTATCGTTGGATTGCACCAGTAGGTTGCCGTATTGAATCAGGACAAGGTACGGCGTCTGTCGAGATTAGATCTACATTCTTGTCGCAAGACAGTCCTCTGCGTGTTATACGAACGTTTGCAGACAACAGCGCTGATACTCTTAAGCATGATGTCTCATTTATTAGGTATGTCAAAGACTTTAAAGATTATACAATAGCTCCGGGAGAATCAGTCGAAATCGGAGGTGTGTCACGTACTGATGCTGACATATACTACACACCTGCTGAAGATGGGGCTGAAGGTCAAGTGGTTGCACATCGTGTTACAGTACAGCCTGAGACAGGAATGTATTCAGATATGACCAAGCCTTATCTGCAGACAGCTACGTCAAATTCAATCTGGGTAAGTTGGAAAACATCGTTCAACGATTCTCCTATTGTTAAGTTTGGAACGTCTGCTGATAATCTTGACAATGAAATTGAAGGAACAGTCAACGATATGTCTGCAGATGGTCAGCCGTATTTCTGGAATTCTGTGCACCTCACGGGATTGAAGCCAAATACTATATATTACTATCAGGCAGTCAGCGGTGACAAGAAAAGTGAAGTCTTCCGTTTCCGTACTATGCCAGAAGAAGGTTCAAAGACGTCTATGCGTATACTTCTTATGGGCGACCATCAGATAAAGAGCCGCAGCGGATATGAATGGCTTATGCAGGCTGCTCAGCGTAAGATTGAAGAGAAGTACGGCAATCTGGAAGAGAACATAAACATGATTATGAACATCGGCGACCAAGTTGATGTCGGCACTCTTGATCAGTATGAGCAGATACACCTTTTCAAGTCCCAGCAGATGTCGCCTTATCTTCCAATCATGACCGCTGTTGGCAATCACGAAACTTACAGCGATCCAGGAATGATGCATTATGCAGCCCACTATCATTATGAAGACCTTGAATATAAAGGCATAAGCAGCGGTACAGAGAATTACTACGCATACCAGGCCGGCCGTATACTGTTTGTCGTGCTGAGCACCGAGCATACCGGTTCTGACCAGAAAGCATGGGTCAGAAAAATCGTTGACGCCGCTAAAGATGACGACACTGTGGACTTCATCATAAGTGTAAATCACCGTCCTATACAGGCAGAACAGTATATAGGCGATATATCTTCATGGGTTCGAGACGAAATTGTTCCAATCTTGTCTGAAACGCCGAAACATGTTCTCAACTATGGTGGGCACCATCATCTGTATCATAGAGGGCAGCTTGCCGATTATCCGCTTTACCATATAATAAACGGTGCAGCTTCGTGGGATCAGATGTGGGGCATGTCGTCTGAGAAAGATTATGACGATGTTCAGAAAACCATTGATTATTGGGGATATCAGATTCTTGAATTCGATTTCGACAAGAAAGAAATGAAAGCCGAATGCTACGCCATCGGCAATAAGGCACTCGTTGTCGACAACATTCTTATAGATTCCTTCCACCGTACTCTCGGTCAAGTAGGACCAGACAAACCAGTACTTGATGATATACCGGAGGAACTGCAGCTCCCTTATGAATTCTCCGGAAGCGAATATTCCGCCGCATCGGGCGAGAAATTGAATACCGTTCAGTTCCAGTTCTCCACAAAAGAAGATTTCTCTACCGTAGAGCTCAACAGCATCAGAGATGTCGAAGACCTTTATGGTTCCACCGGCTCTCCTCTGCATATACCTGTTGATGTAAATGAAAATGTTGATATTACGCGTTTGACAGTTGAAAATTACATACTCAAAAATGGTAACTATTATGTTCGCGTAAGATACCGCGACGAAAATATGGAATGGTCCGATTGGTCTGACGTCAAGTCGTTCAAGGTTGTAGGAAGCATTGACGGCGACCCTCAGATAACTCTCAGCAGCAACAGTCTGAATCTGGGCGAAGAAATATCCATCGATTACAAATATGCGCCAGTGGGCAAGGATGCATGGATTGGCATATACCGCAAGAATGAAACTCCAGGAGGTGCTACACTGTCATATATGTGGGCCTATACAGACGGGCCTGCCGGTACAATGAAATTCACCATCAACGAAACGAATGAATATTACGCAGTCCTGTTTAAGGATGGAGGATATGACGAAGCAACGGAGCGTATACCTTTCTACTTCGGACCAAAACCGGAGCTGAAATTGAACAAGACCGCTTATGATGAAGGCGAGGACATCGTTGTGGATTATTCAAATGCTCCAGGACTTTCAAGCGATTGGATTGGAATATACAGAGTTGGAGACGATGTCGGTCCCGACTATTCTTCTTCTTGGAATTATACCGCCGCCGGTTCGTCTGAAGGAACACTCACATTGAGTACAGACCTTGCCAAAGGATATTATTTTGCAAATTACTTCCTTTATGGAGCTTATTTCGAACCTTCAGATAGAGTATACTTCTCTGTAGGAGACAACATTTCTAGCGTATGGCTTGATAAGGACGTGTACACAGAAGACGATTCCATCAAGATATATTATCAGGACGGCCCAGGAACCCCTAAGGATTGGATCGGTGTATATTCTGAAGGCGAGGACCCGAATGTAGATGAACTTGACGGTTTCTATTATACATATGGAGCAACAGACGGATATGTAACTGTGCCTAAAAAGACCCTCAAGCCGGGACGTTATTTCTGTTCACTCTTTATCAATGATTCTTATGATGAAGTTTCTGAACGTAAGTATTTTACTGTTGATCAGTCTTCTGGCATAGCTGGTGCTTCTGATGCTGGCAATACTTTCGATGTGAAATTCGGTAATGACGGACGCATATTTATAAACGGCAATGGTTCGTCTATAAGTGTCGAAATAATCGACCTTGCAGGAAAAGTCGTCAGAAATGTTGATCGTGAAAATGCTCCTTGTACAGTTTCTGCTGAAGGATTGGCAAAAGGCGTTTATGTCGTAAAAATCAACAGCAAAGAAAGCGAAAATACTGAGGTTTATAAATTTATGATAAAGTAGGCGTAGTTTTCATATATAGGCAGAGCGGATATGTAACCTGTGTAAGGTGTTGCATATCCGCTCTTTTTAGTATGTTGTCTGCTGGTGTTTTTGCGTGATTTGTATATGTCTTTCAGAATGCCCACTGCATTTGTATTTGTATGTCTTCTTTGTGGTTCTGGCTTATCTGTTCTGTCGAAGAACTTATTGTTTTTCTGTTGAAGTATATTGTTGCTCCTATTTTTGCATTGATTTTCAGATTTCTCATGATATTTACGGAACCCACCAGCGAGGTTCTTATGCCGTGATATGCGTATGATTGCATATTGTACGCATAAAGCAGTCCTGATTCGTAGGCATATAGACGGCTGAAATAGCTGTCTGTCTTGAAGTACGCCAGAAACAGTTCTATTTTGCTTCTGTTTCGTGGGTGTTGCCATCTGATGTTTTCCGAAACCATGAATCCTTTGTCTGTCTTTTCTTTCCAGTTTTTGATGAATGACATATAGAATCCGGTTTTTGATGAAAACGACTTGTTTATTTGCCAGCGTCCTTGCATTCGTATTTTGTATGAATTGTTCATTTTCAGCATTGAGCCATTTTCATAATCAAAATCTTTTTGTTTTGATTTAGTTGTAAACTTGAGCGACAGTTCAACATCTTTACTGCATGGATACGTTGCCTGTATCATACCTTCATAGCCGTATGATGCATCTGACACCTGGTATCTCAGCCATGGAAAGCGGAAGATATCGAAATATGTTTCTAAATTTATTCCTAATGGCAATTCTGCATTCCAGCCGGCAAATAATCCGGTTTCGTTTCGAACTTCTCCATTTTCGCCGAAAGAATTGGCCAGTACTGCATTGTACCTATGTGAATAGTGCCTAAATATGAACATGAACTGATTTGAATAGCTTAGATTCCATTGCAGGGCATTGATTGTAGCTATCGCACCATTAGTGCTTAATGCCGTTTCTCCGCTTAGCGATAAAACTGTCCCATTCCAATAATAAGACAAGCCGGTTGCGGTGAAATCAGTTCCTCTAGGATTGTAGTATCTGTATAATGATGATTCTGTATTCCATTTAGGATTGAGCATTCTTGAGTAATGTGTGGTGGCCGCCGTTAGTGAAAGTCCGCAGTTGCGGAATCTGTATCCGATATTTCCTCCGACCGAGAAACTTTTCAGATTGCCTTTTTTGCTCTTTTCCAATTCAGTCCTGTGCAGTCCGTCAGTTTTTATGGACGATACTGTGGAATCGGAATTCAAGGTCGCATCATTGTCTCTCCATGAAGCGAATGCCGAAACAGATAGTTTTCCGAAGCCTAATGTTGCCGCACCTCCTGTCATATATCCGCTTTCGGATGTTGAAGAATGCGGTCTTATACCTCTATCTGTCTTTCCAAGTGATGACAGAGTCATGGCTTTACCGTACGATGCACCGGTGTTGACAACTAGTCCTTTGCCGAATGCTATTCTGTATTTTCCGGCAATGGCTGTACGTAAGATGCCTGCACTTTTGAGCATTACATAAGCCGAGTAATAATCTATTCCATTCTCTCCTGCATCTTTTTCCAATATAAGGCCGGCTGTGAGTTTGTCATCTGCATTGAATTTGAACCGCACCGAATGATATAACGGTGAGCCTGCATAAACTTTGTTTGGTGATGCCTCAAGTACACTGTCCGGATAATCTTTGTATCCTGCTTTACGGTATAGCGGTATATCAGTCCGGACTGTCAGTTCGCTTTTTGATCTGTTTATGATTCCTTTAAGGCCTTTATCGGCTGTTTTTGGAGGTCCTGCAGTTACGAACAACTGCAGATATCTGCGTGTTTTTAAATCCAGACTTGGAATCATCATCAGTTCTCCAGTTGTATTTACCGGTGCGTATTTCTCTGCATAATCAACCATGTCCCGACACTGTTGTTCTGTAAGAAACGGCAGATGCATAAGCTCTTCAATGGAGGTATTGTTGATATTTATGGGATTCAGATGCCTTTCATATAAATCCTCAAAAATGATTTCTTGTGAAAGCGAAGCATCGTCGGCCATTTCTTCAACAAAATCATCCCAACTGTAATCTTGTGCAGAAATGTTGCTGATTGACAGAAATAGTCCCCAAATAGCCAATGCAATTAACTTGTGCATTTTCATACTATTATGCTTGTATTGTGTTTTTGTAAAAGATTGTTTATATCCCCGTTCAAATTTAACATTATAGATTTAATAAAAGACCAATTAATCATATAATTTGCAAAAGGGTGTGGGTGGGGATGTTTATTCTTTGTATTTTTGCGGCATGAAATTGACGTTCAGGCACATGGTTTTGACAGCAGTGTTCTGTCTCTGCAGCGCGGGTGCGTGGGGACAGATCAGGGGAGCGGAGGACAACGCGGAGGCGCTGGGTTCTCCGATCTTCACGCATGGTGTTGGCTATGTGGGCGAGGAGGAGTATGAAGGCGAACGAATTCCTGTCTTCAGGCTGGCCGATGTCTACTGCTTCAAGGAGCTGGTGCTTAAGAACAAACGTCAGCTGAAGAAATACTATAAACTGGTGAACAACATAAAGAAGGTGTATCCGATTGCGGTGGATATTCAGAAGACCATCGATCGCACCGTTGCCCACCTGGATTCGCTCCCCGACAAGGAGGCGCGCGACGAATACATGAAGCGCATGGAGAAGGAGCTGAAGAAGGAGTATACGCCGAGGTTGAAGAAACTCACCTTCTCGCAGGGAAAACTGCTCATAAAGCTGATTGACAGGCAGTGTGATCAGACGTCGTTCCAGCTTATAAAGACTTATATGGGCGGATTCAAGGCCGGATTCTACAACCTGTTTGCCAACCTGTTCGGGGCGAGCCTGAAAAAGCAGTATGACCCCGAGGTGGACGACCGCCTGACCGAGAGGTGCATACTGCTGATTGAGTCGGGGCAGATATAGTGGAGATAGAGAGTGTGTAGAGCCCCGATGCGGAGGAACACTATGGGCGTGTTCCCGCGCGTTTGTTTGTGTGTTTTTATGGTATCTTTATTTTATTGTTATATCGCTCGTGAAGCTGTTGGCACGTTTGATGTTCAGCTTTTCGAGCGTTTTTATTTTCTTTCCATTCAGACGTATATTCTCGAAAGAGATGTTCCTCACGGTGTTCAGGCTGTCATAGCCCTCGATGAGTGAAGGGCGGAGGCTTGGGGCGCTACAGGAGACGTTTCGGAAAGTGACGTTTTCGATGGTGCGTCCTGGGCCTGTGTTGTACTTCTTGTTGAACATGACGCGCAGGTGGAAGAGCTGTCCTTCCTGTATGTGTTCGACCCTGAGGCCGTCAACGAGCACGTTGCGCACGAGGTTATGGTCGCCGGTGTTGATGGCTATGCATCCCTGATAGTCGGGGTCGTCTTCGTCGTGCTCGAGAATGTCGATGTTCTTGATTTCAATGTTTTCAAGCGTTTCACCTTCGTGCGATGTGTCGCCGTGGGTACCTATGTTGACTGGATGGGCAATATCGGCCCATAGGGTGGAGTTGGTGATGCGTATGCCGGATGTGTTGCCGTAGTAGTCCCAGCGGTGTCCGTAGATTGCGATGCAGTCGTCGCTGTTCCGCATGAAGAGGCTGTCGGCCGTGACGTTGGTGCAGCAGAAGAAGTCGAGGCCATCGCCCCATCCCTGACTGCTGAACGACTTGATGTTGCGGAGTGTGATGTCTGAGGAAACGGCTGTGGTTATGGAGTTGTAGCGGGGATTCATGAAGGTGAGACCGTCGACTGTGACGTTGCGCGAATGGCTTATGGTCATGCCGTTGCTTGTTTCGAGCACTATGCCGTTGCCGATGATGCTGACGTTTTCGACGCTGTCGCAGACGAAAGGTCCCTTGAAGATGGCTCCGCTTTCGATGTATACGGTCGTGTTGGAGGGTATATGGAAGCACTTGTCGGGGGACTGGGGCACGTGGTAGCCGGCGCTGAAATGCATGGTGCCGGGTTGGCCGGCTTCGGGCATTGCAGGGCTTACGGCGTTGGCAAATAGGTGGAGATTGTGGAGCCTGTCGCCGTTGAACTCGATGGAGAGTTTCTCTGGCTTGTCGAGGGTGAACATTATGCTGTTGCCATCCTTTCGAGCCTTGATCTTCCGTGACAGCGGGCGTAAGCATACATCGTCAATGTGTCCGTTGTTTTTCTCGACGAGCACGTCAACACTTCCGCTGAAACCGAATAGCACCATGGTTGCATCGGAATTTGTATCCATGTCGACTTTTACCTTGTATTCGTAGAGATCAATCCATTCTTTTGTGCCGCTTTGCCTAACGCGTACCGTGTAGTCATCGATGTGCTTTGCGTAGTATATCTGTTGTGGAACGGGATATACTTCTATCTGTGCTTCTGCATGTGTGAATCCGGCGAATGCGAGGGCGCATGCCGAAAGGGTTTTCAGAAAGATATTCATGTTGCTGGAGTGTTTGTGTATGTATATATAAGTTTGGGGCGTGAATTGATGCCTGTTGCTGTCGGTTCCAGAAAAAATGCCCGGCCGGCAAAATCACTTCGGTGGCCGGACGTGAAGAAAATTACATCTATTGTTTTGCTTTCTATTATAATAATAAAACACTAGTGTCCCGTTAAAATCGGGACGGTTTAAAAATTGATAAATAGTTGCCCGTTTTGGTCGGATCGGTCTTTGTCATATTGAACATTATTTGATT
>MNQS01000119.1 GCA_001915545.1 Bacteroides sp. 43_108 | reverse complement strand
TTTACAATTTCAAGTCCGTTTACTTGAAAAACCTCTGTAATCAACTATGTTTCAATAACTTCAAAGAACTTCTCTCGATTTTAACGGGACAGCAATGATGTGATTTTGTGATTTAAACTTTTGCGTTTTATAATTTAGACATGCAATAATAAATCATCATATATCAGCCAAAAAACAAATTACCGTCGCCAGGTGTGATGTATTTACACAAGGGGCGACGGTAATAATCTATTGATTTGTTCGATTAGAAATTCAAATATCTTTTTGCATTGTAGTAGCAGATATCTTCAACCATTCCTTTTATTCTTTCCATTTCTGCCTCAGGGAGCAATCCGCTTTCCACATCGCAGCCCAGCATATTGCACAGTATTCTGCGGAAGTACTCATGTCTAGGATATGAGAGGAACGAACGTGAATCTGTCAGCATACCGACAAAACGGCTAAGCAAGCCCTGTTCAGAAAGCGAATTCATCTGGCGAAGCATTCCGCCCATCTGATCGTTGAACCACCATCCGGCGCCGAACTGCATCTTTCCAGGAACGCTTCCGTCCTGATAGTTGCCGATCATGGATGCCACCATGTCGTTTGCGGCTGGGTCGATGTTGTATATGATGGTTTTTGCAAGCTTGCCTTTCGAATTCAATTCATCGAATATTTTTACGAATGCTTCTGCACAGCTGTAATCGCCGATGGTGTCAAAACCTGTGTCTGGACCAAGTTTTCCCATCATTATGGAGTTTGTATTGCGGATAGGTCCGTAGTGGTATTGTTGTGTCCAGCCTGCTTCAGCATTCATTTCCGACAATATCTTCAGCATTGCTGTCTGATACTTCAGTTTTTCTTCTTTTGTGAGTTCTGTTCCGCCGTATACCTTGTCGAAAATGTCATCAATTTCCTGTTTCGTATAGTCTGACGATGGAATGAAATCCATTCCGTGATCGGCAAGCTTGCATCCGTTTTCTGCAAAGAATTCTTGTCTGGCTTTCAGTGCGTCGATCATGTCATCGAACTTGTAGATATTTATTCCGCTTGCTTCTGAAAGTTTTTTCATATATTCCCTATACGCAGCAGAAGTGCTAATGTTCATAGCCTTGTCAGGCCTCCATGCAGGAAGAACTCTTATTTCAAAACCGCTCTCAGCAATAGCCTTGTGATATTTAAGTGAATCCACTGGATCGTCAGTCGTGCAGACCAATTCAACATTGTATCGCTTCATTAATCCTCTGGCTGAGAACTCTGGCTGTTGCAGTAGTTCATTGCATCGGTCATATATTCTCTTTGCTGAATCAGGATTAAGAGTTTCCGATATGCCGAAACAGGTTTTCAGTTCCAGATGTGTCCAGTGGTATAGCGGGTTGCGGAGTGTGTAAGGAACCGTTTCCGCCCATTTGTAGAACTTTTCCCAATCTGACGATTCTTTGCCAGTAATGAATTTCTCGTCCACACCGTTGGCACGCATCGCACGCCATTTATAGTGATCACCGCCGAGCCACAGTTCTGTGATCGATTTGAATTGGTAGTCATCAGCAATCATCTTCGGACTTAGATGACAGTGATAGTCGATAATAGGCATCTTCTTCGCATGGTTATGATACAGCATTTTGGCTGTCTCATTTTGCAGAAGAAAGTCTTCATTTATAAATTCTTTCATGTCTCTTTTTTTATTAAGTGTCTTTATTTATCTGTCAAGGTATTTTCATTGCTGTGCAATCATTTCGTATGATGCAAATTTATCAACTATATCTTTATAATCTTATATTTTGGCACAAGTATTCTTATCATTATCCAGCTGAAAAGGTATGCCAGCGATGCAATTACGAATACTATCATGTATCCGGCATTGATGCCTTCATATCCCATAAAAGTCATGTTGCTTTCCTTCGCATACGTAAACAGCATTCCTGATCCCTGATTCAGGATGAAACATCCGATACCTCCCGCCATACCGCCGATACCGGTGACGGTTGCTACTGCAGACTTCGGAAACATGTCGCTGACAACTGTGTACGTATTTGCACTCCAGCTCTGGTGAGCTGCACCGATGATACCTATTATAATTATCGGATACCAGCATGAGATGTCACCCAGAGGTTGTGCCATCAGTCCAAGAAGCGGGAACAGTGAGAATATCAGCATTGCGCGCATTCTTCCTGCGAAAGGATTCATGCCGAGACGGTTTATGAATACCGTAGGAAGGTATCCGCCGAGTATCGAGAGCATAGATATCAGATAAAGCGTAAATATCAGCAGCATTCCCATTGTAGAATCGGAGCTGTATCCGTGGACGTCTTTAACGTACGCCGGTGCCCAAAAGAGGAAGAACCACCACACGCCGTCTGGCAGCAGTCTACCGAATATGACAGCCCATGTCTGTCTGAAGGTAAAACACTTGAGGATACTGATATGCTTCTCTTTATCCTCTTCGCCATCGTCCTGCTTGCTTTCAATCTGCTTGTCTTGCTCAATATATTCAAGTTCTTTCTTATTTACTTTTGAATGTCTCGATGGTATATCGTACATTTTTATCCAGAATCCCATCCAGATGAATCCAAGTGCTCCAATAATCATGAAAGACATTTCCCAACCCAGATTGCTTGCTATGACAGGAATTGTGAATGGTGCCAGAAGAGCGCCCAGCTGTGCTCCTGCATTGAACAGACTTGTTGCAAATGCCCTGTCTCTCTTTGGGAAATACTCGGCAGTGACCTTTATGGCACAAGGGAAGTTTCCCGATTCACCGATGGCAAGAATTGAGCGTGCACCAAGGAACAGCCAGATGCTTACGGTCGATACACTCCATGCAACTGTTCCTGCCTTTTCTGCAATTTTTATCGCTTCACGTGCACCTTCGAAGCTCAGTGTCCATGTGCCTGTAGATATTCCAGCCGTGAAGATACCGCAGAACGTATGCAGGCAGGCTCCAGCCGACCATATACCGATGGCCCACAGATAACCTCTCTTAGTACCGATTCTGTCAATGAATTTTCCTACGAAAAGCATACTGAGTGAATAGAGAATCGAGAAGACACCGGTTATTGTTCCGTAGTTGGCATCAGTCCAGTTGAATTCAGGTGATATGAAATCTTTCCAAGTAAGAGAAAGAACCTGTCGGTCCATATAATTTATCGTTGTGGCTATGAACAGCATAAAACATATTGTCCAACGATAGCTGCTCATTTTTAGATCTTTGTTCAGTGTATTCATGGTTTGTTTAATGTTAATGAATATGGATTGTAAAGTCACAGTATTAGAATTTGGGAATGGAAACGTAAAATGAGGATGCACCCTTTTCTGCACCTTTCAAGGTTCATGCTTAGGGTGGTACATCCTCGTTTTCTGTGTCCTCAGCCGTTATATGATGCCTCTTCTTATTTCGTCATCAACAGCCGCCATCAAACCTTCCACTTGTCCGAGTGCAAGCATTCGTCCGTGGAAGGAATATCCTGCATTGTATCCCTTGTCCTCGTCGCCTAGCATCATTCGTCCGTGGTCTACACGCATCGGCAATCCCGGTTTGATTTTTTCAAATATCCTTATCAGTTCAAGCAAATGGCCTCTTCCTGTCAGATGAGTGCTCTCAATGAAGTTACCTCCAGGCATGGCATCTGTGCTCCTCAGATGTACGAAGTGTGTGCGCGATGCAAATTTCTCTGCAAGCCTGCGTGTATCGTTGTGCTCTCCTGCACTAAGCGAACCGGCACAGAACGTCAGTCCGTTGTGTGGATTGTCAACTGCATTAAGGAACCATGCTATGTCTTCTTCGTTTGTAACTATTCGTGGCAGCCCCAGTATCTGGAATGGCGGATCATCAGGGTGCACACACATGTTCACTCCGTATTCTTCGCACACTGGCATTATCGATGAGAGGAAATAACGCATGTTCTCACGCAAGGCTTCTCTGTCTATGCCTTTATATAATGCCAGCAGGCGTTTGAATATTTCTACCGGATTTTTGTCATCCTCGCGAATGTTGCCGTTCACGAAGCCCTGTGTCTTGACTATTATCGCATCAATCAGTTCGTCCTTTTCGGCCTCGGTAATCACCTTGTCCAGTTCCTCCACCTTGCGGAGTTCATCATCCGAATAGTCCTTTTCTGCATTCTCGCGCTTAAGAATCTTAACGTCAAAATAGGCAAAACGCACTCTGTCGTAATAGAGTGAACTGCTTCCGTCTGCCCATGGATGCTGCAGGTCGGTTCTTACCCAATCAATTACCGGCATAAAATTGTAGCATACGGTTTTCACGCCTTGTTTGCCGAGATTTGCTAGACTTATCTTATGGTTTTCTATAAGTTGTTCGCGTTCCGGACCTGCATATTTTATGGCTTCGCATACAGGAAGACTTTCCACAACCGACCATCTCAGTCCGTAAGATTCGATATATGATTTCAGGTCATGTATGGCATCCTCAGTCCATACTTCTCCATTGGGAACATCGTGCAGTGCTGTGACAATACCTTCTACACCGATTTGGCGAAGCATCTGAAGAGTTATCTTATCTTTTTTGCCAAACCATCTCCAAGTTTTTTCCATCATAGTCTTGTCTGTCTATAATAAAAAGATTCTAAAATCGAGATTAAACACCGCTGAATGCGCTGAATCCGCCGTCTACGGCCAACACTGTACCGGTAATGAAACTTGCCGCATCGCTGCAGAGGAATTGAACGGCGCCGTTGAGTTCTGAAATGTCTCCGAATCTTCTCATCGGGGTTTTTGCAATAACCTTCTGGCTGCGCTCGGTCAGCGAACCGTCAGGATTTATCAGAATAGCGCGGTTCTGGTTGCCTATGAAGAATCCAGGAGCAATGGCATTTACACGAATCTTCTCGCTGAACTTTATTGCCATCTCCTGTGCAAGCCAGCGTGTGAAGTTCTCCACGGCGCTCTTTGCCATCGAGTATCCAGGAACACGTGTTATGGATTCGTATGCGGCCATTGAAGACACGTTTACAATTGCACCTGAGCCTTGTTTTGCCATGACCTCACCGAAAACAAGACAAGGATATACTGTGCCGTTGAGGTTTAGGTCAACCGCCTTGTCCAGACTTGCTATGTCCATATCGAAGATGTTCTGGTCTACAGAAAGTGTAGCACCGGGAATATTGCCACCTGCTGCATTCACGAGAATGTCGATTCGTCCATATTTTGAAACAACCTCATCCCTTACAGAACGTATGCTTTCTACGTCAAGCACATCGCAGACAGTACCTGCAACATCGTCGCTTATTTCCTTAAGTCTGGCTGTTGCTGCATCCACTCTGTCCTGATGAGCACCAATAATTACAACTTTGGCACCTGCGCGCAGAAAGCCTTCTGCGATGTTGCTTCCCAACACTCCCGAACCGCCAGTTATTATGGCTACCTTTCCTGAAATATCAAATATGTTTTTCATACAATAAGTGTGTTTTTTTATCAGTTATGCAAAAGTAAGAAATTATGGCATATTCTTATATGCTTAATTTTGCATCTTCTTTGCTGTTATTTGCATAATGCCTGCTTACGTCTGCATCTTGTCTATCGATGTCGAACAGACTGCACATGTCAGTTGAACTTGAAGTATATTGTATTTTCCATATTCTTTAGTCCGCTGTAGCTCTTGAATCTGTGCGGTTGCGATTGTGGACCGTAGTTTTCTGCCGAACCGAACTTTGTGCCCACGGCTGGTATGGCGTCCATGAATGATATGTTTCCTTTTGGATATGGCGGAATAGTGTAATTCTTCGATACGTCATACAATTTTTGCGGTTTCGGTGTGAACAAGTGAAGTGTGAGATCTTCGCTTCCCGAATATATTTCAAATGGAGTAGGGCACTTCAGCCTCATCCCGTAGAACAGTGAATAATATCCCTTGAACTCAGGATATATCCATTCCTCTCCAGTTATGGCATCATTGTACTTCTTGTCCCAAAGCTGTACAGTTCCGCCTTTCATCCTGTTGTTGTATACTCTGTACGGACCGTTTGCAAGCATCATAGCACCCTCAATATCCTTTTCTGGAAAATCAAAAGTTACCCCCGACATCCTTATTCTGTCCTGCGGTCTGTAGCTATATTTGAGAGAAAGAATGCCGTCATGCGACATCCGCCATGCGAAGCGGTATGCTTCGCCACCCTTATCGAAATTGTACACAGCTTCTATAATCTTGCATCCGTTATCTTCCTTCATTTTTACGCTTCTGCACTTCAGTTTCTTGTAGGTTATATAAACAGGACCGTTTGTCAGCGGCACATTTTTCCCGTTTGAATATACTTCCTTTATTAGTCCGCTCGTCTTGTCTATACTGACACATACACCGGCGGCTTCCATCTTGAAAGCATCTTCAGTTTCTTTTATGGAACAGTTTCCTGTATCTGCCGTTTTGAGCGTCTTGTTTACGAAATGTTCCGGTGAATTGACTTCAAAATCCCATGTGAACAATTCCTTGCCGTACTTGTCTTTTATCGTGAGATACAGAAAATCGTATTTTTTCCAGTTTTCCGGCAAGTTGAGTCTCAGTTTCCCTTTGTTGCTAGGTTCTATGTTTGGCGACTCGATATCGAAAGATGCCTCTTTCTTAATTCCGGACAAACCGTCATATTCAGCGAGTCTGAAAGAGTAGCTGCATTCCTTTGCATTAGTAAAGTCATACCTGTTCTCTATATTTATAGTACCGTCCCACTCATCTGTCAGATACCTGTTTTCAACATATATCGGCGACCATATCTCTTTTACCGTGTAGAAACTGCCTTCCTTCTCGCGGTATGGTCCCACAATGCCGTCCGCACCGTGGTCCTTGTCGGTGTCCAGTATTCCGTTCTTGTCAGTTCTCACCACGCCTTGGTCGGCAAAGTCCCAAAGGAACATTCCTGCTGCAAGTGGATTGTCGAGCATAAGATTCCAGTAGTCATCAAGTCCGGCACCATGTCCGCCGTCGTACAGACCGTGAATAAGTTCTGTCGGCATGAAGATGTCTCTGCCGTTGAACATGCTCTTAATTCCGGAATTATAGTTTATGTAGTGCGCCGTGTTCACCTTGCCCGACAGTCCCCATGGATGGAGCACAGAACGTTTCTGTATGTCCATTTCTGCAAACAACGGATCTAAATCATAGTTGAAACCGCCCTCGTTTCCGTTTGCCCAGAAAATTATAGAAGGGTGATTGATATCTCTCTTAAGCATCTCGTTTGTCAGAATTGTGCCAACCGGAGTATCGTATGGAGGCTTTTGCCATGCACAGAGTTCATCGATGATATACAATCCTATCGAATCGCATATCTCCAGAAAATGCTTGTCTGGCGGATAGTGCGACATCCTCACTGCGTTCATATTCATTTCCTTTATGAGTTCTGCATCCAAGAGACTCTGTTCCCTGCTGACAGTGCGACCGGTTGTGGGCCAGAAGCAGTGCCTGTTCACACCCTTGAAGCGTACTTTTTCACCGTTGATGTATACTCCGTCGCGTTCCTTCACCTGAATGGTTCTGAATCCTATTCTTTCGGTAACAGAATGCATAGTCTTTCCGTTGCGTGAAACAGTTACTACAGCCTTGTACAGATTAGGTGTCTCGCATGTCCACGGCTTAATGCCTGCTATCTTGCCCGAAAGGAAGAACTGTTTGCTTTTCTCAGTGAAATTTTTCCCAATGTTGCCGAGCTTCTGTCCGGTGCTAATGTCATATACGTCTGCACTGATGTCTATTTTGTCAGATGCCTTGTCGATATTCACCTCCAGGTTCAGTGTTCCATCATGTTTTGCATCAACTCCGGTGTACTCAATGAAATTCTCAGGTACAGCTTCAAGATACACAGGTCGGAATATTCCGCCGAAAACCCAAAAATCAGCATTTCGTTCTGCCTCGTTCACACTTTTGTTGGAAGACATTTTTGAAACTTCCACCTCAAGCACATTTTCTTTCTTGAACGACACCAGTGATGTTATTTCCCTTTTGAAACGGTAGAAAGCACCCTGATGCACAGCGCCTGCCTGCTTGCCGTTAACCTTGACTTTAGTGTCAGTCATCGAACCGTCAAAAACAATGAAAATGCGTTTCTTTTTCCAGTCTTCAGGAACTGTGAATCTGGTTTTATATGTTCCAATCTCCGATGCTTTGTTTCTGTCATGCCCGTAATTATAGCTTCCGTAGCCCTCCAGCTCCCAGCACGACGGCACCCTGATTTTATCCCATTTTCCGCTTTTCCGTCCATTGGAGCAGAAAAAGTCCCATTCTACATTGTCATCTGCACTTTTACCTGACAGGTACTTATATTGAGTTTCCTGAGCGTATGTCAAGCCCGAGAACAGCGCCAGCAAACATAAAACCTTTCTCATATTTTTTCGTTTAGGTTATATTTAAGGTTAAACCATTGTTTTTCATTTATGTTCTGAACGTTATATGAATAATCTGTATAGCCGACAATTGTCATTTATAAACTATATCTGAATATTTCAGAACTTATTGCAATATTCAAAAAAATATGCGACTTCTGCAAATTAGTTCTTGACATATTTTCTGATATGAGTTCAAAGCAGAGCTTACACCTGATGAGTGCCAACTAATAGTGCCACTTTGGAACTCATTCCATTCAGGGAGTGTCACCGGATGACATAAGTACATCAATGGCGAAATAATATGGTTCTTGTCGAATTTATCTTATTATGGTGTTTCATATAGCGGTCTGATGTAACATGCTTTGAGTTAGTAATCGCCAGTAAGCAGATGTCGTTCTATATCGGCTTTGAAGTTTTTTACTTAAACTCTGTGGCATTTAATATTATAATATTCTTTAATCTTACATTTACAGTTTAAAGTGCCTTCCAATGTGCCATTTGTACTCTTTGACAAATCTTCTTTGGCGCTTTGATATGATCTTACTTATATTCTTTGTTGCTCATATGAAAATCATTGTTTTCTATGGCCTTTCAGTTTCTTTGTATTATGTTACTTGGCAGAAATTTGTTAGTCTATCTTTAGGTGTATTAGGACATGATAGTTAGATACAGATTGGAACATATTCCATACTGCATGTTAAACTCGGGTTAAACATGGTGTGATGTTCCGTAGTATTTGTATTATGCGTAACTTTGCCACTGAAATTGAAAAAGAACTGCTGTTACGGTGAGGTGAAGTCAGAATGACAGATTTTTCCGAAGGATGCAGGACATGTGATAGCTCGAAAGGTTTTTAGGTTAGATAAAGATACAACACATACACACAATTTTTGAACATGGCAAACAATTATGAGGAGCGGTTGGGTACGGATCGTATGCTCCCGTTGATTTTCCGTATGGCACTGCCGGCCGTTGCCGCACAGATTGTCAATCTGCTTTACAATATTGTCGACCGTATATATATAGGTCATATACCGACATACGGCTCTGATGCCCTTGCCGGCATCGGTGTGACCGGTTCCATTATCATGCTCATTTCTGCCTGTTCGGCATTTGTAGGGGGCGGTGGTGCACCGCTGGCTGCCATTGCACTGGGACAGGGCGACCGTCAGCGTGCGGAAAAACTGTTGGGAAATGGTTTTATGTTGTTGCTGATATTCAGTGTTGTGTTTATGGTAGCCGTTTATGGCTATATGAAACCGTTGCTATATCTGATTGGAGCTTCTGACCACACTATTGTCTATGCTGTTGATTATCTCACGGTTTATCTGTCGGGTACGGTATTCGTACAGTTGGCTCTGGGACTGAATCCTTTCATCAACACTCAGGGGCGTCCTGGAGTGGCCATGTTTTCGGTAGTAATCGGTGCGGTGCTCAATATTGTACTCGACCCCCTGTTCATATTTGTGTTCGGCATGGGAGTTAAGGGAGCTGCAATTGCCACTGTTATCTCACAGGCTGCGAGTGCCGTGTGGGTGATGGAGTTCCTTACGTCGAAAAAAGCTACACTGAGACTGCGTCGTGAGAACATCGGCCTCGAACGAAGTGTGGTTCTTGCCATCATGGGACTGGGTGTTTCGCCGTTCATCATGTCGAGCACAGAGAGTCTTGTCGGTTTCGTGCTGAACAGTTCGCTGGTGTATTTCGGAGACATCTACGTCAGTGCACTTGCCATCATGCAGAGCGCCATGCTTGTTGTCAGCGTTCCTCTCGTTGGTTTCTCACAAGGTTTTGTACCTGTTGCAAGCTACAACTACGGCCACGGCAACAATGCCCGTGTGAAAGAATGTTTCCGCATTGTGGTACTTGTTATGTTCACTTTCAATCTTCTGCTGGTGCTGTTCATGATATTTTTCCCCGAACTGGTTGCTTCAGCATTTACCGAAGACAAAAATCTGATAAATGTCGTTGGGCAATATATGCCGTTGTTCCTTGCCGGAATGTCCATCTTCGGACTTCAGCGTGCATGCCAGAACATGTTTGTGGCTTTGGGACAGGCGAAAATTTCCGTATTCATTGCCCTGTTGCGTAAAATCATACTGCTTATTCCTCTTGTACTCCTGCTGGCGCGTATAGTAGGCCTGGAAGGCGTTTTTGCAGCCGAAGCAATATCTGACGCAACAGCTGCCGTTTTGTGTACGCTTATATTTGCATGGCAGTTCCCGCGTATTTTGAGACGTAACATCTAAGAATGCGAAGACTGTCCGAAACATCGCATTAATCTGTATTTCTAACTTGTCAATAGAATTTGTTCCATTTGTCCGAACAATCTTTTTCATCTGTTCGCAGTGCAGAACTCACGATTGTTAAGACAAATGACTATTGCGAGGGCTCAAGGAAAAAGTTGCGGGCGCGTGCGGATAATTTTCCGAGCGCCCGCAATTGATGTCGTGAGCGCTCGCAGGAATACTATTTTGCGTCCAGATGCATTTTTCTTGGTGATTTTACTGGTTTATGGGCAGTTCCTGGCGTTTTGCAGGAACAAAATAATTATGAAATGAGCTATATTTGCAGCTGATATAAATTTAATGTGATTGCAGAATGTTTTTTAATGGTGAGGAAAGTCGTTTGAGGTCGCTGCTTGAGAAACTGGACAGCGGTGTCAAACTGTACCGTGAGGAATTTGCTTGTCTGATGTCGGCAGAGCCGTCGGTGCTGAACGCCGTTGCATCGGACATGGCTGGAGATATTGCCCGCCGGACGTTCGGACGCAGGGTGTTTCTGCGCGGGCTGATTGAGATTTCGAGCTTTTGCAAGAACGACTGTCTGTACTGCGGATTGAGGGCATCGAACAAGGATGCACAGAGATACAGACTTTCCCGCGAGGAGATTTTGGAGCGATGCGAGGCGGGATATGAGCTGGGACTGCGCACTTTTGTGCTGCAGGGCGGTGAGGATCTGGCGCTGACGGATGAGTGGGTGGCCGATGTGGTCCGCGAGATTAAGAAGCGGTTTGCCGGTGTGGCTGTGACCCTTTCGCTGGGCGAGAGAGACAAGGTTTCGTACCGCAGGTTCAAGGATGCCGGTGCGGACAGATATCTGCTTAGACACGAGACATACAACGCCGACCACTATGCAAGGCTGCATCCGCAGACGATGTCGAGAGATGCCCGTGTAGCTTGCCTGCACACGCTGAAGCGTCTGGGATTCCAAACAGGTGCAGGCATGATGATTGGTTCACCGGGACAGACGCCTGCCACGCTGGCCGACGACCTGATGTTTCTGCAGGAACTCCGTCCGGAGATGGTCGGCATAGGACCTTTCATTCCTGCACACGGCACTCCTTTCGAGCATGAGCCGAAGGGTTCGGTGGAGAGAACGCTTTCGCTTATCTCGGTGGTGAGAATAATGTTCCCAAGGGCAAACATACCTGCTACAACGGCTTTGGCAACGCTTGATGCGAAGGGACGTGAGAAGGGCATTATGGCCGGTGCAAACGTGCTGATGCCGAACATTTCGCCGAAGGAGCAGAGGGCAAAATACTCCATCTACGACAACAAGGCCAATACCGGACTGGAGAGCATCGAAGGGCTGGAGGAGCTCAAGGAGAGGCTTGCCGCGATAGGCTACACGGTGGACTGGGGGCGTGGCGATTGTCTGGATCCGCGCTGAGAAGACTGCTGTTTGCGGGAGAATTTGTATTTGATTTTTATGTTTAAGCTATATCAAAAAACGACGATATGAAATACGATATGGGTTCGGCTGTTGCCGGAGAATTCATCAATCATGAGGAAATACTCGAGACTGTGGCTTTTGCCGAGAAGAACAAGGACAACAAGGCACTGCTTGAGGAAATACTCGCAAAGGCCAGGAACAAGAAGGGCATTTCGCACAGAGAGGCGCTGACTCTGCTGGAATGTACGGATGCTGAGATAAACGAGAAGACTTTCGAGCTGGCAAGGGAAATCAAGAACGAACTGTACGGAAACAGAATCGTGCTGTTCGCTCCACTGTATTTGTCGAACTACTGCGTGAACGGATGTATATACTGTCCTTACCACGCAAAGAACAAGGATATAAGAAGAAAGAAACTGACGCAGGAAGAGATAAAGGCCGAGGTGATTGCACTTCAGGACATGGGACACAAACGTCTGGCTATCGAACTTGGCGAGCACCCTACGATGAACTCGTTGGAATACGTGCTGGAGAGCATAAACACCATCTACAGCATTCATCATAAGAACGGGGCTATTAGACGTGTGAACGTGAACATAGCTGCGACAACGGTGGAGAACTACCGCCGTCTGAAAGATGCTGGAATCGGTACGTACATCCTGTTTCAGGAGACATACAACAAGGCTGACTATGAAAAACTGCACCCGACAGGTCCGAAGAGCAACTACGAATACCACACGGAGGCTATGGACAGGGCCATGGAGGCCGGAATTGACGATGTGGGCATAGGTGTGCTGTTCGGATTGGAAACATACAAATACGACTTCGCAGGACTGATAATGCATGCTGAGCACCTTGAAGAGCGTTTCGGCGTAGGACCTCACACCATCAGTGTACCACGACTTTGTGCTGCGGACGATATCGATGTGGCAGACTTCGAGAACTGTGTGCCTGACGAGATATTCCACAAGATGGTGGCTGTGATACGTATTGCCGTGCCGTACACGGGTATGATTATCTCTACGCGTGAGAGCAAGAAGAATCGCGAGAGGGCACTCGAACTGGGCGTTTCGCAGATAAGCGGCGGTTCGAGAACGAGCGTGGGCGGATATGTGGAAGAAGAGAAGGAAGAAGACAACTCGGCTCAGTTTGACGTGACCGACAGACGAAGCCTCGACGAGATTGTGCGTTGGCTTCTTGAACTGGGTTACATTCCTAGTTTCTGTACAGCCTGCTACAGAGAAGGACGTACGGGCGACAGATTCATGAAACTCGTAAAGAACGGACAGATTGCAAACTGCTGTACTCCGAACGCCATAATGACGCTGAAGGAGTACTTGACAGACTATGCGTCGGAGAAGACCCGCGAAGTGGGACTGCCTGTCATCGCACGCGAGATTCAGAAGGTTCCGAATGAGAAGATAAGACAGAGAGCCATTGATTTTCTTGCTGAAATTGACCACGGCAAGAGGGATTTCAGATTCTAACCCCTGATGTTTGCGTATGGAGAAAAAGGACTCGACACCGCGCTCGCTGAGACTGCACATAGGGCTGTACGGCAAGAGGAACAGTGGAAAATCGTCTTTGCTTAATGGTATATGCGGATACGAGGCGTCGATTGTGTCCGACGTTCCGGGTACTACGGCTGATGCGGTATACCGAAATATAGAGATGCCGGGACTTGGAGCTTGCGTGCTGGTTGACACTGCCGGATTTGACGATAAGGCTGAGACAATAGGCGAACTGAGGGTCAAGGCTACGCAGAAGACTGTGGATGCTGCAGATATGGCCTTGATGGTAGTTGCAGCAGATGATGCATCGGACTTGGACGAAGAGGTGGCTTGGCTGGAGGCCATGAAGAAAAAGCAGGTGCCGACAGTTGTTGTAATAAACAAGGCTGACATGGCCGGAACAGAGGAGAATCGCAAGCGCATTGCTGATGTGCTGGGAACATGCGCTGGTGGCAGTGTTTTGGAAGTTTCCTCGGAGAGCAGAACCGGCATAGATGCTCTTAAGAAACTTGTCGCGGAGAAGCTGAAGGACAAGGCTGAGATTGTCGACATAACGGGCAATCTGGTGGGGGCCGGTGATACAGTGGTTCTGGTGATGCCGCAGGACTCGCAAGCTCCGCGCGGACGGTTGATTCTTCCTCAGGTGCAGACTTTGAGAAACCTGCTCGACAAGGGATGCACTGCCGTGTGCTGTACGGAGGCCAATTTTGCAGAGACTCTGGAACGGCTGAAGGATGCTCCGCGACTGGTCATTACCGACTCGCAGGTATTCAAACAGGTGGAAGAGATATGTCCGAAGGAATCTATGCTGACTTCATTTTCGGTGCTGTTTGCCAGAGTGAAGGGCGATATAGGCATATTTGTGGAGGGTGCTCAGAAGCTGGCGCAGCTGAAAGAGGGTTCGCGTGTGCTTATTGCAGAGGCATGTACCCACACACCGCAGAATGAAGACATAGGGCGTGTGAAACTGCCACGACTGCTGAAACGTTTCGCCGGCGAAGGCGTGCATATTGAACACGCATCTGGAAATGAGTTTCCGGAAGACTTGAGTCCGTATGACCTGATTATACACTGCGGTGCGTGCATGTTCAACCGCCGACTGGTGCTTTCGAGAGTGGAAAAAGCGCGCGAACAGGGCGTGGCAATGACAAATTACGGAATTGCTATAGCTTTTATGAACAACATACTGAAAAGGGTAGTGTTTCCTGATTGATTGTAAACTTTTTTGATATATATTTGCAGAATAAGGAAATTAACTCTAATTAAACATTCGATACTGGTTTACTAATTCATATAAATTTTTCTACTTAATAATAAATATTCATGGGTAATACAAACAACATTATGTTCATCCGCTACCAGTTGCTGACACGCATGGTGAACATGTGGAAGAACAACAGGCTGTATAAGGACATTGACAGATTGCCGCTGGAACTGAATCCGAGAAAATCGCCGACAAGAGGACGTTGCTGCATCTACAAGGAAAGAGCAGTGACAAAGTACAAATGTATGGCAATGATGGGATTCGACATGAGCGATGAGGTAGACGAACTTGACCGTTTGTCTGACTATGCACAGCGTATGATCAACAGAGGTGTCGAGGAAGAGAAGGTCAACCTGATGAACGTGATGGACGAGGCTTGTTCTTCATGTATCAAGGTTAACTATGAGGTTTCAAACCTTTGTCGCGGATGTGTTGCGCGTGCCTGCTCGGCTGTGTGTCCGAAGAATGCCATCACATACGACAAGCACGGAAAGGCAAGCATTGACCATGATGTTTGTATAAGTTGCGGTCGATGCCACGAGGCGTGCCCTTACCATGCTATCATATATATGCCGGTGCCATGCGAGGAAGCATGTCCGGTAAAGGCTATATCGAAGGATGAATACGGTGTTGAGCATATCGATCCGGATAAGTGCATTTACTGCGGAAAGTGTATGAAGGCGTGTCCGTTCGGTGCTATATTCGAATCATCGAGAGTGTTTGACGTAATAAAGCTTCTTGACAGAAAAGAGAAGATTGTGGCAATGGTTGCTCCATCTATTCTTTCTCAGTTCGATTACCCGATTGAGAAGGTTTACGGTGCCATCCGCAAGCTCGGTTTCAGCGATGTGATTGAAGTGGCTTACGGAGCAGAGGAGACAATCAGAAATGAGGCAGAGGAATTCAAGGAGAGAATGGCAGAAGGCGCTCCGTTCATGACTACAAGCTGCTGTTCGGCTTACGTGCAGCTGGTGAAGAAGCATGTGCCTGAGCTTGCTAAGTATGTTTCAACAACAGGTTCTCCACTTTATTACACTGTAAAACACGCATGCGAAAAGCATCCTGATGCTTACAAAGTGTTTATAGGTCCGTGCGTTTCGAAGAGAAGTGAGGGTAGGGACAATCCGGACGTGAACTTCGTGTGGACTTTCAGCGAGCTTGAGGCTGTTCTCAACGGCTATGAAATAGATATTGAGAAGTGCGAACCGTTCATCCCAAGCGAGCGCGGTCATCACGATGCGCAGGGATTTGCCAAGACCGGAGGTGTGTTTGGTGCTGTGAAGAATGCTGTCGGCGACAATACTCTTCAGGCAACAGTAATTGAAGGACTGAATAAGAAAACTATCGCTCAGCTCCGCGGTTACGCAAAGACTGGCAAGTGTCCTACAAAATTCATTGAGGTCATGTGTTGTGAAGGCGGATGTATCGGTGGTCCTTGCAACTTCAATGAGGGAATGTCTGCTAAGCGCAAGTTTGACAGTGAAATGAAGAATTTCAAAGACTAAATGTTTGATGTTTCATTCTGAAACGGATGGAATTACAGTGTAGGGAAGAAAGAGTTCTTTCATGTTCTTTGCTGTTTTAGATAAATGCTCGTTTCAGAAATGATGCGCACGAAAAATTAAGTTATTAAGACGGCGTGTGGAATAATATTGTTCCGTGCGCCGTTTTTAACTTTCTGCAAGTATTGCGAATAGAAATTGCGGGAACAGATTAGACGGATATACTAATGTTCGGTATCTGCAAAAGTTGTATGCATATCTATTTCAAACTTATATATTTTTATCTCTGGATTAGTTTGAGAAAGTGTAAATTTAACCCCTCTCTATTAAATATTTTTAAAACTCTGAGGCCTGAGTACAATTGTTGCGTTTTGTAATTAATTTTGTAGTGAAAGATGTGGCATTATTGGTTTAGCACAATGCTCCTTCTTGTCTGGATTGCCAATACTGCATAATACAGTTTTCCTCTCCCTGCAATCCATAAAAAATATTGCCGACAAGGGAGACGGCTGACAAAATAAATCTTATGATATGAAGAAAATCAATAGTGTTGCTCTTTCAGCTTTTGTTGCTGGATGTCTTTGTATGCTTCCTCAAAATGCAAGCGCATACAAATATTATGTAACCCTTAATAATGGAATGACTGCAGTTATTCATGCAAAAGACAAAGCACAGGCATATACTATCTACAAGTCAAAATATGCGGGTAAGGGGATTTTGATGTCACGTCCTAATGGTGGTGGCTTGATATTCCCGAAAATTGGCGGAAAAAAATATTATGTGACATCAAACAGTGGCAAGACGTCAGTATTGAGAGCTTCAAACAAGGAAGAAGCAAAAAAAATTTTCAAATCTAATTTTCATGATAGCATCCTGACATCACGTCCCAACGGAGGTTTAATTGATAAGAACTAAGCCTTAGGGCTTGTCATATAATAAATTAAAATCGCCACAGTCAAGCATATCATTATGCGCTGGCTGTGGCGAATTTTTTATTCTATTCTGCAATTTTGTAGAAGTCGTTTATTTTTTTTCTTCTTCCTCTTTGTTCTCGTCGTGTGAGATTGTTACAAGCACTTTATCGATTCTTGCACCGTCCATGTCCACAATTTCCATGTTGAACTCTTTCCACTGTACCTTTTCTCCGCTCATAGGAATGCGGTCGAGTATGTCGAGTATGAGACCACTTATGGTGCTGTAGTTGCTTTCTTCTGGGTCGTAATACTCTTCTTTTTCGAAGTAGCAGAGGAAATCGTAGAATGGGCATCGGCCGTCAACCAGCCAGCTGTCCGAATCAGAGCGCTTGATGATGTCGGGTTCTTCCTGAGTATCCTCGATTGAGCCTACGAGGCCTTCGAGAATGTCGCGCAGGGTTATGATGCCCTGACAACTTCCGAACTCGTCGCACACAAGTGCCTGATTGATGCGTTTTACTTTCATCTGCTCGAGTGCACTGTAAACACTCATGTTTTCGTGGAAGAATGTGGCTGTCTCGATATAGTCCTTTACGCAGAATTTCTTGTTGTCGAAGTTCAAGAACAATGTTTTGAGACTGATGACACCTTTGACATCATCGAAAGTCTTATCTATGACAGGATACATTTCGTAGAGATTGTTTTTGACAACTTCCCTGATTTCTTCACTGCTCATATTTATATCAATAGCTGTGATATCGGAGCGGTAAGTCATCAGTGAATAAACATTCAGGTCGCCAAGCAACAATGCCCTTTCCATGATGTCCTGTTCGACTTCCTGAACTTCGCCTTCTTCGGTGCCTTCCTTAATGATTGACTTGATTTCTTCTTCAGTGATTTTATTTCCTGAATCGCTCACACCGAGCATATTGAATATAAAGGATGTGCTGTGTGACAGAATCCATACAAATGGCGCCGCTATTATGGACAACAGTTGCATAGGTCTTGCTATGATTTTTGCTATGCGCTCTGCAGAACTAAGTCCTAATCTCTTAGGAACAAGTTCTCCGAAAAGAATTGTAAGATAAGTTACTACAATTACAATTGTTGTCTGTGAAATAGCTGGTGCGTATGTTTTGGGAACATTCCAATCAACGAGGATTTCTGTAAAGCTGTCTGCCAATTTAGCACCAGAATATATACCGGTAAGAATTCCGATAAGTGTGATGCCGATTTGTACTGTGGATAGAAATTTTTCAGGTTGATTTGCCAATTTTAGAGCCGTATCTGCTGCTTTGCTTCCCTTTTTTACATCTGTTGATAGACTTGATTTTCGAGCAGATATCACCGCAATCTCTGACATTGAGAAAATGCCGTTGACTAAAATTAAAATAATGATAACGATTACTTCGTTCATGTGTGTGTTTGTAGTTTACAGGCACAAAGATATAGCAATGCTTATAATGCCTGATTTAAAATGTTGTATAAAATGCAAAAATATGTTTATCTGTTCTGCTTACCCCAACTATTAATAATTTTTTCTTCCTCGTCAATTCTGTCAGACAAAGTCATAAGTGCAATGTCGTACTTCAAGGGATCTGTGCTGTCCCAACTTTTGAATATATCTGTCAGTTCCACAACGGCTTTCCATGTAGGGCGCTTATTTTTCAGAATCGACATTGTCAAATCGCACACATGTACATCCATGACAGCATAGAGGTCGGCTTCGCTGCGGTTTTTCCAGAGTCCCATGTCGGGCGCCTGATGTCTTGTCATCCATCTGAAATACATGCATACGCGCTTGCATGCGGATTTGTCCATAGTGCCGACTTTAGCAGGCTCAAGCATTCTGCATATTTGTGCAATTGCGTCCTTGGAGGATTTGCCTTCAATCATTTCTTCGATTGTGGAAAATCCCTGTAGGGAGTCTGCAATATTGGAACATATCTGCTTGAAAGTATCTACATTCAGTGTGCGGTAGACACAATTGTTTTTTGCATTTGCATAGGATTGCTCGTAAGCATGGCTTAGGATGAAATGAGCTGGATGCCAGTTCATTTCATCTCTAAGCATGGTCAACGCGGCAGAGCGTATGGCTTTTCTGTTGCCCCAGGCAATCATTGCGGTAAGCAATGCACCTATTTCGATGTCGAGCTGATTGTCTGTATGTTTCATCAGCTCATACACTATGCCGCAAGGGTCTTTCTGTTTGAATTCTTCAGAATCGAATCCCGAATTATATATATCATCAAGATTTTCCTTGGTGATTTCTCTGTTTACCATAAAATAAAGGTCGTATGTATCTTTAAGTACAAAATATTACATGGCCTCACATTCGCTTACCCACATTGCGTAGCTTGCATCGCTAGGCATGCGCCAGTCGCCTCTAGGGCTGAGTGAAACACTTCCTACCTTAGGGCCGTCTGGCAGACAAGAACGCTTGAACTGCTGGGTGAAGAATCTTCTGCAGAATGTTGTCAGCCACTTCTTTATGGTGCTGTCGTCATACTTTGCAGTGATGCCTTCGTTGCTGTTGAATGCCTGCTGTGCGAGGAAATAAATCTTTGAAGGACTGAAGCCGAATCTTATGAAGTTGTAAAGGAAGAAATCGTGCAGTTCGTATGGTCCGACGAGGTCTTCTGTCTTCTGCTGTATGTTTCCGTATTTGTCGGCAGGTATGAGTTCTGGGCTGATAGGCGTATCGACAATGTCAAGCAGTGTTGCCTTGGACTCCTCATCGATGCTGTTCTGAGCAACCCATGTTACGAGGTGCTTTACAAGTGTCTTAGGAATAGAACAGTTCACTCCATAATTTGACATGTGGTCGGCATTGTAAGTTGCCCAACCCAATGCAAGTTCCGAGAGATCGCCTGTGCCCACAACAAAACCGTTGAACTTGTTGGCCAAATCCATAAGTATCTGTGTCCTTTCGCGTGCCTGTGCATTCTCGTATGTTACATCCTGAACGTCTATGTTGTGGCCGATATCCTTGAAGTGCTGGATGCAGGCGTCCTTGATGCTGATTTCTTTTATTGTAATGCCTAAAGATTGCATCAATGATATGGCGTTGTGGTATGTCCTGTCTGTTGTGCCGAAACCAGGCATTGTAACACCGATGATGTCTTTTCTCTTCCTCTTGAGTTTGTCCATCGTCTTAGCGCAAACGAGCAAGGCAAGCGTGGAGTCAAGTCCGCCTGAAATTCCCAGTACAACTGTTGCCGCATTGGTATGGACTATGCGCTGGGCAAGACCTTGAACCTGTATGGCGAAGATTTCTTCGCATCTTTCGTCAAGTTCTGCTCCTGTCGGAACAAATGGATGCGGATCGATTTTACGTGTAAGCTTGAGCTCGCCCAGCATGTGCGATGTGCAGTCGACATTTATTGTATCCTTCTGTGAAAGGGTGCCTACGCTGGTTCCGAATGTAGAGTTCATTCTTCTTTCAGCTCTTATTTTCTCTACATCGATTTCTGTGATTACAAGCTGTTCCTCGAAAGAGAATCTCTTGCTGTGGGCAAGCATAAGACCGTTTTCGTAGATTATACCGTTTCCGGCAAATACTACGTCCTGCGTTGACTCGCCGAATCCGCATGAAGAGAATACATATCCGGCTATGCAGCGTGCTGACTGCTGAGCTATGAGCGAGCATACATATTTGTGCTTGCAGATGCCTTCATTGTCGGCTGAGAGGTTGAATATTATTTCCGCACCGCGCAGGGCAAGTTCAGAACTTGGCGGGATAGGAGCCCACATGTCTTCGCAAAGTTCAACGGCAAATTTACCCTGGGTTGTGTTGAATATGATGTTTCGGCTTACCGGCACATTCTGTCCGCAGATATGTACGTTAGTACTTTCGTGGTCGAGTGCAGATGTAAACCATCTCTTTTCATAGAATTCCTTATAGTTAGGAAGGTATGTCTTAGGCACGATTCCAAGAATCTTTCCGCCCTGTATCAACACGGCACTGTTGATGAGTGTTGAATTCATCTGCACTGGCATACCGATGATGGTAATGATGTTCAGTGAACGAGTAAAGTCGAGCAGCCTGAAAAGAGCATTTTCGGCGCTGTCAAGAAGAAGCTGCTGTGCAAAGAGATCACCGCAGGTATAGCCGGTCATGGACAATTCAGGGAAACAGATTATTTCCACGCCCTTGCCTTCGGCCTGAGCCACAAGATTCTCAATGTGCATTTCATTGAAACTGCAATCAGCCACCTTTACATTCGGTACAGCGGCTGCGACTTTAATAAATCCGTAATTCATACTGCTATTTATCGTTTGTTTTCGTTTCTGTTTTTTGTTCAGATATCTTTTTCGACATTCTACGTTTGAAGGTGAAAAGTTCCATGAACGACTCGAAGTCTTTCTGATAAGAGAATCCTATTCCCTGTGTGGTCAATGTCGCTTTTGTGAAATATCTGTCGTTTGTCTGATTGTATGCTCTCAGATATGTATTGCCGTTTTCCTTCAATCTCCATCTGATATCGAAGTCGCCCACAAAGTTCGTGCTTTTTTGATTAAAGGTGTTGTCCCTGTATCCGAAATTTCCATTAATGAGCAGGCGGTCGTTAAGAAGACGTCCGCTGAGCACTCCTTCAATATCCATATCTTCCCATCCTTTTTCGCCTGTCGTAAGACTGGTTCCGAAATTCCAGTTGCTCTCGCTGCCGATTATAGAGGAAAGCATCTGATTGATCTGTCCGCTCAAAGTCGACGAGAGGAGAGAACTCATGGCCTGGCTTGAGCTGTTGCCGCTGTTGTCGGCACGTGCGTAATCGTATGTATAGAAGCGTCCGAGACCGAGCAGGTAGAGAAGCTGCATATTCTTCTCTTCTTCGGTACTGATCATGCTTCTGACGAGTTGCTTTTCTTCTTCGCTTACAGTAGGCAGATCTATGTCGAAATTGATATTGGTGTTTCCCAGTTTACCTGATACATCCATTATGCAGATTACCTTGGTTTTGTTGTTCTGCGAATATGAAGTACTACCTATGAGGTCGCTCAGAGGTACAGAATTGATGGTGTGCCAGCAAATAAGATGGATATTTGCATCGAATGGAGCACCGTTGAATTCCACGCTGCTGCCATTTTGGATGGAAAGGTCTCGGTATACGATGTCATGGAGGTAGAGTCGGTATTTACCGCTGGTAATGTTGTACTTGCCGTACATGTTAAACGCACCTTTGTTGTGGTACTGAGCGTTTATGACTCCATTTCCATAGGTGCTTATGAAACCATCCTGCGTATTGTCCATTCGCATCTTTATCTCCGTTTCAGGAGTTAGGTCTACATTGAAATTGATGTATATGTCGCCAGTATATTCAGTGTCATATTCTTCGTTTGGAATGGTGTTTACACTGTCAGTTTTTTCATTTGCATTTTCATCATCACTTATCAGATTCGGGACTGACGGTGCAGAAGAGCGGTCTCTGAATGTAATGAAACTGCTGTTTGTCATAACATCCGGAGTTGCAGCATCATAAGCAAACACGCTTCCTTTTTGAGGTTTTATGTAGGCATTGATGTGCAGAGGTTTTCCGTCTTCACCATTTATGTTGACTTGACCGTCGGCATATACTGTTGCATAAAATTTGTCTTCATTGAAGACTCTTTCGTCATAACATGTAAGATTGTCTGCATCGATCCTGAATCTGTAGGAGAAATCGGTGAGATTTCTGTGCTTGACTTCACCGTTGACGATACCGGTATTGTTCTTTTTGTCTGCCAGTCTTATATCGTCAAACCGGAAAGAGTAGGGACGCAACTTTATTGTATCGCCGAGTGTGTGATAAGTTACATTCGTAGCATTGAGTGTCATGTTGATTCGCGGTACAATGTCGCCTAGCAGATTTATCTCGTTCAAAGGACCGCATACTCTCAGATATCCGTCAATGTCTCCGTCTATATTGCTGAATATGCCACCGATAAAGCCGTTGAGGAACTTTGCACTTGTTTTGTTCGTGCCGATAAGAAGGTCAATGTCGTTATTGCCTGGAGATACGTATCCGTCAACTTTAGTTGTACGTCCCTCAATGATATCATCAATCTGTCCTGTGATTGATATACCCTTAATTTCTTCATTCCAACTTCCGTGAAGTTTTGCATTGCCAAGTACACCGCCTTGCAAGGAAAAACCATCGACAAGAAGGTATGCGTCTGCTTTAGGTTTGTTATAAAAATCGGACACAATAGCGCGTCCTGATGCTTTGCCTTTGAATTCTACAGCGTGGAAATTAACCAAATCGAGAATATACTCAAGCTGCATCTTACTTATGTCGGCTATAAGTGAGTCGCCTGGTGTGTCGGAAATCTTTCCGTCGATCTTGATGTGCTGATCGACATGGTTTATCATTATACCGTTGCAAGTTATTTCTTTTCCATAAATACTTACGGCTGATGGATGAACCTGCCAAAGCGTATTATTGATATTTATCTGTGTCTTCTTAAGATTAATGGAAGTCTTTCTTTTTCCGAGACTATCTGTGAATTGTGCAATTGCACCGATTTTTCCTTCCATATCGATGCCGTCAAGATTCCTCCATCCGAAACCTGCATCAAGCTTGTCGTCTTTTGCATATGCAGATATTGCGAAGGCAGTCTTCTGTCCCTTATCGTTGATGCGTTCAAGATTTATACCAATATCCAGTGAATCACTGCAATCCTGGCAAATTATTGAAATCGAGTCATATAAAGTGTTGTTGTAATATACCTTAGGTGCAAGCAATGCTATTGAAGCGTTGCCAGATGCGTCATCAACGACTCCTTTCAACACAACATTTTCAGCCATACTTGCTGGCAGCTCTGTCAAATGTCTGAACATCTCTGAGTCAGAAATCGTCATGTCGAAAGCAAAATTGTTATGTGTGCGACTCTTTCTTTTGGCCAACGACGGCAAGTGATGGCTTAATCTATTTTGTATGCTGTTGACGATATCAGTATAACCAAAATCGCCGTTAATATCAGCATTGATAAATTCGCTCGCAATAGTGACGTGCTTATTGCGTCTGTCCACTGCGCGTGATGTGATTCTGATATTATCCGTTACGATACGTCTTTCAGGTGTTATGACTTCAATTGAGTCTACACTGATGCTTCCGAGAACATTGTCAATGTTTTTTCCTACGAGATCGGCAGTCAAATTGAATGCATATTTTTCATCTGCAAATTTCTGCGTAAGATTGAGACTTTTAGGATTGAAATCCTTTACGTTTACTGCAATCTTTGCCTTTGGCATATTGCCCGTTGGACGCACGAGACCGTCAATATTCAGCTTCAGATTTTCGTCGTCGATATTCAGCTTTCCTCCAATGTTTTCACCGTCAGAGTTTGCGTCCAATGAAATATTTTGATATTGATAGCCGGCATATTCAAAAAGCATGAGATCGCCGTCAATTGTTCCTATCGGGTATGTCTTGTCTGCAATGCGTCCATCAACGTCTATATCGAATGAAACATTACCTAATTTATCGTTGTCAAGTATTTCTCCTACCTCAAGGTTGTCAGAAGAAATATGCCCCATCAGATTCTTTTCCTTGCCGATGCCACAGTCCATCGAAAGATCACCTGCATCGCAAACCATTTTACCTTTGGCATAAAGAGTATTCATGCCTACTGATACATTTCCGGAAAAATTAATATCGCCAAGCCTTTCGAGGATTTTGGCTGTATTTTCATCTACGGAAAGACTTTTTACAAGCATTTCAGTTCCGTCAGAACTTATGTCAACATTGTTTATGTCAGCCGAAAGAAATGGATGTTTGCTTCTGTAGTAATCAATGGATGCATCAAGTAGGATAGCTATGTCGTCATTGTCTGTCTTAACAGAGACATTCTTAAGTCTGATATGTTCATTGTTGCCTTCAATGTTGCATCCAACATTGATTCTAGCATCCACTTTGTTAAGTTCGGGTACAAGACATCTGAAATCCCTTGCACTTAGAACTGTTTCTGAAATTCCAGTTGAAAATGACTTGATAACAAACTTATTGTTCTTGTCAAATCCATATCCGGCCACAAGTGTATCAATGTTCAGCCGGCTCTCATCCATTGTCAGACACAATTTAGACATGAGAGCCGTCCTTTTGTTGGCTTCAATTTTTGTTTGAAAATTTGCAATGTGAAGCCCGGAGTTTTTCTCCGTGATATTTAGTCTTTTTACAGAAAGATTCAGCGAGTCGGGGGTAAATGCCTTGAGTGAGATTGTGGCGGCCAGATTCCTCAAATCAAGATGATTCATGTTGAGTTTTTCCGGAGTTTTTTCCGCATCAAGCACGTCATACTTCAGATTTGCGTGCCTCATTATGAAAGAATTTATTCTGAGGTTTATGCTCGATTTGCTTTCTTTCTTGTCCGACTTGAAAGCATCAAGCACGAACTGATAGTTGGGTAAAGACTTTTCGTCTTTTTTGTACAAAACGCACTTTACTCCGAATAGCTGTGAACTTGAAATATTAATTTGTCCGTGGAAAAGCGAAGCAACACTTATGCTTGCCGATGTTCTGGCAATCTTAAGCATGTCTTTGCCTTTCTGGTCCTTGATGTCTATATCATCGATGATGAGTCTGTTCAGTAGTCCAGGACTGACACTACCGACATGAACTTCTGTATCCAGCAAGTCAGATAAATACTCTGAAGCACAGCTTGCCAACATGTTTTGCATGAATGGGAAACTGAACAGCAGAATCAGGCCGAAATACAACACAAGTATTCCTCCTACGATTCCTCTAACTATGTGCTTTATCTTTTTGATGGCTTTATCCTCTAACTTAACTATTTTACTGCAAAAATACGCATTTTTTTACACGTGGGAAATAGATGCATCCATTAATATCAGTGCCGAAGATACGATATAACTGGAGTATTCAATCCACCAGAAATAAAACAAGGGAGGATAAGCTGATTTATGCTTCATCCTCCCTTGTGTTTATCGAAAAGTTCTGTTGTTATTAGAACTTACCCATGTGTCTTATCATTTGTTAAGACCGTGTTTGATTTTTCTTGCATAGTCTGCCATCTTGATAGCTGTGACGGCGCATTCATCTCCCTTGTTGCCAAGTTTACCTCCACTGCGGTCTTCTGCCTGCTGCATGTCATTTGTAGTTATCAGACCGTAGATTACTGGTACATCCTGCGTAGCGTTCAAGTGCGCAAGTCCGTAAGTTGTACCTTCACAGATGTAGTCGAAATGTGGTGTGTCGCCTCTGACCACGCATCCGATGGCAATCACAGCATCTACTCCTTGCTTCACCATCTGTGCACTAGCGTATGTCAGCTCAAAACTTCCAGGCACGGTGAACACCTTTATGTTCTCTTCTCTTGCTCCATGCTTTTCCAGCGTGCGGCAAGCACCCTCAAGCAGTGCACCTGTGATATTGTTGTTCCATTCGCTAACAACGATTCCGAACTTCATTTCTGAAGCGTCAGGCACTGAATTCAAATCATAGTCTGACAGGTTATGATACTTTGTTGCCATATTCTATACTCTTGTTTGAGATTTCTTATTCACTCTTGTCCTTCATGCAATGGCAATCAGGGCTGAGGTTATGTTGAAATCTTATTTTGTAGCTCTGTTGATGTATTTGTCGATGTCCTGGCTCAGAGGAGATCTGAAGTAATCCTTCTTGATTCTGTTGTAGAGTTCAAGAGCCTTATCATTCTGATTGAGAGACTCATAAACCTCACCTGCCTGAAGAAGGAATATTGGACTCAGAGTGTTGTTGTCAGCCTTGTCTGCTGCCTCAACAAGAAGCTTTACACCTTTCTCAGTATTGCCTTTCTGAATGTAGCAGTTTCCGAGAGCTGCGATTGAAGCAGGAGAAATCATCTGATCATCTTCCTGGTTGAAATCCTCGAAATACTTGATAGCTTCATCATACTTGTTTGTGTTGGCGTAGCAGATAGCAGCGTAAAGCTTTGCAAGGTTGGCAGTTTTTGTTCCGCTGTACTGGTCGATAATCTTGAGGAAACCGGTTCTGCTGATGCTGTCGCCGTTAAGGGCTGTCTCATACTGTTCCTGAGCGAAATAAGTCTGACTCTTGTAGAGTGCGACTTCTGCCTTCTTTTCAACTTCGTCCATGTGGTTCTTGTAGATGTAATAACCGCATACACATACGATTACTGCTACAATAGCGATGATGATGCCTTTGAGATTCTTCTCGATGAATGCTTCAGATTTTCCCAACTCTAGTTCCAAACCAGTTGGTTCTTTTTTTGTTGTCTTTGCCATTTTTTTATTTTGTTGTTTTTATTATTTCGAATTGACTTGCAGTTTATGCGTGTTTCGTACATAAACCGCGCAAATTTAGCTGTTTTTCTATAATAATTGAAAAAAATGCACGAAATATTTGTCTTTTAAGTATCCTCATGCGCTGAGCATACTGTTTCAGTGGAAAATAATTTCAGTTATTACGTTTGCTTTGACATATTCATTGAGCCTTTTTATGATGTTGCTTCTCGACATCATCAAGTCCTGTTTGAGCACCGATGACTTTATCTGCACATGCAGTGTCTGATTTTTAATGAACATTTCGCCTGTATATTTTCCAATGTCTTGCCCTAGTACATCTTTCCATGCCTCAATCAGTCTATATTGGTTGAGAGGTGTCTCCAGTCCCTCGCTTCTGAGAAACTGCATTATTATGTCTCCAATCTGTTCTGTATTCTTGCGCCTCATTCTTCATTCGTTGTTTCTGTAGAAGAAGTATCTGTGATACGTCCTCCGCAAACTGTAAATATCTTGTATTGTCCTTGAGAACGTTCAAGAATCTTGTCGAGGTTCTCCCTGTTGGTGTCAGTAATGAATATCTGTCCGAAATCACCACCGCCGACAATTCTTATTATCTGTTCGACTCTTTTAGAGTCAAGTTTATCGAAAATATCGTCAAGCAATAGGAGAGGGCATTTTCTTCCGTCTTTCTCTTTAAGAAAATCAAACTGCGCCAATTTCAAAGAAATCAAATACGTCTTGTTCTGGCCCTGCGATCCCTCTCGCTTTATTGGATATCCTCCTAGAGTCATTTCAAGTTCATCTTTGTGCACGCCGTGCAAGGAATAACCGATGGCGCGATCCTTGAATCTGTCTCTTTGTATGACGTCCAGCAACGGCCCTCGCTGACAGTGGCTTATGTATTCTAGTCCGACCTGTTCCTGATCACCGGATATGGCCGTATAGAATTTCTGAAATACTGGCACTAATTTTTCTATGAACTGGCATCGTTTCTCATAAATGCGTTCACCGGCATCAGCCATTACCTCTTCAAAGGCTTTCATCAGTTCCAGATCTGGCTCTTCTTCCATTTTCAGCAACGCATTTCTCTGCTGTAGAGCCTTGTTGTACCTGACCAGAAGATGCAGATAGTCATTGTCATATTGCGAGATGACAACGTCCATGAATTTACGCCTTTCGTCACTGCCTCCAGCTATTAGAGCACTGTCGTTTGGCGACACAATGATGAGCGGAATGAATCCTATATGTTCAGATAACTTTTTATATTCTTTCTTGTTGCGTCTGAATCGCTTTTTCTGATGTGCTTTAAGACCGCAGTATATTTCTTCATCGTTGCCATCAATCTCATACAATCCCTGTAGCATCATGAACTCCTCGCCATGTCTGATAGTCGTTGAATCAACGGAGTTTGTAGCGCTCTTTGTGAACGAAAGAAAATATATTGCATCAAGCACATTCGTCTTTCCCTCACCGTTGCTTCCAACGAAACAATTGATTCTTTCAGAAAAGCTCAATTCTGCTTCTGCAATATTTTTATAATTGAGTATATTAATCTTTTTCAGCATGTTGTCAACGTTCTGTTATAGCTTATGTCTAAGATGAAATTTTACCAGTCCGTCCATTGGCGTCTGACAAATCTTGCCAACACTGTATCCCTCCGTCTCGGCCGCTTCTCGCAATTCGTGTCTGTAGAACCAAGCTATCGAACCGATAAAGTGCACCTTGCTTCCGCCATTTTGATATGCGGCAACATTGCGTTTGAAGAATTCCTTGAAGCAATCTACGATGAAATTATGAATTTCTTTGTCATCGCGGTGTCGGGCACAAAACGGCGACAAGCTTGCCAGGAATCTGTTAGGCATAGGTTGTCTGTACACCTTTTCAATGATAGACGGTACCGTCAGCTTGGTCTCTTCAAGAAAACTTCGGCAAATTGTGTCCGAAAATTGTTTCTTCAGGCATCCGCCTACGAGCCTTCTACCAATGTAGGCACCGCTTCCTTCATCACCGAGTATGAATCCCATCGGAGGCACATTGTCTGTTATGCTGTTGCCGTCGAAATAGCAAGAATTAGATCCTGTTCCTAATATGCATACAATGCCACTGTCTGTGCCGCACAACGAACGTGCCGCACCGAGCAAATCGCTTCCGACACTGATTTTTGGAAGTCCCGACGAAGCCAGCCGCAAAGCCTTGCTGACCTGTCCGCTTTTTTCTGGCGTACATCCGGCTCCATAAAAATAAATTTCATCGGTTTCGCCCAGATTTATGTCGCAGAACAACTCGTTATGCAAAATCGCACTAATTTCCTGCTCGCTTTGCAGAAAAGGGTTGATGCCCTGCGTCATTATCGATTTTTTAGATTTTCCGTCTGTGAGGCACCACGCTGTCTTTGTGGAGCCGCTGTCGGCTATTAGGATCATTTCTTCTTATTTTGCGTTACAACATACAAAAATAATCACAATTTGCGTAAAGCGCAAATAATTCAAACAGTCAACACTGTTGTGACGCCATACGTTTTGCATAATGTTTCAAGGCAAGAGAGGATACATACAAAAAAATATGCAGATCATACTGAATGCATACAGTCGATCCGCACATCCATTTATGAAAAACCTCTTTTTAAACTTTTCAATTCTGATAGAATTTCTTTCCGCTCTTTATGTATATATGACCTTTTTCGGTCTTGTTCACTTTAATTCCATTGATAGAGAAAACATCACCATCTTTTTCTTCCGGTGAAACCGTAACATCTGTTATGGTATCGGTGTCATCTGTCTTCTTGTGTCCAAAGAATTGAACCTCAGCCACATTGCAGTTGCCTCCGTCGGGCGATATGTATCGAAGGTATCAATAATATCTTCTTGAAGGTGCAGTAAGCTTAGTGAGTACGCCTTCTGCAGGCTCTTCGTCTACCTTGGCAATAGTCCACGCATCACTGAAGTCAGCAGTTGTTGCCGCTTGAAATTCACCACCCGTCATACGTTCGGGATATCCATTTCGTGGCGCAAATTTCACGAAGGCTACCATTGCACTTCCTTTCTCGCCCATATCATAGCCGACCCAGGCACCGTCTGCCTCAAGTGCATCGAAAAAAGTTCCGATATTGTTGTCCAGAGCGGCACTTCTTGTTGTCGAAGGATTATTGTTCCATGACCCCTCGGTTCCTATAACTGTTCCGCTCAGCTGTTCTGCATCATACAGTTCGATTTCCACTGCATCACAAAGTTCACCCATACCTAGTGTATTGAATGCGGCTACGCTATAGAAATACTTGCCAGGCAAAGTCACCTTGTCTTCAAGCTTGAATGCACTCACAGTAGCAATCGAATCAAAATTCACGTTGTCAGTTGAGCGGTACACAATGAACGAGTCTGCGTCTTCAACACTTTGCCACGAGAGTGAGGCTGTGCACGAATCCGTCCATATCGCAGTTAATCCTCTGGGCGCTGTTGGAACATTTTCAGGTGCTGCATCTTCTGCCTCCAGACTTACGTGGTCAAAAATTGCTTCGTATGTCTCGCCAGATGTCTGTCCGTTGCATGATGCCATGCCGACATAGTATGTCTTTGGCATATACATTGTAGTAGAACCTATAAGGTACCATGTATCACCGTCACGGCTGATATAAGTAGAGAACTTATTTCCTTCGCGTTTCACGCGCATCCACATTGGGGCATATCCGTAGTTTGTTCCATTAATCCAGCTGGTTGAATTTCCAACTGAAGTACGATAGAACATGCGGACCATGCGGTAACCTGTTTCTCCGAGAGTAAGACCCGCAGACTGACCACGGCTGTCAAGCGTTCCTCGCATCATTACACCAACCTTGTAGAATGCCTCTTTGGTTGATGTCAGGCGTACAGTCAGTGTTGCATCGCCGGTAACCTTCTTATATACATATCCCAGCATATCCGATGTTCCACCAATATCTTTGCCAAGACCTGAAACTGCAAATGTAGAGTCTTGCGCTGCTGTGAACATTCCTCCTCCGTATGAACCAGAGCTGATTCCTGCAAAGTTCCATTTGCCTGGAAGCTCATCTGTTCCTGGTTGTGCGGTAGCAGATGATATTTCGCTCATCAGGCTGCCTCCGGCTCTATTTATAAGTCTGAGCTTGTAGTAGTAGGTCTTTCCCGGCTCTACATCCTCGTCCTTGTATATATTGTTTGTATAGTAATCCCACGTTTTTAGCAACGAGAACGATTTGCCGTCCGTAGAACGGTACAGGTTGAATCCGCGTGCATCCTCATTTTCCGGGTGTTTCCATGACACATAAATGCATTTGTATCCGTCCTCTGCACGGAAGTCCTGCGGCTTTGCAGGTTCTTCTGTCATGTATAGCGATGTCTTTGCATCTATTGTAAAGAATAACGTGCCAAATCCAAGAAGTTCGTTGGCGGTGTCAGGGCGGGCAAGACGTGCGGCTATAGTCAGATATGGGAATTCCTTTTCGTCATCCATGCCCTTTACTTCCTTATAGTGGTGATAAACGGCTTCAAAGCAGCATGCGTCAGGACGTAGGCGGAATCCGTTGTTGTGCATAGAGATGTAATAGAAAGAAAATCCTGTAGAATTGTCCAGACCGCTGCAATCGAGAGGCTCAAATGGAGTGTCCGGATGTCCGGTGTTGTATCTGCACCAGTACTCAACACCTTTTAGCAGACGATTGTCTCCTGCTGCAAACAAATCGTCACCTTGATTCCATGCAAGCAGACAAGCTTGTGTAATGTCGCCAAGTGTCAGTCCTCCATGAACGTTGTCACGCCCCATCTCTCTCATCTGTCCGCTAGGTTCGATTGAACCTCCGTACATCTGTCCCCAATGGTCTGTGTTCAGCATCAGGTCATAACCTTCCTGATAGATAGCGGCATCATCAAGAAGCACACCAGATGCCATTACAACCAACGCCGCTGGAGTATACCAGGATGGGTGTGAATTCATGTAAGTGCAAAATTTCTTTGCTGCAGGATACATCACAGTGCGCACCTTTGTCAGGAACATATTGCGGTCGTTTTCAGCCCATCCTTCATAGAACGAACCATCGCTGTTTCTCAGCATTTCAGCCGCCATAATCATATTTCGGCACGGATACTGATAGAGTTCGGCTGAGGCTGTTTCTAGTGTCTCGCCCCATGCAGTAAGAATCCTTGCAGCACAATCGGCGTAGGCTGTATTTCCCGTGATGTGCCACTCGATAGCGTTCAGCATAGCTGCATATCCATCGCTGGCTGCTCTCTGGCGTGTACCTCCACCACCTATTTCAGCAGAAGGTTTTGCTGTATAGGTATTCTGCGCAAGAGAGTAGCTTTGCAGGTCTTTCCAGCACGAAGCCCAAGGCTCGTCACCTGCATCCACATGCTGTTTGATACGCTCCAGGTCGGTACTGCTCAAAATACCTCCAGGATGATTGAAAACTCGCTGTGCCGAGACACCTATGCTTACGACCAACAGCAGAAATAGAAAACTGGTCAGACGGGTTGCTGTTTGTTTCATTCTCATATAGATTTATTTTAGTTTTTAATGTTTACATAGAAGACATAAGGTTATTCGGTAGATGGTAATACTCTGGTAAAATTAAATGGTTGAGTTGTCTGTTACCAGTATACAGATATACGCATCACCTGACAATCGATGTCCTAAGTTAAACAAAAAACACCCAATAAATCTTGCTTCTATGCAATTTATTTCTGAAATACAGTTCCAAAATTATTACGGACAACAACTTCTAAGTTTTGTAAGAATCTGCTCTTTAATATTATTTTCCATTAAGGGCTTATTAATTCTGCCCCAAATACTAAATCTGTTCCATTTCTTTCTTTATTTCATCATTCTGCCATAACTTCATTGACCCAGTCTTGAATAGCACTACTGTTTGCGCTGTTAAGAAGCCTGCCATTATCCCATTCTAAGTCCGTATACGTGTTCTTCAATTCTCTTACACTGTTGTTGATTCCGCTTCCCCCTGATGTTGCAAACGGAATGAGTTTTTTGCCTTTCAGATTATAGCTTTCTATGAATGTATTGATAATTCTTGGAGCCTGATTCCACCAAATGGGATAGCCGATGAAGATACAGTTGTAGGCACTCATATCAATATCTGTTTTTTGCAATTCAGGACGAGCTTTTGAATCGTTCATTTCAACAGAACTACGTGATTGTCTGTTGTTCCAATCCAAATCAGTCGAAGAATATGGTTTTGACGGAGCAATCTCGCATAAATCACCTTTTGTAACTTCTGCAATCATTTTTGCCTTTTGTGCTGTAGTGCCGGTTGCAGAAAAATATACAACTAAAGCTTTCTTTTTGTTTTGCATATGATTCTTTCCATTGTTTTGTGCGCAAGTGACAAATCCTAGTGTCATAATTGCAATCAAAGTTAAAATTAATTTGTTCATATTTTAAATTTAAATGTTATTTGATTTTCAATCCTGGAATCAGAGGTTTTACGTCTATCAGCTCCAAGTTTTTTACCATTGGCAAAGTGCCTTGCTTATACTTTTTGAAGTGTGGAGTCTTCAGATGTTTTTCGTAGGCATCTTTGTCTGCATATATTTCAAGTATAGTCACCTTGTTTGGATTATTCTTTTCAGCCACTGCGTACAACGTCAACACGCCAGATTCACAACTCATCGAAGCTTCTATCTCTTCTTTCAGATAAGCATTATAGGCTTCAAGTTGTTCAGTGTCAACAGTTATTTTGGATAAGCGCACAAGATTATTAACATTAGAAGCATGTTTGCCATATTCTTGTTTAATAATGCGCAGAGCCTTTATAGCTGCTGGAAAACCGATGTACGGCAGGCACTGAATTACGGCAGCTGTCAATGTCTCAGGAGAGTTCCCTGCATTAATATTGCCATAGTAATGTGATTGAAGCTGGCTTTCTGCTTCAATTGTGGTCAAGACGCAGTATCCCAACAATTCGCGCGTCTTCAAATCAAGTGCTCCTCTACTGTATATTTCGCCGAAAAAATAATCTGTAAGAAATAGTTCAACGTCTTTGCCCATATTGCCAGGCATACCATCCATTACTGAAGCAATACCTTCAGGGTATAATCTGTTTTGTATAGTCATGCCTATCTCGTGGCGATTACTGTCAGTCGCAATACACAGCTTTTCTAATGGTAGAGATATTCCTCTTTCCGTAAACACTTCATTCAAGGTTCCAACGGCATTCAAAGTCTTCGGAAAACCGATGAATGGGGCCGTGAGATACATCACCTCACGCAATTCTTCTGGTGTGACGCCGATATTCAGTGCTGCGTCGGCGTGTGCTTTAAGTTGCGGAAGCGTCTGCATAGTAGCAAGAGTTATGCATGTAATCATTTCGCGTTGCTTGATTGTCAGGTTGCCTGTTTGGAAAACTTCACCGAAAATGAACTTTTGCAGTATATCCATTAACTCTGGATCTGTGCCTTGATCTGTCAAAGCTTCACCGCCAAACAATGCGCGATAATTTTCTTTACATACATCCGCTCTGTCCTTTTCTCTATGCGTTGTCTGTGCCGTTGCATACAGATTGCTTATCAGCACAATTGCAATTATTCCTAATATCTTTTTCATATATCATAAGTTTTTGGGCTTCAACCGTTTTTTCTATATGCGATTACAAGGATATCATCTGTTTGCAAGTCTGTGACCTTCATCATAGGCCGGTCATCTTCTCTTGGTCTTCCGGATATCGTCCGCCTATGATTTCGATATTATCCAGATGAGTACGTATATCTGCGAGTTCTTCCTGTGTGAAGCAGATGTCAGCACCTTCTATGTTTTCTTGAATGCGTTCTATGTGCTTGCTGCCTGGAATAGGCACTATCCACGGTTTCTGTGCCAGCAACCATCCGATGGCGATGCGTGCAGGAGTTGTCTTCTTTTTTCGTGCAATAGATTCAACATATTCAACCATTTTCATGTTGTGTTTCAAGTTGTCACCTTGGAATCGCGGAATTGCAGAACGGAAATCCGTTGTGTCAAACTTTGTATTTTTGTTGAATCGTCCAGTAAGTACTGCTTTTCCTAAAGGACTGAACGGTACAAAGCCGATTCCAAGTTCCTCAAGAGTCGGCATCAGTTCCAGTTCCGGTTTTCTGTACCACATAGAGTATTCGCTCTGAACGGCTGCCAATGGGCAAACGGCATGAGCTCGGCGAACTGTTGCAGGCGCCGCTTCCGATAATCCCCAATACAATACTTTGCCTTCTTTTATTAATTTTCCGACTGTTTCTGCTACTGTTTCTATAGGCACATTTTTGTCCACACGATGCTGGTAATAAAGGTCTATATGGTCTGTGCGGAGTCTGCGCAATGAACCTTCCACTGCTTTACGGATAGTTTCAGGACGGCTTGACAGTGCCACAGGACGGACAGATGTACGTAAATCCGGTTTCTCAGAAAGGTCATAACCGAATTTTGTTGCTATTATTACTTTATCGCGTACCGGCTGAAGAGCTTCACCAACTAAATCTTCATTCATGCCATAGCTGTACACTTCGGCAGTATCGAAGAATGTTACACCCAAATCAACAGCTTCGCGTATTGTACAGATTGCATCCTCGCGATTAGGGTAAGGTGGATAGCTTTGCGTAAATCCCATGCAACCAAGCCCTACAGCAGATACCGTAGGACCGTTTTTACCAAGCTTTCTTGTTTTCATAGTCAATCCTTCTTTATATTTTTACCTAAACTACAGCATTTCCCAATAGTTTCACCCGTGCGCATGTATGTATAGTTTGGCATCTCGAAAAGCACAGGCTTCAGTCTGTCGTAGTCCGGCTTATCTTTTTCATTAAGGCAATCTTCATCAACATAGGTATTAGTTATCTTGCAGATGAAGTTGTCAAAAGTATCCGTTTCGTAATTGTCTACCACCTCGCACTCCATCACCAAAGGACTGTCTTCTATAATTGGCGTTCCTGCTTCACCTAAGTGATAGGCAAACACTTCAGATTTGTCCTCCTTAGCACCACTTACACAACCTACAAAGTCAGCTCGTTCCAGCATAGCTTCGTTCACCATATTTACTGAAACTTTTCCTACATGTTTGACACCTTCATTTGTGTAATGTTTTTTAAACATGCTGAGCATTATTCGGTCATGTCCGATGATTCCTACATGAGCGATAAGCAACCAGTTTACTTTACCATTTACTTCTGTTCCCACCACAACAGCAGGTGTAGGATACAGTGCCAATACGTTACCGATGTTCTTTTTCATTTTTATCAGCTTTTTGTTGAATTCAGTAATATGCAAGCTTACATTTATTCATGTATGAAATATTGCTTCTTGATAATATTTTATGTACTGCAAAAATACTTAGTATCAAAAGTAATATATGTAACTAAAAACACTGAAAACCAACCATTTTTACAGAAATGGCTCTCATTCACAAATGTTATATGCAAAATATTTTATCTTTGTACTGATTGTATATCATAAAAGGCTGAAACGCATGAGCAATATCTTGAAAATAAAGAATGTCAACGACTACAGTCGTTGTCTTGGATGTAAAGAGCTGCATCCTTTGGTCTGCGTTATTGACTATTCAGAAGTGTCTCCTATACGCTACAGTCTCAATGACTACAGTGTGTATGGACTTTTTCTCAGAGATGATGCCGAAGTGGACTTGGAATACGGTTGTGGCAGATATGATTACAACAAAGGAACATTGCTGTGCGTGGGGCCAGGTCAGGTTGGAGGCAAGGAAGATAATGGAGAACAAGTCATAATCTCAGGTTGGGCACTTCTTTTTCACCCTGACCTGCTTCATCACTTCTCACTCGAAAAACGCATCAAGGACTATACGTTCTTCGACTATAGCGTCAATGAAGCGCTACATATGACCAACGAAGAACACGATGTAATCGTATCACTTATGAGGCAGATACGCGACGAGCTGGGAAAGAACCCCGACAAACTTCAGAATGCCATAATAGTTGGATATATCGGGCTGGCCCTCAATTTCTGTCAGCGCTTCTACAATCGTCAGTTCAACACTCGCTGCATAGAGAATTCTGATGTTCTTGTTCGTTTCGACCGTCTGCTCCATAATTATTATGAAAGCGGTTTGCAGCACACTTTTGGTTTGCCGTCTGTACAGTATTGTGCCGACAAACTATGTATGTCGCCCAACTACTTCGGGGATGTCATAAAGAAAACCACCGGAGATACGGCAAGCAACCGCATACGCAGGTTTATTGTTCAACTGGCGAAAAATGAACTTGCGTCAGGCGAGACCATATCTCAGGTGTCCGATAGTCTGGGATTTGAATACTCTCAGCACTTCAGTCGTATGTTTAAGAAGCAAGAAGGCATCACTCCGTCAGAGTATTGTCAGAAACTGCATCCTTGATGAATAATTTCTCGGCATTCTTCCAGAGAAACATATCTGCGAATCCTGCAAGTGCCTTGTCTGAAGCAAGTGTCTCCTTCAGCTTCTTCATATTGGATTTAAGTACTGCATCTGGGAGATACGGATAGTCTGAACCATATAGAATATGTTCGGGCGACGTAATGGTGAGCAATGATTTCAGCACGTCAATGCTTGGATTGCCGGCAAGGTCGAAGTAGAGACGTGACAGATTGCTTTCCCAGTCAATCTGCTGCATGTAATTTTGTTTTATTATTGCCGGAATAATAGACTTCATGCGAGGCAATGCCAGTGGCAGAAATGAGCGAGTGTACATCTACTGTCTGTGCTGACAAAGGTGATATAGCCAGTTCCATTCCTAACAATCCTATAAATATTTTTCAATTCATAGACTTGCAATATTTATACTATTATTTACCAAACGTATCTTTTACTTTAGCCAAAAGATTTGGAATGTCCAGATGTTGCGGACATTTTTCAAGGCATTTGCCACAACCTATGCACGACGAAGCTGGGTCGCCCCGTTGTACAGGCGACATTGAAACTGTATAGTCTGATATTGCACGTTTCATATTTTTATGCATGATATAGTTGTTGTATACGTATGCGAAAATGTATCCGATGGCCACATTTTGCGGACATGGTATGCATTGGTAGCAACCAGTACAATCTATATGCCCTGGTGCATGGCGGTATGCTCGGATGGCTGCGCCAAGTGCTTCGCGTTCTTTTGGTGTAAACATGTTTTGATGCGCTTTGGCCGCATATTCCAAATTTTCTTCCACGTCCGTCATACTACTCATACCGCTGACGGCAACACTCACCTCTGGAATGTCCCAAAGATAATCTAATGCCCATTCTGTATCAGGCTTCTTTATACCTGACGAAGCAAGAGCTTCGCGCATTGTCTGTGGCAGATTGGCAAGAAATCCTGTACGTACAGGTTTCATCACAGCTAATCCCATGCCGTTTGCGGCGGCATATTTAGGTCCTAACACCCCAGCTTCATATTCATAATCAAGGTAGTTGTGCTGTATGAGGCAGAAATCCCATGCAGGAGTGTATTCCACAACTTTTTTGAACAATTGCAAACTGTCGTGGAATGAGAATCCCATAAAGCGTATTTTGCCCTGGGCTTTCAGATTCTCCATCTTTTCTATGAGCTTGTAAGGCAACACATAGTCTTTCCATGCTCTGTGCATAATCATGTGTATATGATAAAAATCAATCACATCAGTCCCGATGGTACGCCGTGACATGTCAAAGAATTTCTCAAAATCACCAGCACTCCGCATCTTCCACCATGGCATTTTGGATGTGACATACACACGATCGCGCCATCCTCCGGCAAGTGCTTTGCCAACAGCCTGTTCACTCTCACCACCAAGGTACACCCGTCCAGTGTCAATATAATTCACACCGCCGTCTATGGCACGTCGTACCATGGGTGTAGTCTGCTCAAAGTCTACATGTCCGTTTTTCATTGGCAGACGCAGCATGCCGAATCCAAGCGCAGAAACTTTAACGCCTGTATTTCCCATCTGCCTATACTGCATCTTTGGATTATAGTTTAGGATATCTTTTGTTAACTGTTCTCTTATCGCCCGTTTCTCAGCTTCGTGCGCAATAGCTTTCGGGCCGGAAATAGCACCCAACGTGGCTGCAAGCAAACTGCTCTTGATGAAATCTCTTCTGTCCATATCTTTACTTATATTTATCCATATACTGTCGTTCTTGCAGAATTTACGTGTGCAAAACAGATGCATATTGTTTGCTGTTTTTTCTGCTTTGAATGCACAAAAATAACAGTTGGAACGGTTAGCATAAGTAACGATTTTACGGATGTTTGTAATCGTTTTACTAATTGATATTCAATATTTAAAGATTTTGGGAAGAGATAAAAAATTATGGCATGTGGAAAATGCATGAATATCGTTCCACATGCCATAACAATTAATCAAACTTCAATTATAATGCGTAATATATACAGGAAAATACAGCTGATGATTTTTTCTGTATTTTTCAGTATCTCAATCCAATGGACAAAAAGGCATGTCCGCAATTGTCAATGCTTTTGGTACGTGAATCAATAAATCTGTAGCCAAGTTCAACGACAGGAGAGAATCTATGTGATTTCAAGTACCATGCCAAGGATATGTCGTAAGACGAACGCTTCCATGCAGGATTGCCAACGCTGCCTAATGCTTTCGCACGTACATCAAGGGCGTGTATTGTTTTTGAACTGTTTAGTAGTCTGACTCCAATGCCACCGCCAATGCTTACCCCATTATAATATGTTTTGATTCCGTCATCATTATACAAGGAAACATTGTCCTCTGCTGTAACGAAAAGGTATGAAATGGAAACAAAGTCTACATCTGCCTTGAATGAAAAATCTATCGGCGTTATTCCTTTGTTCTTGAGTCCTGTCCCAGCTGAAAACTCAAAATGAGTTCGGTCCATGAATGATTGTGCATTCGTTTTGACTACAGAGGCAACAAATAAAATCGCTGTTGCCAATATTAACTTCTTCATAATATTAGTGTATTTGGTTAACTCTATATGTTATACTTCTTAATGATTGTGGCATAAATAGCGCAGTATATTGGACAAATGAGAAGTGAAAGCAAATTGATGCCCAGCAATGAAATTATGGAAAGCAAATCGTATTTACCTTGCATCAGCAGCAAAACCAACAGCAAGGAGAAAGCAGAAGAAAATACAATCTGCCATATCGCGAGATTTGCCCAATAATCAATTTTGCAGACAATCCACGTAGCCGTTCCTGCAATAAGATGAGTAAATGAAAAAAACGCCATATATAGATGCGCCAATGAGTTCACTAAAGCCGCATGAAAAATAAATTATGCCAAAAATAAGAACAGTAGACATAATCGTTCCTTCGAATATCCAGAAGCGTTTATTTCTCAGTTTCATATTCTGTTCCCTTGTTAAGTAATGTGACTACCTGTTATGTTGCGCATTTCTCTTGATCAATAGTAAAGTCAAACGTTTGTGCAGCTTTTTTTGTTTCTTATAAGCCATGTGTATCGTTTATTAATTTCATAGTAATAATACTATAATAAAATCATGCACCATCCGGGTTGCCTGATTCTCACTAAAGACGTGTGACAACAAATAATGTCGTTCATCATTGTCTATCAGAATATGGAATAGCCTCCATGTACATATCTTTCAGATTGATGATCACCTTGGAGAACTTTTCCAGTACGTTTAGACCGAGGACACCGTCTTCTGTACCATCGGAAAAAGCTGTTGTCTTTAGTTGTCCTGTATGCAAATCAATGCCGGTGTTTACGTTGATAGAATCAATTGTAGTTGTTCCGCTTCCTACACTGATATTCATTTGAGGCAATCTGTAGGTACGTGTAATAGTCACACCGCCTATACCTGCCATGCGGAGCGAATCAGGTACACCGGCCGTTTCAACTTCTTTTTGATGGCGTGAATACCAGGCTGGCTGCATATATGTATAGTAGGAACCTGTATCAAAATGGAAGAATAACGGATGTTTTGCTTCGTCAAACGTTTTTAGTTGTAATCCTTCGTATTCTGTGCGGAGCAGGTTGCTTCCGTCAAGCAGGGCTGGGGTAGGCGTTGCTGGCACAATGATTTCATGATTGGCGAAATCCAATTGTATTTCTTGCATACGTAGCATAATAGGAAGTCCGATGACAGGAGGAAGCTGAAATTTTTCATTATACTTATCAGCTTCTTCATGCCCTGTATGGGTGTCAATTACGACAAAAGGTACATTTACCCAAATCATTCCGCCGATACGCAAAGTGTCTGCAATAGCATATCCGCCCTGTTTCATTCCTCCAACTCCTGCAACTGTGATGTCATTATACAAAGAGCGCAATCCATATTCCTTTGCTAATTTGGGAGTTATCATGTTCAAACCAGCCCCTGTATCGAACAGAAAACGCCCTTCTTTTCCATTGATGCTTCCATCCATTTCAATGGAGTGTTGACCGTTTTTATCTCCGATAATCATTGGAATACGATATTCTCCAGCTTTATGTAGAGGTTGATAGAGATTGCTGCATGTCGCCAAAGTTCGATATTGTTGTACCTGAGCACGGTATGGAGCTATCTGCGTGCTGTCCATACCCAAGGAAGACATTTGGTCGCATAAATCCTGCATTATCCCTGCCGCCTCGTTGTATTGACCAGTTCTTGCCAAATTGATGCTCAACAGAATGACCATATTCATCGTTTGTCCTCCCAACTCTTGCTGATAATTGCTCAGCAAGTCAGAGATTACGGCACACGCAGAATCAGGTCGGTTGAAATAATGATGCGTCATCGCAGTAGCCAACTCGAGTATGAATGGTGAAATCAAGTCTGTAGGAACGATCTTCACCTCTTCCTCCAACTCAAACCAGTTGCTTTCATTGATTAATGAGCCTATTCGTTTATCTGCATTTTGAGCTTGCATGTTCATTGAAACAAATAGACAGGCAATTAATATTATTCTATTAATCATATATACAATATTTTACGTGAAACTTCTGATTATCAACATTAAAGAGTTTGAGATCAACACTGGTTGGAGTTTATACTGCATTTTAAAGTGTATTTAGTAGTGTTAAGACTCTCCTTTTGCTTTTATCATATCAAATCTTTTGTTCTCTTTTTTTGCATATTCTTTGAAGAAGTCTATTATGTTTGGATAGAAATTCTCAAAATTATCATATTTTGATTGCTTCTTTTCGTATTTTCTCAAGAGGCAAACAAGTTCGGGCATCCATCGGAAATTTCGTTGTACCTGATCCAACAGTTCATTTTTTATTTCTTCCGGCTTGTATTCTTTGTCCAACATATAGCAGATAACAGATGCGCGAACAAGTGATTCATTAATCATTGTCTTCCAACTATTGTATGCCTGCTTTGACATGCTCCATTGTGCCGACTTAAACAAGTCTGATGCCGCAGGTTCAAGTTCTTTTACATGTTCAGGGCATTTGTTTTCATCGAGAAAATAGTTGATGAATGAGTGGTTGAATTCGTGTATAAGAGTAGGCAGATATTCTTTGCTGTACATAGGCGTATCTTCCTTATCCACATAATAGCCTACAATTGCGAAGACTTCTTTCTTTTGTCCTTTTATTTGTCTGTTTACCCCATAGTTTCCGCCACCATTACAGAATCCTATTATGACAGAAAAGGTTTCTTGGGCTTCATTGCCATAGAAGTCTGAATACCAGTTTGCGTCAAAATGATTTATTACGCTGTCTACGTAAGCTTTAATGCCTCTCTCATAGAGGCCTTTATGCGCATTGAAGAACTCATGGAATTTTGTATCTTTATAAAAGCTGTTGAGGTAAGATAAGAATTCATCCTTGTCTACATTCTTCCATCTTTTTTCCAAAGTAGTGGAATCTTCATCTATCAACGAAAAAGTTCCGTTCTGGTTGTCCAGATGAACAGCCATAGACATGACTGCATCGAAGGAAATGCCATACTTGTTTCTGAGTCCTTTCATGTACTGTACAGCCGGATGGTCGGTATTGTCCTTAAAATAGTTGTCCATATCCTTTATGTATTGACCAGCAATGTCCATGTGATATTCCGGAAATCCGGCTATTCGTGACAATATACTCATCAGCTCCACATTTTCATTTACTTGTGGTACTACAGACTGAGCCTTTGTAAAAAAACATGCAATGAAAAAGGCTAACAAAATCATAATTTTTTTCATGGCGTAAACAGTTTGATTTTCATGTTTACAAAGATAACATTATAATACATGCTCGATTTATGATTACCTGAGAATCTTCAGAATAAATCCATCAAATTTTTCTTTGATTATTCATTTTATTGCATTGGTATGTTTGCATGCTTAAACTGCTGTTAGATGAATTATAGTTCTTCATGCCAATGAGCCTAACAGATATGCGGAAGCGTTAATTGTAAAATGAACTGTGACAGATGTGCTAAAACCATGTTTTATTCTTATATAGCTGAACATCAGAGCACTCGGTATTTTAACAGCCTCTTTTAGGACTACCCGAATCCATTCGCCTACGTCCATTGCGCTGAGGTCATAATTGATGATATGCAGTATGGAGAAGGACAGTACTAAAATCCATAACCATGTTTTGAATTTGATTTTAGAGACCCATTTATATCCCCAAAACCATGCGATCAATGCAACAATCGCGCATGAAAGAAGCCTTTCCCATGTAACACTGTAAACCTTGGAAGAAAATATTATGGCCGATATAAAGAACATTATCGCTGCACTTGATAATGTAATGTAAAGTCTCTTGCGTTTCAGAGGCATACGGAATGCCGTTTCTTCCAGTATAGGTGGTAATATAAGGACAACCCATAGTGGCAATGTCTGTACGGAATCGCCAATACTTGTTTCTGCACTCTCTGAATAAAATATCAAATCCGCAAAATGATAAACAATGGTAATGGATACATGAATCAATATAAACCAAATGGCAGTTTTTATGATACTGGAGATCTTAAAATCCAGTACCAAATTATCTTTGGGAGAAACAACAAACTGCACCATATCACGTAATCTGTCGCTCTTTCTGTAGGCCAAATTGACAGCGCCAACGAAGCAGATTGTGGCGATAACAAGGCACAATATAAAACTAAAATATGATAATGGTTGATTCATTTGTTAACCGAATGCTTTCAATTTCTGAATTTATCTGTGTTCTCCTTGTAGATAGTCTATTGCAGCCTGCAACTGCTCGTCTACACCGCGCATTGTACCTTTAACAGAAGGTTCTACTACAATGTCGATCTTCACTCCATTACGCTGAGCATTTGTTCCGTCTGGATAGCATATTCCTGCACCTGTAATGTTGAATGACGCATAAGGTAGTTGTATACGTGTCACGTCACCATCTGCACCTGCTGTTTGGCTTCCTATAGTAATGGAGCCTGGTATGGTCTGCAAGAACATTGTAAAGTATTCAGACATAGATTGCGAACTTGCATTTACTAATAAAACCACTTTGCCTTTATAGAGCTTATCCGAATCAGATGTCTTTCTTGTCAATATCGTAGATCGGATGAAACCACCTGGATGGTGAGCTTGTGGTAATAATACTTCTACAGCTTCTCTGCTTTGGGAAAAGAAAAAGGTTGGCAATAGTTTGTGAAGCACATCGTATTCTGCCGGATATGCACGTAAATCTATAATAAGTTTATCATAGGATGCCAGAAATTTCTCTAAATCTTGTTCATCTTTGCAAGTAAGGCTACCAATATTTATACTTCCAATAACGTTTGCAACTTCTTTAAATTTTGGTTTTGATTGAGCATTTTCTAATGAATACCTCCAGTTGACAAACTTGTCCCCTTCAACCGACGGAATCATGGTAGTATAAGTTTTACCTTCTCGTGCATACTTGATTTGGACCTCATCTTTTGCTGTCAACAGAGTGGCAAAGGAACCGTCCCTTAGAAGGGAACTCCGGTTGGAATGAGGTATATATGATGCAAGCTCAATCAGACGCTTAATTGGACTGACTGAGTCAATTAGAATAATTTCATCACCAATCTTAAGATTATTGGCCACAAGAGAACATGTATCTGTCACAAATAACCGATTTTCCGCAAATTTGCACATCAGAGGGATAAAACGTCCTCCGAAGATTGGGATATACCATGAATTGACATGTGTGTCGCACAATTCGGAAACCATTCTGGAATACAGAGAAGGGAAGCTAACAGAACGGTCAAATGCCAATGCTATATATTCCGCAAGTACATCGTCCCACGCACGGTCTGTAAGATTACGGTTGGGTGAATAGCTGTCAATTGCATTCCAGAATTTGGCAACACCGAGAAGGCGGTATGCCACGTCATCTTGTGGTATGTCTGAATATTGTGTTTCAATATACGAAACATTGACAGTTGTCTGTTTTACGTATTGATTATTTTCTGGGTCAGCATCTCTGAGCCTAATAAGGCTTTCACTCAGTGCTTTTCCTAATGACAAAGAATCTGAAATCCATCTGAAGTCATTGAAAGTTTCTATGTTCCCGTCGTCTTCTTTATCACGTATTCTATAAGAGCCAAGTCCTGATATCCATTTTAAGCAAATGCTATTTCTCATGGAGTCAGGTGCTTGAAGGACATCATTTAATAAGTAGAAATATTCCGCATCGGCATTCATCGAACGAGAAGCGAAAGCAGGGTGGTGATACTTTGCAAATCCCCAAATTCGTGAGACCTGAACAATAGAATTGATTTGTAGACTGTCGGGATTTTCAGGTAGTTTTAGTTCGGTGTGTGCTCGCTTTGTAGAAAGTGATTCTGTTTCTACACCACAGCTATAAAATGTCAGCCCTGCAATAATGAGAATTATTTGAAATATAATGTAGTGCAGTTTCATAGATTTTTTAGTTTATAAGTATCACAATAATTGTTTTATATGTGTTAATATAAAGTTTAAATCGCCATTTTATTGATATAAAATTTTAGGCTATCTTTAGCTTGCAAAAATATGATAAAATCAGGATTTTTATGAATTTATCGAACTTTCTTTTTACGCCTTTCAAATATATTTTTTCTCATATATAATCACTCGTATACTGTTTCTGATTATGGAAATATAAAACTCATTTTCTTTCATATAGTCTTAATTTTCTTTCAAATCTTTCAGCATCGATATTCCTTTTTTCAGTAGTTCTTCAGCTTTTTCTGGATCAACAAAATTATTTTTCAGAATAACAGGATTACTGACAGCAAATTTCATTTGCTCGATACCTTGTTTTATGAGATAATTATTTTCTATTGATAGTACACCCTGATAATAGGAGAATATGGCCTTATCATCAGGATATATCTTTTTTCCTTCTTCCAGAAGTTTCCAAGCCTTTTTGCATTGTCCAAGTTTGGGCAAAACATTCAATGCATATACTCTTCTCCAGTATAGAGTTTCATGCTCCTGTTTCAACTTCTTATATCTGGCCAAACATCGGTTCAAGTAATAATCTGCCTCTTCCAATAGTCCAAGTTTATTCATCAGATCTCCCATAACACCCAATGCATTTGGGTCAGACTCTTCATTCATCAGAGCATTATCATAATAGATGCGGAATTTATTGACAGATTCTTTTTCATCCCTTTGAATTGCTGTCCACAAGAAGGCCGAAATGTATGAACCAGAAATTGGGAGTTCCTGATTATAACGATATTTATTACTTTCATTTATGTTTAAAAAAATCTCCCAAAGTGAGGTATCCGCATGTTCTATGATATTATATATGCTGTCTATATTATAATATTCGTCATACAGCCCAGTTAGAGCGTCCATTATGCCAGCAGGAATTACGGACATATGATCTGCTTTGATATTTTTAAGCTTTACGTCATAATGTTTTTCTTGAAAGGTCTTATACAAATTCTGTCCAAAAGATTTTCTTGCATCAGTATCATCCATTGCAGTGATTATACGGATACTCGGGACATTTGTCTTGTAGTTATTCTCAAAACGGGGAAGCTGTTCCATCTCTTCAGGTGAAAATAGAATATATGATTTTATATAAACATTTCCAGCATCAATATAGTAGTTAAGATAACTTGCTGTATATGAATGTCCAACTAATGTATAGAAACCGGATGTAGGAAGGATTTTATTTAGTTCCCTCTCCAAATCTGTATTAATATAGTTGTAAAATAGTTCCCCGCTTGAATCGAGGCTATTGTTGGATAGGTCATATCCTACATCGTTCCGATTTCCAGGAGTTGAATAGTCAATTGCTACAACTGCTGTTGGAGGTATATACTCAAAAGTCTGTAAATAAATTGCAGTCGATGCAATCAAATCAAAGGCATAATCTGCATCCAAAACAAGTAATATATTGTACTTTACATTAGGATAAGCAGACGCAGGTACAGCTATCCTGAATGAACGTTTTTCCTTATAAGTTGTTGACTTAAATGAATGTTGTTCAACATTCATTATGTTTTGCGATATGGCTGTGTTGCAAATAAGAGAAGACAAAATGTATAAAAGTGTTTTTTTCATGGCGTATACAGTTTTATTCATAAAACTTAGCAAAAGTAATAAAATAATCAATCTTCGAATTGGGCAATGTGAAGTGAAGAAAATTGCCGAAATATACATTAGGGCAACCTGTTTCCCCTTCAACTCTTGCAATACCTAAACCTTGCATCTTGTGTGCAAAGGTAGAAGCTCCAGAATAGGTCTTGTCATTTACAAGGATGGTTGTCTTTCCGTGATATAGGTTTGAATTTTTCTTATTGCTTTTGATTGGTGTTTCTTTTATTTCAAAAAGTTCTCCATCTGGTAAATTGCAGATTTGAGTGTATATCTCCGGATGTTTGTTCTTATTATATGCCTTGGAACATTGACTGACTTTAATCAAACTTTTTGAATACAGCGAATAATTCGGATGTGGAAAATAAGACAACAGCTTTTCTACGCATTGACTGGAGCCTCCAGTATTATCTCGCATATCAATTATTACATCTGAGATTTTTCTGTCATTAATTTCCTTAAAAACGGAATCACAGAACACTTTCAACTCCGTTTCCTGATATACATTGCGAAAAGTAAGGATTGCTTTTGTATTATCAGAAGAAAACGTGCAAGTGAAACTTTCAGGCTTGATTTGAGATTGCCTTTCCTTTATGACTTTTAAAGCCACGCTTTGGGGTACTCCTTTCAAACGTATCTCTTTAATTATATCACCATGCTTTACAGAAAAAACATACGACTTGCTCCATTTGTACATATACCATAACAACGGAGACCAATAGGCGTTTACGCTGCCTTCTTTTATTCCATTATCTTTCTCTGCCCCCCAAAGGCCATACATCCGTTCAAGTATATCTTTTGACCTGATGCCGTTGATGCTGAGAATCGTATCTCCTTCGTTTATTTCAGAATTATCAATTATCGGATAATCTACAACAAAGACGTCTCCAGTAGCTTTAATTCGTAATGGCATGGTATTGCCATCTTTCTTTGCATAAGCAATGAGGTCATTGGTAACAGGGGGCAACATCATGCTGTGGCCATCCTTTATATCAGCCACAAAAGGTGCTATTTTCAGGTAAAAATCCGATATGCTGATTGAATCAGTCAGGGATGCCTTAATCGTTGCTTTATTAATTTCATACTCTTCTTTTGACTGATAGAGAAAAAGATCTGGATGCACATATTCCAAATTCGAACATAAAGTATCAAAATCGGCCGTTTGCTGGACCGGACTTAATTTTTGTCCGAAGGATTTACAGCTCCAAGATAAGAGCAGTAAACAATATATTATAAATTTACTTTTCATATCCGTTGGTGGAATAAGACTATAAAAGAATTAAGAATAAAGATTGTACATATCGTTGATCTTTAGTAAATTAGAAGAGCTTAAACTATTAATTTACAATCAAGTCATGCACAACCTATATACAATATTCGCAAAATTAAAGAACATATGCAAACACATATCCGCAAATTGGTCAACGGATCAGAAAAGGCAGAGTCAACCAGCAAGTGCAACATTACGAAATCTTTTTGAAAAAGACCTCAGCCGGTGTCAAGAAATTGAGTTTTTCCCTCGGTCTGGCGTTGATT
>MNQS01000037.1 GCA_001915545.1 Bacteroides sp. 43_108 | reverse complement strand
CAGTATTTCAATGATCTCTTGAATATAATTTTGAACCGGATTATGCCGATTCTATGTTTAATTTTAATTTATCGGTAAAAATTTACCGAAGTATTGTAATGGTAGAATCAATCAAATAATGTTTTTTGTTTTATGCTTGTGAAAATTCTTTGATACGTTGTTCTTCCGTCAAGCGGCATACTAATAGTCTTCCATTCTTTTCTGCCACGATGTAACCGTCCAGTCCTTCTAACACCACTTTCTGCTCGTCTGCCACGTGTACCACGCAGTTCCGGCATCCAAATAGCTTCACGTTGTTTCCCACGTATGCATTTCCGTTCTCATCCTGCGGCAACAATGTGTGCAGCGAACCCCAGCTGCCCAAGTCGCTCCATCCGAATTCCGCAGGAAGTACATGGATACCTTCCGCCTTTTCCATCACGGCATAGTCGATGGATACCTTTTCGCAGGTAGGGAAGTCCGCTTTCAAGGTTTCCGTTTCCTTTTCCGTGTAGAAATCCGGTGCCATCTTCTCCATCACCCCGGCAATCTGCGGGGCATATTTCTCGATGGCATGGGTAATGGTCTGCACGTTCCATACAAAGATACCCGCATTCCAGAAATAATTTCCCTGTGCCACGTATTTCTGTGCCGTTTCCAGGTTCGGCTTCTCTTTGAACGCCTCTACCTTGTAGATTCCGTTCTTCCCTTCTCCAGTAGCGGCGATGTATCCATATCCCGTTTCCGGACGGGTAGGTTTCATTCCCAGTGTGACGATGGCTTCCGAGTGGGCCGTAAATTCCAGCGCCTGACTGATGCACCGTTTGAACTCTTCCTTGTCGAGTACCAGCGCATCCGAAGGGGTGACCACGATGTTTGCCTCCGGATACTGCTTTTTGATTTTCCAGCACGCATACGCGATGCATGGAGCCGTATTTCTGGCTTCCGGTTCTGCCAGAATGTGCTGTGTCGGAATCTCCGGCAACTGTTCCTTTACGATGCCGACATACTTCTCGGAGGTAACCACCCAAAAGTTTTCTTTCGGGCACACCCCTTCAAAACGTTCAGCGGTGAGCTGTATCAGTGATTTCCCTACGCCCATCACATCGATGAACTGTTTGGGATATTCCGGTACACTCATGGGCCAGAATCGGCTGCCGATTCCGCCCGCCATGATGACTACGTGATTTTGCATTGTGTAATTTTATGTATAATCTTATATTTTATTTGTGGTTTTTCTTATGTGATTTTCTAAATCGGTTGAAGACTCAAATCTATTTTTTATTTTTTTTGCAGGTACACCTGCATATATGGAATATGGCTCTGTATCATGGGTAACCACGCTACCAGCCGCTATTATTGATCCATCATTGATTTTTACGCCACTCATAATAATAGCTCCATAACCAATCCAAACATCATTACCAATGTAAGTAATTTCATTTATGCCTTTCCAAGAGTAATCTTTATCTCTAATTTGACTGGCTAATCTCACCGGAGTCCCTACCTGTTGATAGTTGTGATCATATTTTCCTACAATACCAACGTGGTTAGCTATAATTACATTATCTCCAATAATACAATCTGTTTCTATTGAAGAATATTTTCCGATATAAAAATTATTCCCAATTTTTATTCTGTTGCGTCCCCATATAAACACTCCTCTGCCACAATGAAAATTTTTACCTATTTCATATTTCCGCCAAACTATATGTTTGTAAAATAAATCTCTTGTTTTCTTTATTATGCTAACTACTATCATATAGACATAAAATCTGTTAAGTCATTAAAGAATGAATTAAATGTTTTTGCCATTAGAGATTGATGTACTTTTTCTATTGGAACTCTTGACAGCAATTCTGATATAGCATTTTTTAATTGATCATCTTTTTCTATATCAAAAATCTTACCATTTTTTTTATTAATAAGGCATGAGGCTCCAACTTTGTTGGATACTATGGTTTGACAGCCAGCAACTAGAGCTTCATTTACTACGGCACCAAAGGGCTCGAATGAGCTAGGAAGAATGAATATATGTGCGAGATAATACCATGCATATAAAGATTCTCCTGTTAGTGCTCCTGTCAATATGACATCAGATTCTAAATGATTAATTTTAATGTATTCAGCTAATTTTTCATATAAACTACCACCACCTACTATTACAAGTTTTGATTCTTCTTTTTCTATGTATTTATGATAAATTTCAAGGAGTTTATCAGGTGATTTTATATATTCCAATCGACCGACAAAAAGAAGTATTTTTTTTCCTTCAAGGTTAAATTGTTTTACATACTTTTGTGAAACATTTTTTGAGGCTTCAATCTTTTGTGATAGTACAACATCGTCTTGAATAATAGGGAAATATATGAATTGACACTTTAGCTTTTTATATTTTTGAGATAAAAAATCACAAACTTCAGGATTTACAGTTAAAACTCCATCAATATGGGAAAAAACTAGTTTTCGTAAGAGGTTTCTATTAATTCCATATTGTGTTGCCATAGCTGGTGAATCATCGATTGTTGTAAAAATTTTATATTTAAAAAAACGTTTAAAGCATATGGCCATTAAAGTATTTACTCCAAGTTCGTGAGATAGGATAATATTAGGTTTTAGTTTGATTATTTTTTTATAGTAGATGAATGATATAAGGTGTCGTCCAATCCAAAATCCTTTATTGTAATATTCATATTTGAATTGGGCTAGCTTATTAACATTTTCTAGATTAAAGCCTAGGCCTTTTATTTCGGATTGACATCCTGTTAAGAGTACTTTTACTTGTGCCTTTTTAGCAAGTCTGTTATAAACGTCAATCCGATATGGAGCTAAATAAGGATGAAAGATTAAAAGTTTCTTCATATCTTAAAATATTATTGTTGATAAGCTTTTCCAAGCCAAATCCATACTCTAGGGAAAAAACAACGGAGATAGACTGTTAGGAAATGCCAACAAGCTATTATATGGTTTTTATGTTTTAAATCAAAATAAAATGTTTCTTTAGGAGGCATAGCATTCGGCCTATTTAAAAGCTTAAGTCTTTTTTGTAGAGGTATTTGAGGGTTACACCAACTATCTAGTGTTGGGTGTGAATCACAAATCCCAATATACTTATTAAGTTGGTACATTTGTATGTTGTTTTTTTGAGCTCTTAGTCCGTAATCGAAATCTCCTTTACTATGCTGAAATTTATAATCTAAATTACCTAATATTTTGAATACAAATCTGGGTATCAGAACAAAATTTCCATTAAAATATGAGATTGGAGTAAGGTCGTTTGAATTATTTAGTAATGGAATAGAATTGTTTTTTAATCTACCTCCATAAGTAGATATATTATTTGTAGATGAGACTGTAGCTCCAACAATGATAGCTTTATTTTCTTTTTGTAGAGAGGCATTTATTGCAAAGGATATACTATTAGGGTAGATGATTGTATCATCATTTAGCCATATATAAAAATCGTAATCTTTTTTTGCGGCTTCCTGCCATGCTGTATACATGCCTCTATTCCAATACAATTCTCCTTCTCCATTTATAATGTTTACTTCGGGATATTGCGAGGCTACTGCCTCTGGTGTTCCGTCTGTACATCCGTCATTGGTAAGATATATATCTACTTGATATCCATCTATAGGCAATTGAGCATATAATTGTTTTAAACATTCTAATGTTTTATCTTTACGATTAAAAACGGTCAATAATACTGCTAATGTTTGCATATTAAATATTACGAATAAATTTAGCTGGATTACCAGCCCATATTTGATTATCAGGAACAGGTTTCGTCACTACAGAACCTGCACCAATAATAGAATTTTTCCCTATGGTTACCCCTTTTAAAATAATCGAATGCGCGCCAATAAAAGCATTATCTTTAACGACAACAGCTTTTTCTATACGATTTTTAATATCTTCTTTGCTTTTACGTATTTCAGGATCTAGAGAATGAAAATCTGTATCATATATTGAAACACCTCCACCTATTTTCACGTTATTTCCTATTTTAATTGATTTATGGCATATTAAAGCGGTTTGGGATATTCCAACATTATCACCAATAATAAGTTCTGCATTCCTATCTACAAAGAAGGTGCATCTTCTATAACTACCTATGGGATTTCCCTTAATTCCATTATTCATGGTAAAGTTATTTCCTATAATGAGTTTTCCCCCTCTAGCGACCATTACGTATGGTATACCATTCGTTTTATATTTCGTAAACTTCCAATTTTAGGGTATCCCCTTTTAGACGGGCGCCAGTCGGCACCCGTCTAAAAAAGAATCCACAAATTTAACGATTATTATTTGCATAT
>MNQS01000118.1 GCA_001915545.1 Bacteroides sp. 43_108 | reverse complement strand
GGGGAATACCTAAAGATACAAAAAAGCCAGCTAATTCGCAACACTTTGTGTATGAATTAGTTGGCTAATTTTATTCTATTTACTGAATATCCCTAAAAAAACGCTCTATGTTCAAAATAAAATCAATATCCTTGCGAAACAGTCAGTTTTACAGAGTTTGAAGCGATTCCGTCTACGGCAACAGCATATACTCCAGCAAGCAGACCAGCTACAGACAATTCAGCTCTGTCGCCATCAAATGCAACACAGCGCACACGCAAACCTGAAGACGAATAGATAGAAACCTTCGATGCACTGCAATCTGACGGCTTTACGACAGTTACAATCTTGCTGTCCGGATTGTACGAAAATCTGCATCCGTTCTTGTCAGCTTCTTCGACATCAGAGATGGACAAAGGAACTTCAACCTTTACAGCCACGCTTTTCTTCAACTGTACACCTCCCTGATTTACACGAACATTCAGCATCGTTTCGCCCGGTTCTGCACCGACAATATTGCCTGAATCGTCCATTTTAAACACACTTCTGTCAGACGACCATACAACAACATCTTCATCTTCCATTGCAAATTCAGTTCCGTCCGAATAGAATCCGCTAAATGCATATTCTGAATGTTCATTGACTTCCATGCTCAATGGTGCCTCCAACGAGATGCTTTCAATCTTGACTACATCGCACTCGACATCAGCGCTCACATTTTCTCCCATAAACGTTGCTGTAACGCGAACGACAGCCTTGCCGGCACCTTTTGCAATAACGGAACCATTGCTGTTTACCTCGGCAACATCCGGCGTCAACGACTCGTACGACAACTGCACCTCACCAGCTTCAGGAGCTTTTCCACCGGTCATGACCACATCAACCTTAATACCTGTAGCATCGCCCAACAACAGTTTCGTTTCATAGGTTTCGGCAGAAACAGACTCAATCTGATAAGTTTCTATATTTACAGGTATTCTGAACTGTTCGGAGGCATTTATATATCTGGCATTGACCACAAGAAAATCTGAACCTGATGATAAAGCCGTCAGATATCCATCTTCTGAAATTTCGAAAAGACCGTTTTCAGACTTATATTCAACACGAAGAATGTCATTGTCAATCTCTTCTCCATTACTCATTTTTCCAGTCGGAACAATTGTCAAACTTTCTCCTGCACGAAGTGTCCTGTCAAGTTGAGGCACTGAAAACTCCGAGAAAGAAAGTTCAGTGTCAGTAACCATGCACTTGCTGAAGATTTCCATATCGCGCGATAATACGGCGTAAGAAGAATCTACAGCCACATATTTGCAACCTTCTTCAACGCCTGCCGCATGCTCCAAAGAAGATTTCAGCTCTGAAACTGCATAATCAGGATAGTTTCCGATTTCATCACCTACAACTGCTTCATCAAGCATCGCCCGCGTCTTCTCACACAATTCGGCCAAGTCTGTAAAGACGGCCGGCCGCAGAGCATCACCATAACGCAAAGCAACATGGCGCACACCGAAACGGCTTTCGCCAGAAAGTGACTTACGTCCGAACTGCATATAAGGCTGTGCTTCTACCCTTTCGAGCCGCATGTCATCAATAAATACAGCAAAAGCGCCTGATTCGGAAGAATCCCATCCGTTATGGAACCTCAACTCAGCAGTTTCATCAAGAGGGCCTGTTGTAAACTCGACAGTAAAAAGCCTGTACTCTCCTACCGGTATATTGACAGAAGCAATCTCTTCACCACCAACTGTAAGGTTGCCCTTCATCTCCGACTGCCATGCATTTACACGTTCAGCCTTCGCATAATAGGATAATTTGTATTTTGCATTCGGCTGAACAGGAATATGCGCTCCCATATCGCCGGTCCATCCGTTCTCCCAATGAAGGCTCTTCTTGCCCGAACGAGGTCTTGAAGTATCTACCGTCAGCTGCGACCAGCTTGCCCACCACCATATAGGCTCAGGATTTTCCAGATTCTCAAATCCGGGATCCATCAGTGTATCGCCCTCACAAACGGCAGCCTGCAAAATTTCTTCACCGTTTCGGTATATCACAAGCTTGTCATCGTCTGAAACGGCAAATCTGTATACCGAACGATCTTGTACCGGAAGTTCAGTGCACAGAGTATCACTCCTCATACGGTCAATAAGACATTTCTGCTGAAGAGTAAACGAAAAACGCTTGCCTTCGGCCGTACGAACGTCAAAGTCTGTTCCACCACCTTCTATCCCATCCAAAGAATATTCTGCAGTGAAAGGAACAGAAAATGTGCCCGGCAGAAACATGAGTGCATTCCAAGACGAATTGTCTCCGATCGAAACAGAAAGCTTATTGCCTTGAGAAACTTTTATATTGTCTCCATTGACAGAATGTTCGGTCCATGCCGGAGCAAAATCCATAGGACGTCCGCCGGAGCCGTCATACACTTTATCATAGAGCAAGGAACCGACCTGCGAATATCCCATACCATAAGACGCTGTCAGCAGGCACACTGCCATAGTTCTGATTTTCATATTGTGCTTCAATAAATTAAGGTTCAACATAGTTAAAAAGCTCCACTGAGTTAATTTTCAGTTCTGAAAGGAACTATAGGCAGTCCCTGAGCTGTGAAAATATTCGGTTTGTCATATTTCTTCCAGAAATAGCGTGCTTCTTTAGGTTCTTTCACTTCCGGACAGTCAAGAAGAATCGTGTTGCCTTCAACAACAGCATGTGCAGTATGATAAACGCCATCATCGCCACACAGCTCAAAATGCTTAATGTCAGCATCGTCACCGCTAACCTTGAATCCAGAATCAGCATACTTGAAATAAAGGCGCAAACGATTACCTTCAATCTTCTTTTTTCTGAAAACAGGACTGCTCACCGGCTCGTCCATTCCGTAAACACGTCCCAAAGCAATCATAGCCAAACGATCGCCAACAATCTTCTTCTTGTGCGGATGAATATTGCTTTCCTCACCTCCATCTATTGTCACAGCCAGCCCCGAATTGCGCAGGTCACCGGCAATGTCGGCCTGAATCTCACGGAATGTGCGCCAATCATCATTTCCATAAGAAGTGAGCTGTGCTATATAAAAAGGTAATGTCGGATCGTCGAAATCATTGCGCCAACCTTCCACCATCAGTTCAAGCAAAGTCTTATATGAATTCTGACGACTGACATTATTCTCACCCTGATACCAGATAATTCCGGAATTCTTATAAGGCAAAACAGGAGCAACCATACCGTTGTAGAGGCATCCAACAGGCTGTGCTTCGTGATAAGTACCCTTCAACTCCTCACAACTGTCAAACAGTGCTTTCTCCGTCCATTCCTCTGCCGAAGTTCCGCCTTCGTAGATACCGATTACTCCCACAGGCACATTGAGTTTCTGACGCAGATAACGCCCGAAATAATATCCGACAGCACTTATGTGCTGCATGTTGTTGTCATATTTGCCGTAACGCCAAAAACCTTCAACGTCGTCCAAAGGTTTGTCTGAACGTTTTACTCCGACCTCAAAAAATCGCAGGTCCGTAAAGTTGTCACCTTTGATCTGCCAATTGTCGTCCCACGACTCACCCAAACGGAACTTCATATTTGACTGTCCTGAACAAATCCATACTTCTCCGACAAGAACATTTTCGACATTCATGTCATTTACCTTCAAGGAGTATGTCGAAGCACCGCCGGCAGGAGTACTCAGATAGGCAATCCATTTTCCAGTCTCATCCGCCGTCACCTTCACTTGTTCATCGTTCCAGCTACCGCTGACAACCACAGCTTCGCCCGGATCAGCTGTTCCCCATACAGGAACCTTGCTCTTCTGCTGAAGAACACATCCGTCTGAAAACAAAGTAGACAGTTTCACATTCTGTCCCAACACTGCACAGCATGAACACATGCAGACAATGCTTACAAATAACTTCTTAAAATTCATACATCTTACAGTTTTAGCTTAGATTTTTCTGTAGTATAAGATTTATAGCTTGCGTCTTGTTAAATTAATCAACGCCCATCGCGGCAAAAATAAAACGCCGACTTCAAATATTGTGTAAAATTAAATATTTCGAAAAAGATTCACTTTGCTCTTAATTGCAGACATTAATGTTTTCTTTGCCTCGTCAGGCGTATAAGCTCAATCAAAGATCCAAACAACAGCAATACTGCTTAAGAAGTACTGCAATACCTCCTAAGAAGTTCTTGAATACTTCTTAAGCAATATTCCAATACTCCTTAGGAAGTACTGAAACGATGAGCGCGAGGAATAAAGCAGAAAAATTAAACGGATAGACAGAAAAAAGAAGAATGTTTTTCAGTGATATATGCAAATAAAAAAACTGTATGCCGATCTTAAACATGACCGACATACAGTTCTGAAGAATATGTGTGTAAAAAATAGCTGCACCTCAGCATCAACTGCAAATCAAATAAGAGGCATGCCCAATTCGGCGCATTCGCGTCGCATGTCCTCCGGCCAAATACTAGCCTGAATCTCACCAAGATGTGCCTTATGGAGAAGCACCATACACAGACGGCTCTGTCCGATACCTCCACCGATGCTTAAAGGAAGTTCGCCGTCAAGAAGACGCTTGTGGAAATACAGTTCCTTCCTGTCTTCCTTGCCAGTAATCTTAAGCTGGCGCAGGAGTGCTTCCTGATCTACACGGATACCCATTGAAGAAAGTTCAATGCTTCTGTTGAGCGTAGGATACCAAACCATGATATCTCCGTTGAGTCCGTCATATCCGTCTTCGTTCTTGGTTGTCCAATCGTCATAATCCGGTGCACGCAGGTCATGCGGTTCGCCGTTGCTCAATTTTCCGCCTATACCTATTATAAATACAGCACCGTACTCCTTACATATAGCGTTTTCGCGCTCCTTAGACGACATTCCCGGATATTTCTGCAAAAGTTCTTCTGAATGTATAAAATGTATTTCTTCCGGCAGGAAAGGTTTGATCTGCGGATATGTCTCGCAAACAAGATACTCCGTACGTCTGATTGAAGCATAAATGCACTTCACCATTTTCTTCAGAAAAGCAAGATTGCGGTCCTCTGCTTTAATGGTGCGTTCCCAGTCCCACTGGTCAACATAGAGCGAATGCAGATTGTCAAGCTCTTCATCGCCACGTATGGCATTCATGTCTGTATACAAACCGTAACCTGGCTCTATGCCATATTCGGCCAACATAAGACGTTTCCACTTGGCAAGTGAATGTACCACCTCGGCCACTCTCTCACCCATATCCTTTATTGGGAACGTCACAGGTCTTTCCACACCATTCAAATCATCGTTTATACCAAGTCCCCTAAGTACAAAAAGCGGCGCAGTGACACGTCTTAGGCGAAGCGCTGTTGATAGATTAATCTGAAAGAAGTCTTTTATCGTTTTGATACCTTGTTCAGTCTGTGTCGGGTCAAGCAACTGCTTATAACCCTCAGGCTTAATCAATTTGCTCATATATTTTACTATTTTGTAGATTTCATCCACAAATATATAATTTTCAAAAGTAAATACAGAAGAAAAACTCAATTATTATTTCAAATAGTAAGCAATTTTTCGCATCGAATCGCAAATATGTAAGCAAACGCCCTATACACAAATCACATTTTTATCATTTTAACGCTTAATAAAATAAAATGCACATTACATACTAATAAATCAAGACCGCAAACATATATTCCAGAACAAAAAGACGTTCACCACATGCACACGGATAAGGAACAAGATAAATACATTTTTTAATTTGATATAGTCGGCGAAAACATTACCTTTGCAGACATAACAGGTGTTCATGCCGTGCCGTCCGGCCGTATGGATGAAAAGGGAATCGGGTGAAAATCCCGAACAGTACCCGCTGCTGTAATCTTGTTTGCAAAGCCTGACAAACAGCAACTCCACTGAAGGACAGACCTTTGGGAAGGAGTCAGGCTTAAGAAAGTCAGAAGACCTGCCTGTACGTTCAGTTCTTGCCGACTCGGGGTTTAGGAGGCAATGCACAGTATTATAATATAAAGCGAAATAGGCATTTTCTCAGTACGCACCACTGTGCGTGGATGCGTTGCGCAATTGAATCAGCACCACAGCCGAAAAACTGCGGAGTAAACTTTTGCTGTCATCCGAAAAACGGACATGGGCGCATACGCTTCAAAACAGCAGAGCCCTTGGTGATGCTTGAGAGAAGTGCCGAGCCGGAATTTCGCATGTTTTATGAATCTCAAAAAAAACGTTCAAAAGAAATGATTCAGACAGTTGTAAAGAGAGACGGACGCATTGTCGGCTTCAACGAGCAGAAAATAATCACTGCGATACGCAAAGCCATGCTCCACACCGACAAGGGCGAAGACATGGATCTGGTGCATCTCATAACCGACCACGTGACAGTGAAAGGCAAGCCGCAGATGACGGTCGAAGAGATACAGGACGCCGTGGAAATGGAACTGATGGCAAGCCGCCGCAAGGACGTTGCACAAAAATACATTGCCTACCGCAATCAGAGAAGCATTGCCCGCAAAGCCAAGACACGCGACATGTTTCTCGAAATCATCAACATAAAGTCAAACGACATCACTCGCGAAAATGCAAACATGAATGCCGACACACCGGCAGGAATGATGATGAAATTCGCGAGCGAAACGACAAAGCCGTTTGTCGACGACTACCTTCTCAGCGATGATGCCAAAGAGGCGGTAAGAGGCAACTATCTGCACATACACGACAAGGACTACTACCCGACCAAGAGTCTTACCTGCGTACAGCATCCGCTCGACAAGATATTGAAGGAAGGATTCTCTGCAGGACATGGCGAATCGCGCCCTGCCAAGCGAATAGAAACAGCGAGCATACTCGGATGCATATCTTTGGAAACAGCACAGAACGAAATGCACGGAGGTCAGGCCATACCGGCTTTTGATTTCTATCTTGCACCATACGTGCGCAGCAGTTTCATTGAAGAAATAAAGACGCTTGAGGAGCTGAATGGACAAGACCTGTCACATCTGTACGACAGTCAGATTGCAGATTACATCACTCTGCCTCTCGACGGACTTCAGGGCGAAGCACGCATGCTTCAGCACGCCATAAACAAGACTGTTGCAAGAGTGCATCAGTCAATGGAAGCATTCATACACAACATGAACACCATACACTCGCGCGGAGGCAATCAGGTGGTGTTCAGTTCCATAAACTACGGTACGGACACATCAGCCGAAGGCCGATGCATCATACGCGAGGTTCTGCGCAGCACGTATGAAGGAGTCGGCAACGGCGAGACAGCCATATTCCCTATACAGATATGGAAAAAGAAAAGAGGCGTGAACTACATGCCGGAGGATCCGAACTACGACCTTTACAAATATGCATGCAAGGTCACGGCTAGAAGGTTCTTCCCAAACTTCATAAATCTTGATGCCACATTCAACAGACACGAGAAATGGAGAGCTGACGACCCTCAGCGTTACCAATACGAGACTGCAACGATGGGATGCCGTACAAGAGTGTTCGAAAACCGTTTCGGACCGAAAACATCGATCGGACGCGGCAACATATCGTTCTCTACAATCAACATTGTACGTCTTGCACTGGAGTGCCGTACTATCGAAAATAAGGAAGAACGTATAGCCGCATTTTTCGCAAAACTCGACGCCATGCTCGAAACTACGGCAAATCAGCTTCACGAAAGACTAGAGTTCCAGAAAACGGCGTTTGCAAAGCAGTTCCCTCTGGTGATGAGTGCACTGTGGCTGGGAAGCGACACTCTGAAGCCGAACGACACAATAGCATCTGTAATCAACCAGGGTACATTGGGAATCGGTTTCATAGGACTGGCAGAATGTCTGGTGGCTCTCACCGGCAAGCATCACGGGGAATCGGACGAGGCTCAGAAACTCGGTCTGAAAATAGTGACATACATGCGCGACCGTGCGAACGACTTCTCAGAAAGATTCCAGCACAACTACAGCATTCTGGCTACACCGGCAGAAGGACTTTCGGGCAAATTCACAAAAATAGACCGCAAGACATACGGTTCTATACCTGGTATAACAGATCGCGACTACTACACAAACTCAAACCATGTGCCGGTTTACTACAAATGCAGCGCACGCCACAAGGCTGAGATTGAAGCACCTTACCACGATCTGACACGAGGCGGACACATATTCTACGTTGAAATGGACGGTGACGCCACACACAATCCGGAAGCCATCATGCGGGTTGTGGACATGATGGACCGCTTCAACATGGGCTACGGTTCCGTAAACCACAACCGCAACCGCTGCATGGAATGCGGATACGAGAATGCAGACGCAAATATGCAGGTATGCCCTAAATGCGGAAGCACACATATAGACAAGCTGCAGCGCATAACAGGCTACCTTGTGGGAACAACAGAACGCTGGAACAAAGCAAAGCTGGCCGAACTCAACGACCGCGTAATACATTCTGACAATTGAACTGTGGAACTATGATTTCGCTTATAAAAATAGTGGAAGATACGACGGTTGACGGACCAGGATTCCGCACCGCGGTCTATGGCGCCGGATGCCCGAACGCCTGCCCGGGATGCCACAATCCGCAATCGTGGAAGATTGAGGCCGGACGCCCCACTCCTGTAGAAGAAATTTTCGACGTCATACAGGCAGATGAATTTGCAGACGTCACGTTCAGCGGTGGCGATCCGATGTTCCAGCCCAAAGGCTTTGCACGATTGGCACAAATGGTGAAACAGAAGACGGACAAGAACATCTGGTGCTACACGGGATATACATTTGAACGAATAATGCAGAATACGGAACAGCGAGAACTGCTCAAATGGATTGACGTACTGGTGGACGGGCCGTACATAGAATCAATGCACGACCCAGACCTCATGTTTCGCGGAAGCAGCAACCAGCGCATCATTGACGTACATGCTTCTATGGACCACGGACATGTGGAACTCTACAAACAGGCATAAACCCAAAAGGAAGTAGAGACAACATACAAAAAAATAAGGACCGCAAAGCCATATAAAGCATTGCGGTCCTTTTCTATTATATCATCTATAAAACTATCGACCTATACAAAGAGATGTACAATAGAGCCTTCTACACGCACTATGTGCTCAGAACAAGAAGCTCTATTTTACGATGGAATTAGTTTCTGAATCAGGGAAAACAACTGTAGGCTTGAAAGTCTTGGCCTCTTCAAAGTCCATCAGAGCGTAGGCAATGATAATTACTATATCACCTACCTGAACTTTTCTTGCAGCTGCTCCGTTGAGACAAATCTCACCGCTTCCCCTGCGTCCTTTTATAATATAAGTCTCAAATCTTTCGCCGTTGTTATTGTCGACAATCTGCACTTTTTCGCCGGCTATAAGATTCGCTGCATCCATCAGATCCTCATCAATCGTGATGCTGCCCATATAGTTAAGGTTAGCCTCGGTCACACGGACGCAATGGAGCTTCGATTTCAATACTTCTATCATCATAATGCTTACAGATCTGAATATGGTTTATTTTTCCTTGTACTTGACATTATCTATAAGACGCACAGGACGTGCACCGCAGAAGACTGTTATACAGCCGACGATATAATCGCTGTCGTCCCAAGAAGCAAGACTGCGGAGCGAATCACCGTCAACAATTTCGTAATACTGTACTTCAAGCCCTTCGTGAGCATTGATTGTGTCAATGACAAATTTCTTTGTTTCCTCGAGCGTATGCTCCTTGGCATAATCAACACTGGCAAAAAGAGTTTTTGAAATATTCACAGCCAAAGTTCTCTCTTCAGCGGTCAAGAGTGCGTTGCGGCTGCTCAATGCCAAACCGTCGTCCTCACGGACAATCTTACATGGGCATATTTCTACAGGAATATTGAGATCCTTGACCATGGCCTTGACTACAGCAATCTGCTGGAAATCCTTTTCTCCGAAATAAGCCTTATCTGGCTCTACGTAGCTGAACAGTTTGCTTACAATCTGGCAAACTCCATTGAAATGTCCTGGTCTGAACGCTCCTTCCATAACGGTGTCTGTAGGAGGATAAGAGAATGTACGCGTATCAGGTTCAGGATAAACCTCTTCTGCCGATGGAGCAAAAACTATATCGGCTCCCATAGATTCAAGCAGACGACAATCTGCCTCCAACGTTCTAGGATATGTTTCCAAATCCTTTTTATCGTTGAACTGGGTAGGATTGACAAATACGCTGACTACCGTGACATCGTTTTCCTTAACACTGCGTCCTACAAGTGAAGCATGACCTGCATGAAGAGCCCCCATTGTAGGCACCAGACCAATTTTTTTCCCTTCAGACCTAAATGCCGCAAGTTCGGCTTTAAGTTCCTGAACTGTATTTACAACTTTCATTTTAATTTGTTTATGAAACCATTTGTTTCCGTAACAGCCTGCAAAGTAAGCTATATTTTTGCAAAAACAGAAACACTATCATATAAAAACTGCCTTTTGACACTTTTTACTGCACTAATTATCCGAAAGCCGGCATATTCATCGACAAATCAAGATATTAAAAAACAAAAATCCAGATTGTAGGAGACATAACACGACAGCTATAAAACGATAAAAACGCAAGCCGAAAAATACACGCATCTACGATATCATACGTACGCTTTTTCAACTCAAAACGACAGCAAATATACACCTGCTGGTTAGTCGACAGACTCCCACATATTTATTAATAAAATGAAAAACGTTGCATTAATCGCCATTTATGCGTACATTTGCATAATGTATTCACAATATACAAAATAATGAAGGCAAAAAAGATACTGTTTATTACACAAGAGATTACACCATTTGTACCTGAATCTGAAAGAGCACTGATAGGAAGAAATCTCCCCCAGGCAATACAGGAAAGAGGACACGAAATCAGAACATTCACTCCTAAATGGGGCATCATAAACGAGCGCAGAAACCAACTGCACGAAGTTATACGTCTGTCTGGAATGAACCTCATCATCGATGAGACAGACCACCCGCTCATCATCAAAGTTTCTTCTATACAGGCTGCAAGAATGCAGATCTATTTCATCGACAACGATGACTATTTCCAGAAAAGGACCATGACATGCGATCCTGACGGAAATGAATATGAAGATAACGGTGAACGTGCAATATTTTACGCCAGAGGTGTGCTTGAAACAGTAAAGAAACTCAGATGGGTACCCGACGTTATTCATTGTGATGGATGGATCACTGCATTGGCTCCTATTTTCATAAAGAAAGCCTACAAAGATGAACCGTCTTTCCAAAATGCAAAAGTTGTGTTCACTGCTACATCAAAGGAATTCCAGAATGACCTTGGAGAACACTTTGCAGATTGTCTCCCATTCAAGGATATCTGCAAGGAAGACTTTGAAGATGTGTGCAACGGCAAATTTGGACATACAGAATTGTCTAAAATTGCAGTCAAGTATTCTGACGGTTTGATTCTTGGCGATGAAGGTGTAGATCCGGCAATTGCAGAATACGCAAAGAGCCTCAATCTGCCTATCCTCGAAAATCAGTCGGAAGAGACTTACCGCGATGCATACAATTCATTCTACGAGACTGTAATGGATTAAAACCGCTAAGGAATACCATAATATATTCCGTCATGAAAATAAGAAACATATTGTACGTCATCTCTGCCGGCTTGGCAATGCTGAGCTGCGACGACAACACGTCAACATTGGGTGTAGACATCATGCCTCCACACGATTTTGTGACAAACGAATACAAAACCTACAAGCTCAGTTCCGAATCGTATCTTGCCGGAGATTCTGTACTTGCGCGTTCAAGTATATCTTATCTCGGAAAATTCACAGATCCTGAAACCGGAACAGTCGTGAAGTCAGACTTTCTCGCACAATTCTACTGTGCAGAAACATTCTCATTTCCTGACAGCGTTGTGAATGGTGAAATAACCTCCGTCGATCTAAAACTTTTTGTTGAAGACTACATCGGTGACTCGTTGGCCACATTCAAGTTAAGCGTTTATCCGCTCAATGTTGTAATGGATGCCGACCAGGACTATTACACCAACATAGATCCGAGCAAATATTGTGATCTTAATGCAGAACCGCTTGCAGTGAAATGGTTCACACTATCCGACCGTACAATAGAAGATGAAGACAGATGGTCTGGAGATTATTACCGCAGCATCAATATAAGTTTGCCGAAATCCATAGGACAGACTATCTATGATGATTATCTTAAGAATCCATCTCATTTCGAGAACACCACTGCATGGGTAAACAGCGGTCTCCCAGGAAGTAAAGGTTTCTATTTCAAGCTTGAAAGCGGCGACGGAGCTATAGCCTACATAGATGTGTCGCAGTTCAACATCAACTTCAACTACTATGATGAGAACTACAAGAAAGACACATTGGGAACATGTCAGTTTGCATCTACAGAAGAAGTAATACAGGCTACCCGATTCGAGAACTCCGGACTTGAAGAACTGATGGAAAACAAAGAGGCTACATATCTGAAGACGCCTGCAGGAATATTCACAATGCTGACACTTCCGATTGACTCTATCCACACAAACGATACCATCAATTCTGCAAGCATAACGCTCACCAGATACAACAGTACGGTAAACAGCGAATTCAAACTCGGAATTCCTCAAACACTACTGATGGTAAGACTTGACGACTACGAGAACGGATTCTTTGAGAAGTATCAGGTTAGCGACAACGAATCATCATACGTTACTTCATTCAACAGCAGTTACAATACATACACATTCAGCAACATATCACGTCTGCTGATCAAATGTATGAATGAGAAGAAAAACGGTACTGCCACTGAAAACTGGAACAAGGTTCTGCTTATACCAGTCAGCGCAACGTATGATTCGTCAAATAAACTCATAAGAATGACACACGATTTCAGCATGTCAAGTGCAAGACTCGTAGGAGGAAAAGACAAAGTTGAAATGGATGTGATATACAGCAAGTTCAACCGCTGAAAAAATTTAGTTATCAGCTAGAAACAAGCATAACCGGACTTGCGGAAAGAATACGAACGACGATATAACAAAACAAAAAATCCCTGGAAGCAATGACTACAAGCTTCCAGGGATTTTTGTTTACGCTGAATAAATCAGTGTTTTAAGATTATAAGTATAAGGTCAAGCGTTATCAGAAGCATTTTCAGCATTCTTCTCATCCATAATCTTTTTGATAAGCGGAATGAGCACCTTGTGTATGACTTTATCATTCAGTCTGTGTCCGCCTTCAAAACGTATAGCATTCGGATAGTGCTTGCGGAACATGTCATAAGTATTAACAACAGGGTCATCTATACCAAAGAGTCCGTAGCAGTTCTTCAGGTCAAAATCCGTTATTCCCTTAAACTGTGCACGCTCCATCTGATTATGGTGCTGAATTATCTCCTTTGTAATCTTGAATTCCTTCTGATTGTCCTTTCGTCCGTTGTAAAACTTGTGAACACCAGTCTTGAGCACTTTACTCATCGTTGACATGTTGAATGCCGGATTCACGCATATACGTACAAAACCACGCATCTGCTGTGCATACATGCCTCCCATACTGGTGCCTATGATGATGTCCGGCTGTTCTTTTTCACAAAGTTCCTTCAAGTAAGGCAAAGCCTCAACAGGATCGACTGGAATATCTGGTGCTACAACTTCAGCTTCAGGAAAACACTTGCGGAGAATGTCCACAGTACCGCTGGCCCCGGAAGAACCGAAACCGTGAAAATAGACAAGTTTCATAAGATTCTGATTTTTCCGCCAAAGATAGCAAATTTATCATATAGTTATAACCTTAATTATTGCCTAAGTCCCGAATGTCTACAGTACACCCTTGCTTGAAGGAAGCTGAAACTTGTAGATGTCTCGCTTTATAGCCATCTTGAGCGAACGTGCAAGCGCCTTGAAGATTCCTTCAATCTTATGATGCTCGTTCTCACCTTCAGCCCATATATTCAAGTTCATCTTGGCAGCATCGCTGAAACTCTTGAAGAAATGCATGAACATCTCTGTTGGTACATCGCCTACCTTCTCACGCTTGAACTCAGCATTCCATACCAGCCATGGTCTGCCTCCGAAATCGAGCACAACGTGACACAGACAATCATCCATCGGCAGACAATATCCGTACCGTTCGATGCCCCTCTTGTCTCCGAGCGCCTTTGCGATACATTCACCCAGAGCAAGTCCGGTATCCTCGATAGTGTGATGCTCATCAACGTTCAAGTCACCTTTCACGTTAATCTTCAAATCAATGCCTCCATGCTTGGCAATTTGCTCCAGCATGTGATCGAAGAAACCCAAGCCTGTGCTCACACAGCATTCACCTGTACCGTCAAGATTCATCCACACATCAACATCAGTTTCGTGTGTAGTACGTCTGACTGAAGCAGTACGCTCACCAGCAAAAATTATTTCGCAAATCTTGTCCCACGTGTCGGCAACATATACATCACTATCGCCAGCAAAGTCCCCACGCAATTGCGGATTAATTATAATAGCCCTGCATCCCATGTTCTTTGCCAGTTGCGCATCCGTCGCTCTGTCGCCGATAACGAAACACTTGCTCATGTCATAATCACCGGAAAGATATCTTCCCAGCATACCAGTTCCTGGCTTGCGCGTAGGCAGATTGTCCGATGGAAAAGACCTGTCAATGAGAATATCATCAAACTCTACACCCTCCCCTTTCAAGACATCAAGCATAAGATTATGTGTTGGCCAAAACGTATCTTCAGGATACGAATCCGTACCCAATCCGTCCTGATTGCTGACCATCACAAACTCAAAATCCAACTTTGTCCTTATGAAATTGAGATTTCTGATTACGCCTGGCAGAAACTCGAACTTATCATACGAATCAATCTGCTCATCCTCAGGTTCCTTAAGGATTGTACCGTCTCTATCTATAAACAGCGCCTGTTTCATACATCATATTTGTTTTAAGGTCAGAAAACATCAGAAACTCATCCTTTATATTTTCTCAGTGCAGCAAGCAGCTGAGTATTTTCAGACTTGTTTCCTACTGTCACACGCAAACAATCGCCGCACAGTGCCACCTTGCTTCTGTTTCTTACAATAATACCATTATCTACCAGATAACGATAAATCTTGTCGGCATCATCCACCTTTGCCAGGAAGAAATTTGAATCTGTCGGATAAACCTTACGGCAAAGAGGCAATACAGAAAAGGCCTCGACAAGGAAACGTCTCTCTTCAAGTATCATATTAACCTGCATCTGAATAGACGGCAGATTTGTCAAGACCTCCTTCGCCTTTTCCTGAGTGAGCTGATTTACATTATATGGATACTTAACCTTATTGAAGAACTCAATTATCTCCGGCTGTGCATAAGCAATTCCCAATCTGATGGCAGCACATCCCATAGCCTTTGAAAAAGTGTTAAGCACAATCATATTCTTATATTTATCCAAATCCAGGCGGAAAGGACGTGCGCATGAAAAATCGCTGTATGCCTCGTCAATCACAACAATACCGTCGAACAGCTCCAACACTTTCACTATTTCCTCTCTCGACAGATTATTACCTGTAGGATTGTTCGGAGAACAAATAAAAATCAGTTTGGTGTTCTCATCAACGGCATCGAGCAACCATTCAGCCTTAAACTGAAAATCGTCATCAAGTCTAACCTTGCGATACTCCACATCATTGATGTCTGCACACACCTCATACATACCGTATGTAGGTTCAAGTGCAACCACATTGTCCTTTTCCGGCCTACAGAAAATTCTGTAAACAAGGTCTATCGCCTCATCACTGCCGTTGCCCAAGAAAATCTTATTTTTCTCCACGCCTTTCACATTCGCAAGCATAGCCTTAAGATCCTCCTGCAGCGGATCCGGATAACGGTTCACCGGATTATTGTACGGACTCTCATTGGCATCAAGAAACACCGAAGTCTTGACTCCTTTATATTCATCTCTTGCCGAACTGTACGGCTTGAGGTCAAGAATATTCTTTCTAACTAGTTCTTTCAAATCTTTCATTTGTACACCAATATTTTTCTGCCGTGCCACAAACTCATTTCCCATTCTCAACAGCCAGACGTCTTATCCGCATGGCATTGCAGTGAGCATCCAGACTCTCGCAGTGAGCCATTATCTCTACCGTAGGTCCCAGATTCCTCACGCCGTCGGCTGTCAATTCCTGGAAAGTAATCTTTCTCATAAAACTGTCGAGATTCACACCGCTGTAAGCCTTGGCATATCCGCTCGTAGGCAACGTATGGTTTGTACCCGATGCATAGTCACCGGCACTCTCGCACGAATAATTTCCGAGGAACACGGAACCGGCATTGCGAATCCGTTCTGCCACTTCCATATAATTCTCAACGGCCAGTATAAGGTGTTCCGGTGCATACTCGTTTGTCAGTTCCACAGCCTCATCCATATTCTCCACCAGAATCATCTTGCTGTTCTCAAGAGCCTTAGAAGCGATTTCCTTACGAGGCAGTTCAGCCAATTGCTTTTCCACTTCTTCTGCAACTTTGGCCAAAAGACTTTCCGAACATGTCACCATGACCACCTGACTGTCCACACCGTGTTCAGCCTGCGACAGCAGATCTGCGGCAACGAAAGCTGGATTGGCAGTGTCATCCGCAACAACTTCCACTTCAGATGGTCCGGCAGGCATATCTATTGCAACATCATGGAGCGACACCTCCTGCTTAGCAACCATCACATACTGATTGCCCGGTCCGAAAATCTTATACACCTTAGGAACGGACTCCGTACCGTATGCCATGGCACCTATGGCCTGCACACCACCAATCTTATATATCTTGTTCACGCCGGCCACCTTTGCCGCTACCAAAATGGCAGGATTCAGCTTGCCGTCCTTTCCTGGAGGCGAACATAAAACGATTTCAGCACAACCGGCAATGCGCGCAGGCACAGCCAGCATCAACACAGTTGAGAACAGCGGAGCCGTACCGCCCGGAATGTAAAGTCCGACCTTGTCGATAGGAACAGCCTTCTGCCAACATGTAACTCCGCTGCTTGTTTCCACACGCGGACAAACAGCCTTCTGCGAAGCGTGAAAACGCTTGATGTTCTCGCATGCCGCATGCAAGGCATTCTTCAGTTCGTCAGACACAAGAGCCTCGGCCTCAGCCATTTCTTCCTCGCTGACAGCCAAAGATTCCAGCTCTACCTTGTCAAACTTCTTCTCATATTTCTTTACAGCTTCATCACCGCCTTCACGTACATCGTTGAGCACTCCAAGAACCGTTTCACGGAGTGCGCTCACATCAATGTGCGGACGCTCCAACATGCCGGCCCACTCGCTTCTTTTAGGATTACGAATTATCTGCATACGAATCAATTTACATTTCCGTTTCCTTACATCAGATTATCATCTTCTCAATCGGCAACACCAGAATGCCTTCGGCGCCCAACGACTTCAGCTGACCGATAATTTCCCAGAAACGCTTCTGGTCGAGCACAGTGTGTATGCTGCTCCATCCCTCTGTTGCCAAAGGCATGATTGTCGGGCTCTTGATGCCCGGAAGCACAGCAATGATATCCTTGACCTTGTCCGTCGGAGCATTCATCAGAACATATTTCTTGTCCTCGGCAGCCTTGACAGCATCTATTCTGAAAATAAGCTCTTTCAATATTTCTTTCTTCTCCTCGTCAAGATTCTTGTTGCCAATGAGGAGAGCCTCGCTCTTCATCACCACCTCAACCTCTTTCAGATTGTTGCTTACCAGTGTAGAACCAGAGCTGACAATATCGAAAATTCCATCTGCAATGCCTATGCCTGGAGCAATCTCAACCGAACCGGTGATTACGTGTATGTCCGTTTCCACCCCGGCCTTGGCCATAAAGTCCTTCAAAATGTTCGGATACGATGTTGCAATCTTTCTTCCTTTGAACCATTCCACGCCGTTGTACTCAATCTCTTTTGGAATGGCCAGCGAAAGACGGCACTTGCTGAAGCCCAAGCGCTTCACGATTTCAGCATCCTCACCGCGCTCCACAAACTCATTTTCGCCCACAATACCCAAATCGGCAACACCGTCGGCCACCGTCTGCGGAATATCGTCGTCGCGGAGATAAAGAATCTCTACCGGAAAGTTTGTAGACTGAACAAGCAAAGTTCTCTTCGATGAGCTGATTTTTATGTCAGCCTCCTGCAACAGGGCCATTGTGTCCTCGTAGAGGCGTCCCTTAGACTGCACTGCAATTCTCAACATAATCTAAACTGGTATTATTTCGTTATACATTATTTATTTCTCGCATTGAAAAAACAAAGGGGCTCACCGCAATTCGGTAAGCCCCTTGATATATATGCATTGAAGGAAATCCATACAAACATCTGCTCACCGAGTCAGTCGCTGAGATGCAGATGATGATGTATGTTGATATTCTTCATATACGTTTTCTTTTTATTTGGTTGCAAATATACTCACTTACTTTGAACATGCAAGCAATCAAGAGCAAAAATGTAACAATTTATCACTATTGTAATAAATCAGCCTATCTTTGTGCCATCAGAGCGTAACGGTTTTCACCGTTCCGTCGTTCATATAAACAAGCACGCTGCTGCCCTGCTGCTCTATGCGCTTCACAGGCGAAAGCTCCTTCTTTGTAAAGTTCTTTCCGCTCTTCTTCCAAAGCTGAAGAGTCACGATAAGCGTCTCGCCGGCACGGAATTCCGAAGCAGTATTGATTACACCGCACTTGTCGGCAACCGGATGCAGACCTTCTGTCTCGACATACTCCATCTTGTCCCATCCCGACAAATCAACCAGAGCAATCTGATACTCTCCGTTGTCTGCAACAAGCACTTTTCTGCCGTCCTTCAGAGTCTTCTCTTCAGATGTAATCGCACCGTTGATTTCAGGGAGCGAATAAGTACCGAAACGAACATTTGTATTCTTCGGAACACTTATCTTGTCCACTCTCAATATACCGTCAGCGAGCGGAATATCAGCCAACTTGAATTTTACGTTTGCATCTGTCTCCAACACAGCATCACGATAATATATGCCGTTGCGGAAACCCTTGAACGTATACAGGCGCAATACCTCCCACTCGTTCTTGCCGTTCTGTACAGCATAGTTCATAGACACCTTGCCGTCAGGACTGTCGGCCATCCAAGGGAAAGCTGTGCTATACGACAACTTGTTGTAGTTTTCGCTCGAACGGAACTTCTGCCAGTCGGTAGCAACCTTTTCGTGGCACCAAGCTCTCACCTCCGAAGCACCTATGTTAGGATAGTTCGTGAACATTGTGTTCGAACCTTCCATAAACAGGTTGTACACGTTGTCCTTCTTGAATTCGGTCTCCCACGCGCCGTCATTTTCCTTGGCAGTCCAGAACGGATTGTCCTCCGGCACGAGAAGTCCCAGAAAAGCCTTACCCATCCAGAACACACTTCCCCTGCAGCTGTAAATCTGCACAGCCGGTTCAAATGCACCGTAGTAACCCAATGTAGGAATCCTGTCTTCGAGCAGATCCGGATTCTGGAGAAACTGCAGAATCGAAGCCGAAGCAATGCGTCTCATCCAACCATAGTTGATTGCTGGATCCTCGAGCCATCCCATCAATGGGAAAGGAACAACAGCCGCAAATCTGTAAGGTATGCTTCGGCCGTACATGTTCATCTGACCGTCACGGCTGAACATATAAGGATAAGTGTGTACAAGGTCACGGAAATTTCTGACAAAACGCTGTGATGAAACTTCGTCGAACTTGTCGCCGTAATAGTGCGACCATATCATACCGTACATCTGGAACGCCCACATGCTGTAGTAATCATACGCAGGACTGTCGTTGTACCATCCATATCCTCTGTACATATCCAGACAGTTGTCCAGCAGCTCTTCCATATATCCTTTCTTCACCTCATATCCGTGATCCTTGAAGAACGACATGATGAAAATGTTGAAGAAACGCCAGTTCGAACCGATAGTCTTGCCGTTGCCGTAGCTCAGCATAAGAGCGGCAAGATCGTCCTTTTCCTTTTGTGTCAGCGGATCCCATATAATTTCAGGCATTGCCGTAAGCGACAGGGCCAGCGCACCGAACTCCACAAGAGTCTGGCTAGGTCCTCCGTTAGGGCTCTGATGAGGGATATATCCGTCCTTTGTCTTGTCCGACATATTTCTCAATTGCTGACGATAGTAATCGCCCACCTTGATTCCGTTGAGCTCCAAATCAGGATTGTCCTTCAGAAGCGGAATGGCAATGAACATCGTGCGGCAAAGTCCTTCCAGATTCTCAGTCTTGTTGAATTTTCCGTCGCGCGGATAACTCTTTCCCGGCTGCTTAGGGAAACGCATAGGGTCGTCAAGCTTATGAATGTAGCTGAACGCACCATCAAGCAGGTAGCGTGCAGCATCCATCCAGTGCTGACGTGTCATACCTGTCTTTGGACTAAGCTTATAGTCCGGGTTCACAACCTTAAATACCGAATTGTCTGTTTCTGCCTCAGCGGCACGCAACGGGCATACCATGACCATCAGCACAAACATTGCTACTAGCTTGGAAAAAATATTTCTAACCATATAATTAAGATTTTGATTTGTTTTTCATAATCCTCAGAAATGTCTATCGACATTACGACAAGGCTTAAGCCTCCAAAATGCCACCAATCATGCCGAAAATCTTCAGAATACGGCATAAACAGTTTTCGAGCGTAAATATATGCAAAAAAATGCTCACTCTACTTTTCAAAACAACATAAAATGGACAATAAGGTCAAAAAGGCACACAAACACGGCCACGACAAACAGCAAACTTATATAATCATACAAACGCGAGCCCTCACGGCAAAATTTCTGAGCGCTCGGAACTGCAACTGCGAGCGCCCGCAAATATCACGTTGCTTAACCGCAGCGCACCACAGACAGAAAAAAGAGAATTTTTAGAATTATTTTTTCATCTACCTGAATTTTCCTATCTTCACATCAAACTACGAAAAATACAAGCCATGGCACCAAAAGAACTTATGAGGAAAGCAATAGAACTTTCCATGGAAAATATAGAAAACGGAGGAGGCCCGTTCGGTGCCGTCATCGCCCGCGACGGAAAAATCATCGCCACAGGAGTCAACCGTGTTACAGCCGAACACGACCCGACATCGCATGCAGAAGTAAACGCAATACGCTCAGCCTGCCGTGAACTAAACACCTACAATCTTAGCGGTTGCGAAATCTACACTTCGTGCGAACCGTGCCCGATGTGCCTCGGCGCCATCTATTGGGCACATCTGGACAAGATATACTATGCGAACAACAGAACAGATGCCAAAAACATCGGTTTCGACGATTCTTTCATCTATGACGAATTTGAACTGCCTAAAGACCTTCGCAAACTGCCGTCAGAAAACATGATGCCGGAAGAAGCCATCAAGGCATTCGAACTGTGGATGAAGAAAAGCGACAAAGTGGAATACTGACTTACGCAGTCTCAAACGCGCCAAACAATATATGTGAAACCATGTACATAAGCAATCAATGCCTAAATACAAATAAAAGCCTTTTATTCAAGGTTTTATAGTCTTATTTCACATAATACACACTGTTTTGGCATGCATTTTTCACATTTTAGCATATAAAATCAAGCTATATTTTCACATAATCCGCACTTTATACAATGTTTTCGTCACATTATTCTCAATATAAAGATTCTTGTTTTTGGGCAAAGGCGTATCTCCCTTCAGGAAAAGAAAAGCAAGACTTACCATTTTTATCTATGTAGAATCAATGCATTTTGCAGATAAAAAAGATGAAAGATTTGGCAGTTCCATGCTTTCTCCATAAATTGCAACGGCATACATAATGAAAAAACAAATGAAAGATTAACCATTTGGTGTACATACTAAAAAGAACCACAAATAGAACTATTCGAAGTGCAGCAAGACGGCATAATACAAATATTAAAAAGACAAACATGCATACTTTCAGATTTGCCCTCGTCATGCTTTTCTTAATCTGTATAGGAAAGACAGAAGCACAGATTTCATCCAACCAATCTGATTGGATGAAAATAGAAATGTATCTCCAGAAATCATATCAGGAATACATGGAAGCCATAAACACCAATGACAGAGTAGCAGAAGACAAGTTTATCGAAAATATGCTGACTCCGGAAATGAATGAAAAACGTGCACGATTGATATGCGTCACAGATGCCAACCCTATTATTCGGGCGCAGGACGTTACGGACTATGCAATACAATCCGTACGGTGCAGGCATCTGTCCGACAGTTGGTACGAAGTGTCATACAGCCCCTACCCTCAAGATTCAACAATCTATATTCCATTACGCATCACGAAAGATTCTCAGGACAAAGTACGCATTTCGTACGTAACTCCTTATTGGGGTAATCGTAAATATGGTGATAAATGGTTTGACATACCAGAGGAAAAAGTCATAGACGACCAAGACGGTATGACATTCACAGAAACCTTTTACAGGTCATACGCCTATATCTACATACAAATGAAGGCAGATATGGAACAAGGCCTAAAACACATGCGGAATACTTACTGCACCCCATTAATGCAGGAAAAATACATACAGTCAAGAAAAGAAGTAGAACTGGAAGACCCTCTGTTCGACCCTGTCATAGGAAATGACGATTTCGATGTCTTTTGGTACAGTTCTTTGCAGGTCCATCCCACAGAAAGCCCAAATTGTTTCACGGTAAGCTATAGATACACAAAGATTAAAGTGACTCTTCAACGCCAAGACGGCAAATACAAAATAGCCGACGTGGAACTTATTACTTAAATACACAACAAACAATGAATACACTCTTTTTGAAACAATATCATATCCAGGCACACTACGAAACCCTATCATTATTTGCAAGTACATTCGGATATCATTCCATAGTTTTTTGAATATTATTCGTAAGTACCTACAATTGGTTATTTTTTTATCACTCTTTTCATCTGAACTATACATTTACAACATCATCTTCTGAATAATCATTTGTGTATTGGCATAAAAAGGTACATCAGTCTTGCCCAAAACCGTAGTCGGCAAAGTAGAAAGTTCTGCAAGATTATCCATAGGCACAAGTACCGTCTTTGCTCCGTTTTCCGACAGTATAGAAACCTTGTCACTGAAATTGATAGCACGTTCGATGGCACCACCGATAGATATATTGCCGATAATACCCAAAGCTGGCTTCAAGTTCTTGCAGAATACCGATGAAATAATAGCAGCAAAGACAGCTCCACCGATTCCACTCTGTACAGTAAAACCTAATAAAGCTGTTACCTGAACCGTTACATCCATGTTGGCAAACGAACGTTGTTGAGAAAGCAACATTTTCTCATTTGCCCTCATATAGTTATACGTATTCTTAATACCCTCCTTTACAGTAGCAGAATTAGTTCCGCTGATATTTAGCTTTCCATTACCTGCCATTGTGATTACCTCTATCTTTACCAAGGCCACCTTATCCCCATCCGATGTAGCAGAATAACATGTTCCTGGAGGTAAAGGAGAGTCACCGATTAACCCGCTTCCTCTTTCTTCAGGCACAGGAACAAAAGTTTCTTCCTGTGTTTCCTTATCTATATAAGAGAAATTGGTATCCCAGAACTCCATCCCGCCAATACGTTTCAACTGCTCTTTTACCCTTCTACGCATTTCAATAGCCCATTCCAGATAAACACGTACATCTTCCTTAGTGTACTTTCCATCCGGATGCAATAGTTTGATAAGTCCTGAAACAGTCTTACGAACCGGTTTCGTATCACGCTGACGCATTTGTGAGCCTAGCGTAAAATACTCATCTATGGCGTTCGTATAATTGTCCTTTCTTAATGCATGAAGCATTTCACTGAAAAAGTCCGTACTGAAACCAAAATGATTAGTAAAATTGGCAGGTGCAAATTTCATTATTTCCCATCCTGGCAAGAAAAATCCTATACGGTCAAGAAATGCCGTATCATCCGATATCTTATCAGAAAACGGACTGAATAAATGACTGGTCTGTAATACTGTTTCTACTGGCTGATTGATGTTACCATTCAGAATAATAGAAGCATTAGCCGATTTCTCACCTGATTTTCCGGCCCTTGAAAAAGAACCCGATTCCATATAGTCCTTCATCAAAGGCACTACTTCACGGTCTTTAAACAATTCATCTGTAGATTCATCAAAACATACAGCATCCCATTTACCCATTGCTCCGATCTGACCATTGGAGTTATTCACAAAAAGAGAGGCTGCCGTACCTTGTCCTCCGGAAACCAGCATAGAGTATGGTGACAACTCCTTGAACACGTATGATTTACCGGAACTTCTCGGACCAAGTTCAGCCATATTAAAATTAGCCTCCACCATAGGAATGAAACGTGAAAGAAGGAGCATCTTCATTCGCTGTGTCATACCTTCCGACTCCGGTTCATAACCACCGCTACGTAACAACACATTCAACCATTCTTCATTGGTAAAATTCTTTCTGTTGTTGCTTATTCTGGACATATCAAAGCTCGATAACTGAATAGGGCGAACTTTAGATACAACGAACGGATACAATTTACTGCCAATTGCCATAGTAGAATCATACGTTATATCCACGATAGCCCATATTCCACCCATCATCATCTTTTCATGTTCCGTAACAATCCTGTCATCAATATTTGCATCTCGAATATTCAGGTTAGAAAGTTCTGCCCAATATTTATCCTTAGAAGCATCCAGACGGACAGAAATCTTATCTATCACTTTGTAAGTACCTTCTTCCCTTATCTTTGCCTGTATCAAATTAGCTTCATCTGGATTGACATAATGTTTACGGAGCACATTTTTCACATTCTCAACTCCTTCCTTAATTTTCTGTTCGTCATCCGTACTGCATGAATTTGCAAGCAAATATTCCAACACAAAAACCGGTACATTAGCACCACCTTTTACAGAACGAACCACGTCTTTCCGAACTACATATCCCTGAAACTGGTCCAGTAATTTTTTATCTAATTCCAACATAATACCATCTTTTAAAATAAGTCATCCAAATCTCGAGACACTGATTTTTTCACATCACAGAAGTCCACTTGTTGCTGCGTCTGAATATCCACGACCACCACTTTCACATTTCCAGTTGCTGCCAATGCAAATTCAGCTTCCTGCACAGATGAAGGAGTCATTCTATATACCGAAGACGTACTCAGCAAAGCTCCATTTCCATAAATCTGAATCACCACTTTTCTTGCTGCCTTAAACAAAGTATTCTCTACACTTTCAGCCTTCAGCTTAACCGTAAAATAAGTTCCTGTAACATTCTGCAAAGCTGATTTGTTTACGATGGAAACTCCTAAAGACTCCTGATTATCATTTGCAAACTTATAAGCCGGAATAATACATTCCTGAGGAGTAAATCCACCATGCGCGTAACCGTAAGCACCTTTTGAAACGAACGGTTTGTCCGACTTAGCATAATACTGGTATTGACTCTCCTTATACTTCTGGCTCCGAACGATTATATTTTCATCTTCCAAAGTATCATTTGCCAGACAGAACCTTTCCTCCGATTTGATTATATCTCCATCCGGAACCGGAATTTTATCCGCTTCATCCAATATACCGGTTATCACAAATCCATGATCGGCCGTAAGATACACTTTACCATAACCCATACTAAAGAGTTCATTTATTTTTTCCGAGACAAAAGCCTCGTATGCATTTATATCTTTCAATCCAGCCAGCTGTTTCTTTTCGCCAACCTGATCTATATCACCGAACATCAATACTAACTTATTTGCCGTTACTCCACTGTTGAGTTTTTCCAGTTGGATAACCTCAACATCAGGGATTAAGGTCTTCAGGTTGTTATATCTTGTTTGGGCTACATCTTCTACTTCCGCACAACCGAAAAGCGAACTCATGCCATTCTCCGTTACAGATGGCAATTCAGCAAAAGCCACATCCTTCTTTCCCTTAACCTTGATCTTATCTGCTAGGGATTCCGCTATTTCAAGCCTCAACCCGTCACAAACTATTACCGCTATCCGTCCAGTTTCGGAAAGTTTATCAGCTATAAAGTTTCTTTGAGTTGGTTTATATCCATCTGTAAGTCCAAACCAACGATCAAGCAACTCTTTATTATACTGTTCGTATCTGTATTGATAAGGACGCAATAGTTTTTCTTCCTGAAGCCATGCCACATACAGATGTCTTATGGCTGAATCCAAAGGAGCAAAGTGAGATTGATAATAGTTCGCCAGTTGAGAAACGGTATTGATTTCATAAAGCTTCTCATTCTTGAAGTCAAGCAAAACCTTTACATCCTTCAACCATTCAGCCTTGTATGCTTCTGCTTTCTTACTCTTAGTTCGATTTTGGATATATTGTTGGAACCCGATAATATATTCATTGTTTTCCAATGCAGCACTGAGTTGCTTGAAATACAGTCTGTCCAATTCCATAAGACAATGATCCGGATGAGTATCCAATACAGACACTCTTTGAGGCATCTTATATTTCTCGATGTAGTTCTGTAAAGGCTCCCTCATTGAATTACTGTCCACACACTTATAATAGATTTTCAAAAGTCTGTCTGATACGCTATTATGAACCAGTCCGTCAAATATCGTATCAGCCACCGACTGTGCCAATACTTCCACAGGCTGTTCTGTCTGTGGTTTTGAGATTAGGTTATAAACTTCCGATTCAAAAATCTTCCATACATCACCATCAATATTCTTTTTAATCTCTTTAGGATGATGCAACAAGTCTATTACCAGACCGTCAGTATCCAATGGCTTGATTATTCCCTTACTTACCCCATGCCACCAATTCAAGTCTTTTCCTTTGCTTAATTTGGCAGCCATCAGAAGTTCAGGCTTTCCTAATTCTGTATTTTCCTTTATACCTTCAAACAGATGCCTTCTGATATAAGCCTCCATATCATCCAGCACAATACAACCGTATGTTTCCGCATACTCCAACAGAAAACATAAAGAATCCAGCGTATTCTGCTTATAGAATACAACCTTCTTGTCTATACAGTCTTTTTCAGCCTTGTATCTCGCCTTAATCTCATCTATTTCTCTATTGCCAGTATTGATCACCACAACATCAGAAGGCAAATAATCCAACAGGAATCTGCCTTCTCCTAAAGCATCTGTCACCACCACACGGTCATGCTCAGCCAATACTTTATTTATATCGTTTTGAAACCATCTATCAATCATTATTTTCTATATTTAAAGCTTTATCTCTTTCATTTCTCTCTTTAAAAATTATTTTATCTCTTTGGCTATTCTCAATTATTGAAACGATTAATTACTTAATTATCAATGTATTATTTTTATCATTTCCATTTCTCATTTCCAAATCGGTTTTTATCGGTTCTTCTATTCCCGATTTTGGAAATGAGAATCATCATTTCTTCAGCTTGTATTTTATCCATCTGTTTTCACCTTCCGACTCTATTATTCCATCAGAAAGCATAACCTTAATCTGTTCCAGAACTTTCTTATAAGGAATCTCGATTCCAATTCTCTGATGAATGTCCTTCAATCCGGAGCATTCATATATCTTCAAATCTTCGATAATAAGTTCACGAAGTCTGTAAGGTTCTATTCTCTTTAACGAAGTAGTACCCTTATAATCACTCTGTTTTAAAACAGATGCATTCACTCTATATTCTTTTCCTCTATTTCTACCTGAAGTTTCAACGATACCATCATCCACCAACTTATCAAGCCATGGAGAAAGAGCATCACGATTTTTCAGATTCAGCAATTTAATCAAATCTGCCGCCGAAATACTTTCATGCTGGGCTATCAGTCCTAAACAGATAATCTGTTTCTGACGTAGTTCAGTTGCCTGCAAGGCATAGCGAATCACCTTAATGGCTTCCTGACTGATGATTCGTCTTCCCACTATAGCCTTCACATAATCATCCCCTTCCTCCACTTTAGGAATCTGTTTTCCATTGGACAACAGCACTTCATACATCTTGTCATATCCGGAACCTTCACGTTCCATCATTCGGAGGGCATAGCACAGATTGGCAAAATGCTCGTTTCTTTTTACCGTTTTATGAAGTATATTCTGCGGAGTTACTCCTAATGGCAATGCTCCGGGATTGACCACTTCAATCCTGTCCGGATGGATATTGATAAAGATATCTCCTCTTACCGTATAAGGGCGGTGCACCAATGCATTGCATGTCAGTTCTCTGACTACCGCTTCGTCATACGCAGGAATCTCCTTGCGGAACAGTCCGTCGCTGATTTCATTGCTTTCCCTCCAAACAGGCACATTGTTCCATATTGCTTCAATGATTTCCTGAGGATTCTTTGTAAAGTCATCAATAAGATATTTCCAAACCTTATCACCATACTGGTCAAACTGGATACACTGCACCACAGGCGCATTCATCAGTCTGCCTCGTTGCGATTGGGTTCCTATAAAAAGCACTCCCAGGTTGGTCATTTTATCTGATTCTTCCACAGTAAGGAAATAATAATCCAACAGTTCCTTATCCTCTTTCTGCTTGACAAAATCCGACACACGGTTTGAATTCCGCAAATTTTGAAGCAGCATTTTTAATTTCTCCTTGTCAGCATCTTTCCAGTTCCATTTGCTTTCCTCATCTTCCCAACGATAATAACCTTTTTCAGCCGAAAGACGGGTTATGTCATCTCCTGTAAGCGGCCTACTTTCATCACTTACCCGTGTGAAATATTTACCGGAGGTAGTAGAAGCGGAAGAAGTTCCACGTGCTATATGCAGACGGATATATTGCCCACCGTTTTCATGCGTCCGAATTTCGGCATGGACAGACACATTCTGTGTTTTACCACTTATTTTTTTCTCTAGGTTAATAGCTATTTCTTCTGAAACCTTTTGGTCTGCAGGTGGCGCATCCGCATCATCTTCTATGCCATAGTCTATCACTCCCCCTTGTGCATTACTGAAAGCTACGCAGTCTTTAGCCACTTCATTCCAGTCTGCACTCTTTCCTATTATCTCACGGAGAGATTTTTTATCGTATAGTGAATTTTCCTCCATAATCTTTTCTTTTTAGTAATCCTATTACCAGTCAGCATTCAAGTATTTTTTGAGCTGTCCGGCATTCAGCACCTCATAGCTCAACAAGCCTGCCTTCTGCAAAGGAGCAATGTTCTTGCCTACACCGTCATCCAATTTCGGATCGTAACCGCTTGCCAACAGTTCATCTATCTTTTCGGCAAACACTTTCAGCTCTTTCAGCTGCTCTTTCAGTTCTGCAGCTTCAAGCTTACCATTGGCGGTACTGATATCTACACCAGAAAGACGATCGTTCAAGGTTGTTTCCCTATTGGCTAGATAGACACTCTTTATGCGGAACACTGTATCACGGCTCCACTTATAGATACTGATATACAGTTCTACGGCATGATGCGGACCACTTGTCAGATGCCAGATAAATGGAGTCTTTGGCAAATACATAAAGAGATTCAGATGATCGCTCAGTTGTTTGAAGAACTTATCCTGCAAGTATTTATCCAATGGCGTTCCGAGCAATTGAATAATCTGTGAAATCTGTGCCGAGCTATATCCGCGTTCAACCAATTCATGCGCTATACGACCAGCCAACTGTTCTTCACCCATACGCTCCGTCAATGGAATTACCCCATCATCATCTTTCGCCAATACACTACGTATTACGTCTGTTATCAGTTCAAAAGCCAATGCTTGTGTACGTTGTGGTGGCAATATACCGGCATTCTTAAACTGATACCATACTTCAATCGGATTCATCTTATGCTTTATGCAGAATTCTTCCCACTCATTATTTTTTTGATATAGAGTGTCAAAGTCCGTGATATTTGGAAGGTCATCACACTCCTCTACAGAATCAATGTGTACTAACATTTTATCATTTGGTTTGAAATTACTCTCCAACATTAGCCATTGCTTATAAGCGACCTTGGCCTCATGACTCACAGGAAGATTACCTACTGGAATTCCCTCTTTATCCAAAACCATCATTTTGTCATGATCACTCAGCTCATATATATCAAAGACTATCTTGTTAATGATACTCTCATTGAGTAGGATTTGAGTAATTAGGGCATTCTCACTATGAAAATATATAAAAATAGATGCTCCAATATCACCATCATTGCGAATAGGAGATTGCTCAAATAGTGGTTCAATTAAAGAGTACTTACACAAGAGTTTTTTTATTTTTACATTTTGCACTGAAAGGCTTTCAACATCACCAATATCCTCCGAACAAATAGTGCACATATCTACAAAAGGTAATCTTTCCACATCTATAGGCTGAACATTTACAGTGGGATTAAGACAATTACATGAATATTTAATAAGTGTAGAATTAAGGACTCCAAGCAAGAAATAAGTGTGCGTACCAAAAACAGCAGAACTTCCCATATCAAATAATGTATTATCTTCAAGGAGTCTGAAACATAGTCCCTTAGATCCTAAACCATTATATGTCAGTCCATTTTCAAAATATCTTCTTGGTATATTATAACTATTTTGAGTTTTCAGCATGAAAAAGTCATCCTCTACATTTAGCTTTAACCAATTGTTACCATACCATTTGTTATAGTAACCTCCTTTTGTGTAAATTGCCCACTTGGAATTATTTTCTACTTCCCACCAGTACCTTAATAGAGCTTCATTGTGTCCTGTCTTAAATCCACTAACAACATCAGCCTTTTTCCCAAGGTTATATTCTGAAAATTTATTGCGATAATTATAAGAAATCCAGTAAATAAAAGGGAATAATTTAATGTCTTTCAAGTCCTCTTGCTTTATTCTATAAGTACGATTATCTGGTAATTTTTTACAACTTCTATCATAAGCTAAAAAAAATCTTGCTTTCTTATCTTTTTCCTGTAAATTCTTATTTAGTTCAAAAAAGATAGAGTCACAACTATCATTTTTATGATCTAAAATATAAAATGCGGGAGCACTCGCATACCCTGTACCTTTAAACATATTAATCCTATCAAGTCCATAATCCACAAATAGATTTATATGCCAATTGTCTAATATATATTTTCTAACATCAACAAAAGATTTTATAAACATAAAGGTTAATGGATGTATCATTCCAACCTTCCCACAATCCCCTACCAATTCACAACATCTTTTGATAAAACAAGCATAAAGATTGGAATTAAACTTCAAAGGCTTGGAATAATTTATACCCACAAATTCTTTCAATTCAGCTCCAAAATCCGCACTATCTGTATAAGGAGGATTTGCTACAGCCACATCGAACTTCGTACTTAGAATATCCAAAAAAGTAATGGCATCGTTCGCCTTTGACAATGAATATACATTGCTACCTTCTCCCGTCCACTGATGAACCTGGTTGCGCAAAGTCGTAATCATCTGATGCTTGAAATCAAACATATACGCTTTCCACTGATTGGCAAACATATCAGTAGAATCTACCGGTAGCAAAGCATCCAACTGTTCTTCCACTCGAATCAAAGATCCGAATTTATATGCAGAACGCAAATCTTCCCAAATAGAGCGGATAGTCTTTTGTTGTTTCTCATTCCAGTTTGAACCCATCATGAAAGCTGCTTCTACTTGATTATACTCCGGAAGTTCAAAGTGGGTACTTACTACATGTGTATAAGCAGGCATAGCTCTCTTGCGTCCCTTCTGTTGCATAGCCTTGATAAACAAAGCTATCTGAGTAAGCTGTACTGCACGTTCATCCAAATCTACACCATACAGATTGTTTTCCACAATCAGTTTCGGTATATCCCTGCGTGAATAATCGGCATCATACTGGTCTATCTGGTTCAAATACAAATCATAGAACAGTGAAAACGCATAAATCAAAAAGTTTCCGCTACCGCAAGCCGGATCTATCAGCCTGATTTCTTCCAGTTTCTTCGGATGACGCATTTGTGAAGTAGGCGCATTGGCAATCAAATATTTTACCTTACCATCTTCATCGTAGATAAAATTACTGTCTGGATACATTTCCAAATACATCTTACCCAATGTATTATCAACCAAGAATTTTACTACCCACTGAGGAGTATAGACCTGACTCTGCAAAGAAACCTTATCATACTCCGTTTTATCACCAGAATCTTTCAACGCAAGTTTCTCTACTGTATTGAAGTTTTCGTACAACCAGCCCAATATATCGTCGCCTTTCCAAATATCCGCACCGCAATCCGCATCCAGTTCTATCGCATTGAAAGCTGTAATAATTTCAAACAATTCATCAGCTGTAGGCAACATGGCGTATGCATAATCCGGACTATACAAAGAAATCTTGTAATTTTCGGAAAGTTCCAGAAATTTATCTTCCAGAAAATGCTTCAAGCCCATACGTTCCGCATTTCGTTCATCAGTATGTTCTTCCAGCCATTGCTTATGGGCATACGAAAGATTCCCATGCTCCACTCTGCGCCGGATTACTTCAGGGAAAAGTTCCCTATCTTCCATCACCTTCAAAGCCGCCAGACGATTGAAAAGCGTAAAAGTACATTCATTTATTGCTTCCTTTCTCGCTTCAGCATAGTCATTACCTAACGCCTGCTTATGCGTTTCAATAATGGATTCCAACTTGTTTCTCTTCTCTCTGTTACTGGTTAAAGCATTTTCCGGAAGCTCTTTTTCTTCCGTTGCTTCCAGTCCCAAACGGGAGAAACGGTTATCAATAGCCTGCTGTATCAGGCTACGTATATGGAGTACATGATCGATTAGTTTCATACACAATATAAATTTATTATCACTAAAAAATATAATGATTCACCATTTTAATGGAGGTAATCTTTTTTCACATCTCTGAGCATTTGCATGAGCCAACACTTTGCCAACTGATGTAATATGAAATGAATAAGAAGGAAATCCCTCCCACCAAAGCTCTAATTTATTGAGATTAGAACGCTTCATCCATTCATTCATAAAAACTCTCTTCATTTCATCAATTAAATTAGAATCCTTAGAATACAATTCAATCACTGAACGTACCGCTTGTTTTTGCGCATCGGAAAAAGGGATAACAATATTTTCTCCATTTATTGAATGTATAATCCTCAGACTTTCAACTTCTTCAATGTTACAAATTTTAATCCGGACAAAATCAGGATTTAATACATTTTCTACTAGAATTGAATCAAAATTCAATCCATTTTCTTGTAAAATTGCTTTTGCTCTATTATGTTCTTCAGAGTCCCTCTTTATTCCAACAACAGCTATACCATTCAACTTTGTTGTATAAATATATTCTATACTCTTAAATTTTCCGAATTGATTTATACGAACAGCATCTAAAATATCTAAATGTTCAATCCAATCATTACTTTTAGGTAACTCTGAATACATGATTTTTCCAAATAAATCATTTAATATATCCAATGCCTGATTTACATCTGGTAATGTTGGAACAAAAGAATTGACAGAATGAACTACCGTCAAAGCTAATAATGCTTCATCAGATATATCCTCAACAATTTCTACAGCACGGTGAACTCCTGTTCTCACATGACGATCACTACCTCTTTCTATTCTATGAACCAATAATTCTGATAATAGATCATAATCAACTTCACGTTCTGTAGCTGCAGCACTTTTCTGAGCTTCAACCAACAATAATTGAAAACTAGGATCAGCAAAAGCTTTCAAGCCATTATCAATAGCTTCCATCTTAGGTATAAGTCTATCTTCTAATTCCTTGACTCTTTCATTTGCTATTTTCAATGCCTCCTCAGTAAAACTATTTTTTGCGATATTATATTTTTCATCATAAATTTCTCTCGCACGTTTTTCATCGATCCCTATCGTAAGGTTCTTGATTTGAATTTGCTGAGAATTATCACCTGCTTTCTGTACTTCCATGATTTGTTATACTCCCTATTTGTGTTTGATTTGAATTATTTCCTGCCTTCTGACTCTGAGAAACTTTATTCTTTATGCCAATTCTGTAACCGATAAAGCCTCCACTACATAAGCCTACTATCAATGAAATAACTTCTGTTCCTATACCATCGAAAATCCAATCCATATCAAGTTTATATTATTAAGTCTTTATTTAATTATCAAAATTCAAAATATCATCCTCACCAAACATATTCAGCATCGCCAACTGCTGTTTCAGCCAAGACCTATATTCAGCAACAGAAGCGGTACCCTTAGGCAACTTCGCTTTCATATTACGCTGTATAGGTTTTGATTGTGGTACCGGCTTATCTTCTGGAGTCGGCGTATCAGGTAACTTAGGAATATCAGATTTCTTTGGTGAAGGATCTTGGGTTATAATCTCCGTATCCCATAAACTTACTTCCTGCTTAACCATACTCAAATTCGTAATCTTGTATTCAATGTCTCGCAACAACATGCCTGTATTGCTGCACTTCACACTCCATTTATCCAAGTTTACTTTGACAGTTGCGTATCGTTTCCATGATTTTTCCAAATCTTCAATCTTATGATAGAGTATGGTATTCCATTCCATAGGATATTGGTCTATCTGCAGCTTCAGTTCATCTGTTTTAGTTAATAAAGCTATAACTTCTTCACTCAATAATTCGGCTTTATGCTTCATTACCTCGTAATAAATATCCTTAATGTCCTGAGTCAGTTTTTTCATTAATGGAGCATTAGCCACCAAGTCCTTTTCACGTGCTTCTTCAAACTGTTCTTTTTTGCCACGAATCAGGTTTATGTCATTTTCTGTCTTATCGAATTCCTCAGCAACATTCTGAATAAAAGCACGCTCTTCTTCTATGGTCTTAAACTCATTGTCTATAAATTTCAAATCCCTTTGAACCTGCTCCACCGCATTGATATAATCATCTGCTTCCTGCAAGAATGTCCTGGCGGTAGCTATATAATTGGCGTCCGTTACAGTTGCTGTATATTGACTGAATACATTACGTGCCAAAACAGAACGTTTGAACAGAAGTTCCATTTCTTCATCACCCATAATTCTGTCCTTAACCTTATCCATCATGCGTTTGGAAAGTGTACGGATGCAGTCCACTAACTCAAAATCATTCAAATTGTAAGAAGGAGCATTTTCTCCTGTAATCTTCTTATACTGGCAATCCTCTTTCAGAATCTCCACAATCTCCTGTCTATCATTATAAGATAATGATTTCATAACAGTCTTAAATGAAGCTTTAGCAAAATTACGGGTATTGTCAAAAATCTTAGCTTCAAGTGCATCCGATACAGAATGGAAGTCTTCGCCATTGAACTTGGCTATCAGCTTGTTGCCACGAAACAAGGCAGCCACAGAAGTAATAATCGTACCAAACTTATAACCGGTTGGAGGTGCTGAAAGTTCCTCTTCCAATTTATCTCCAGTACAGTACGACTTGCATTTCTCTAAAATTTCTGCAGAGACACTTAAATTCTCACCGATAAACTTTCCGGAAGAATCGAAGAAACGGAATTCCTCTGAACCGCCAAACATAGTAGTCAGCTGAGTACTGTTTGCCGTAAGCACTTTAACTGCCAATGAATCGGATAAAGACGCACCCAGTCTCTTATAGAAAATATTTCCAAACATCTTACGCTGGAGAGATTCTATTTCTTTCTGATAATTGGCGTCAGTCAACTGGTAGGTGTTAAACAAATAGACAGCAATTCCTTCCGTATATGATTTATTAATCAATTCGGTAAGGATTCTCATCTTTTCCTCCTTAGTAGAAACGATATTGTTTACCACTTTCTTCTCATCGGCTGTATGATATGTCTTGGTTTCGATATAATCTATCTTCAAAAGTTCCTGTGCACGATTAAAGATTTCTGTTCCGTAAACAGATGAAGGGATGATACTTATTATACCTTTCTGACTCTGTGTATCCTGTTTTACAGAAGCTACAAGCTGTGCATGATCTTCATGAAAGACATCATAGAAACTGACCTTCATATATTTTTCTGCTGCATTTACAAAATTCTCTCCAAGAGAGTTTTCCACACAGAAAGGTATAGCCTGTCCATCCGATGTAAGTGTCTGAGATACCTTGATGATCTTCTGTTGTTTCAATATCTTTGTTATCTCGGCACGCACACGATAAACTTCAGCAGAAAATGAATTCATATCATCGATAATCTGCTGTTCAATCTGGCTGGTGATACGATACTGATTACCTGATGTAATCAAGACATTACGCTCTACCAATATTTCAAGTGCTTTCTTTACTTCAGCAAGCACGCTGTAATAGTCTTCCGGTCTGCGGACATACGACTTGGTAATATTTTCTATTGTAGTATAAGCATTGGCTTTCTCCAGGAAATGAATGGTTTGCAGCAAGGCTCTTCCTTCTACATACTTCATACCTTCTTTACCGATATGGTTATCTGCCTGTTCATAGCGCATACGCAATGCTTCCGGAATATTTTCCTCTGCCTGACGACATAGTTGCGTAGCATTAACATGCGTAAATACGTCCGCTTCAGTCATAGCTTCTTTTTTCAATACATCGAACACAGAAACCAACATACCGCGGGTACCGATTTGAGAAGTTACCGTATCTCTTGAGCCGAATAGGAAATACTGCAACAGTTTGAACTGATGTTCATAGAACGGATAATAATCTGCGTATGTATGCTCATCTTTGGTGGCATTCAGGGAAACACCTGCAATATGGGTTATATCCTGAATCATACCACTGTTCTTATCATAATAAGACTCCAACTGTTCTTTTCCTGAATCTGTCTTAGCTAAAAGTCTCTTACGGATGATGGTATCAATTTCTTCGGCAGCTATAGGGATACGAGTCTTGAATCTGGCTTCCACCTTATTGAGCTGATGAATATTCAGTCCGGATGCATTCAATACATCATTAAAGGCCTGTTGTGCTATACCCACTGTCCATACTCTGTTTCCAAGAGAAGATAAGGACTCCGAAAGTCCTTCCAAATCCAGAAGATTAATTTTCTTCTGACTTAAAGCTTCACTCATTTCATCAATGAAGAACACAATTTTCTTTCCCGGATAATGTTCCAGATAAAGACTCAAATCTTCCTTCAGTTTAGTAGCATCGTATGTTTTTATTCTTTCGTCAATCAGTTTACGGATTTCTTCATATTCATCTTCTGCCATGAAAGTAAGAATGGCTTTTTTAAGAGCCGGAACTGCCGACATCTTTTTTCTTATGTCATACCAGTCTTTTCCTGCATTCTGCTCCTTTACTGTAGCTAAGAACTTGTCATATCTGTTTTCAAGCATCAGATTGAATTCCATCATTCCAATCCAGTTACTCAGAAAACCCAAAGATAACAGGAAATGGCTCATAGCCATATACGATATGCCATGACTGGAATCTACTTTAGCACAGTCGAACAGAGTAACCTGATAATCTGTCTTATCCAATGAACGTATCTGATTCTCTATGATTTCCTTATTCTTAAGACCTATCAGTTTAGGCATAAAACGGTCACGCATAGGAGTTCCTTTAATAACAGGATTGTCTATCAGGAAACCTATCATCTTTGCGAAATATGATTTACCGGAACCATAAAAGCCACTAAGCCACACACCGGATTCCTTCATATCGGAACAGAATACATCAAGGAAATCAGATAAATGTTTGGCAAGACTTTCCGTAAGGATAAAACCATCCAGTTCATCTTTTATATCTTCCTCGTTTTGTGAATTCAAATCAATGACATTCTTTATGTCGTTCTCCAATTCAATGGAGAGTATATCTTTTATCTTACTCATAAGACATCTTTAATCAATAGGTTTCTGATTTATTTTATTACGATACAGCGGTATTTGGAAGCAATCTGCCTACCCAAAAAGTTAATGTTATCTTTATCCACAGTAGCTGGATAAAAAGCAATCAATGGAAGTTGGGCCGACATCACAATCCGATGTTCCATAATATTTATATTGGAAAAACCCATACCATAAATAGTACCCGTATGAACAAGGACAGGTATCTTATTCATTTGATAGGAGTTTTCTATTGCTTTAATTATATAATAAAAGAAAGTCTCTTCATAGAAATTATCGCTAAAGAAAACTTCATTCCCAAATTCCTTGTAATTTTCCTGAAACTGCTCTATTCCTTGTTCTGAAACAAATTCAGTAAAAAGAGTTCTTAAATCTATAAAGGAATATTCATCAGAATTAAAATTCTCTCTTGCATACGCTATATAGGCATCATCATCTTCAGGAGGATATACAAGAAGGATGCTTCTTCCCCCATTAGCTTTACCTGTGATACGCGCTATATCTGTTTTAAGCACTTCTCTCAGTTCTCCAAACAAACGATTATGCTCTATCTGAAATGTGCTACTCATGGTCTATCAAATCTATGGTTACATCTTCACCCATCTGGTTGATCTGCCATAGAGTAAGATACTCAACTTTTTTTAATCTCTCAATAATGCTTCTCTTGTCCATAAACCCAAAGATGACAAATGGATTTTCCAATGTCCTGTTCTCAGGACATGTAACTACCATCCAGCGGATAAAATAAACAAACAATTGCCCTGTAATAATAGGATGGCATATTTCCTTAACTGTTTTACCTTCAGCCAGGTTCATTTTCTTAAGCATTGTCAGATATTTGGATGCTGTTATTTTCAAAGTTTCTTCCGACCAGTTCAATTCACCCTCTTCCGTTTCCTTTATATGATGCAACAAGCTCAATACATCTATAACAGAAAGTGACGTTCTTCCTTGATAAACAGCCTTCATAAAAACTTCTTTTGTCACTTTAGCAAAAAGAGTATTACCATAAACCAACTGCCAAAACAACACAAGTAATTTTTCTCTTACAGAAAAATCACCTGAATTGATAGCGAAAAGAAACATACTCTTCTGATCATCATTGGCAAACTGAAGAATGGAAGTTTTGATAGCAGCCAAAAATCTATTGAAGGTTTTATGAGTTCTGAAAGAAAACGCCTGTTCTGATTCAGAATTCTTTCCTGTGTACTCACAAATAAATTCAAGCATGGCTACATAATCAGGAATACTGCCCAAAACATTTATGCCGGAATCATACTTTACTTTATTATCATTGATTGACATACTTTCATATTTTAGGAGTATTCAACAAATCCTGTACATTTACTTCAAGCAATGATGCTATTTTTATTAGAGTTTCCAAATCTGGTTGAGAAGAATTAGTACACCATTTAGAAACTGTAGAAGGATTGATGCCCAACTGTTCACTCAACCATTTATTAGTACGCTTTTTCTCAACAAGAACCAATTTCAGTCTATTTATATCTTGCATAAGGTAATTATTGTTATTATGAGCGCAAATTAATGAAAAATTTTCATTTTAAAGAAAATGCCTATTATAAATATTTCTCCCTTCAAAGACAATTTCCTATTCTATTTTTCAATCTGGAATAAAAGGGAAAGGACACGCTATCAGAATTGTATATGGCGTATGATCCATTACAATGAAGCAGTGCTGAAAGCAATAAAAGAAAACACAATCCATAGTGAACAAAATTTACCACAGACAAATTCCATTGTTTATGTTTATTACAAAGCCATAAACAACCTATTGAATAAGTGAACCATAGAAGGCAGTAACATATAGGCAGGACTGTATATACTATAAAGAAATGAACATAATGTGAATTGCATATATCAAAATTGCAGGTTTACAAATGATGGGGTTCTCTCCAATTTTAACAGCGTCCAAAATTTTGTGTAAATGGAAACAGGATTCATTTGTAAGTTTTTTCTTATATCTGTATTTTGTGACCAGGCTGGATTGAGCATAAAATCTCTGTTTCAAATTCTTGCATGATGACAACGCACATTACGCAAGTTGGCTAGTATTATTGTTCCATCAGTTTTTTTGTATAAGAACAGTCTAGTTTACTTAAAAACATTACGCTTTTTAATTTACTCACGAGTCAGCAATTATAAATTGCCAGCTAGATTAAAACAGTAAATTCTACAACAATATATATTCACATTATTCTGCAAGAAAAGCGCTGGTCAACTGGTATGACAAAAAAGAACACACAGGCGAAATAAGTATCTAATATGTTGTTCTATACATTCAGACACGCAGTTTTGGACCGTATCATATAAACCATTCTACCAACCAGTGAATAGAATAATACAATCGATGACTTTCTCAAAAAACTTATCGATTTTTCTCCAGACACCTTTCCAATATATCTTTTTCATAATACAAGACTTAGAACTGCAATTTCATATAATACAAGGCGAACTTACATAAAAAAGACAAATTGCACAAGTGTAATGAAAAAACTAAATGATGCAGACGGTTTATTTCAGAATTAAAAGTTATATTTCAAGCAAATTCACTAATAAACCAAATCTTAACTATTATGAAAGTCAAAACTTATTTTGCGGCCGCGCTTATGGCCGCATTCATGTTGCCGCAAGTTTCTTATTCAGGTAACATGCAAGAGAATGCGAAAAGTAAAGAAGAAAAAATGCAATGGTGGAAAGATGCCAAATTTGGTATGTTCATACATTGGGGCATCTATTCAGTACCGGCCGGCAAATGGTGCGGACGAACATCATACGGAGAATGGATAATGCACCAGGCATCTCTATCCAGAGGTACTTATTCAGGATTTGCAGATAAATTCAATCCTAAGGACTTCAATGCCGAAGAATGGGTAAAACTGGCCAAGGAGGCTGGACAGAAATATATAGTTATCACTTCTAAGCACCACGACGGATTTGCAATGTTCAAATCTGAGGCCAGCAAATACAACGTTGTGGACGCAACACCATTCAAAAGAGACGTTATCGAAGAACTTGCTTCTGCTTGCAGGAAACACGGTATGAAATTGGGACTGTACTATTCACAGGCACAGGACTGGTTCCATCCGGGCGGAGCACGCCATGGAGGCAAACTGTGGGACAACGGACAAAAAGGCGATATGATGGAATATATCAAAAAAATCGCTTTGCCTCAGGTCAAGGAGATTCTTTCAAAATACGGCGACATCGCGGTTCTCTGGTGGGACACCCCGACAGATATGACTCCGGAAATGTCGAAAATGTTTGGTGAAGTCATAGCCGAATATCCAAATCTTATTACCAACAACCGACTAGGCGGAGGTGTGGAAGGAGATCTTGAAACACCTGAACAATACATACCGGCAACCGGATACAAGGACCGCAACTGGGAAGTATGTATGACAATGAACGGTCATTGGGGATATAATGCCTACGACGACAACTGGAAATCGACACGCGAACTGCTTCGCAACCTTGTTGACATAGTGAGCAAAGGAGGTAATTTCCTACTTAACGTAGGCCCTGACAGTCAAGGCAGAATACCAGGGGTGTGCATAGGAACATTGAAAGATATAGGCGAATGGATGAGCATGAACGGAGAAAGTATATATGGAACAGAATCCAGTCCTATACCTTATTTATCATGTGGACGTGCCACAAGAAAAGGCAATACCTTATATATGCACATTTTCGACTGGGGAAACGGATATCTGCAGATTCCTCTGGAAAATAAAGTAAAACGGGCATACCTCCTTGCCGACAGAAAACATAATCTTGAAGTAAAGCATTCTGCAAACGGCCTGAGCGTAAAACTGCCAGAATACGCACCCGACAGAAATGTTTCTGTGCTGGCATTGGAACTTGACGGCGCACCTGAAGTAAGTCCTGCACCGTCATACGGCAAACCTGTAGACGTTACTGTAGAATCGAAAAAAGAATCGTGCAACATCCTCACGGACAACAACTCCCAAACAATATGGAATGCACCTAAAGGGAAAAAGACAGCTGATATTGTATTCGACCTGAAGAAAAAAGAAAAAATCTGCGCCATGATATTGTCGGAAATATGGAAGCCTTGGGACAAGATGTCGCAGGAATACGAGTTGATGTACTTGAAAGGAAATGACTGGGTCAGCATCTGCAAAGGGAAAACACGCGGAACCGGTCATACAGCCGAATTTTCTCCTGTTGAATCGAGATACTTCAAACTTACGCTGAAAACCCGCAAAAACTCACCAGCCCTGGGAGACATCATGCTTTGCAGGTAAATTTTATCATCTAACAGAATTCTGATATTTCTTAATCACTACAAATATTGCTGCACAGAATCTAAAATGCATTCTGTGCAGCAATTTTACAATACAGATTAGTATGAAAATACAACCATCATACTATCTTTTCAATCTGAATACTACCGGCAGATTCATCAAAACCTTCACTTTCCTACCCCTCTGCATTCCTGGAATCCATTGAGGCATTGACTTGACAACCCTCAAGGCCTCAGTGTCGAGATCCTTGTCGACACTTTTCATTACCTTTGCAAAAGGAATACGTCCTTCTTCATCGACGGCAAACTGCACGTGCACTATTCCTTGAATGCCGTTTTCCTGTGCTCTAATCGGATAACGCAAATTATCGGCAAGGTACTTCATAAGCGCAGTTTCTCCACCAGGGAATTGAGGCATCTGTTCAACAACAGTAAACACCGTTTGAACACTATCAGATTGTGAATCAGCCTGCTGTGATGTGATAGATTCTTTTACGCCGCCGGCCGTACTGCCTGTAGCTCTAAAAGTGATGGGAAGCAAATATCTTACACGAACTTTTTCGCCTCTTTGCATTCCCGGTTTCCATTTAGGCATTGAAGATACAACTCTTACGGCTTCAGTATCGAACGCCTCACCGAGACCGTTTTGTATTTGAACTTCTGATATAGAGCCATCGGTTTCTACTATGAACTGAACCATGACTCGTCCTTCAGTGCCTGAAGCTTCCTCACTCTTAGGATAATGTACATTATTGTTAAGATACTTCATCAGGGCAGCCATTCCTCCAGGAAATTGAGGCATCTGTTCGACAACCATAAAAACCTGATAACTGGGATCCTTGCCGGGCTGAGTTTTATCAGGAAGCAGTGTGTCAGCTACGGCTAAATTCTGATTTTCTACACGATTTGTTTCAGCAAATGAAACGAAATCACTAACTTTGACACTGGAAATCTCATTGCTGAATGCGGAGATTTCAGGACAGGCAAATGCAACTGCAGCAAAAGCAGTCAGCGGAAGTACATACAGATACTTCATCCGTGCCCACGGACTTGATTTTTCCTTAAACATCATAGTAATACGTTTTTTTAGTGAACTGTGATTGAAGCTGTTGACCATTGAGTAGAGCCTTTGGCCAACAGCATTTTTTATTAACATCAGTTGATATCTCTTAATGTCTGCACCGCTGCGCATCACGGCATCGTCAGCCTCATATTCATGAAGGTCCTGAAGCTCGGACTTCATAAGCCACGATGCAGGGTTGAACCACTGCAACAGGATGAAAAAATCTGCGAAAAGTATGTCTACAGAATGACGGGCACGCACATGGGCCAGCTCATGAATCAATACATCATGCGCATCTGAATTCAAACAAGTTTCGGGTATGACGATATTGTTCATCCAACTAAATGGTGACTCGATTCCTGAATGCACAATTACATTGACATTTTTAGGAAAGTCCGGACATAAAGACTCAGATGGCACCTTTATTCCCGTACGAATTATACTACACAATCGAACCAAAGAACAGACATACCTAATCAGGCAGACCAAGAAGCCCAGCACATAAAGCAACAAGACGGCATGAGTCCAAGAAAAACTAACAACACTGTCTTCTACCGTTGCAGGTAATTCGCTGACGGTATAAACCAAAGTCTGATATCCGCCGTAAGCGACATCGGGCACATACGACTCAGACTCAGCCTGCAGTTCTATGAATGGCACCACCAACGAAACAACCATCAGTCCCAACAGGGCAAAACGGTTGAAACGATAGAATGTGTCACGGCTGAGCAATACCTTATAAAATAGATAGAACAGCACCAGGCACAAGGATGATTTGATTATGTATATCAAAAATTCGCCCATAAAAATTGTGTATTTTCATATAAGGTCAACAAATGTTTCTTTAAGCATTTCACTTTCTCCGCTTCTTACGGCTCTGTTCCTCAACTTCGTCAATAAGTTTGCGGAGCTCATCGAGCGACAAATCTTCTTCGCGCACGAGCGACGACACGGCACTGAGGTAGGAGTTGTTGAAATACTTGCTTATAACGCTTTTCAGGGTGTTCTTGCTGAAATCGCCACGGCTCACCACGGCATAATACTGATAGGAATTGCCATAACTGCGGTGAGAGAGGAATCCTTTCTCTTCGAGTGAACGCACATTGGTGGACAACGTGTTGAGATGCGGTTTCGGGTCATCATAGAAGGTCTGGATGTCTTTCACAAAGAGAGGACCTTTGTCCCAAAAGAAATTCATTATTTCTTCTTCCTTAGGTGTCATACTTTTCATAATACAGATTTTTTATCTGCTACAAATATAATACATTTTGTGTGCTACAACTAATTTCATTAGTTAAATTAGACTAATTCATTTAGTTGAGATTCGCATTCAAAGCAAACAGTTGCCAATTGATACATGCATTTGTTTAAGGGTAAATACTAAAGCTGTATGGAATCACAAAAAGACAAAACATATTTCTCAGCCTTCCTGTTTCTGGGGATTTTTTATGGAATGAAAATGAAATTTACGAATTGAAACTTTTTCAATCTTGAAATTTACCATTTGGTACATATTATTGTTTATTTGGAACATTCCCCAAGCAAGCATAATGTAATTTTATAAAGTTAACTTTAAAAAGGTTGTATTATGAAAAAAAGAATTTTTACTTACCTGTCACTGATCGTGACATTATGTTTGTTCTTACCTCCGCCAGTGTCGGCACAAAACTACTGGAGCGGAGCAAGCACACAAGACTGGACAGGCGACGGAACGGAATCAAACCCTTACCTAATCACCACGGCTGAGCAGTTGGCCGGATTGGCTAAAGCTGTTCAAGACGGTCGTGACTTCAAAGGCGAATTCATACGCCTAGGCAACGACCTATGGCTGAGCGACCCATCGGCTCCTCACGAGGAAAAGCCGCAATGGACTCCTATAGGGGGCATTACGTATAAAATTGGAGACAGCCAATGGGATTACCGTGTGGACACAACATTCTTTCGAGGTAATTTCGACGGAGCCAACCACAACATCTACAATCTTTATTACAACACTCTTCCAGACATGAGCGACTGGGACGACCCATTCGGCAGTGGAGCAATTGATTTCAATGGATGGTACAAAGCCATGTTTGGATGTCTTGAAGGCGGCAGTATCAAAAACCTGCATTTGGTCAATGACACCATTATCGGAGCCGCTGATGTTGCAGGTCTTCTTATTCTCAATGATGGAGGCACTATATCAGGATGTACCGTATCTGGATTTGTAGTGAGCGGCAGTGATGAAACTGGCGGAACAGCCGGTGGACTTGTCGGCAAAAACATCAATGGAGGTATAATTGAAAACTGCTCATCAGCAGCCGACGTGAAATCTCCTCGTGGTTCAGGATGTCTGGTAAACAACAACGACGGCATAATACGCGACTGTTCTGCTTCGGGAAAAGCCCATTGCAGTCAATATTATGTCGGAGGACTTGTTGCCACCAATTCCGCCAATGGAGAAATAGTTCGCTGTCACTCCACTGGCTACGTAAGCCGAGACAACTACACCTATGCCACACAGGATTGCGGCGGTTTTGTTGGAAACAACCTCGGCATAATCCGTGAAAGCTGGTCATCTGCCACAGTGAACAGCGACAAGCACGGAGCCGGCTTCTGTGGTCTGAACGGAGGTCGCATAGAATCCTGCTATGCCACAGGTGATGTCACTATACGTCTTTTCGGTGCAAGCGCCGCCACATTCGTAGGTGCCAACGGTCTTACACCTGGAGGTGGAGATCCCGTCGTTTATGAAGGAATCTGCATCAACTGCTACGCCACAGGAAAATGTACGAGTGACGATGCTGGTACACTATCAGGTTTTCTTGCAAGTTACCAGACTCGTGAAAACAGGGCTACCCAAACTGTATTCTGTACTACCGATGCCGACCGTTATCCATATAACGATTTAGGTATAAACAGAGGTGGTGTCACTCCTGGCATCAAGGGAGGAGCATTACGTCGTTCTACAGCAGTCATGCAAAGCCGTGAGTTTGTCGACACACTGAACATGGTAGCAGCAGTAGCCGGAACCAGCAAATGGCAGTATCGCGAGGGGGACTATCCAGTACCTACAGGCGAGAAAGCGGACATCACGCTTTGTTTCCCTTCAGGAGGCGATGGAACTCGTGAGAATCCTTACCGAATCAGTACAAAAGAAGACTTGGAACGAGTGGCTATGCTGGTAGAGTTAGGATGGACTTTCCAGGGACAGTATCTGAGCATGGAAAATGACATCGCACTTAATGTGCCGTTTGAGGAATGGGGCACAACAGCTCCAGTGGCGTGGAATCCAATCGGGAAAGAAGTCTATGAAACCACTTCAGCAGGAAGCGCAGACTTCGTATATGAATTTCGCGGTACATTCGACGGAGGTCATCATGCAGTACAGAATCTTTACATCAATACAGTACAGGACCTGACGCCACAGGGACTTTTTGGAGTTATCAACGGGGCTACAATAAAGAATCTGAAGGTGACTGATGCTTGGATAAAAGCAGCCGGAGCTCCAGGAATACTTGTCGGCGAGGCCGCACGTTACTGTATGCCTACACATATACTACAATGTCATACCTCTGGCCGCGTTGAAGGCTCATGGTCTTCAGGTGCAACAATGGGCGTCATGTCGCTCGAAGGCATAACAAACGTCATCAACTGCTCATCTTCGGCCACTCTAATCAAAGGAAGCTATTCCGCACATCCGGTTGCTGGAGACCAGAATTATTTCGGTGGTTCAGCTTATAGCAACGACACAGTTGCAAACTTCTATTTCAGCGGTGTAATAGAAAACTATGGGATATCCTTTGATCGTGACCTAAGCACCAATTGCTACTATAATAGCGACTTGAACAAGGGAAGCGAAAACGGTCGTACCACTGCGTACATGCAAAGCCCAGAGTTTGCAAACGAGCTCAATTACTATGTAGCACAATACAACGAGCGCCATGCTGACGAGCCGTTACTTTATTGGACAAGCGACGGTACAATCTACCCTATTCTAACGTCTACGGTTCCGCCACATACTATCACATATGATACAGGTATAGAGGATTTGACATATACACCTCAGCCTGTCCTCGACGACAGCCATATTCTCCCTCCTCAAATTCCGGAGAATGAGGGACAGCTCTTCTACGGCTGGTTTACAGATGAACAGATGACAAAACCGTATCTCTTCAACGAGACACCTGTGACAAGCTCATTCACTTTGTATGCAAAATGGCAGAAGGAACTGGTGCCTGACATCACTCCTTTCACCTCCAACCCATTTGCGACAACTTATATCATCAGTACTCCTGAACAACTGTACGGCTTTGCATTGGCCATCACTGGACAGAAAGACGTGATTGACCGTGTAGACTTCACCGGAAAGACAGTCAAACTCGCCAACGATATTATGCTGAACGACACTACTCAGTGGCAACTGCTCGGAAAGTATATACAAGGCCGTCAATGGATTCCTCTCGGCCTCGAGTATACGAGAGACATTGTTTTCCGCGGTACTTTTGACGGAGACGGTCATACAATTTCAGGCCTTTATATTAATATAGATGATTTTGACAACGGCCGTTCTGATCGTCAGGGATTGTTCGGAACAATAGCTCCTGAAGCTACAGTGCGCAATGTGAACATAAAAGCCTCACGCATAGTTGCCAAAGCTTGGTATGGTTCCCTGGGCTTACTGGCCGGATGGAACAGAGGTACGATTGAGAACTGCCATGTAGAAGGTCAGATTGAAGCGACATGCAATACAGTCGGTCTATTGGCAGGAGAATCTTCCTACGAGTTCGGCGGTATAGGCCTCGACAATGGCATAGGACGTATTGTCAACTCTTCTGCTCAAGGAAGCATATACAACTCTGAAGCTACTTATGAAATCTGTTCTGGAGGTCTAATTGGAAAGGCCAACGTCATGAATGACAGCATTATAGGATGTACAGCCAAAGTTTCTGTAATCCATAACAGCAGTGAATACAACAAAAACGTCGGTGGCTTGATAGGCTGGATGAGCAATACAGTAGTCAAAAACTGTTCTGCATCTCCGGACACACTTTATGCAAAAGAGAATGTCGGCGGTCTTGTCGGACTTATGGACGGTAAAAGCGCCTTAATCGGGTGCAGCACCAACTGTGAACTAAACCTGAATATAAACTATCTTGGCGGTATTGCAGGTAGAGTGGACGACGGAAAAATTGTTGACAGCCATACAGACAGCCGCATCGTCTCTTCGGGTGATTACATCGGAGGTTTGGCAGGTCTCACAGCCGATACGATTTCCAACAGTTCTGCAAGCGGATTTGTATCCGGAAGAAATTATGTCGGCGGTATTGCCGGCAGAATCAGCGGATTGTCCAGCGGTTGCTATTATTCCACTTCTACAGCGAATGTTCAGGGACAGAAAAATGTTGGTTCGCTGCTTGGCTATGGTACAGCAACTGGTTCGAGAGCAAGCGGTGATGTTTCTGGAGATACGAATGTTGGAGGATTGATAGGCTACGGTTCTAACTTGACTAATTGCACAGCTACAGGCAATGTTTCTGGTAAGAAATATGTTGGCGGTCTTGCAGGTATTTCCTCAACTGTAAACGGATGCTCGGCTGAGGGTAACGTCAATGGAGAATCTTATGTTGGAGGTTTGCTCGGTGCAGGAAGTATGGTTGACAGCTGCTATGCCGGTGGAACTGTCGTTGCAACAGCAGATACAGTCGGAGGTCTTGTAGGTTGGCATCAGCACGGTAATTTCACACGCAGTCATGCAACAGCATCGGTTACAGGTCGTAATATAGTCGGTGGTTTCGCCGGATATACAGGAGGTATGGCAATTACTGAATCTTCCGCTTCAGGAACGGTAAAGGGTACAGATTATGTCGGTGGATTCTTGGGCAAGTCAAAAGATGTACCAGTGGCCAGCCTCTGCTATGCAACAGGCAATGTAGACGGCAATGACTATATCGGTGGTTTCTCTGGGAACGGCGGCGGAAACAACTGTTTTGCCCGCGGTTCTGTCAATGGAAACAACTACGTTGGCGGTTTTGCAGGCGAAGTACAGGTACGTTCGACCTACTGTTATTCAACTGGTGCTGTTACAGCTACTGAAGACCAGGTAAGCGGTTTTGGAGTAAAGCGCTATTCCAACTATGAATCCGACTCGTATTACGACATGGAGACCAGCGGTCAGTCAGACGCTCTTGGAGCACAGCCGAGACCAACATTCAACATGAAGAATAAATGGAACTACGAAAAGTGGGATTTCGAGAATACATGGGGACGCAAAGATACCATCAACGACGGTTATCCATATTTGCGCTGGACAAGAGATACATTCATCGAAGACGATGCTGACTCTGAAATGCCACCGAAACTACAAGGCGTACGTATAAATCTGTCAAGTGCTGTCATAGAAGTCGGAAGTAATCTATTGCTGAAAGCAGAGGCCGTTCCGGTAGATGCTCAGTATGGTACATTCATTTGGGAAAGCTCCGATGCCAACATAGCCAGTGTTGATGCAAATGGCCTGGTTACAGCAATTGCCGTCGGTAGAGCAGTAATAACAGTACGCACATCCATTGGAGACTTCTCTGCCAAATGTTCGGTTACCGTCAATCCGTTAAGCGACGCCATCACTGATGTAGAAGAAGACGAAATATCCATTTACCCGAATCCGGTTGTGGAAATATTGAATCTGAAAGCAGGCAGTCAGACTGTTAAACGTATTGACATTATGGATATGAGCGGACACAAGGTATTGAGCACCACAGGAAAAACGTCAATAAATGTATCTGAACTTCCAAGTGGTATATATATAGTTGGAATTACAACCAATAAAGGTATTGTATACCGCAAAGTTGTGAAAGTGGCAAAATGAAGCAGAAAAGCATCGAAATTTCTGCATTAGTTCATTCATAAATTCAGTAAACAGGCGTACTTCCGTATGGTGGTACGCCTGCTTGCTTTCTGTTTTTGACAATGCCCTTCAAATCAGAATATGCTATTAATTAGGGTGTCCAGTTTAACGTTCCCAATTTAGCCTACATTTTTAAGCTGTTTGGTACGTTCTGTAACCCAGTTTATGGACATGTGCTTCTTTGCAA
>MNQS01000117.1 GCA_001915545.1 Bacteroides sp. 43_108 | reverse complement strand
TGCAGCTTGCGCGTCTTTAATACTACATTGATTTTCTTTTATTTACAGATAGAGAGTAAACAATTAGAAAACAATCTGTTAGTATCAAAACTTTCTCTTCTAAGAATCAAGCTATGGCAACTATATTATTTTTATAAATGGTGAACACCGTTAATGGTAAAGTCTTATTCTACTACATGCAAATGGCCATTACCATTCTTTTAAAATTACATGTCTTTTCTCCTTTCTTTTAATAGTTCAATAATTATATCCTTATCCTTCAGGTTTGAATCAAGACGTAAAATCTGTGAGTTCAGACTCTCTATCTGCTCTTTCAGAAGTTTGATTGTTTCCCTCAGGTTCTCTGTTTCTTTCTTTTCGCTGGATAACTGTACGGCCAGTTCCGCATCGCCTATCAGATTATTTGCATTTCCATCCAATGAAACGGCAGCAAGGTGTGCCGATATATGATGCTGTCTCGGACAGAAAAGGGAAAAGAAATTGAAGTCCAATGCTTCGCTGACTTTAATAAGCCTGCTCGTTTCCATTGTCTCTCTTTCCAGTATGCGGTTTATGTGCTGCTGCGGTACACCTATTTTGCGCCCAAGCTCAGATTTGCTTAATCCAAGCTCGTTGCGTCTTTTGTCGATAGCCTGACCTACATGCACGTGTTTTATGTCATTATCCATGCGATTCCTTCAATAAATACATCTTAAACAATAAATCATCAAACAAATATTTGGTTATATAAACCATTTTATGTTACTTTGTGGTGTAACCTATTCATTTGGTGAATACAAAGTTAAACATTAAATATTAAACATCCAACAATTATGTCTGAAAACTTAGAAAAAATCCGTCCGGCACTTGTTGCCCTTGAAGTAGGTGAATCCGTTTCATTCCCCATTTCACGTTTGAAAAGCGTCCGTACACAGGCCTCAGAGCTTGGTGCCATCTACAACCGTCAGTTCAAGACCAGGACTGACAGGGAAAACCAAACTATCACGGTCAAACGAACAGTATAGAAACCAAATCAGGTTTATATGAAGATATTACAGTTTCTGGACCATCTTATACCATACGAAACATTCCTGAATGACCTCTCCTCCAGAATTGTCAGGCAATTGAAAGCCGATAAGGATGATCCTGAATTCATCAGCCAGAGGAAGGCTTACGAACTTTTTGGCCGCAGGAATGTAGAACGATGGAAACGTCAGGGAAAGGTAGTCACCTATAAAAGACCCGGTAAGGTGGAATACCGCACGGCAGACCTCAGGCTTCTCCAGCGTACCACTCAGGACTATTTTGATGAAAGTCAGCCGAAACAGGCAGAAAAACCGGTCAAGAAAGATAAATGATAAACATATTATGGCTAATATTCTAATATTGATAAACTTTATTTGTTTAGTTTAGCCGTGATACTCTATGAAATATAAAGAAAGCAATTATAGTAGGTACAGGAATGTGCGTCAGTAACCTTTGTTCACCAGCTTATAGCTTTACCACTTAACGATAAAGCCGGACAGGTCTTTTGTATCGCACATTCATAATGATTTTATAATAATGAAAGAAATCAGACCAGCGTGCGATCCAAACGGTGTCTATTCAGTCAAGCGCACCTGTGCTGAACTCGGTATCAGCAACAAGACACTCAAAAAATACAGAGAAAACGGGTATATCCAACCGCTCAATCCTAATAATATCAGCCGTCCGAAATACTCCGGCCAGTCAATAATCGATTGTTGGAACCTACTCAGTACGTTATGATAAGCGAAACAACCATACGGAAAGTAAGGGAACTTGCCATAGAAGACGTACTCAGTCCTTATGTCAGACTGTCCAGAAAAGGCTCAACCTTGATGGGGCTTTGTCCTTTTCATTCTGAAAAGACCGGTTCCTTTGCCGTTACCCCAAGCAAGAATCTCTTCCATTGTTTCAGTTGTAACCGTGGCGGTGATTCCATTACGTTTATAATGGAAAAGGAAAACCTTTCCTTCAGTGCCGCCGTGGAATTTATTGCCAGGAAGCATAATATTCCGGTAGAATACATCAGTGAAGAGCGCAGTGAGGAACAGCTGGCCGAAGCCAGGCATCGGGAGTCACTTCTGACAGTTCTCGATACAGTACAGTCTTTCTTCCTGCAAAATTTAAGAGCAACAGACAAGGAAGAGAGCCTTGATGCCAGAGCCTACGCATACGGCCGGTGGCATGAGGAGTTCTGTGCCTTTGCCGGAATAGGCTATGCACCGAAGGACGGTCAGGCCTTTATGGATTTCTGCAGAAACAAGGCTTTGAACGAAGAACTGCTGTACGAACTCGGTATGTTCAAGCGTGGCGAGGACGGAAACACATACGCCATGTTCCGGCAGCGTATCATGATTCCCGTGAGAAACAGATGGGGACGCATCATTGCCTATACGGCCAGATACATCGGAGACAACAGGAAAGCTCCCAAGTATATCAACTCGGCAACAAGCATGATTTACTCCAAGGGAGAAACAGTATTCGGCATTGACCGTGCCGCCAGACTGCGTGATGCCGACTATTATATCATTGTGGAAGGTGCTCCTGATGTCCTTAGAATGCAGTCAATTGGATACGACAATACAGTAGCGTCACTTGGAACAGCCTGGAGTGACAGCCAGTTTGAACAGCTGAAGAAATATGTATCCTCACTCTGTTTCATTCCTGATTCAGATATTGCGGAAGGCAAGCCATACGGACCGGGATTTGAGGCGGTGATGACCAACGGGGCTGCAGCCATAAGAAAAGGATTCCATGTAACAGTCAGGGAACTTCCTTTTGCAGAAATACCATCCGAGGCAGAAGGAGAAGTACAATATGCCAAGAATGATGCCGACAGCTATATCCGCAGCAAGGAAGATTATACCTCACTTCCGGAAAAGCATTTTATCATCTGGTTGGCACAGAAACGTTTTCTGGTGGCCGGTTCTATGGTAGAGGAAAGAAAATGTGTTGCGGAAATAGCAGACCTGTTGCGCTATATAAAAGACCAGCTTGTGTATGACCAGTGCATAGAACAGCTCTCCAGATTGCACGGCAAGGTAAAGCTATGGCGTGATGCCGTTACCCAGGCACGTGGTGAAGCCAAGAGAAGGTACGACAAACCTGCGGCCATGAACGAGATGCAGCGTGAAGCTGAACTGCTGCGCCAGTTCGGTCTGTTCGTCAGAGAAAACTGTTACTACTCCATCGGTGAAGATGATGATGAACCGTCAAGAATCTCCAACTTCATCATGGAACCGCTGTTCCATATCGAGGATGAGATAAACGGAACCAGAATCTTCCGTATGAGGAATATGTACAATGTATGCCGGGTAATAGAACTGAAGGAGTCAGAACTCTGCTCACTGAGCAACTTCCAGCAGAAGGCCGGCTCACTGGGCAATTATGTATGGCTGGCCAAGATAGACAAACTCAACCGTGTAAAGGAATACCTGTACTCAAAGACCGATACGGCAGAACGTATCAGAAAGCTCGGCTGGAATGCAGCTGAAGGATTCTTCGCTTTCGGTAACGGAATATTCCTTGCAGGTACATTCAATACCGTTGATGATTTGGGTATTGTACGTGGAATCAACGGCAAGGCCTTCTATATACCGGCCACGTCAAAAATCTATCTCAATAATCTGGAGATATTCCAGTTTGAAAGACTCATGGTACATGAGAACCGTAACGGAATAAAGCTGTATGATTACGTAAAAAGACTGATGGAAGTGTTCGGTGAGAATGCAAGTGTAGCTTTCTGTTACCTGCTTGCCACCCTCTTCCGTGACATCATATTCAGACGTACCCGTCACTTCCCCATCCTGAACCTTTTCGGTGAGAAAGGAACCGGTAAGACAACCCTGGCTACTTCCCTCCAGTCCTTTTTCCTGCACGGAGTAGATCCGCCCAATCTCGGTGTAACTTCCGTACCGGCCATGAACGACCGTGTATCACAGGCTGTCAATACACTTGCTGTGCTTGATGAATACAAGAATGACCTCGACATACGCAAGATAGCCTATCTGAAAGGACTCTGGGGCGGTGGCGGTCAGACCAAGAAGAATACAAACACAGACGGTATGGCAGCCCAGACCATTGTCACAACAGGTGTTGCCCTTTGCGGCCAGGACAAGCCTACTCAGGATATGGCACTCTATACCCGTGTCATTTTCCTTGCCTTTTCAAAGACATCATTCAACCAGAATGAGAAAAGGGCTTATGAAGACCTTGTATCAGTCTGCAATATGGGACTAACCCACCTCACCCTGGAGATATTGGGACACCGGGAACTGTTTGAGAAGAACTTTCCGGAAATATATTCCATCACCAAGCGTGAACTGGCTGCAAAACTGGAGAATGAAACCATCCATGACCGTATATTCGGTAACTGGGTTATTCCACTGGCCACCTTCAGGACACTGGAGACAGTCATTGACGTGCCTTTCAGCTATGCGGAACTGTTTGATACAGCAATCAAAGGAATACGAAATCAGAATGAACTGGCTCAGGAAAGTTCAGAGATAGCGGACTTCTGGAGTATGCTTCAGGGATTCCAGACTTCAGGGAAATGTATCGAGAAGGCACATTACCGTATAAGGTATATGAAATCCTTCCGTCCGTTGTCTGTCAAGGAAGATATAGAATTTAAGGAAGCACGTCCTATTCTCTATCTGAACACGGCAGCCGTAGCATCACTGTTCAACAGCCGGAATGCAGGTTCCACCTCCAACCGCTCGAACTGGTCCACTATCATGTCGTACCTGAAATCCCATACTTCATACCTTGGACTGAAACAGGACAGATTCACCATACTTCTGCCTAGCGGACTTCCTGACTATACCATTGACATTGTAAATGGTGAACAGGTAAAGAAGGTAAAGGTAAACCGACCGAAGGCACTGTGCTTTGATTATCTGCAGTTGAAGGAAACTTTTGGGCTGGATCTTGAAACTGAAGTGGTGGCTGAAGTACAGGACATGCAGGAAGAAGTGATAACAGAAATGCAACACACTTTCAAACAGAATGAATTTGATTTTACATAAATGATTAATCTGAACTCTGATGATGAAAGAAGTAAAGGGTTTAATACAAATCAAAAATATAATTGTAGTATTAAAAGACTTCTCCTAGTTTTTTTGGTGAAATCACCAAGTTCTTAGATAAAAAAGCATAAATATTTAGCAATTTTTAATGATAGAGTTGACTATTTGACGGGAACAAAGTATTTTTGTACATCAATAATTTTATAACCATATTACGATGGCAAATGCAGACCAAATATTATCTCTGATACGCAATCATTTAAACAATGATGATGCACAATTCAGAAAGGTTGCCTTACAGATTTCAGCTGTAGAGGCAAAGAATGGTCATGCTGTATTGGCGAGAACTATCCAGGAATTGTTAAGCCAGAAAAAGACCTCTTTTAGCAATTTAAAAATTATTCCACGCAATAAGGATGTTGACGATTTGTTGCTTCAGACTGAAACATATGACAGTTTGAATGATCTGGTTACAGATAAGTCTGTAAAGGAGAAGCTGGAAAGGGTAATAAAGGAATATACAAGAAGAGAAGAACTTCAGAAATATGGCCTTGCAAATCGCCGTAAGCTGTTACTCTATGGTATGTCTGGTACAGGTAAGACTATGACATCAGGGGTATTGGCAAAGGAACTTAATCTTCCTTTCTTTATTGTAAGAACAGAAAAGATTATCACTAAATTCATGGGTGAGACAGGTCAGAAACTTAGCCGTATTTTTGATTTTATAGATGAAGTTCCTGCCGTTTATCTCTTTGATGAGTTTGACGCTATAGGTGCACAACGTGGAATGGAAAATGAGGTCGGTGAACAACGTAGAATACTTAATACATTCCTGCAGTTGTTGGAGCGTGATTCTTCTGATAGTTTTATTGTTGCAGCTACAAATGCAATAGAGTCCATTGACAAGGCAATGTTCCGGCGTTTTGATGATGTCATTGAATACAGAATGCCGGATGCACAACAGCGCTTGTTGTTGTTGCGTGAATATTTATATACAGCAAAAAATCTGGATTTCTCTCAGGCTGAACCTTTATTTATTGGAATGAGCCATGCAGAGATAAAAATGGTATGCTCCGACATATTCAAAGAATCACTGTTAAATGATTTGCCTATAGATATGGAAATGGTGAAAATGATTGTTGACAAACGAAATCAACTGTGCCGTGAAATAGGTTGAATATGTAGGTAATATGCAAAAGAAACATTTTTTCTTAGGAAATAAGATAGCAGAAGATCGTTCTTTTACACCAAGAACCAGGTCTGTACAACCGCCAACCATGCCTGAAAGAAACAGACAGGAACATGCGGCTTATATAAAAGAAATTTATAATACAGCTATTGATAAGGCAATAGAAACTTTGTCACAACGGTCAGAAAGGGGATTACCTGTTGCAAATGGTGTTTATATGAACTTTGATATGGTTTCAGGTTTTGTTCCTCAGGCATTGGCAAAAAGAAGTGGAGCATCCATTCTAAAAATTTCAGAAGATAAAGGTGAAGGAAATGTTGATGTAACCATATATATCAAAAAAGAAAAAAAAGATTGGTTGGATAAGAAGGCTAATGAGTATGCAAATGAAGAAATTTGCACAATAAATGGAAACCCTAAGAATGCAACTCTTATTGAGCCCATCAATTCTATTGAACAAGCTGATATTCATAGTCTTTATACTTCTGCAGAAGATTTTGATATGCTACCAGATAATCATCCGCAGACATTTGAAATATGGGTAACCAAAGGTGATGATTATAATGTAGAGGAGCTTACTAAAACTTTAGACAGTCTTGGCCTTATATCGGCTGGTAAAAATATCCTGGACTTTGATGGAGTTGCTGTTCTGCTAATCAAAGCAACAAAACAACAATTATGTGAGTTACCCTTATCTGTTGGTTATATAGAGGGAATACGTCCTTATAAACAGCCTTCAATACTTGTAAAATCCCATAATGAAAGCAGGGAGTGGAGTGAACTTATTAAAGATGAAATTGAGATTTCAATAAACAGTGACAGTGTAAGGGTCGGCTTGTTGGATTCGGGTGTAAACAATGCTCATGAATTGATAGCTCCATTCTTATCGGATGATATGATGAAAAGTGCAATAGGTGTTTCTGACACTATTGATCACAGCTTCCATGGAACGGACATGGCTGGCCTTATCCTATATGGTGATATGACAGATTTAATTTATGAGCATAAGAAATCTGTTGCAATTGAAAACAACTTGGCATCCGTGAAAATATATGAATCCGGATATGAAACTGATTCTGATTTTTATGGTGCTGTTATAGAGGATGCTATACAGCAAGCTCATGAAATGGGAGCATCTATACAATGTATGGCTGTTACAGATGACATTTCTTATGACTGCAAATCCACGTCAAGTTCTGCTGCTCTAGATGAAAGTATATACAATGGAGGGAATTGTGATCGTCTGGTGGTCGTTTCTGCGGGAAACATTGAGACTACAGAAATAGACGCTTCAGATTATATAGAATCATGTAAAGCTAATGCTATTAAAAGTCCGGCACAGGCATGGAATGCACTGACTGTAGGAGCTTATACAGAGAAGACTGTTGTAACTGATGATAGATATAAGCCTCTGGCTGCGCCTGGAGGAATTTCTCCGATGTCAAGAACCTCCTGGAGTTGGAGAAATGGTCTTAACAAGCCTGAGATTGTAATGGAAGGCGGTAATGTAGCTAATCATCCTGTACTGCAGACAACAACAACTCCTAATCTGAGCCTGATTTCGACCAGTGCAGACTTGGCAGAATCATTGGAGCCATTTTATGCAACCAGTGCAGCCACAGCATTGGCTGCACGTATGGCAGCAAAAATCAAGACAGTGAATCCTGACCTTTCTTTGTTGTCTGTACGTGGTATGATGGTACATTCTGCGAGATGGACTGAAGAAATGAAGCGTATAGGAAGTATCAATGATATCATGTCAATATGTGGTTATGGCATTCCAGATGAAGAAATTGCTTTATTTAGCAATGAAAGATATGCTACATATATCTTTGAAAATGAATTGATACCATATGTACGTAAAGATGGTTCAAATACATATAATCAACTGCATTTTTATGATCTCCCATGGCCTGTTGAATTACTTGAGCAGATGGGAGCAGAAAAAGTAAAGATAAGAATTACACTTTCCTATTATGTAAAGCCTTCTCCTGGTTATGCCGGTAGAAGAAATAAATATCGTTATCCTTCAGCAACTTTGCATTTTGACTTGAAGAGTCCACATGAAAATGTTGAAGAATTTTTATGTAGAAGGAATAAGAATGAAGGAGATAAAACAACAGATAATGATACTCAAAGATGGACAATCAAGCAAAATCGCCGTGAACAAGGTACTGTTCAGTCGGACTGGTTTGAGTGTACAGCAGCTGAATTAGCAGGTTGTGGTCATATAGTTGTTTATCCAGGACCAGGTTGGTGGAAAGAGAGAAAACTGGCTAATGTTGATAATGTTATAAAGTATTCTCTAATAATATCTATAGAAACAAGTGAAACAGAAATATATAATGCTGTAGAGACTGAAATCAACAACAAGATAGGTATACCAATAATGCAGGAAGTATAAACCTATCATTTTAAGTTTAAATCATTGTTTTAAATATAATAGTTGCGGTTTGGATTACTCCAAACCGCTTTTGTTTAAAAAAGGAGTGGTTAGCTACCTGCAATGCCATCACTAACCATGAAGCTCCAAGCTTTAATCTTAGTTACTTTTTCCTTATCTATTCAATGGCATTAGCCAATTGTGCAGAATCAATGGAAAAGGCTAAAAGGGATTGGTACTACGAGTACAATGGGATAAAAGCTGAAATATCATGAATAACAGTCATGACCTTGCCTTTATCAACTCCCTTTCGGGATATCCATTGAATTATTAACTCTGTACTATCTTTTGCCAATGACATACTGCTTGCTACAGGGATTCCAAGAATCCCTAGTACATCTAATCCTACAGATAAAAAATTACTAATAACCTATCCTTTCGGACTTTTAATTGCGGCATGAACCTTCACTAAAGGTTCTACTGCCTAAAAAAGTAAATTTCTCATAACTTTCTTAGAAAAAAATTTATAGTTTTTTTTAGTAGAGACTATGCTCCATAGTGACAAATGATGGTATCGAACCATAAACTTATGAGTTTTACCTGGACACTTGCCATAGTTTTACTTAAAAGATTGCAAAAATAGCGATTAATCTTAATATTGAATATTATTATTACCATATTTTTAAATTAAATACTTGTTCCCGATATGTCCAATTTCCTGAAACAGTTTAATGCTTGGATTTTCCGAATCGGTAACTTTAACTTTCTAATTGAAATATAGGATTTCTCCATAGGTTCGTCAAGTTACAAGAAGCATGTAATGTAATCAAATGACGTAAAAGCCCCTATATCTTCTATCTTTTAATGTTGGAAATGTTGATTTATATAAGTTCTTTGCTTAAATAATCAGGATTGTACTATTAATACCTTCATTGTTATAGTTGTATTTTTGATAAAAAGATGCGCAGATTCCGGTTGTGTTTCATCCGTATTGGATTAAACTTTTTAGAAGCTTTATACGTTTAAATTTCTGATTATCAGAATATTTTCTATATTAGTATAGTGACAATGATTATAAATAAAGGTATAACAAATAAATCCTATGATTATGGCAAGAACATTTACTATTACCAGTTATGGTAAGACTAAGGAATATCCAGAGAGTCAGCGTAAGAAAATGATTAAGGAGTTTGAGACAGCTATGCTTTGCTGTGATGGCAGTGAAGCTGAACGCTACAGGAATATATATTGTGACCTGGTACCGGTGAGAAGGAGTGTATGGACACAGAACGTCCATTGAATCCTGAGCTTGAAGCAATGATTGAGCGAATGTTTATTACTCAAAAGTAATATTCTACAATTGCAGATTTTTATGTTGCATACCTGTTTCTGATACGCCCAATCTTCTGAAGTAATTTCATTCTCAACTTTTCCGGATAAGCAATCTCCACCTTGTCACCAAGAGCAAGTATTTCATCAACCAGTTCATCTGTCACGAGAAGTGTGTAATCAAATGAAGTGAAACTCCCCATATCATTCCTTTCCACCTGCGAATGGTGGAAAGGATGTTTTCTCAGATAATCGGCAAATGAACCATAAGCCCTTAGTGTAACCTCTTCCGGCTGCTGTCCGGTTGGAGCCACAACACCAATAGAGTCTGAAAGACGTTTGGCAAGCGAGAATCTGCAGTCAGTCTGAAACCTGTTTCCGCTGAGATAGATTCTTGTCAGTGCATCAAGAGGAACAGCACAGAACTCTGATCCGTTCTTGTACCCAAGCAGATGCCAGCGGTTATGGAACAGCTTCAAACCTTCCGGTCTCAAACGGCCTTCCACTTCATTGCCCTTGTCATTGGTGTAGAATATGTACAATTCATGTCCATCGCTGATACATTCCGATATATCCGGCAGGTATTCAATACCATTTGACATGTCAGGCAGTACAACACGATGGAACAGACACGGACTGCTTTTCAGAGCCACATCAATGATACGACTGTTGAACAGCCAGTTCCGGCAACTGTCACCGAGTATTTCATCCAGGTTCTGGATATAATATGTATAGTCCTTTCTGTTGCACGCAATAACTATGTCGAAGTTCTCCTCAATCATCTTTCTGTGATGATGGAATGTGCGCAGACTCAACGGCTTTCCATTGTACAGGAAATGGTGCTTCCAAATATCACAAAGCCTTTCAAAAGTGACCTTTCTTTCCTGATAGACTGTATGCAACAGCCAAATGTATCGGTTGTAGATATTATTCATAAAACTACCTCTTTAACTTATTTAACTATCTAAATATAAGCATTATAAATGAGATATGCAAGAAATTTGCATATCTGTTTTGTACAATATTTTCAATATTATCCGGACTGGTTTTCAGTACAGATTTACTATGTCCATGCCTTTCTTCAGTGCCTCCCTGCAGGTATAGAATGTCCCACCATAAGGCTTGCCGTCATAAAAGGCAATCACGCCACATGAATGCTCCAGCATGAAGTCATTGCGTCTTAGAAGACATCCTTTGAAATAGTGTTCACTCAATACGATAACCCGGTCGGCCCTGGAAATTATATTCTGATAACGTTCATTTTCCATGGAAGGCCACCGGCAACTCTGTCTTCTGAAAGGAACAACGGCAATGAGCCGTATATTTGGATACCTTCCCTTCAGTGACAATACAGTCTCAGCAGCCATCAGGTCGAATCCCATAGCCATGCCTGAATAGAAGCAGGTTGTACCCGATTTGCAGGCGACGGACACGGCTTCAACAAGCCGTGCCCTTATTTCATCCTGCCTTTCTATGGGAATAGTTCTGTGTCCCGTGAAAGCCAGTGACTTTGATTTTTCTGATAATATTCCGTTCATAGTTCTATACTTTATAATGGGTTCTTGCAAGGAAGATGCCTTCAATGACATTCGCTCCGAAACTCTCCAGCTGATTCGCATACATACCGAAACTGATTCCGCGTGTGATTACATCGTCAAAAACAATGACATCTTTCTCTTTGAACCACTCTTCATCAAACTCAATTATGCTAACCTTTCTGATTTCCTTTTCAGCCTTACGGTTTTCATGAATAGCAAGTCTTTCTCCGCATACCCTTACATGGTCATATCCGTTTATTGCTCCTGTGAGTTCACATACCCTTCTGCAGAAGTCCATGTACCGGATTTCATTCTTTCTTACTGATGATGCCGGAACCGGAATGAATACCAACTGTGAGCATCTGTTGCCGTGTTCCTCAATCATTCTTGCTGCCGTCATCTGTGCTACCGCTTCATGAGACCTTCCGTCCTTGAAGTCATAAACCAACTGTCTGTCGGCGATTTCCTTCTCGCCCACATTCTGAATACGTTTGGGAAAATACTTGCAGAACCATGTCTGTGGCTTTTCCAACTGCTTTCTGATGCTTTCGTCCATCTGTACCATACGCTCTGATTTTTTCCCTTCTGTCTGCAAGTTTTTTCAGCTTGCCCGAAGGATATTTTTTGCAGTTCTCAGAAGCGCAGGCATTCAATAAGGCAAACTACAAGGGAAGCTGAAAATACGCTCAACCCCGTTTGAGGAAGATTTTCAGCCCTGTGTTTGACGTTTGCAATGTCGGAGATACCTTTGCAAAAAAATATCTGAAGAGGCATGCTGAACAAACCTGTGGCTGTAATGGTACATTAGGATAACCATGTATCCCTTTCACATCAGATGTTTTCAGATAATAAAATGCACACGTTTCAATGGTGACAGTGTTGACAGAGAGTATCTGTCAGTGTATCAGATACTTCACATAGAAATCATGCGTTGACAAACGTTGACAAGTGTAGCCACAATTTTCAGTCCGCTAAAAATCCATAGCCAAACGTTGACACACTATAATACTCTATTCTTTATAAGAAAAATCAGAAAGAATATAATATGCTGTATTACAGTAGTTTCCTAGACAGATATTATGCCGGATTTTCATTGGATTTACTGTCAACGCTGTCAACCATCAAATATATACCTTCCTGATTTCCGTAAAACAGATTCGTTATCAATCGCCTTAACCCAGCCATATTGAATATGACAGATAACACATAATCCATACAAATCCCACAATCTCCGGAATAATCCCATATTTGACGTATTGACAGCTAATAATCAGTTATTTACATTTGCGGTATCCCATAAACGAAAAGATTAACCAGCATGAGAAATAATGAAAGTTGTTCCGGAAAAGACATATTCAGTAAAGGAGGCAGCACGTTACCTGGGTGTTCACCGCTGCACCATCTATGCCTATATCCGTTACCTGGAAAAGCCGCTGGCTTTCCTGAAGATACCTGATAAGGCAAAAAGGGTGTTCAGAGGAACTGACCTGATAGCCTACAAGGAAACCGGTCTGCCCAAACGTGGCCGCAAGCGTAAGAAACACCGTTAGTTCAGTCTGTCCCATGGAATGGTATCCAGGACATTATATCTGACATTCATGGCTGCAAGTTCAAGAGCCAACAGCCTTGCCTTTAGCCTGACATCCTCCATGTCAGCCACGGCCTGAAGGAACTCCGACGGCTCCATTGCTCCTGACTGAATCATCCATTCCCTTGCACATTGTTCAGGAACAGCGGCACTGACGAAAGAGAATATTTCTTTTGCTATGCAGCCGGCTGTACCGTCACCGGCTTCAATTGTAAAGCAGAACGGTACACCGCTCGAAGTCTTCCTCCTGAAATTGAGAAACCGGATTCCATCCATATTTTCCATAGAAACGCTCCACCCATGCCGGACAGAGATATTAAAAATATTACGACAATTTTCCATTTACCATACAATTATAGTTTTGTTTTCATTTACCTGCTATAATAAGCAGCCGGTCTTGTCCGTGACGGATAGGACCGGCCACTTCTGTTTATTTCAGACTATTCAAACCTTGCAAGAAATTCCTGAAGCCTGCTGTCCTGAATCTGTTTCAGCGGAACCGGATTAAAGTTCTGCTGCTGTCTTACCTGAAGCTTGCCAAGTCCCTGAGCACTCAGGTCAAGCTCCACATCCGAAAGCTCATTGAGGGAAATATACCCGTATTCATCCTCCATGAGTCCTATTACGATACCGAATAGAATCACATCGTCATCCTCCCTGTTTCCTTCAAGGATAAACCACCTTACAGAACCAAGGGTAAAAACCGCACGGCAAACAGCCTCTTTTCCCTTGCCGTCCTGGGAATAGAGCGGATAACCCTCCAGAGCTTCCGCCAGTCGTGTTGTCATCAATCTGCACATATCAGTAAAAAATTAAAAGATTGTTTGATACCCATTCTTCTTGCTCGCATAACACTTGAATTTTGAAGTTCCAGTTCTTTTCCCTTTGGTAAAGCTCATTGAGCTTCATGGCCGGGATAAACCGTTTTATGTGCATTTGTGACTGCGGACCAAAGGGAGAAAAAGACAAGTGTGAAGTCAGAGAATGCAGACGGAATGCCCAAATTTTTGAGGCATGAGAAAATTTGCGGAAGGCTGCCGTCAAGTCCTCCGACTGAAAGCGCAAGCGTCACTTGGCGTTTCTCCAGTCCGCAGTACCTTTGCACATAAGAAACGGCTCCGGCTATGACGCACCAATGATTTCCTGATATTCAGTATTCAAAGATTTCTGAAGAGTATAGTATCCGTTTTCAGACAAACCACCGGTAATCGGTTGCCAATGTCAGAGCCTTTGATGTGAAGAGTAGCGCAACCTTAAAGGCTCTGTCTTTGGCAACTGCCCTGATTTATCTGCATGATGGGATGAACCTATCGGCTGAAACTTGCCTGGTATTGTAGATACGAAGCAAGTCAGCCGGTAAGTTTCCGTAGTATAAGGCAATTTGTTCCGGCATCGCATGAAATACGAACAGTCGGAACAGCTTGCCTGTATTTTAAGACGAGTATTCAGGGATATAGGCCGTTCCGGCATTGCAAGCTTTAGCCTGCATCATCGGAACGGCCTGCTTGTTTTCGTTTTCAGACATGTTATCGATAATCAGTTGCCAATGTCAGAGTCTTTGAAGTGAAGAGTAGCGCAACCTTAATGGTTCTGTCTTTGGCAACTGTCCTGATTTATCTGTATGGTTGTATAAACCTGTCGGCTGAAACTTGCCTAGTATCGAGATACGAGATAAGTCAACCGGTAAGTTTCCGTTTTAGAAGGCAAGTTGTTCCTGTATCGCATGAAATACGAACAGTCTGAACAGCTTGCCTGTATTTAAAGGTAAGTCTTCAAGGAAATTGGCCGTTTCGGAAGTGCAAGCTCTAGCCTGTATTAACGGAGCGGACTGTTTGTCTCCGTTTTTCAGACCATTTCTAAGGGTAACATAAGTTGTTAATGTCATATGCCTAAAATACTGTAAAGCTATTCAGTGCAGCAAGAGTCACTCAAATCTGACAACCACTTTATTCTATTGCATAAAACGCAATAGAAATGGAGATATAGCTCGAAAATATGGCTATAAATCTTACATATATACATCTTTTTATATTATTTTTGCACAAACAATTATATACTTATGGCAAAAGATATAAATCGTATTAAGGTCGTTTTAGTGGAGAAAAAACGAACTAACAAATGGCTTGCAGAAGCTTTGCAAAAAGACCCTGCTACTGTTTCAAAATGGTGTACAAACGTTTCACAACCATCAATAGAAACTTTAGTTGAGATTGCAAGAGTACTTGAGGTCGATGTTAAGGATTTATTGGTGTCTACCACCAATGACTCTGTTTATATAAAGATACCTAAAGTATGATTAAATAGTGATTCCCCGATAGATTTTCTATTATATGGTTATCACCCATGATAATGTAAGAATCATAATAATAAGAGTATGATTTTTATAGATAAAAATATCTTTAAAACATTATTCTGGTTATTAAAACGGGATGATTAAGAAAGTATTGTATGGGCTTAAATATGAATGAGAATTGGTTTGAAATAGTTGAGATATTAAGAAATACATTAGACAGTAATTACAGCAAAGCTGAATTTGTTTCTGCAGTAGAAAACTGTTTTAGAGTCCTAGGATGGAGGAAGACTAATGGCTCTTTGATTAAGAATTATAATTTACCTAATGGCTCTAATGTTGATATTGTATTGTCTAAAACTTATGGAGAAAATGTGCAATCCGATTATATTCCTGTTTTTATCCAGTGTGGAGAATTTCAGTATAATGAAACAGATAATGTAAGCTTTGCAATGGATGAATTATTGACAGAGGCAGCCATATCCTTCGGTAGTTGTATTAAGTTTTTCTATCGTAATAATCAAGATATAATCCTTAGTAAAGAAATCCTATTAGAGGAAAGTAATCACGAAGGAATACAAATATCAGATTTACTTTTGTTTCAACATTTCAAAAAGTCTTTAGTTCATGACTATATAACTTCACTAAATGAAAAAAATGAGGTTTTATCTAAATTACGTTTGGATATTAAACGTATTTCAGAGGACAGGAATATACTTAAATCCATATTCTCAGATTTTCTCGTGCAACAGGGATATGACAGGGTGTTGATTGAAGAAGAAATGCGGAATCTTGAAATTGTTGTATCGCAAAAACAGCTTTGTTCTAAAGAAATGGAAAATCATTCTGCGAGTACAAAGGATACAACACGTTTCTCTTTTAATGGAAGCCAGTTTTATCCTAAAAAAAGGTTTGTTCTTGCTGTAGTAAAGCAATATGTTAAAGAACATCCTGGTATCACATATAATGAACTTGAAAGAGTGTTCCCATCGGGCATAATAAGTAAACAAAGAGGTGTCATACGTCCATTATCAGTTGTACAGGAATGGATGAAAGACAATGCTGATTTGTCTTCAAGATATTTTCTTGAATCAGATGAATTAATTACACTAAATGACGAACTTCAGTATACTGTTTACAACCAATGGGGGTTGAAACAATTTAATAAATTTCTGGAAATTGCTCAGTCCATGTATATTGTAAATAGTGATAAAAAGAATAATGATGTAATAGATGATATTCCTGAACATTTACATAAATCAGTATTGCAGATTTCCAAGGAATCTTTACAATCGTTTGTTAAAAAGAAAAGTTGATGAAGAAAAATAAATTTACATTTATAGATTTGTTTGCTGGTATTGGAGGCTTTCATACTGCAATGCATAGTGTTGGAGGAAAATGTGTGTTTGCCAGTGAATGGGATAAATATGCACGAATTTCATATGAAGCTAACTATAAAGATATAGAACCAGATCTTTTCCAAAAAGATAGTTATGGGAATTATCTGTTTTTTAACAACGATATAACAGAAGCAATACCAGAAAGTATTCCTGCATTTGATGTCTGTTGTGGAGGCTTTCCTTGTCAACCCTTTTCTATTGCAGGTTTAAGACGTGGGTTTGAAGATACTCGTGGAACTTTGTTCTTTAATATAGCTAATATTGTTAAGCAAAAAATTGATTCAGGTATTCCACCAAAAGTGTTGTTCCTAGAAAATGTGAAAGGATTGAAGACTCATATGAAAGGCGAAACACTTAAAACGATTTTAGCAACATTAGATGAATTGGGGTATGCATATAACTATGATGTTTTAAATGCAAAATATTTTGGGGTACCTCAAAATAGAGAAAGATTGTTTATTGTTGCATGGTATAAAGACATTGTTAAAGCTACAACTTTTAAATTCCCCTATGGAATAGCACCTGATGGTAGTACAATATATGAAAAATCGAAAGATCTTGGAGATAAGGTAATAAAGACCAAAGTTTCAGATATTTTCGAGCCAGAAGATTCTATTGATAGTTACTATACTATTAGTGATAGGTTATGGATTGGTCATCAAGAGAGAAAGAAAAGGAACAAGGCTAACGGTAAGGGATTTGGCTATTCACTTTTTAATGAAAATAGCGTATATAGCAGTACAATATCTGCAAGATATTGGAAAGATGGTAGCGAAATTCTTATTGATCAATCTGATAAAGGATTAAATCCCAGAAAACTAACTCCAACTGAAGCAGGTCGTTTACAGGGTTATCGAATTATAGGGAATGGCTGGAAATATCCGGAAAATGCAGATAACCAAAATTATAATTCTGATAATCTGGAATTTCATATAGTTGTTCCAAGAAAGGAGGCATATCATCAGTTTGGAAATAGTGTCGCAATACCTGTTATCAAAAGATTATCAAAAGAAATTGTCGAACAATTATTAAAAATATAGGCATATGAACAAAGTGATAGATACGGAACAAGTCATTGAATCAAAACAGATTCTGAAAGATTTACATCAGGTTCTTGTAGATGCAAAGAAAAGATTTACTGATGAGTTCATAGCGCAGGAGGTTAAGCTGAGTGATACATTCAAAGTTACCTTTCGTAACATGTTGAATAAAAAAAACTGTACGGTAGAATATTTCAGTTATACTACAGTTGTAAATAATACTTTTGAACAACAAATTTATATAGCTAACCAATGGTTTGTAATTGCTTCATATTTTGTTGATTTTTGTTCGGAGATGTTAAGCTATCAGAGTCTGTTCTTTAAGATTTGTGAGCGTATTGGGCTTAATCATAAAGGAATGAAAGAATATGCGACCAGATTAAAAGAGGCTCCAACTATGGAAGATAAATCCAGTTTTATGGCTACAGCATTGGAAATGCTTAATGATGATTACTCTGATGTACATGATGATAAACATAAAGTTGCAACATATCTTTGGAAATTTGTAAGTGATTATTCTTGGTGGGCGGGAAATAAAACTGTGGACAGAAATGACTTTTATTTCTCTGCGCTTCTTAATCAAATGAATGTAGTGAATGCAAGTGCTGGATATTTGGCAACAATAGCATGGTATTATTCCTGTGTTCTTTCTTTAAGGTTGTTGGTAGATAATACAGATAATTTTACTATTGACTTGAAAAAGAAAACTATAACTGTAAAACCATATAAAACAGAGCCTCAAACTGATACTAAACTTTGTGAATCAAACGAGATTTATAAAGCCAATAAAGGTATCTCTATAAGTGCGGCAAGTCTGGAAAGGTTTCAATCTATGAGTTAATTATGAAGGCAAACTGGATTATATGTGATAACCATTTGGCGCTGAAGGATGGTAACAATATTTACCATCTAAGTGCTTCAGAGATTTATTCTTTCTCTGATATGAATAGAATAGACGGAATAGAATGTGAAAGCCCTTTAGTAGATTTACCGGCTACTCGTTTCTCTAAAATAGGAGCTGCTGCAAAAATCATGTTGACCAGCAGTGTCGAAGGTGATATATATTTCAATGTTTATGCTATTCGTAAAGGTAAACAGATAACTGTAGATATTGTAAATGGATTGCTTATAGATCAGTGCATATGTGACAATATATGGTTCTATATAACAGAAACAAGCAGTATAATTCAGGAGATAATTACAAAGTCTGGAATAGTATCTTCTGGGCGTATTAATTTAAAACAGTATTTAAGCGTTATTGAACAAAGTATATTTGGTGACTTAGATGTTGTTGAGAATCATGTAGAGCAATCCGTTTTACATAAGCCAGTAGTTATAGATTCAAGTATACCAAAGGACCTTAAAGCCACATTATTCCCTTATCAAGAATCTGGATATTCATGGATAAGGACTATGTTAGAAGTAAATAACGGATGTATCCTTGGAGATGAAATGGGATTGGGGAAAACTATGCAGGTAATAACTGAAATGTTATATTTGAAAAGTCAGTTTATGACCCCAATAATCGTTGTTGCACCAATATCACTTCTTACTAACTGGCAAAGGGAATGTAAGAAGTTTGCACCGTCACTTAATGTTATAGTTCATTATGGGCCTTACAGGATAAGCAATTTTCGGGATTTTTCTGGATTTGATGTGATCATAACTTCCTATACTACTGTAATAAGTGATATTCATATGCTTAATATGATTAAGTGGAAAATGGTTGTTTTGGATGAAGCTCAAAGTATAAAGAACCCTGACAGTTCCAGAACTAGAGCCTGTAAGCAGTTGAATAGAGTAAGAAGCCTTGCGGTTTCTGGAACCCCTTTTGAAAATCATATAACGGATATATGGTCATTGGTAGACTTTATTCAGCCTGGTTTGCTTGGCACACTTAATACATTCAAGAAAAACATTACTGATGACATTGAAGGTGGTAAGAAAATTGAGCCAATACTCTCTGCACTAATGGTACGTAGACTTGTTTCAGATGTAGCTAAAGACTTGCCTGAGAAGATAGTATCTACACAGCCTCTTCGAATGTCGGAGATAGAGTGTCAACAATATTGTAATTATCTGGAAGTATTGAAGGATGGAATGGATACAGAAAATCCTTCTCTTGGAATGTTACAACAACTACGCATATATTGTACACACCCGTATGCAGTAAAGGATAGTTCTTGTAAAGATGATCCATCTGTAGTGTCGGTTAAGTATCAAAGATTTTGTGAAATTGTTGAAGAAATTATAAGTCGGAAAGAAAAAGTAATTGTTTTTACTTCATATAAACGTATGTTCGAAATATTTGAAGAGGATATACCTGTCAGGTTTGGAATTAAAATATGGTCTATAAATGGAGAGACACCAATAGAAGACAGGCAGTGTATAGTTGATAAATTCAATCATTTAGATGAACCGGCAATGCTGGTCCTTAACCCGAGGGCAGCTGGAACAGGACTTAATATAACAGGAGCGAATCACGTAATACACTATAATCTGGAGTGGAATCCCTCTCTTGAAGACCAGTCCTCAGCACGTGCATACAGACGAGGTCAAGAGAAGACTGTATTTGTTTATAGATTATATTACACTGATACAGTAGAAGAGGTTGTAAATGAAAGGATTGAAAGGAAACGTGATATTGCTTCATACGCAATTATAGGGAATGATGGTAAGAGCCAAGATAAGGCAGACATTCTTAGAGCTTTAGAATTAGTACCTTCAATAAAAAATAATTAAAAAAACATATATATGATTACGACAGTTCAACAAAAAACAGAAGAGGATTTTGAGTTACTTCCTGATCCTGAGAGAATTGTAAACGGATTAAGGGATACTGGTTACAATTTTAATACAGCAGTTGCCGATATCGTTGATAATTCAATTGCGGCAAATGCAACAAAAATCAATATAGAAGTAAACATGGATCCAAACATGCAAGTTAAAGTCTATTTTGCGGATAATGGTTGTGGAATGGATTTGGACGGTTTGAAGAATGCAATGAAATACGGTTCAAAAGAACGAATAGAGAAAAATTCTTTAGGTAAATTTGGATTAGGACTGAAAACTGCATCAACAGCATTCTGCAAACAATTCTCATTGATTTCCAGAAATTCACCTGATTCAGAATTGAGGAAGGTTCAGTGGGATTTAGATTATATAGCAAATAACGGTTCTTGGTTATTACAATTTCCTGTTATTGATTCAGATGAAGAGGATATGTTGAATATGGTAGCAGAAGGAAGTTCTGGTACTCTTCTTGTTTGGGAGAAGATAGACCGTCTGATGAAAAATTATAAGAATTTTAAGAATGCACAAAATGGGTTGAATAAAATCTTAGAAGAACTTCGATTTCATCTGTCTATGGTATTTCAACGCTATCTAGATAAAAACGATAGCCGTGCACAAAATGTTGAGATAACAGTAAATACACAATCAGTTTCTCCATGGGATCCATTTTGTACTAAAGAGAAAAATACAGAACTCTTACAGGAAGAAGATGTACCGGTTGATATGCCAGATGGTACACAGCTTAAATTCCATATTGCAGCTTATATTATTCCCAAAAAAGGAGAATATTCCAGCATAGAGGCTGAGAAATCTGCCCGTGGTAGTAATGATTTTCAAGGAATTTATGTTTATAGAGAAAATCGTTTGATACACAGTGGAGATTGGTTCAGCCTTTTGAAGAAAGAACCACACTATTCATTACTGAGAGTTGATTTTTCATTCGATTATACACTTGATGAACTACTTAGTATCGATATTAAAAAGTCCCGTATTCTTCTAATAGGAGAATTGGCAAGCTTTATAATGAAATTTTTAGGAGCACCCAGACGTGAAGCTGAAAAAAGATACAGAGATACGGAGAATAAAAATGTTCATAATACTGGTAGAGGTGCGCACATCTCATCCAATCAAAATATTGACAGTAAAGCTCCCGAACTAGAAGGTTCAACTATTACTCCTATTGATGATGAAAGTGCTGAAATAGTTAATAGCAATGGTAAGTTTACCAAAGCTATATCAATTCTTCATAATGTAAATCCTCAGGAGAATCGTGTTATACCAGTTAAAACCATTGAGGGTAATGCATTATGGGAGCCAGCACTTGCTGATGGAAAACATGCTGTTAATATCAATGAAAGCCATCCATTCTATAAAAAAATATATGGACCTTATTTAGCTCAAAATTTAGTTGTTGAAGGTCTTGATGATCTGTTATGGGCACTTGCAGAGGCTGAAAATACGACAGTATCACAGTCATCAATCGAGAACTACGAAGATATGAGATATACAGTATCTAGAATTTTAAAGAGGCTTGTAGCAGATTTACCTGATCCTGAACTCCCAATAGAAGAATAATATGGAAGAGCTGTGTCTTAAACTAAAACAAGATTTAGAGAACTACTTTTCAATGCCATTTGAAATACAACCTGTCTTTAAAGATGGAGAGGTACATTATGTGTGTTCTCCTTATAATGAAGACCAGATGTATTTCAGTGTAGAAGTTTATATACACAATAAAATCAGGCTAGTTATTGAAATATACCCACAAAAACACGGTGGGTATATTCTCAATGAAATGGCTCATGCACCAGAAGAAAAGCAATCTACTTTCTTTTCGTATAAACAGATGCTTGTGGATAAAGGATTAAAATCTTGTTATTCAGTAAATAAATCTGATTTATTGGAAAATAAATGGCCAATTACGTGGAGAACATTTGATTTTAAAATGACTAAAATACCTATACCGGATAATGTTAATGAATGTGAGTCTATTCTTGTTGAATTGGTAAGATACAGCTTTGAATTAATATTCTCTCTTCTCACTATAACTGATATAAGTGAGGAAGAGTTCTTACAAAAAGCTGTTCAGACTGAAGGTACCATTCAAGAAATTAAATCTATTAGATACGAACGTAACCCTATTAATCGAAAACTATGTCTTTATAAAAAAGGATATACTTGTGCTGTCTGCGGTATGAATTTTCAAGATGTATATGGGGATATAGGAAAAGGATTTATAGAAGTACATCATACAACACCTGTTTCTAAAATGGGCGAAGGGTATAACTTAGATATTGAGCGAGATCTAGTACCACTTTGTTCCAATTGTCATTCTATGACTCACAGGAGGAATCCACCTTATAGTGTGGAAGAATTAAAGGAAATAATTAAACTGAAATAATCATTTATGGCAGACCGATTGACTAGAGAACAACGACATAAAAATATGTCCGCAGTTCGTAGTAAGAATACCAAGCCGGAGTTACTGGTCCGTAAGTTCTTGTTCAGCCGAGGCTTTCGCTATCGGCTTAATCATCCTCGTCTGCCGGGGCATCCTGATCTTGTATTGCGGAAATACAGAACTGTAATATTTGTAAACGGCTGTTTTTGGCATGGCCATGACGGATGCAAATATTTTGTATTACCCAAAACAAACTCTGAGTTTTGGAAGAATAAAATCCAGAAAAATAAGGAGCGTGACATAAAAGAGCAAAAAGAGCTGGCTTCCATGGGATGGCACTGCATAACAGTATGGGAATGTCAACTGAAACCAGCACTTCGTGAACAGACTTTAAAATCACTGGAGTATACGCTTAATCATATTTTTTTGAGTGACAGAAGGGTAAAACCTTATGAGGATTATGAGAGTGAGCATTTGTTGGCTGCTGAACCTGATTGTGACTGATAAATGTCTGTTAAGAAGAAAGTCTAAATATAGTATCTGAAACTTCACAGATGACTATATTTAGACTTTTATTTATTTGGTTGTATATATAGAAATTATCGGCCTGGATTTATGAGGTTGATCTTTCGGTGTCTCCTGAATAGTTCCTGACTGCATAGAGTAAAGCCAGGCCTTATTCTCCTTTTGCCCTTCCACTTCAGTAGAAGACCATAACCAGCATTCACCAGGATTCAGATTAATCGAAGTTCCACCGACTTCGGTTATACACTTATTAATCTGATGCCGGACAGCGAACAGATAAGAGAGTTGCCGGACAGAAGGAATATATGCCGATTGCCCATAACTCCACAAATCAAAAGTCCTGATAGCCATCGGTGACTTGACTTCATCGTTATTGAACAAAGAATAGGTGTTCTCATTTCCGTCCTCGTCAGTCAATGATGCAGAAGTACCCTGGTCAATCCCAAGACTGTCGGCAAAAGCCAGCGGTTCAATATCATGAATGTAAACTGCATAACCAAGATTGTCAGCTTCAGCACTACGGTTTACATGGAAAACTATGGCAACAGCTTCTTTGTCAGATTGCTTGAATTTGTCCATGGACAATATATTGCCGTCCGAACAAACCACATTGCCGACTTGGAGGGAAGATAAAAGACCGTCATCTTCTTCATGCTCACAATGACAGGAAGTGAGCATCAGCCCACTCCATGCCAGAATCGGTAATAAAAATCTTTTCAGCTTCATAACAGTGGAATTTCAAATGACCTGATTACACATTGCGCGTCCTTGTCCATAATGAACCAGTATTCAGAACGGTATGGCTGTCCGTCAGAATCAGTGGCTTCATATTCTATCTTTACCTTCCAGCCGCTGAACGGCTTGCGTTCATGGCTGGCTTCATCACCTGCAGGCTTCAGTTCCCCCGTAACCATCAGAGAGCGGAGTGCCGTCATGGCATCCATCTGACGTTTCATCTTTCCGGACATCCCGTGACATTCTGAATCCGGATTATCAAAATCCGTATCCTCCATAAACCTGCGGCTGATTTTCATCATGGCCACAGAAAGAGCCATCTTCTCCTCCATGGTAACATACTCACGGCCAAATACAGAGTCAGGTTTGCTGATACCGACAATCTTTACAGCTTCCGGGGTATCCACCGAAGCCATCAGTGCCTTTCTTGCCATATCCTGAGCCTTATTCTCGCTGTTGCCGGAACAGGCACTTCCCATTCCGAGCAGAACTGCCACTGCAGGCAGTATCAATAGTTTCTTTCCCTGTTTCATATCTTTACGATTTGAAGTTTGTCCGGAGCCAGACCGAGACGCTTGCGGTAAATGGAACCGTCCTCCCGGTACATCTCCAGTTCGGATGAAGTAATGTTCTTCTCACAAAGTTCTTTCGCCTCTTCCAGTGTCAGCTGATGGCCTCCTATATTCCTCCAGATGGCGAATGAACACGGTGCTTCCTGATTGCTGTAGTTGGAACAGTTGAAAGCCCTTGTTCCCACACGTACCTCGCCGCCGCAGTGCGGACACCTGCCGATAACAGACTGCATATTGACTGCACCGTCATCAGCAAGTTCCAGAACTGTCGGGAAAGTCTTTCCTTCCTTGGTGGCAAAGCCGTCCAGAAGGATATGGCGTTTCTCCAGAAATTCGGCAATCTCCCCGTCATTCATTTTCCGGTTGCCGATGATGGCATTGATGTTGAGCACACAAGAAGGATGCTCACCTGTGTTGTTTTCGCAGCGATACCCCTTGCAGGTCTTCACCACGTTGCCGCCGCAGAACGGACAGCGTCCTATAATCTTCTTTTCTGAATCCATATTCCTGATAAGTTACATTGTTTGAATTAATTGAATGAGAATCCCCGGTTCCAGTCCGCAACGATTCCACCTATTATGTTCTTGCCGGACATCACGCTTGCCCATCCTTCCGGGTCAAGAGAGAACCAGAGGTCGTTCCATGAGAGTGTGCGTACCTGCCATGCCAAGATAAAAAGGTCGGTATTGACAGCCTCCAGTCTGGTCAGTACCTCGTTTGCTATGTAGTACCGTTCGGAAGAACTGAGCAGGTTTACCTTGTGCTTCTCCTTGCCTCCGTCAGAACCGCCTGTATCATAGCTTCCGGAAGTCACCAGTTGCTTCATGAACGGATAAAGCGCAGCCATCTGGGTTGCGGCATCAGCCAGCTCGTCCGAGACGATTGCAGCAATGGCCGTTCCCTTCAGGTTACTGCCGACTGATTTGAGCAGCAGGCTGCAGTTCTGAGGTATCTCCGTGGCCACCAGTTCCCCGGCACGCTTAATCTGATAGAGATTCTGCATGGCTCCCTGTGCATTGGAAAGATATTCCAGCATCTTGTCCTCCACACTGTGTACCCTGTCGAGTGCAACCGTTACGGCAGTCTCGGCAGCAATGATTTTCTCGTGTGCCTTCTGACGCTTGTCATAGATATTCTTTAGTGTGGAAGTCTGTGCAAAGACAGCACCCGTCAGAGTCGGGTCTGTCTGTTGTGCAAAAGTATCCGTACCTTTCAGCAGAAAAACCGCCAAAGCAGTCACTACCGTTATTCTTAACTTGATTTTGTCCATATCATTCAGATTTTACGTCCTTTATTCCTTTGTTCGCTCAGATTCTGTTCACGTTCCTCCTTATGAGGTAAAATCACCGGCTCCATCGGCCTGTTCAGCAGACAGTCGTTCCAGTCCTTGAAAGCCTTTGGAGGAAGCCACTGTCCCATACGGTATCGGATGTTCAGTTGCCTGGCAATCTGGGCCAGTAGGGGATGCTCCATGTCAGGCTCGAATACCTTTCCCTTCGCTTCAATCCGGATGCCGCCGTCAGTCCTGCTTATCTTCATCTGAATACCTTCCTGCAGAGCCATCATGCGCAGTCCGTATATTCGCCCTGCCAGGTCGTTGTCAAAACAGTCGAAGGCACGTGCATTGGGAAACCGTTCCATGACTCCGGTTATCTGCCTGTCAGAGAATGTGCCGCCCAGTGAAACCAGAGCCGCACTGTCCCCAATCTGTATCCGGTTCATCTGATAGAAGGCCATGGCATCAAAAGCCGATTCACAGAAGAACACGCTTCTAACATTGTCCGGACTGATACCCGAAGGAACAGCCACCCATGCCGAAGATGACGAATCCGTACCGGCAGCCTTAGACTTGTAACCGCCATGTCCTCTGATTTCATACCCCCTGACTTCATTTCCCTTTCCGTCAGTATATGGAAATCCGATATTGTAGCCCTCAAACTTCCCGTTGTTTCTGTCCCTTATAAGGGAAATAAAGGGCGAAAGAGCCGTTACGGTTGCTTTGGACAGTCCGCGCCGGAAAAACAGTCCCGGTATTTTACCTGTGTCAACCGGCTTCACCTCATATCTGGAAGCATCAAACACACCGGATGATTTTCCTGCCGATTTAACATACTCCCTGTCCTCCCTGTATTCAGGTTCAGGCATGTTGGCAAAACGTGCCATGACTTTGGCTATCTTCTGCCACTCATCTTTTCCGGATACCGTAAAGGAAGAAAGATTCTCACGGATGAGTGTCACCACATCTCCCTTGGAACCGTCACGCCGGAAGAAGGTCTGTACCGCCTTGTCGTTGGGATGGCTGACAATCAGCGTATCCCTCCTGTTACCGCCTTCACCGAGCACCAGCTCGATGTAACGTCCGACACCGGCCTTCCTGTCCAGACGGTATCCCAGGGCATATGCAATGTCATCAATCCCTACACGGGATTTCATTTCCCTAAAATTAACCTTGTAGTCACTCATGCTTTCCGATTTAAGATGTTATACAGATTTCATATACCAAGTCCTGTACCGGCATTCCGGTTCCTGCCCATCATAGTAATCTCCGGTTCGTATGTCTTCCGTGCTGTCATGTTCAGGAAAGCCTCCTTGTCCTTCCAGTCCGTAAGCTGGAAGAATGTTTTGGCCGTTTCCTTGGAAACCTTCTTCAGCCCCAGCTCCACACCATCGTATGACGCACGGATGGCATAGTCTCCGGAACGGGTCTTGACAATGGCCGCATTCCTGAAAGATTTCTCTTGGTCAGCACTCATTGAAGTCAGCGGGTCATTCTTCGCCAGATAAGGCTGCTCGCCGAGAGCCAGACGCTGTTTGTCCACATGGTCAAGAATCAGGTCGGAAGCCTTGTTCACGTCAGCCATGACTGATACGATAAACTTCGGTTCCTGTTTCAGTACACCAATCCACGAGTCCAGATAAGCAGCCGAGTTGTCCGTTATCCTGGAATCAAATCCCATGGAATGGCTGATCATGGCAGCCGTAAGTTCCGCCACCAGTTCCTCCTTGGCATATTTCGGGTCACCGAACCTGCCGCCCATCTCCCTGTTCAGACGCTCCGGTGTCATGGTGGAGTGAGTCATTTCATGCAGCATAGTAGAATAATACTCCATTCCGCCACGGTAGGTTTCTTCCTGAGAATCACCGATATTAAACTGCGCCTTCATGGGCAGCACCACAATATCCTTTGAGGGAGAATAATAGGCACCGTTCTCACGCTTGTCGGCACGTATCGGACAAAGCCACTGTTGCGTTTCCACCATACGGTCGAGTGCGGCATGGGTGTACATACCTTCCGTATCCCTAAGTTCAGGAACCTTGAACCTGTCAAGTAGCTTCTGCATCCTCTCCGGCTGTACTTCGGCCAGATTGGTCTGTGCCACATTGTACACCGGGAATGACTTGATGAAAGGAATGACATCCATATCCTTCTTCTCTTCCTTGCTCATTGCACGGTATTCCTCCGTGCTTATCCTCTTGCCGTGACTGTCCTTTATCATCATATCCCAATAAACCACCGGGAAGGACTTTTCCCCCTTCAGGACATGAGCCTTCAGGTTATGCGCCTGCTTGAAGGTCAGATATACCGGAAGCTGGTAGTTCATGGCTGCGGTATGCATCTGAAGGAAGAAGGAATTGGAACCTGAATAGTTGCGGCCACCCACATTCTGCGGCAGTCCGGCATAACCCGATGCACCTCCAATCCATCCCTGTTTCCATCCGGTATCCTTCATCTGCTGCATACGCTCAATCATCATTGCAGCGAAGCGGTCTATGGCCGCTTGTCCGCTGTTTCCCTGAGAGTCAGTTCCAGATGCCATAGCTGTCGTCATCCATTACCTGACGGTCCATCTGCCTGATGTCCGTCTGTTCCACATAGAACTCAGCCGATTCATCCGAAGGGTCCGTACCGTGTGACCGGCACCATTCCATATAATCATCTGCATTCTCACTGTCCATAACAAAGCGGAGGAAACCTATCTTGCCCTCCTGCAGAAGCTCCACAAGCTCCTCATGATTCATTTTAGCTGACATATAATTTGTATTTTAGTTTTCTGATTATGTTACATTTTCATAGAAGCCGATTTCTCCACCTTTGCGGTATTGGCGGCAAGCATACCGGTTATTTCCATATTCAGATATTTGGCCGCAATCTGTTCCCTTGTGGCTGTCTTGGTCTTGAAAAGCGAATAACCGTCATCAAAGGAGATTTCATGCCGGGAAGTCTGTCCCTTTTCTCCGAGGTCAACCGACACTTTCCACTTGTTGTCGTTCCTGTCCTTGGCCACACGCACACCTTTGGGGTCAACACCTTCAGGAAGCTGATACTTCTCGTATGCGGATTTCAGATGCAGACGTTCCCCGAAGTTCTTCTCAATAAGCTGGTTTGGAGTGGCCACTCTGTCAAAGTAGGCATTCAGGTCCTGGCGTGAAGCCACGGCAGACATGTTCGTATCCCCAACCTGAACATAGAACTTGTATTTCCCAAAGTCAGGACGCTGCTCGTCCTTCTCTTTATAGACATTGAACTTGTTAACGGTTATAGAACCGTCCGGTCCTGCAATCTCCATTGGCATACGGAAGGCTTCCTCAGATACTTTCGGCATCAACTTTGTTGGATAGTATCGTTCCATCAGCTGCGGCACCGTCATTTCCTTATTCTGATAGGCAGCAAGGTCGGCTGCATCCATCTTCTGCGGCTTGAGCTGCTGTCCGTCAATCTTTGCGGTAAAGTACCAGTCGGCAGGATTGGTGGTACTCTGGTAGGCATGACCATGAGTAACCTTTTCACCGTTGGCAGTCACCATCTGCGGTTCACGGGGCTTTCGTTCCTGGGCTGTCTCCGTTTTCTGTTCGTCCTTCTTTTCGGTCTTTACCTCATTATCCATCCCGGTCTCAGCTTTGGTTTCAGCTTTGGCTTTCGACTTCTTTTCCCTTGCAGGTTTTACATCAACAGTGTTCTCCACTGTTCTGTCAGGAGCTTCCTGCACACCCTGTTCCTTTTTCTTCTTTCCCATATCTGTATTGTTTTGAATGGTTCTGTCATTATTCTCAGCCTTGTCCTGTCCGGTCTTCTTCAAAGAACTGTCCAGTGCATCACAGATTGCAACCCTTATTCCGGAACGTATCAGTCTGGGCAGATAAACGTCAAGTGCTGATTGAGGGAATGATGCAACCTTTACAGGTCTCTTGTAGTCAGGCAGCATCCTGTCTGTAATCTCGATGGCAAGTACTGCGGCAGCCTTGACGGCATCCTGCTTATAGAGTTCATAGAAACTGTTCCGTCTGAAAAGCAGCATGGCATCCGGATGCTTCTTCTTCAGTTCGTTGAACTGCCGGATGATACCGTTATCATTATCTGAATCTGTTTTTTTAGTCATAGGAATCAGTATTAGAGTTTAAGGCTGTTTGCTTTTGTTTCCTTTCGGGATGGAGAGAGGGAAATGGCACGCTCAACGGACTGTCTGTCCACCACCTTCTGATATTCCCATCGGTTCTTGTCTGTCATAACAAGGCCGAGGTATTCAGGATGAATCTCGTCATAGCGGAGCTTCTGCTGCCTTTCCCATTCCTTCATGTCACCCTTGATAAGCTTGAATCCCTGCAGCTCCTTCAGGTCAATGCCGACTGAAACTTTCTCACCTCCCACATTCAGTTCAACCGGTTTTCCCTCTCGTACCTGCTGCTTCTGCTGCATACCCAGTTCAATGTCGTTTACCTTCTCCATGTCCTTCAGACGTTGCTCCAGCTTGATGTCAGTGACACGTCTGTGAATGACGGATTTTGTTTCCGGATCAAGCTGGAGATACTGCTGAGTCTTTTCACCGTTTACGTTGACCGCCTTCTGTATTACCTCACCTCTGGCCAGGCGTTCAGCCTCCTGCTGAGTGAGATTGAGAACCTTGTTGCGTTCCCAGTCCAGTTCGGCACGTACCGGATAGGCAATAAGAGCCGGAGCACCGTTTTTGTCTGTAGTCATCTGAAGTTTCATCGGCATGGTGATGATACTTCCGTTCCTTGCGTTGATGGATACCTGCATGATGGGAGTCACTTCACCTGCCATCAGCTTCTCCTTCACTTCCATGGGTAAGCTGTCCGCCTTTTTACGGTCGATATCCAGTATTGCCAGTTTTTCGTATGGCAACAAATCGGACTGATTTCTGTTGTGCATTTCCATATTACTGTAATTAAGCTGTTATGTTTGCGGTTCTAACCGCCTGAATGCCACAAATGTATTTACCGCAATCCCCTGAAAAAGAAATGCGCAACACTATTCTGATTTCACTGCTTCTGATGCTGCTGCCGGTATGTGTATCGGCACAGTTCTATACGATAACCAGAGATTCGGAAATTCTGCCAACAGAAAGACAAAAAGAGGCCTACAAGCATGTAGAAAAGGATGTTACAAAACGGGGAAAGAGTAAGATAATGGCAAAGGATACCCTGATTGTCAGACCGGATAATCAAAAGAATTTGGAAGATAACAGCCGGAATAGTGACAGGAAAACATCCCTAAAAACAGAACAGCAAAAGAAAACAGATGATATTACTAAATCAGGAAACAATCTTCCTGAACTTACCATCCCCAACCTTTATAAAGAAATTATAAGAAACGGGATCCTATATCCCAAAATCGTATTGGCCCAAGCTATACTGGAGACCGGATGGTTCCGTTCGTCAGTATGCCGGAACAAACACAATCTTTTTGGACTTACCAATCCACGTACAGGAAAATACTATGAATTCAATCATTGGACGGAAAGTGTACGGGCGTATTATACAAAAGTTCAATACAAGTATAAAGGTGGTAACTATTTACTTTGGCTTGATGAGATTGGGTATGCGGAAGATTCGAGTTATATAATAACAATTATAAGATTAATAAAAAATGTAAATAATTTATTGGTTCTATAATTGGGACTAATATTGCAAAATTCATATGTGTACGATATAATATTAGGTTTTATGTGTTTGGACAAATTAGAAGTTTTATATAAATAGGGCTATGAACGAGATTTCACCAGCTTTATTATCCAATATATCATTCTTGATAGCAGCTTTTGAACGGAATATAGAGATCGTTGAAGATTTTTGATAGCGATACATAACCTCTGTCTAACTAATGGCCTTTTCTCCGGCAATAAATGCTTTAAGATAGTTCAGCTCTTTGTGATCAATGTTTCGGTGATTGTTACAAACAATAGACTTAACTACTCTGTCAAATAGGTTTAACAAAAAATGTATATACACTTCTTGTTGCATTTAACCACTAAGGGATGTTTCTACGACATTATAGATATTTTCTGTACATTGACAGATTTTTTGCAGAAAATCATCTACTAAACAAAAAAAAATGTAACTTTAACCCTTGGATGTATAGTGATAATTGATTAAAACTTATATGTTTTTATCACTAAGTTCTTGTTTTTACTAACGGTAAATTTATCATTTATATTATTCACGTTAACATAGATAATTCATTATGGACAAAGTAACAAGATTTAGAGCATATCATCTTGGTGTCAAAGGGGCTTCTTTTTCTTTAAGTGTAGATAATGATTTTACTCTTATCGAAGCTCGTTTAAATGATAGTAATTTTAAGAACGTAATTAATGAAATGCGTATTGTAGGAGCACAAACTGTATCTCTTTTACACATTACTAGTTGGGATGAAGATCACTGTAATAATAAAGAGTTAGAGTTAATACTTCGATATCTCAAACCTCAAAAAATAGAATTCCCTGGTTACAATCCAGACACGGAGTGTGGTATAGCGTCATTTAGAATGATAAAAAATTATCTACAGCAAAATAAATTTGACGGAATAAGTATGTCTCCAACATTTATTAATTTATTAGAAGCTGGAGAGTCTGCAAAGTTTTCTACGATAATATACAATCCTACAAAACAATATGAGAAGCATAATGATATGTCAACTGCTGCACTCTTCAGAAAAGGTCGGTTTACGGTTTTAAGTTTAGGGGATTGCGAGAGTCCGGATATTGCAAACACTATTATGAATGACATAATGGCAAATCAAGAAACTGATGTAATGCTAATGGCACATCATGGTGCTGATAATGGTTTCACGACAGAAGAGTTCATTCAAAAAATAGCTCCTAGAGTCGCTATATGTGCATGTGATTATGACAATCAATATAACCATCCCAAAAAGGAGGTCACTGATATTCTCTATAATAATGGAGTAAGATATTTCACGACTAAAACCGGTGATGTTCTCATTGTTTGTGGAACAGATAATAATGTTCATGTAACCAATTTTATTGGAAACGGGACAAAGGTTAGTTCGACATTTGATTTCAGACCTAAATATACAATACAGTAATGAAACCAGAAATAGCTATAGCGTTATCTGGCGGAGGCTACAGAGCAGCTTTGTTTCATCTTGGAACATTATCGTATCTGCAACATTTAAAACTTGAAAATGGAGATACGTTTCTTGGTAACATAAACACTATATCTACAATTTCAGGTGGAACTATTACAGGTTTATGGTATATGCTTCAGTATGCTAATGATAACGTAAGGGAATTTTCATTTTGGGAATTTTATGATAAACTTTGTAACAATGATATTATCACTCCTTCAATAAAGAATTTGCTTTCAACTAATAGTCAATCTTTGATAAAAGAAATGATCAAATCGTATGACAGAGTATTTTTTGAGAATGTACATTTTGATATAATTCAAAACATAATTGATTCTGGACACATTCATCATTTTTCTGCTAACGGTACTGATTTTAGTAATGGATATGCATTTCGCTTTCAGGCATCAAGAAAGATTGTAAATGCTGACCCACAATATAATAGAGGTATAATAGGGAATAATGAACATAGAATACCATGGTCAATTGCAGGCAAAATAAAATTATCAGAAATTCTTGCTGCTTCATCTTGCTTTCCTGGTGGCTTTGAACCTTTATATTTCCCTACAGATTTTGAATTAATGACTAACGTAGATATTCAAGATTACACGAAGGCATTTACAACAGAAATACCTCTGATGGATGGAGGCATTGTTGATAATCAAGGCATAGAACCTATTTTATTAGCTAATACGCAAATGCAATATGATGACAAAAGAGCAAATGGTAATCGGAACTTTCCATGTCATGATTTGATTATTGTTTCGGATGTATCTTATCCAAAAACTAAATCTACAGATAATAAAAAAATTGTAATGAATGGAAAATTTAACCTGAATAAGCTTGATTATATAATTGCATTTATTTTTTTATTGAGTATAATAGTAATATTATTTGCTTATTATTATAGTTATGATAGGATTTTTGGGTTCTTTCTTTGTATTGCCATCATAATGTTTTTTTTCCGTGTTGCATCCTTTGTTCTTAAGAATCTATTGGTGAAGTATCTTAAAAAAGCTCCTATAAGAATTGATATAAATATGGTATGGAAATATTCAATAGCAAATATCATTTCGCTTTTACTTAATCGTGAAAGATCGCTTATTCATTTATTAAAAGTCATTTTCATGAAGCCTATTCGGCAGATGCGATATAAAGCTCTCTATGAAGATGAAAAATGGAAAAATAGAAGGATAACTAATACAATATATGAACTAACAGCTAATTATGGATCTTGGAAAAACAAACTTAATAAAGGACGAATTCCAGAGTGGTTGGTGCCAACTGAGGAAATGCAAAAAATAAGTAAAATAGCTACAGAAATGGACACAACTCTTTGGTTTACAGCTGATGATAAACTTAATGAGACACCAGAAGCATTGTTTGCATGTGGTCAATATAATATATGTATGAATCTTCTGGAATATATAAATAAACTGAAGACAGATATGACCAATACTACAGCTGCTCACAAATATATCATGCAGTTTGAAAATCAACTTATGGATGATTGGAGAAAATTTAAAGATAATCCCAAATGGTTGGTGAAGTATCTTAGAGAATCAAATATTAAAGATTAAATCATTAAAGTGAAATAAAATCTAATTCATTAGTATCTTGATTTTTATAGGACACTAATGAAAAGAGAAAACAAATAGATTTATATATAATGTTTTGGTTCAAATATGATTAGTAAGAAATTTATATATTAAAGATGAATTTTAATTTGTGGTATAAGTGTATGTATTTTTCAGTAAAACTATTATATTAATTATGTAATGAAAGGAAAAGATAGGTTTACATCTGCTGAAATAGTAGAATTAAGAGAATTGATAGCAAAGCGTCAGAATGCGACAAAAGACCGTCAAAGTCAATTACGTAGTCGAATGCGTAGGGTTAAATTCTATGGGAGAGATGATTGGGGAATAATCAATTTTAAACTTGAAGATTTAGATAAACTCATAGAAACAGGAAGAATTAAGATTATAGATAATCTTTTGTCGACAATAACCACAGGTAAGAGTAAAAAAGAGAAGTCTTTAATTAACAAACAAATTACAGCTGTAAAGGATTCAAACTGGATTAATAGAATCGATTTTGGGAAAATAGAATCGCTTAAGGATGAAGGATTTTATGGATTTGTTTCAGTTAAAAGTTTATTGAATAATCATTCGAAAATACCTGCAACAAGAGGAGTATATATGGTTTTGCGTACTATTATGGATGAACCCCTTTTCTTGGAGAAAGGTAGTGGTGGATATTTTAAAGGAACAGATCCTAATGTAGCTATCAAAATTTTACAGGAAAAGTGGGTTTATAATACACCTGTACTTTATATCGGTAAGGCTGGAGGAGAAGAAGAGGATGTAACATTAAGAAGTAGAATATTGAAATATTTAAAATTTGGACAAGGCAAATCTATTGGACATAAAGGTGGACGTTATATTTGGCAGCTAAGTGATGCAGAAGAACTGTTATTTTGCTGGAAAGCTTTACCAACAGATGAGCCGGAAGATGTTGAATCAATGATGATATCAGAGTTTAAACATCAATATGCCGGGAAAAGACCTTTCGCAAATCTGAATAAATAAAATTAAATGTACAGGGTAAAAAGTGTAGAATCCATATTTGGCTATGCTTCCTTGTACAAATCCTCTTTTCCCATTATACAGATATAGAATCATGCAAGCCATTACAGCACCAATAATCCCATAGTCCATCATAAAAGCAAATGTGCAAAAAAATTGCATACCTCTGCTATATGGGAAAGAGTGACCATATCCATTAAAAAGGTAAAATATAACAATAACAAGAATCCCTCTCCACTCATAATCCACTCTAAGCCAAGAAGCGAGTCCGGCCATGCCAAGCGTCCAAAGGAATCCCTGTATCGGACTACGTTGCAAAAGATTTTCAAGAACCATTAGCGTGGCCACACCCAAAGCTAATGTAAACATTACATTATGTGTCCCGTCAGCTCCATTCAGCAGATACCAGGGTATTTCACTGACTACGGCAAAGCCCAACAAGGTAAAGAAATACCTGTACCTGTTTTTTGTATGAATAAACCCTTCCGCAATCAGGAAGGCAAATACAGGAAAAGCGATGCGCCCTATACAGCGCATTGTCTCGTATAATAATGTACCTTGTTCCATCAGATAGAGCGCAACATGGTCAATTACCATTGAAATCAAGGCTATGACTTTCAGAGCACTGCCGCTAAGTCCGAATGTTGTTTTTGAGGTCATATTCATAGGCTATATATTTAACTGATACCGAGAAGTTCCTTTACTATATCCTCCACTTCCTGGTTCACACGCTTGAAGTTACGATTCAGCAGTATTTCCTTCTCTTTGTCGTTTTTGAACTCATAGATTTTAGGAAGAGGAACATAGTGCTTTTCCTCGTCCTTAATCTTCTTCATGTTAAAGTGCGTCTTGCAGAAATATTTGGTAGTCTTGAATTCTTCCGACTGCTCAATGTCAAAATGGTCAAGTATACTGTCATCGGTAGCCGTAAAGTCACGTGCCGCCTGTCCGGCCAGCCAGCCTGTAGCCATATCTGCAATCTTGGCAGCAGGAACCAGAAAGTCCATCTTCTCAGAGATTGTGGTTGATACCTTGTGGTCGTTGATGGAAATGGAGCGTGAAGTCTGCTTGGCCTTTCCGAACACATCATTCTGCGCCCACTCCAGCGTCTCCTTGTTACGTGCCGCACCCATGAAGATATTACCGCAGGTGGTGATTATCTTCTGCATACCGACCTTGCCGTAGTCTGCTTCCAGCTGTGGAAGCTCCTGGAAACCTAAAGTCACGGCAACCTTGTTGGAACGAGCCGTACCGATAAGACGGTCTATCTTGTGAAAATACAGTGTAGGAAGCTCGTCCACGATGATGCTTACCGGGATGTTACCCTTTGAGTTCACCCTTGTAATCAGTCGGTTCAGAACCAGTGCATTAAGAGAACCGATAACCTGTTCCTTTTCCGGGTCATTGGCAATCACCAGATAGCTCGGATTTGCCTTGTCAGAAATCTTCAGGTCGAAATCATCCCCGGTGAATACCCAGTAAGCTTCCGGAGACACAAGACGTGCGGCATTCACACGTAGCGTACCGACCATACCTTCCAGCTGGTCATTTGCCTTGTTCTCGTAAGCACTCTTGAACGGAGCCATCAGTGAAGCAATCCTGTCATCCTGCATCAGGATATTGAATACCTGGTCGTATGGTCTCCCAAGAAATGAAAGCACATGCGGCATATCCGAAAACTCTCCGGTTACGGTATCCGGTTCCACCTCATTGCCATGCTCGTCCTCATACCAGCACCTCTGAATCAGAATCTTCCTGCCGGTCCTGTCCTTATAACTGTATCCGTTCAGGTCAACAAACATACGGTCCTCATCAGTCGATACGTCATTGCCGTTCTCATCCACGAAATCAAGCACTACGTTACCGTCCTTGTCGATGGCATTGAAGTCATCCCAGTTGCGTATGACAATCTCCAGTTTCTTCCCCTCCAGTGATATGAAGCGTTTAAGCTTCTTTCCGTTCCTGAACCCGACCGGATGGAAGTTTACAAAGAAATAGATGATGGCAGCCAGAAAGTTTTCCGCAGAGTTGGTAAAGAAAGCTTCCGAACCGCCCTTCTTTTCTCCACCTCCCTTATTGAGTGAGGCCAGCAGAGTAGCCGCCGTTTCAGAAGCGGCAGCCAGATCCGGGATATATTTCCGCTGAATCGGATTGATGCGGTTGGAGTATTCCACATCGGTAAAATTTACTATACGGAATCCGCAGTTCTGAGGCAGTTTACCAGCTTTCCTGTTCTTACAGTACTGATAGAGAAGCGTCTGTGCAAGTGTCGGAAACTTGAAGTCATATACCATCATGGCAAATCCCTTTGCTGAATGCTGCCTGATGAACGGGTCAATGATACCGAAAGACTTACCCGAACCCGGCGTACCCAGTACAATCGTGCCACGGAACGGATTGATGATATTGATCCATCCTTTGTGCATTTTCTTTTTCCAGTAGTATATCATTGGAATGTTCACCGAATAATCATTGCTGACCAGTGTTTCAGACTGCTGGAACGATTCGTTCTCAAAATTGAAACGATCCTCACCAACCTTGTAGTTGTAATACTTGGCAATACCGTCCAGTCCCTGATGTACCAGCATGGTACCGACTACCGAACAGACTGCATACATAAGCCTGTTGGCCGGAAATCCCAGCCAGCTGAATCCGAAACTCATGCCGTGGAATACAAAACAAAGCCCTACAAGTGTCAGACCGGCCAACACAGGATAGATGACCATTGTCCTTACATTGAACTTCAGTGACTTTTCTGCTTTTGTACCGATACAGACAATACAGATGCATATCAGTTCGGCCACCTTGCATCCCGATACGGAATTGAATACCCTGAACCGTGCCAGCAGGTCGAGTACGAACTGTGTAACCCTGTTGTCTGCCGTAACAGGCAGATTCATGATGATTTCAATAATAAGAAAGATATAGATGCAGCTCCTGAAGTAGTTGTACATCTGCTGCTGTTCCCTTGTCTCCTCAAATGCCATACGCTCTAACTGTATATGAATTTGCTAAAATGGAACCTTTAGACCCAACAGCAGACCGTTGCGGAAGGTATCCCCATGCAGGAAGTTCACATTGTTCTTCTGTATGACAGAGAACTCCAGTCCGCTGCGGAACACATAGCTGTATTCAAATCCGGCCTCCAGTCCGAAGAAGAACTTCTTCTGTACCGCACCGAACTGAGGCCCAAGACGAAGGCGTATCATGCCGTTCTTGTACCGTGCCAGACGGTGCTTGTAAACCATACCGCCATCCCAGAAATATCCTTTCCAGAAATTGTGACATACCGGCTTCTGCCAGTGATTCCCGACCTCACCGTATACTTCGACCGCATTTCCGTATGAAAGCGGATACTCATAACCCAAAGTGGCATTCAGCGTACTTGGAAAAAGGAATCCGGCATTGACGGAAACCTTTCCGGTCTGTGCCGATGCACCGATGAATGCAACCGAGCAAAACAGAATGAACAGAATCTTCTTCATGGCCTATCTCTTTATGGAATGATCAATAAAATAGTAGGGGTAATAGTCGGCACCGTCCAGAATATCCGAGTCGAAGCTGTCCGCATTGAGAATGTCCTCATACTCGATGGTCAGTACCACCACACGTCCGCTTATCTGGTTCTCGGAAATCTCCAGACGGAGTACCTTCTCTTCAGGGAAAGTCAGTTTCGGAATCACAAGTATATTTCTGTAGTCCTTTTTGAACTTACGGGTGTTGTTCATGGAGAATACCGGAGTAAGCTCTATGGTCTGTGAGTTGGTTGCCTTTGTTTCCTTTTTGTCAGTAAGTTTTACCCTGATTTCTTCAATGTCGTATGCAATTCTGGTCCTGTTCTTCAGCGTATAGTCCAGAAAGAAATAGTCACCGATGGAATAGATATTGTTGATGTATGCCCTGATTCCGTTTTTATTGGATACAATCTGGTTGAACTTTCTCCTGCTTCCATAGACAGCCCAGGCATATCGTGCAATCTCGGCCATAGGCATGGAAACCTCCGGATTGATATAGGACTGTGTCTCATTGTAGGATACATTGTAAATGGTAGAAGCATATTCGGGTGATTCCGTATAGAGAATGTCATACTGGGCAATATGACGCTCACCGATAATGGTAAGTGTACCAAGAAGTTCATTCTCACTGTAACCTTCGGATGATGATATTGAATCATTTTCCATATAAGGCTTGATACGGACAATATTGTCTGTACACTGGTTGCCAATAATCTTAGTAGTGGAAATATCCACCATTTTGATGTTCTCGGGCATAACAATGTGCGTGGTCACTTCCCGGTTGATGTATATCTTCTCGTTGGCCGACAGATGTACGGCTATGCCTGTGATAAGGCATATTATCAGAAAAATTCTGGTTTTCATATTGAGTAATCTTTATAGTTTATGAATGGTACTGTTATAATCGGATATAAACGCAATATTATGTAGCGGTATCTTAGCGTGCATCCTCCGAGTTTATCAGATAAACGATGGTATTGTACTTGATTTTTGCCTTGTTCTTTCTGATATTGGAAGATATTGCAGAAGTTGCAGAGTTGTACATGTTCTGCAGTGACTGGAGTGCAATGGCCTCTGTAGAAATACCTGTACCGTAACCGTCACTGGATTCAAAACTTATATTCTGCTGTACCGTATTGGAACCTGCATCCTTCATGAAATCACGGAAAGCCGATTCAGGAACATAGAAGCCTTCCATACCGTCATTGTCAAAGACAGACAGCTTAACCTTGATGAACCTGTCACCGATAAGGATACTGGTTATGGAAGCCCTGACACGCTGCTGTCCGAAACCTGTTACCGTTCCATAGAGGTAAGTTCCCTTTTTCAGCCTTGTGCCGCTTACCGTCACATCGTCCAGAAGCTTGAACCGCAGACGTGTGCCTTCATGCGCCTTTGTAGTCTGGTCAATCATGGCACGTATCAGTTTGTTCTCGGCAAATTCATCCGGAGCAGTAACCGTATTGAACCTGTCGGCATTGGTGTCATCGGACTTGATTACCAGACTCGGACGGTTGCGTTCCCTTTCTTCCTGACGTACCCTGGCTATGGAATCAGCCCTGTGCTTTCTTTCTGCTTCCTCTGCTTCCGGGTCTTTGATACCCAGTCCGCTTTCAATGGCCTTCTGCCGTTCATAGCTCCTTCGCTGAATCTCTTCAAGGTCACGTGCGAACTCGTCCTGTGAGGAATATCCCATACCTCCGTAACCCGTTTCACTGTTTCCCGAAGGACCGTTCCCGTAGGCATATGCATTGATATGCTTTCTAGATTCAGCAAGGGAACGCTCCAGTTCTTCAAGTTCCCTCTGCTGCCGCTGTCTTTCAGCTTCAGCAGCATCCAATTGGTTCAGTTCTTCCTCGCTGTAGCCGTGTTCCAGTTCCTCCTTCTTCTGCTCTTCCTCCCCGATACCGCTTACGGCTGTGAAGGCATCCTCGTCACCGAAACGTCTGGACATCTCATACATCTTGTCTCCGGCTTCCTCGGCATTGGCCTGGGGAAGCTCCATGTTGATACGGTCTGTAGCTACCGTTCCGGCAGTCTCCTCACCACCGGAGAAGGTCTGCATCACAAAGTATACCAGTGCGCACAGCGGAACGAATATGACCAGCGGAAAGATATACTTGGGCTGTTTGAAATTAATCTTAATCATGGGTTATCATTGTTTTTAATGGATTTGACTATATTTTCCAGCTGCCGGTATTTGAGGATGATCCGCAAGGAATCCTCACGGCTCTTTACAGGTATGGCAATCATGGAGTCCAGTTCATGACGCAGTAACTGTCCCTTCACCGTCATGTCCGTCAATACACTGCGGTGAATGTCCTTGTTTGCCTGGATGGTACGGAATCCCTGAAACACCGGTTCCATTGCGGCTATCGAACTGACATCCGGCTCACTCTGTTTCCCGTTGCCGGAATCTATGGCAACGGTACTGACAAGCAGTAGAAGCAGTGTCCCTGCTACACCTGCGAATGTCGTTTTCGGATGTTTAGCCGCCCATCTGTTGGCCAGTCTGATTCTTGCGGCCAGACGGTATCTTGTTCCGATGACACCCAGTTTGGGCTGCAACCACGACCTGACAAGCAGTTGCGTTTTCAGACGGCTTTCCTGTATCTTTTTTCTGAATGATTTCATAATATCAGTATATCAATAGTCCAAATCCTTGTTTTCAAGAGTCCTCCAGCCGGTAATGAGCAGACCGTGCGGATTGTTCCTTGTCCTAGGTACGGACTCGATGTAACCTGTTGTCACCATCGAGCGTCTGATGTCCCTGGTCCTGCGCTTGATAAGCTGCGTACCGTAATAGGTAAACTTCCGTTCATGTTCGTCAAACTGAATGGAGTCACACATGATGGTACAGACAGCCGAAGAGGAAATGATGTCCGAGTAGAAACCGTTCTCGTCCATGGCCTGTTTCTGTTTCAGTGCAGTCCCGTCAGCCATATACATCGCTTTCCCTACTGTCCATTTGATATAGTCGTTGTCGGGCGGCAGGTTGAAGAAATACTGGTGGAACAACTGTATGTGCGCCTTGGCCTCCATGGTGAAGTTGGCTTCCAGCCGTGCACGCTCGGCAAGAAACGGAATGTCTCCGTCAAGTACATAAATCTGCTGCCTTTCCTCGTTGACAAGGGAAATGCAGCACCAGACCGTAAAGGCACAGATGACGGTGCAGCCTCCAATTACCGCAAATACCGTCATCATGGCCAGTCTGGTTTTCTGTGCAAGTGATTCGATAAGCATATAATGAAAGATTTTAAGTTATTTGACCAATGACCTGACAGCTGAACCTGTTCCTTTCATGGCAGAATCTGCCATACTTCCGGCCATACCACCTGCAGCCGAAGTGATGCCCATTGCAGCCGAACCGGCAACGGAACCCGTACCCGAGCTTACACCTCCCGGAATCAGCCATGATGCCACTTCAGGAACGAAGCGTATGATATAGGCACCAACGAGCATACCCATGGCATACATACAGTTGGAGCCTATTCCCTGCAGTCCCAGTGCGCCAATCTGTTCCCATGAGTTTACCGAGCCGTGCAGCAGATGGTCGTATGCCACCAGGTCCTGCTGCAGGTTATAAAGAAGGATGAAGTCTATATAATAGATGCACATATAGGTAACGAATCCCCATAACGAGAGGGAAAGGAACTTGGACATCCACTGGCTCCAGGCCGAGTTCCATGGCGGTGCCAGCGAGAGAGCAAACATGATCGGACAGAATATCATCATGATGGCCATGAAAATCCTCTGTGCCACGAGCATCCCGTAATACGACATCTGGAAAATCAGTTCCCCGACAAAACGTATGACATCGTTTATCCATTCACTGACCTTCGTCTCAGCCGCCACGGCAGCCCTCTGTGCGTAGTTGTTGATGGTCGAGCCCAGATTCTCCACATTATATATAAGCTTGTCCCACCAGGCAGCATCCTGACCGATTTCGGCCACCTGCTTTGCCGTGGCTATGGAATCCTGCACGGTTCTCAACCTGTCAAGATATTCACTCTGTTTCTGTGCCACCTTCAGCTCGAAGGCAGCCACTTCCTTGTTCTTTGCCTTGGCCATAGCCCATGTAGCGGACTCCAGACTCTTTCCCGGAACCTGCAGAGCCGAGCATATCCATGAAGAGGATGAAATACACAGGGAAATGCCGATGATGCGCAACAGCTTCATGACATCCATACCACGCCTTCCGAGCATCATCATCCAGCATTCGTATGAACCGACACACAGGGCCAGACACAGACCGAGAGCCTTTGCCATTGAAACGGCATCACCGAGAACGGCCACATTGGGAAATGTCTCCATAGCTGTCAGCAGCTTTTCCAGACTTTCGTCAATGGCCGGAAGTCCTATTGTCAGCGGAATAAACAGTAGATTCATGTTTGATTTTATTATTTGTTTAATATTATTACCTGAATTGTCATCAATAATAGAGAATGTCTAATAATGTGTAGCGGCAACGGCACAAAGGTGTGCAGTCCTGTTGACCAGTTCTGCCATCCTGGATTTGGCTTCCTCGTATGCCTTCTGCCGCTTGGCGTTCTCCAGTCCATAACCGACACCGGTTTTGTGTATATAGGCTATATCCGCACAGAGTATTTCATTCTGGCGGCTCAGCTCGTCCACCTGATAGCGGAGCTTGCCGTCACTCTTCTGCATACAGTAGAGCAGTCCGTCCGTGATACAGTCCTGCATACGGTTGAACTCGTCCTTGTAAGTGGCATACATCAGGTCAACATTTCTGTCAGCCTCCCTTGCCAGTTCTTCCTTATACAGTTCCTCGATATATTTGCGCTCACTCTCCACTTTCTTGATTTTCTGCCTCTGCGTCTCTTCGGCAGTCACACGCACCGGCATGATACGTTTCACATCAGACTTGGGTTCCTTGAAACGGACACGGAATCCGGAGTTGAACCAGTCCCATTTCCAGTACATTTCCGCACCTGAGTATTTCTTATGCAGGAAAAAGTAATACCAGTCCGGAGCAAAATCCCACGGACCGTTCTCCATTGACTTCCACTGCTTCTGCTTTTCACTGTCACTGACTATGCTTTGGGCATTGGCAACAGTAACTGTACCTGAAACTGACATGCAGAACAGGCATAATAATATAATTCTAACCTGCATATCCCTGATTCCATTTGTTGATTACACGCTCAGCTATCTCATTCTTCACATTGGAGTTCAGTATCTCCCAGATATAGTCCGGCTTCCATCCGCAGTCCGTGACAAGGAAACAGTACAGATTAGCATTGTCTATTATGTACCTTGCCCTGTCGATGGAAGCCTTCAGTGTCATTACCAGATTCAGCTTCTCATCCATGGAAGCCTTCATCAGGTTTATACCCGAAGCGGCTACGGATGCATACAGTCTGTAGCAGTGTTGTATCTCCCTTGATATTGCTACGTTGGCATCGGCATAATACCATGCCACGAAAGGCTTCTTCGATACATAACTGAAAGTATTACCGGTAAAGTCCTTGTATTCCGTTACCAGCTGATACAGTGAGTTGGCTGTTGAAGAAATGGCACCGGCCAGCACCAGGTATGAATAGGCATTGTTCAGCCTTGTATCCAGAGTGGTCCGGACATCATTGAACTTTTCCGCACCCTTTTCAATGAGCGACTGCTCGCCATAGCTTGTGGCCACTCTTGTAAGAGCCTTGTCCTCGTCCTTCTTTATGGCCTTGTGCAGGGCTATGAGTGCTTCGATGGTCGGCAGGTCTTTGGGTATGATGAAAGCGGAAGCCTTTACAGGCAGCAACAGCATTATAATACCGGCTGATATGATACTTATATTCCTGATTCTCATGACAGACACATACATATTAAGGGTTAATAATTTGAAGCAACCAGTCCGTTCCAGTCCTGTACAAGATTCCCCACATGATTCTTCATGGTCACCACATTTGCCCATCCTTCAGGGTCAATGGCAAAGAAGAGGTCGTTTGCAGTGGCATACTGTGCCATCAGAACCATCCCTTCCACCTTATAGCGTATCCTGTTCAGGTCAGTATAGATGCTGTTGGCCAGTGTCAGCCTTTCATACCTGTCCAGCAGGTTGTAGCCGTCATCCTTTTTCTCGGCAGTGGCCTGTCCCTGCAACGGATTGGGAATCCTGGCATTGTTCACGATATTGACGAAGTTGCCGACCAGCTGCTGGGTTTCCGCTACAAGATTGCCGAGTTCGTTCAGACAGAGCAGCCTGTTTGAAAATCTGGCTTTGTTTACCGTGCTGACAAGTACCGGAACATTTCGCAGAATATCCAGAGCGCACAGGCCTATTTCCTTATAATAAAGACTTTCAGTCCCGAAACCGGATATGTTCTCCATGCTCAGCTTGTATAGTTCCTTCATGGTAGCCATGCTTACCGTATAGAGTTCCACCTTCTGTTTCTTGGCTGCAATGGTATCCACACGCTGGTTGTGCTGCTCCTCGATAAGTTTCTGTGAAGCGGTATTGGCCAGGACAATCTTCAGGCAGTTGCGGTCGAATACGATTCTCCAGGCAGCATGTGCATTAATGCAGACAAATGCAGAAAGCATTATAACCGATATGATTCTTAATACTGTTCTTACCATAGTGACATAACTTTTTGATGTTGGTTGACTTTTCTTGCAAACTCCAGATACAGAAGCCCTCCATCCGCCTTACGGTCTTCCTCAATACGGGTGATGGCCTCCTGCAGCGTACCGTACCGGGCAAGATAAATCTTCAGTGCCTCCTTTTCGGTACGTTCTGTAGTATATGCCCAGTAGCATTCAGGTGCTTCCTCCACGCCGTACACATCCGAGTGCTGTCCCCGGCAAATCCACACCTCCTTGAAGTAGCTTCTTCCCTCATGGTTGTTCAGCGCATTGATGGTGAAAATCTGCTGACGCTGTATGTCTGTGAGTCCCAGAATGGCTGCAATATCCTCATACCTGTCCTTGAACTTGGTCTGGTCAAGCAGAATCTTCACATCCGAGTTGTTGATGATGGCCTCCTTCACGATAGGGGAATCAATCACGTCATTAAGCTCCTGTGTGACCACACCGGCTATTCCGTGGAACTTCCGGACGGTCTTATACAAATATTTTATATATTCTGCCATGGTAGGTGAAGCGATTGCCTTCCATGCCTCTTCGATGATAAGAGCCTTCCGTCCCTTCTTGATACGCATCTTCTGCAGGAACACGTCCATGATAATAAGCACCACAATCGGAAAAAGCACCGGATCATCCTTTATTTTATCTATTTCGAACACAATGAAACGCTCGTCAAACAGATTAATGTCGAGGTCGGAGTTCAGCGTCATCTCCAGCTCGCCACCACGGTAGAACTGTTTCAGTATGGCCGCAAAGTCATGTATATTGAAACTGATTTTCTCCAGCTGTGTAATCTGCGGAATGCGCTCCAGGGCAAACTCATAGTAGGAATTGAACGATAGTTCCTGAACCTTCAGCCTGCGCTTCTGTTCCTCCATGTGGTCAATCTGCCTGTCTATCTTAATCAGCATGGAATTGTTATAAAGTTCCCTCTTATATTTTTCTATGATAGTAAGTGCACGTTCCTTTTCCGATTCTGTGGCCGCTTCATCATTAATCAGGGCAGTCAGTGAGCGGCACTGTCGTATCAGCTTCAGACGGCGTACTTCGGAAGGCAGCAGCAGGGCACGGCTTTCAGCCTTCTCCTGAACCTCTTCCGTATTTATCTGCCTGTCGATGTCCTCCATGCTGTGCGTGTACTGTTCATAGTCATCCTCCATCTTGGCGGCGACCAGCAGTTTCTGTCTCAATGCCTCACGCTCACTGTCACTGAACCCTTCAAACGGATTGAAATAGGCCTCGTAATATTCCACGATGGTCTGGTTTATCAGCATGTCCTCAATCTTTGTTGGAAATGCGTTACCCTTGAATATCAGGAATATCAGCGATTTAAGGAAGTTCTTCTTCTCACCGAAATTGAGTTCATATTCTTCCTTAGTAACCTTGAACGGATTCATGGAGATGGGCTTCTCCTTCGAGTAGGCTATGTATGTACCCTTGTAATATCCGCATATGCCTTCGTAGGAATCACCCGTATCCACCATGACCACATCCGTATTCTGTTCCAGCAGCTGACGTACCACACTGTTCATGTGGAACGACTTGCCGGAACCTGAAGGACCGATACAGAAGAAATTGGCATTGTCCGTCATTTTCTTCTTGCCTTCCTTGCCGGTAATGTCGATACATACAGGCAGTCCCTGACGGTCAGTGTAGTATGTGGTCAGCGGTGTATCCTCAGACTCCTTCAGATGCTCCTTGAAGAAAAAGCAAAGTGCAGCATCCGAAAGTGTCAGGAACAGGTCATAGTCCGGGTTGAAAGCATAGCCGTTACCGGGAAAACAGTCCATGAAAAGCTCCAGCTGGTTGTAGGCCGTTCTTGACGGCATGATGCCGCACTCGTACAGCTTGGTCTCCAGAAAGGAAGTTACCGGAGTAACCTTGTCAGGCGGGCAGCTTACCAGAATGTTAAAGTTGCAATATACAAGCATGGTACTGTCAACGGCCAGCCTGTCCAGCACTTCCTCAATGTCGGCCTTTGCAATACGGTTGCTCGGGTCCGGCATGGAACCGTGACGCTTTGCCTTGGCCTGTAGCTTGCGCAGCAGCTTCCTCTGTCCCGGTATCTGAATGACCTGGTTGAACACCACACAGTCCGAGTAGGGGACGCCGGTCAGGAAAGAAAGCAGGTCAGTTGCGATACCGTATCCGTTGATGTTCATCTGTGTGTACGGCTTTATCATGGAAGGCAGGTTTATCTCGTCAATGTCCACCAGCGGATAGGAACGGATAATCCGGTCACCTGTCCTGAGATATTCGTCCGAAGCCTTGAAGTTGGTCATCGAGAAGGGTCCGTGCCGGAACTGGAATGCCATGAAACGGTGGCAGTATTCGCTGACTTCCTCCTTGTTGAGCTTCCTGTGTCGGATATGCTTCTCCGTCAGAATATCATCCGTCTTTGATACCTTGGAATGGAAATCGAGCCATCTCTTCGGGTCGTACTGGATGAACTGGTTCTTCTGTGCCTCCTGGGTGAGGATAAGAAAAGTCCTTATCTCTGTAAACTCCCTTCCCTCGAAGTATCTGAAATAGCTCCTTGTCAGGAACTCCGCATCATCCGGTACATCATGGTGATATGCCTGTCTGCACAGAATATCCTGCTTCTGCAGTGCATATCCCTCACCGATGGTCTGAAGGATATTGGATAGCACGTCATGAAACAGCATGTACTGCTGCGCATCCGTACAGAGCTGCTGGACCGGATTGGTTATCTCAAAGATAACGGACGGCTCGCCTCTGGCCGAGAACAGCACGACATTGCCGTCCGTCTCCTCCAGCTGCGCATAGAGTCCGTCAAATATTCTTTTCCTTTTGTGTGCCATACTGTATAAAGTGATTTACTGTTCTTTTCTCAGGCTTCTGTAGATATAGATACCTCTTGCCCTTTTCTTGTTGTGGAGTCCTCCACGCTGCTTGATGTAGATGGTTATCAGTCCCACCAGTGCCATGACCATCATGGCTATGAACCCTGCAATCTTTCCCAAAGCGATTGAGAAACCGATGAAGCCTACGAATGATACGCCTATGGCTGCCGCTGCTAGAGTGAGGAAACGGCCGCGTATGCCCATAAACTCCAGCGGCTTCTGCAATCCCTTGAACACAGGGTAACCTTCCTGATTCATTGTCATGCCGGGAAAGGATTACTGGAAGAACAGCGGAAGAGCTTCCGAAAGTGCGATGAATGCGATACAGCCTCCGATGGTAAGCATGATGGTCTTCTTCACGTCCTGGTCTCCGTTCTGCATCTTGAAATAGACGTTGAATGCACCGACCAGAACGATAACGGCAGCAATGGCTTTCATCAGGTTCGATACCGGAGTCTGGTAGGAACTGACTTCCTGAGTGGCCTTGGTAAAACCTGCTGCACCCTTGCTTCCTGCCATTGCATTGGATGTGGAGATAATCAGTGCAATGGCTGCCACCACACACTTCTGTCCAAAACTTGAACCGATGAATCGCTCCGTAAGATTCCGGGCACTTTTCTTTATTATCTGCATTTCTGAATAATGTTAAATGATTTCATCGCCAAAGAAACAGATGTCACTAAAGGAACGGTATATAATATCAGGCATTCTCACAGCTGAAGATAACGGCACCGAGGTCACTGGTACCGGTCTCTGCCAGCCGGTTTATTTCCTGAATGATATTCTCAACCAGAATGCCGTCAGTCATGATGGCCTCCCGGTAAACGTGTCTGGAAGATTCTGATTTGGATGCAGATTTCTCTGTACCGTCAGAATTATTGCTTTCATTATTTGATTCGGGATTTTCCGTATTACTCTGTTCTGAACTTTGTTCTTTGGATTCAGATTCATCCCGGTTTATTCTTATCGGTCTGAAGCTTCGTGCCTCTTCCGATATGTCTATGTCCTCTTCTTTATGGCTGTCCTGCTCGGCATTCTGTGCGGCCTTTGCCCTTTGGAAGTCCATGAAAATCATTGCCGCATAGTAGAATACCATTGCCACGAAGAGAAGGAATACTATCTGTCCGTACTGCATGGCTGTTGTAATATGATGTTGGATGAAATAGCGGAGCTGTTTTCCGGAAACGGAAGAATATGCAGTCCCAGTCTGATACCCCGGCTTTCCAGACGTTCCCTGCGTTCCGTAGTGATAATAAATCACGTTGTGCTCCTCACTGATGATGTATCCGTTTGACTTCATGTTTGAGCGCACCCTTACCTTCGCCCTGTTTGAAATGACACGGATACCCGTTACCGGTTCCAGTCCGAAGACGATACGCCGTCTTTCCCTCTTTACCATCTGGGTACGGATACGTGAGGAAATCAGGTGTTTCTCTTCACTGCTGCGTTTCAGTCCGAGTGCAGCGGCTATGCGTCCGACACTCATCCGGGTAATGCCGAGAGCTTTCCCTATCTCAGAGAAGGAACACTCCTGAAAGTGGTTTCTGATATAGTCGGCACGCTCCATCCATCTGGATTTGGCCATTTTAACAAGTCCAAGCTCACGGGCTTTCAGCTTGACGGTCGATTCGCTCAGATTGAGAACGGCAGCTGTATAGGCCGTGGTCTCTACCGGATACAGCTCGACAAGAGCGGCAAGCATCCTGTCGGTCCAGTCTGTCTTTTTCATATCCTACAGATTATAGCTGTTAAACAAAGATTTCTTTTCCCTTCTGTATTCTGCCAGACGTGGCAGGTATGACTTGAAGAATGCCCTTACAATGGCATTCACCAGGTCAGAGCGGCATCTGCCATGTATATCGCAGTCATCAAGTGAATCCGCAAGGTCACGGTCGAGTTTGCAGACAAGCCTTTCTGTTTTATCCGTTTTGGAATCGTCCGATTGCAGGTATTCCATGAAGTCACCCCAGCATCCTGTATCCGAAAGGGAAACAGCAGAGGTATTTGTGTTACGTACTTCATCACTCTCATTGCATTCTGTCTCTGCAATCTGTGCTCTTGCGGAATCTTCCGTCAATATAAGTTCTGAATCATTGATGCCTCTTGTCAGGTCATCTATTTCCGGTATATCCTTACTCATAGTGCTATGGTTATTGAAGTGTTACTGATTATTCTGGTTCTTTATTCCGATTATCTGTACCATTCTCAGAAGGACCGGTTTCAGATTGGCCGGTATTTTCCTTTGATACTTTATCAGACGTTTGTACCTTCTTTTTCCTCTTCGGTTTGGGACTCAGATTCTCCGTCAGCTGTATGCCTTTGAGTTCTTTTTCCCTTATCGGTTCAGTTGTATCGAAGATACTCTGATAGATCTTGTCAAATACCGGTGTAACGATAGCTGACTGCATATCCAGTGCCGCCATTGTACTGAACCGTTCCATATCCGCACGTTTGGGAATCTTTGCAGTTACATAGCCGTAGTTTGAGAAAGTATCCCTTGCATTGTCCCAGATAAGCAGTTCGGAACGCTTGCCGATTCTTCCGTCATTAAGATTGGGAATGATGAATAGTCTTGCCTTCATCCTTTCACCTACAGCCTTTTTCAGCCGATCAACAAACATGAGGAAACTGGCCGTGGACGGAACGGTTACCAGATCATAGTGAAATGGAACAATGATGATGTCAGAGTTGACGAACATGGGTATCAGCCCTTCCGCTTTCAGACTACCTGGAGAATCCATAAGCACAACGTCAATTTCGGGATCGTTGTGCAGTTTCTCCATAAGGGAAGTCATCATCGCTTTGTCGTTGGCTTCGTATGCCCATACCTCGTATAGCATTTCCTGCTCACCGTATTTTCTGATGTCAGCCTTTCGGCATTTCATGATGGAATGCTGGAAGTCACAGTCAATCACTACAACCCTTACACCCTTTGTCACCAGATAGTTGGCAAAGGTTACGCAAAGGGTAGTTTTTCCTACACCTCCCTTCTGATTGGCAAATGTTACTATAACCGGAGTCTGTATCATTTCAAGTATTGATTGATTTTGTGACAAATGTATTAACCAAGATTCTCAGGAAAGAAAAGAACAACAGTTTTATAACTGTCGGTTGTATAAACCAAAATATTGAAATATTATTTATTTGGATATCAAGAATCTTTTAGCTAAAAATGTTACAAATAAATATGCTTTTATGATATATAATTATTAGATATACATTAAATATGCCATAAATAATAAGATAGTATAAATCCATCAATCAGAATTACAGAATATTTTATAACTTTGATGTATCTACATAAAAAACAATCATCCTTTAAAAGGTTACTTATTGAATCATCAAGAACGGAATATCATTTTTTAATGATATATATAGAATCAAATATTGAATTATTATGAAATGGATTAAGATATTTTCTGTATGGCTTTGTATTATTCCGGTGGCCATTTTAAACGGTGGTTTCCGTGAGTATTTTCTGGAGAACTATCTTTCAGAAAAAGCATCTTTATCTGTTAGCGGAATAATACTCTCTGTCCTTATTTTTTTTATTACCTCGGTACTATTGCTGCGTATAAAAGAAATTTCATATAGAGACAGTATCATAACAGGCCTGTTTTGGACTGTATTGACAATAGGCTTTGAATTCTCTTTCGGACTGTCTTCAGGTTCAACATGGAGTGAACTTATAGAGGCATATAACCCGCTGAGTGGAAATCTTTGGATTCTGGTCATTCTTAGTACATTGTTATCACCTATATTAACTTACAGATTAAAATGGCTATATGGCAAGTAATATTGAATTTATAGAATTTATCAGTTCCCAGCTTGAAGGCTTGGGCTATGTACGTTACCAGAAGATGTTTGGTGATTATATGATTTATCTCGATGAAAAGCCGATAATTCTGGTTTGCGACAATATAGCATATATAAAGAGACTCCCTGAACTTTCTGATTTGATGTCTGATGCTGAAAGCGGAATCCCTTATGAAGGGGCAAAGGAACATTACATCCTGGATGTAGAGCATAAGGCAGTCTTACGGGAAGTAGTGAGTAGATTATGGAAATACCTGCCATATCCCTCCCAAAAACAGTCTTCAAACACATCAAAGAAAACAGTACATCCTTTTCGTAAACTCCCTAATGTAGGAGTACAAACAGAGCAGGATTTACTAGCTATGGGATATACTTCAATCGAGTCTCTTAAAGGGGTGAAGGCTGATGATTTATATCAGAAAGAGTGTGATTTACGGGGCTGTTCTATAGACCGTTGTCAACTTTATCTATATCGTGCGCTGGAATATTATATTAACTCTGAGAATCCGGATATAGAAAAGTGTAAATGGTGGTATTGGAAAGATGATTATTTTTATCCTTCGCCATGTGGAGCAAGATGTGTAAACTGTAAGTCTTTTCCAAAAGAATGTAAAGGATGCAGAAATATTAAAGGTAAGGTGTTTTGGACTCAGTATATAGGTGATACTGTATGTCCTATTTGGAAATGCTGCAGTGAACATAAGTGGAAAAATTGTGGAAACTGTCCGGATTTACCATGTGTCCGCTTCATGAAAGACCCTACAATATCAGATGAGGAAAATGAAGCCAATCTGAAAAAGATGATTGATAATCTTTCTGAATTTGTTAAATGATAGTTTATTTACCAATAGTATCTCCATATATAAAATGAATATGAAAGCAAAGATTCTTTCTTGATAATTTTCTATTTCATTGTATAACATTAAATCATAACCGAACATTTGATTTTATAACTAAATAAATGTTTTATGAAAACTAAAAGACTTATACTCCGTCCGTGGACAGAAGAAGATGCTGCATCTCTCTACAAATATGCACAAGATCCGAAAATAGGACCTATAGCAGGATGGTCACCACATACGTCTGTTGATAACAGCAGGGAAGTAATAAGGGATATACTTTCTGCTCCGGAAACTTATGCTGTAGTTTTAAAAGAGAACAATGAACCTATTGGTAGTGTAGGCATCATGTTCGGTGACGGAGTACACAGTGCAGACATGCAGGAGGGTGATGCCGAAATTGGTTATTGGATTGGTGTCCCTTACTGGGGACAAGGGCTGATACCGGAAGCTGTTGAGTGTCTGCTTTTACGTTGTTTTTATGAACTGAATATCAAAAGAGTATGGTGCGGATATTATGATGGAAATATTAAGTCCCGCAGAGTAATGGACAAATGCGGTTTCCGTTTTCATCATACGGAAGAAGGAAAGACCTCTCCTTTAGGAGATATCCGTACGGAGCATTTTACTTTGCTGACCAAAGAGGATTGGGAGAAACGGTAAGACAAATATAAAGATGTCCCATGATAAGCACAACGATAAAATCATTTATACAGGCTGATTTAGCATCAGTCTGGCATTCAGTCACTTCACTTTATGACTATTCATGGCGAAGTGATATAAAAGATATAGAGGTTTCTGATGAGCGTCATTTCAAGGAGATAAGTAATGAAGGCTATGTAACCTGTTTTACTATTACCGTGTTAAAGCCTTTCTTGAAATATTCATTCCTTATGGATAATGAGAACTTTTCCGGGGAGTGGACAGGACATTTCAGGCAGATTGAAAATGGGACAGAAATAATTTTTACAGAGGCAATAAAACTGAAAAAATGGTGGTTATATCCTTTTGCATGGTTTTATTTGAGAATACAGCAGAAACGGTATATAGCAGACCTGAAAAGAAAATGTGAACAATGAACGAATCAACCAATTATATTATACGTCCTTTGCAAGCTGGTGAACACCATTTGCTAAGAAATTTTCTTTACGAAGCTATCTATATTCCTGAAGGTGTAGAGCCACCATCGAAAGATGTTGTTGAATTGCCGGAATTGAAAGTTTATATTGAAAATTTCGGTAAGAAAAAAGATGATTATTGTCTGGTTGCCGAAACTGACGGTAAGGTTGTAGGAGCTGCATGGGTACGCATCATGAATGATTACGGCCATGTAGATGATGAAACTCCTTCTCTTTCCATATCCTTGTACAAGGAATATAGGGACAAAGGTATTGGTAGCCGTTTAATGCAGGAGATAATTAAATTGCTTGTCAGTAAAGGCTATAAACATGTTTCGCTCTCCGTACAGAAGGCAAATTATGCAGTCAATATGTACCTTAAACTTGGGTTTAAAACAATAAAGGAAACAGACGAGGAATTTATTATGGTAAAGGAGCTTAATGAGGAAAAAAGCAATTTCCAACGTTTCCTGTCAGGAGAATACTGTAACCGGTTGGATAAAGAAGTCTTGGACATGATTATGAAAACAAAGGGGTTTCTGTCAATAATCAATGACGTAAAGACTCCTGCTGAAGAAAGGAATGAGATTCTATTTCAGTTGCTTGGTAAAATCGGGAAATATTCTACCATCGGCAACAACTTTGCCTGCCAATGCGGAAAACATATTTTCATCGGTGAAAAGACCATCATTAATGATAATTGCACATTGATGGATGAAAATCATATACACATTGGCAATAGAGTATTGATAGCTCCCAATGTACAATTCTACACGGCAACCCATCCTGTTGATTTTAATGAACGTTTCGTTGAAGACTGGGATGAAAACTCAGGAGAACTGTTTTTCAGAACAAGAGCTTTGCCAATAACCGTTGAAGATAATGTTTGGATTGGAGGAGGATGCATCATACTTGCAGGTGTTACAATAGGTAGCGGAAGCGTTATAGGTGCAGGCAGTGTGGTCACAAGATCTATCCCTGCCAATTGTATTGCTGTAGGTAACCCGTGTAAAGTTATAAAATGGTTGACCCCCAACTATAAAATTCGTGCTCTCGAAGAAAAAGATATTCTGGAAATGCAGGAATTGTACCGTTCTACGGTATTGAATATAAATATCAAAGATTATACCTATGAAGAGGTAGAGGACTGGGCGTCATGTGGTGATAATCTTGAACGATGGAAAGAGCTCATATCATTTAATTACTATATTGGAGCTTTCGATAAACAGAATCGTCTGGTCGGATTTTCATCAATGAATAAGAACGGTTATTTACATTCAATGTTTGTACATAAAGATTGTCAATGCAAAGGAATTGCAACACAGCTTCTTTCTGCAGTTGAGAAAATAGCAAAGGAATATGGAGTTAAAGAAATTAAATCAGAAGTCAGCTTTACTGCAAGGGCTTTTTTTGAAAAACATGGATATCAGGTTGAAAGGATACAGAAGCGTAAAGCAAATAAGTTGAAGTTGACAAATTTTGTTATGTACAAGACGTTAAATTAATGAGTTTCCATGAGGTGTGTCAAAACTAAAATGACTACTCTTTAAAGTTACAGATTATAACTATAATATTTAAAAGGGGCCGTATCAAACTCTGTATTGAGTAATGATACTGCCCTTTTATAGTCTTTAACGGTACCCAAATTTCAAATTATAAGTTCATTTTTTCAAAAAATGAATTTTGAGACACCCTCATGGAGTATTAATTATTATAGAAAATTAGCTGTCTTTTGAATTATTTCTTTTAAACTCACCTATATTCCAACAAAACCTATCTAATTGATTAAATTTAAATATTGTATATTCACGTACTATATTAATATCTTTGAGAACAGCTTCATTGGACATATAACATATTGACCTAATTACAGGTGCAGCGTCATCATAATGGTATATTATATTTTTACAGTAGTTAGAAATATTATATCCATCTACCAACTCTTTTATGACTTGTTCTAATCCTTGCTCTTCTATAGCATTAGAAATGAAGTATCCGATAATATCCTTATTTATACATAAATCAGGTAATTCTTTACATTTTAAATAGTTAGACATCAATGATGTAATGTTCTTCATTATAAGAGAAAGTGATTCGGTTAAATCATAAATAGGATTAAGTTGTTTACCATTTTCATCGGTTTCAATTAATATTCGTTGTGCATAATGAATATCAACATCTGCTCCTGTATAATTCTTATTAAGAATAACATAATAGCGAAATGTACTAAACAGGTCTACATAGCAAATTAATGTCTTTATTGATTCATTAATTTCTGTATATAGACGAATAACATGGGAAGGATAATAAGGGTTAATTACATCTTCAACTAAGGCAAAAATTAAATCAGAGATAGAAGAAGGTGTATAAGGTATAATTGGCGTTTTAGATGAATCTAAAGAAGCAGAATTATCAGAGTGTATTATAAGTGATTCGGTAATTTCGTTTCTATTAATGCCATTGTGAAGGGCGAATTCTGTAGCAATTTTAGTTATACCATCTTTAAAAATCGTATTAAAGTCTGGATTTTTTTCAGAAAAAAATAATCCAACATTACCTTTATTACTAATGTCATCAATTAAAATCCGTTTGTATTCTTTTAATTCTGGATTTTCTTTTAAAAGAACTGTTTCAAAATGTTTCAGACGATCTTTATGTGCAAAGATTTTAACTTCCTGCGTATCTTTATTAACCTCATAATAAGGAGTTATAGGATATACCTTTCCTGCAAAATATTCGACTTCCGTTTTGTTTTCTTTTTCCGGATTGAAATATGCTCTTAAACGCTTTGCTTTATCTTTCCCATGATCTTTTGCATATAAATAATTATGAAGTAGTTCTATAAATCCATTAAATAGCTCTATAAATTTTGCATCATTTTTACTATATGCACTTCCACATTGTTCACAAAGGATATTAGAACTTTTCAAACGGCCATATAGGCCATTATGTATAATATGCTCTTTATGTCTTTTTACTGTTTCAGACGAGTTATTATCAGAAAGTTGCTTTCCACAAATATAACAAATTTCCATATCTAATTAAATAAAACCTTCTAAATAAATTAAAGTTGACGAAGCTTCTGTTACCATAAGAACAATACCATTATTACGTTGCAATTCCTGTATAAGATATGCAGATGGATGTCCATATTGATTAAATTCACCAACACTAATAATACATATAATAGGTTTTCTAAATAGATAATTAGAAGAAATTATTTTATGCCCCTTACTATCTATTGAGCCATGATGTGGAACTTGTAAGAGTCCTATTTTCTGTAGTCGTTTAGATTCAGATAGAAACTTATAAAAGCTATTTTCTATTTCTGAATTGAATGTAATGTCACCAAAATAAATACATCCTGAATGATAAAATCTATTATATAGACACTTGTTGTATAAATTGAATTTATTTGAAAAAAACTTAATAGATATACAATTATCAATTGTTGAATTTGAGTAAACGATCAGAGAGTGTAGATTTTTTTTACCAAGTTTATCGTATATGTTTTTTAAAATAGAAAGATTTTTTTTTATATAGCTACTATTTGATGAAGGATTTGTCAATTTTTCCCAATCCAAATCTTCTTCCAGAATCTTTTCTTTAAAAGATTCTGCATATTTATTCCAATTAGGATTATAAGGGATATATTCCCATAAAGAATTTACATCAGTTGATAATTGAATTATTGATTTACTCTTAAGTTTTTTAATATTCTTTCTTTTATGTGGTTGATCTATATTTATGTTTATCTCACTAAAAGTATTAGAGTCATCATTATTAGAGTCATCAGGTAAAACTCGTATTACTTCAGCTTCTTGGAATAATTCTTCTGGGGTTTCAGCTAGTTTAATATCATAAACATTCTCATAAAGTTCGTTATAAAGTTTTAGTAGAAAGATTTGGTCTTTGCTTAAAAAAGGAATGATAATTAATTTGGGATTTAAATTATAAATACCATTGATATGATCCTTATCAAAATGAGAAATAAATAAAATATCAATATCTACATTATTTGCTAAATCTGATTTTATTCGTTTGGCTAGAAGTGATTCAGGAATCGATTTAGATCCACAATCATATACCATCCTAAAAACTTGTTTATCATTATATTCTATTTTCTCAGAATAAAAAGCTCCTTGGCCAACAGTGTGAAAAGTCCTTGTAAATCTTACCATAATTATTATGTCCTTTATAAATTAAATATATTAGATTATTACAAATTCAAATATAATATTAATTATTAGTTCTTAGGATGTTGAAATCATCTTTCATGATATATTTACCTTTTCAAATAGCAACTATTCTCTAAATCATCATAACTACCTTTATTTCCAACTTCCCATTCACGATTCTCGCCATGGCTTGCATCACCGACATCACGCAGTTTGGTTTTGCTAGTAAGATGTGAAGAATACTTTCGGTTTTGTTGCTGTTTTTGTTGTTTAATTTTCTTCATAGGCCGTTTATTCAATCGTTCAAGATTGAAGTTCTCTTCAGTAAGATTTATAATGATGTGTTGCTTGAAATTTATAGCATAAATTGCATCCTCTTCCTGATGGATAGTAAAACCTTCTTCATGCAGTCGGCTTCTGATAAAGGAAACATTTTCATCATTGAATATCTCACGCAATCGATTTACAGCATCTGTGTAGTAGTGTGTTCTTTCCGGAGATATATCTACCAGATCAGTCCGAGAAACCTTGAATATCTTACAAAGCAAATCCCGTTCAGTCTCAGTAGCCGGTCTGAACATTTCTACCATGGCTATACGGTTATTACGGTCGATTGCTTCTGCCATAAAAGATTTTAACGGACGGCTTTGGCCATCAAAATAAATGATGCCTTTCTTGATATAGGCACGCTGCTTCCTTATTTTACTGTATATTTCACTCTGGGTAATCTTAGGATTAAGTGTCAGTAATCGGTCAATATAGTCCTCAATCCGATTAAACCGCTCTTCAGGAGTAGCAAAGTCCAAGAGTTCCTCTACAGCCAGTACTCTTGCACCATGAATGACTATCTTGTTTGCATGATCAACGAGCATATATCCGTATGGTGTATCCTTCTTGCCGAAGAACACAATGTCAATACCGAACTTCGTTTTCAATTCCTTCTGCAGTTCCTCCTTGTTGGAACTTACATCACGGTACTTCTTTAATATGCTTCTTAGCTGACGGCAACGTGTCCTTTCCCTATAACCGCTCTTGAAAAGACTTTCTATTTCAGAAAAAGAGATTTCCTTCTGAACCTTTCCACCATGCTTGACGAATACATTCTCATCTTTCTGATAGACCTCATATCCCATGGAAACCATTATTGCCTTGAACTGGGCAAATGAAGAGAATGTATATTGTTTGGCAGCATCAATATCATCTTCCGTTTTCTTTTTCCTGTTATTCCCAAGAATATGGTCAATGACTTCTTGAGAACGTCTGCGCTCATGGCTGTGCTGAATCTTTCTTCCATCAGGTGCCACTCTCGAAGTGATGATATGAAGATGGGTATTCTCCGTGTCATAATGGGAGTAAACAAGCAACGGCTGACCGGATTCCCCGTATCCCATTTCCTTGAGATACTGGTGTGCAAAATCCAGCAACTCATCTTCCGACATTTCGTGTCCCTTGCATGATATGGCCACATGAAACTGCGGTTTCCTGATTCTGCTGTTCTGTGAACTGTACTTCTGGAGATAACTGACCAACTCACTCGGGGTAGGTTTGTGAAATGTTCCGAGTGAACCGAAGTTCTGAATCTCGATAAGCCGTGCAACACCTTTCGAGACTTTATGTTCATTGTAACCGACTGCATGAAAGTTCGTGCTTCCCGGTAATATGGTTGCTATCATATTTAATCCTAATTATCATGGTTTATGTGACTGAGTAGCCGAAATACTTCAAACTCATGAATCTACGGTCACACAATAATAATATCTGAAATGATTGAATACCGTGTAACTAATAACTCAGATTCTGACAGCTTTCTGTGTCAGATAATCAAGGTCTTTCTTTATTCTGTTCAATGTTTCCTGAGTTTCAAGGATAACAGGTAACAGAACTTCCTGAATATAGCCGGGTGCGAGTAACCCGGCTACCGCAAGCTCATTGGCACGTTTAACCGACTGATTAAGGTTTCCTCCAGCCCAAGAAAGTTCATTCTGATATTTGCGGTAAAACAGACCGAGATCATTCATCAGTTCGAGTTGCCTTTTGGTTCCGATATTTGAATACTCTAACAGTGCTGAGCGTATATAATGACTCACAGATGAATAGAAGGCGGATTTTTCCTTAAACTGTTGTACTTCCTCCGGCGTCATTCTTACCTTGATGTACTTGGTTCTCTGATTCTTCATACTTGGATACATTGGTGGTTAGATTTCCAGAACCATCTTTCGCCATGCGAAACAGCGGCCAGCCGCTCCGATGCGCCAGCATTCGGCAAGTTACTATTGTGAGTACGAAACGGAGTTTTGTGGCCACAAAAGTACAACTTGCTTGGAAAACTCTGCACGGCAGAACGATGCCTTCCGGGAATGATTATTACACCCAAATTTACCGGAGAAAGCCGTTGCAAACCGAAATCAACAACACAATTCTTTGGAGGCATATTCCAGCTTACCATGAGCTGTAGCACCAGTTATATAAGAAACTCCATATAGCGTATTATTGTTATATAGAGTTTTTAAGACGTTTGAAACTAATTTACATGTATTCAGAAACAGAAGCTTCAGGTATTATTTAATCTTTGGATTATAGTAATTTTGGTAATCAGAAAATAATATTTCGTATTCTTCGGTTGAATAAATCAAAGTTTCAAAAACACAAAAGATGTAGTTATATGGGATAGATGGCTATTGTTCTCATAAAACCTATATCCAATATAATATGTAGTCCCTATACAATGATAGCATGGTAAAAGTAACCTGCTTATCTAAGTTATTGGAATCTCAATAAAAGGGAAAATGAAATCTTGTAGCTGATTCAGCTGATGAAATGGCTATCGGGAAATCTTATTTTATCTGAACTGTATTGCAGAAACATTCAGGTAGAATAACCCTGTAATCAGAGTCTGGAGAGACCTCGTTATCATGGTGATATAACACTGATAATCAGTAAAAAAACTACTCGGACAACAAGAAAATAGTATTGCGTAAATTTCTGTATCTCATTGATTTTTAGTATATTTATATAATTAATAAGCTCTTATACTCATAAATATTACACGTTATGTTTGAACTACTGTTTATTATATATCTGCTGCCGGTACTTATTATCGGTATGCTACTCCTGAAACTGGTATTCTGGCTTTTGAGGATTGCCATACGTCTTGCAGTCTGGTTGGTCAAAAAAACTTTCATTCTTATATGGAAGCTTATCATACTTGTCTTTGCTATAATTATAGGCCGTGAAATCATGCCCAGGAATCAACCGGACAAATAGAAAGAACCGTATCAGTAAGTGAAATGATACGGTTCTGATATGAATTAGGATAATTGTTCCCTCTATGTGTCCAATTTAGAATCCCTTACCTTTACTTCTGACATATACTGCTTCTTTTTGAGAATCACAGTTTGTTAATCGGAACTGTACATTACATCCTACGGGTATGTCATTAGGAAGCTGATTGGCAAGTGCTGAAATAACATCATCAACGGTATCAAAACCTATGTCCGTAACTTCGGCAATGACTTCGCCTTTAAAATATGCTCTTCCATATATCATCATCTTTTTTGTAATACGAAACATTTTCTCTGAAGGTGATTCAAAGTTACGAACCAAACTCTGTTTACTGTTTTTATTACTGAAAAATATGAAGTCTATGATTTTTGCATTAAGTTCCCATGCTGGAGTAAAGTCTATTTTTACATAGCCTCTTGTTATATTAAATCCATGGCTATGGTTCATACCGAATGCTACCTCATACATATTTGCTCCACAATCGTTTTGAGCAATGGTTGCCCAGGTATGACGAAACGTATAAAAGCAATAATATTCCTCCTTGGACATTCCCATATCTTGGCATATTCGCCTGATTCCCATATTTATATTGGCATTGAAACTATCGGAATTACTATAACGACTATGAAAATTAAACAGATATTCATCTGTTTGGTCCGTAGATAGATATTTGTTAAATGTATCCTGTATAAACGGCTCAATACGAATCTCCATGTATGCTTCATCCCTACGACTATGTCTTGTTTTCGCTCTCTTATATCCTATAATACCATTTTTATAATCTTTCTTTTTCAGTTCGTAAAGGTCTATCGTGTTAATACCACCCATACACAATGAAAGCAGGGCTATATCTCTGCCGAGTTCAGGAAGGGGAGATATCATTTTACTTTGTGGCAGAGGACGATTAAAGAATTCACGACAAGCTTCTGCACTGATTGCTCTTTTCAGTGTATTGTCTGATTTTGGGATTATAATTTTTAGCCATGGATTGTATTTTATACGCAAAATACCACGTTCTTCGTCATTCAATTCTATGATTGCTTTCTTAAAAATCTGTCTGATGCAAGTGGGATACATTTCTTTTGCTCTGCTGGTCTTATACAATGTGTCAATCCATTGTGTCAAAACAGAAGTCGTAAGAATGCTAAACATGATTTTGGTAGTACCTATATACCGTTCTAAATGATTGACTGCAAGTTTATAGTTTTTAGCATTACGTTCATGCCCTTCAGATTCCATCTTCGAAATAAACTTTCTCGCATAATCACTGAAGCATGTCTCTTCATCATTTTTGTGAAGGAATTCTATGACATCTTTAAGTTCCCAAAATGTAGCGTCAACACGATTCAGTTTGTCTGTATATTGGCGTATGATTATAGCACAATATTCATTCACTACCGGGTCTGTTAACTCACCATTACTGGTTATATGAGCCGAATCAATAATCTTGTTAGTCTTTATATAACTTGTTTTGCGCTGATGTGTGACTCTGATGTAAACTGTATAGAATCCATCTGATCTTGGCTTTTTTACCGTTGCTTTGAATGTTGTCATACCTACTATATTTTAATGATAAAACAATGGGGAAAACTTTGGGGTAAACGGGGTAAACATGGCCATTTTTGGGGTAAACATAGAGTAAAACAAATACGTTTATTTGGCTCATTTTTTGCGGTCAAATGTACGAACCGTCTAAGCGCAAATCAGGCTGTAATTACCATAAAACGGTGAATTACAGCCTGATATAAAAATAATATTTTTAAGAGATTATTCCTCTATTGCCGCCTGCGCC
>MNQS01000036.1 GCA_001915545.1 Bacteroides sp. 43_108 | reverse complement strand
TGGAACTACTACAGATTTGGACGGGCACTTCTCATTAGATGTAGACCGTATACCTGCCACTTTGATTATCTCCTATATAGGTTATGGCAAGCAGGAAATTAAAGCCACTGCCGGAAAGATACTGAAAGTAGTCATGGCTCCTGATAATAATGTTATGGAAGAAGTGGTTGTTACCGGTTATGGTACTTTCAAGAAGTCGGCATACGCAGGGTCTGCTTCTACTGTGAAGGCTGATAAAATGAAAGATATTCCGGCTGTTTCATTCAAAGATTTACTACAAGGTAATGCACCCGGGGTACAATTCAGTTCATCGTCAGGTCAACCAGGAGCTTCTTCCTCTTTGAATATTCGCGGTATGGGATCTTTTAATGCCAGTAATTCTCCATTATACGTAATTGACGGAATTCCTATGCGTTCAGGTTCTATCAATACGATGAGTTCAGATGCAGGTCTTGACATTATGTCAACTATCAATAGCTCTGATATTGAAAACATAACAATCATTAAAGATGCCGCTGCCGCCTCTCTCTACGGTTCACGTGCTGCCAATGGTGTAGTACTTATTACTACTAAAAAAGGTAAAAGTGGAAAGCCACAAATTTCATTCAAAGCAGATTGGGGTAGTTCTGATTTCGCAATGGATTATCGTCCTGTTATGGGGGGAGAAGAACGCCGCGAATATATTTATAACGGTCTAGTAGCCGGTGCGTTAAGAGACGGAAATAGTCACGACGAAGCCATAGCATATGCTAATGAAAATATTGACGATTATGCTCCTGTTCCTTGGTGTGGATATGTCGATTGGGATGATATCATGTTCAAAAAAGGAAATCACCAGACTTATGAAGCCTCCATTTCTGGTGGAACAGACAAATTCAAATATTATTCATCTATCTCTTACCTAAAACAAGAAGGTATTGCTATCAACTCCGGTTTAGAACGTATCAGCGGACGTTTAAATGTAGATTATCAAGCAACTGATAAATTAAAATTAGGGGCAAATATGTTATTTGCTACCGTTAATCAAGATGTATATGGTGAAGGTACCTCCTACACTTCTCCTTTCTATTCATCACGTAACGCTGTTGTCCCCTCAGACACACCATACAATGAAGATGGAAGCTGGAACCGCGATTTTATCCGCAACGGTGATCGTAATCCACTATTATCTGCAACTTACGACTATCAACGTGAATATGTTAATCGTGCTTTCAACACTATTTATGGCGAATATGAATTTATTAAAAACTTAAAATTCAAATCAACATTCAGCTATGACTACACCAACACTAAAGGCAAGGATTGGAGTGATCCCCGCACTTCCAATGGTGAGGATGTAAATGGCGGCATGAGCAAAAAATTCTACGAATACAAGAAAATGGTATGGGCAAACCAACTGAGTTATAAGTTTAATATAGCCAACGATCACCATTTTGACGCATTGGTAGGTTATGAAATTGATGACCAATATCGTGACTATCTGTCAGGGTATGCAACTAATTTCGCTACAGCAGACAAAGATGAAATAAGCAATGGTATGAAAACCGAATCCGTTGGTGGCAGCTCTACCAGAACCCGCATGGTATCTTATCTGACACGTGTAAACTATGACTATAAAAATAAATATTATCTAGGTGGTAGTTTCCGTACTGACGGTAGTTCCCGTTTGCATAAAGACAGCCGTTGGGGTAGTTTCTGGTCAGTATCTGCCGCATGGCGTATGATTGAAGAGGAATTCATGAATCCGGCCAAAGGTTGGCTGACCGATTTGAAAATACGCGCATCTTATGGTGTCAATGGCACACTACCATCTGACTATTTCGGATATATGGGTTTGAGTAGTTTAACCAATGGTTATTTGGAACAACCGGGTATTATCCAATCACAAATCAAAAATACAGATTTAAAATGGGAAACCAATTACAACCTTAACTTAGGTCTGGATTTCAGTTTGTTCAATCGTATAAACGCAACTTTGGAATACTACACTCGTACTACTAAAAATTTGTTGATGGATCGTCCTATCTCTATGACAACAGGTTTCGGCAGCTATCTTATGAATATTGGTGAAGTAAAAAATAAGGGAGTGGAATTGGAAATCAGTTCGACCAATATAAAGACTAAAGATTTCTCTTGGAATACCACTTTCAACATCTCGCACAACAAAAATGAAATTGTGACATTGGATGGCATGCAAACAGAAATTATCAGTGGTACCCAAATACGGAAAGTAGGAAAATCATACCGTACATTTTATATGATAGAGTTCGCAGGGATCAATCCCGAAACAGGCGCTCCCCAATTCTATACCAATGATTTGGACGAAAACGGCAACTATATAAAAGAGATTACAGAAAAATATAGTGAAGCCAATGCTATTGTATTAGATAAGCATGCAGAGCCTAATGTTATCGGAGGTTTATCAAATACATTACGCTATAAATGGTTCGACTTAAACTTCATGTTCTCTTACCAATTTGGCGGTTATTCTTATGACAATTGGGCACAAAAAACAGAGCATGGTGGTAACGACCTAGAAGCAAATATACCAACCTATTATCGCGATAGTTGGAAACAACCTGGTGATATCACAAAATATGAACTATTTATTGAAAGTCCTGATGTAGCGATGAACAAATCCACTACTACTCGCAGGTTACACAGTTCTGACTTCATCCGCCTGAAAACATTAACTTTTGGAATAACTCTGCCCCAAGTATGGACACAAAAAATAGGAGTTAACAATGTACGTGTATATGCTTCCGCAAACAACCTTTGGACATGGGCTGCTTATGATTATTATGATCCTGAAGCTGTCAGTGGTGGTAGTGCCATCTGGGGAACTCCTCCTTTGAAGACTGTAACCTTTGGTCTAAGCGTTAATTTCTAACCCATTAAAAACTTGAATTATGAAAGTATTTAAATATTTATTTATCAGTTCCATTATGTTTGCCGTCACTTCGTGCGGAAATGACTGGCTAGATCTAGCCCCCTCCACACAAGTGGATACAGAAACCAGTATCAATGTTTTGTCAGATATTGAATTCACATTGAACGGAATCTACAGCACAATGCAAAGTTCAGATGCATACTCCGGCCGTCTGGTATATTATGGAGATGTAACTGGAGATGACATGCAGGCTGTAAGTTCAACGAAACGAACCGGTAATTATTACCGTTTCAATTTTACTAAAGACAATGGTCCCAGCAGTCATTGGTCATATCTGTACTCTATTATCCAGAACTGTAATCTGATTCTAATGAATGTTGATAAACTATCTATAGATGAAGATGAAACCGAATATAAAAATGATTTGAAAGGCCAGGCATTAGCCATCCGTGGTATGGCACTATTCGACCTGACACGTATTTTTGGTTATCCCTACCTAAAAGATAACGGAGCTTCATTAGGCGTGCCCATTGTGAAAGAGTTATCAACCATAGACAGTAAACCCGCACGAAATACAGTAGCCGAATGTTATACGGAAATTATTTCCGACCTCAAAAACAGTACAGAGCTGCTGAGCGGTGATTTTAATAAAGGAAAAGTAAACAGATGGGCTGCTATGACATTGTTGAGCCGAGTATATTTATATAAAGGAGAATACAATGAAGCATTGACCATGGCTGAAAATGCAATAAAGGGTGCAGAAAAAGAAGGCTACGCTCTTTGGACAAACGAAGAATATCCAACCGCATGGGGCAATGACGCATCAGCATCCAATCCTGGTGAAATATTATTCGAAATTGTCAATCTGACTACAGACAGTCCGGGCAAAGAAAGCATGGGATATCTGAACTCATACAACGGTTATGACGATATGTGTATTACTTGCTCTTTTTATCAATTATTAAAGAAAGATCCCAAAGACGTCCGGTTGAAAATCTTGAGTTTTGACAAAAAGTACTACGCATACGTCAATAAATACCAACCTCAGCAAGGAGAAAACATAACCGATGCCAATATTCCGCTTATACGCCTTTCAGAAGCCTATCTGAATGCTGCTGAAGCGGCCGTACAGACAGGAGATAATGCCAAAGCAGTGAAATATTTGAATTCCATAGTACAACGAGCTAATCCGGAAAATTCAGTGGAAGGAAAAACATTAACATTAGAAAATGTATTAGACGAACGTCGTAAAGAATTGGTAGCAGAAGGACATCGTATGTACGATGTTATCAGAAATGGAATGACTGTCAAACGAATCGATGTGAAAGACAGTGATATAAACAAAACCAAACATAATACTGCTTACATGGAATATGACTGGAATTTCCATAAAATTCTACTTCCTATTCCCAAAAAAGAAATGGACGCAAATCCTAATATGAAACAGAATCCAGGATATGTCGATTAAATAATTCAAATACCAAATCGATGACAAGCAAGACTAATTTTATCAACTACTTTCTTCTTGCATTTACCCTCGCCTTCATCAGTTCCGGCCTTAGTGCCGGAACTCTTGATTTCAAAGACAAGAAGAAAGACAAAGAGAAAAAAGAAGAATTAACAGCCGACGGTCCATACGTA
>MNQS01000035.1 GCA_001915545.1 Bacteroides sp. 43_108 | reverse complement strand
AGTCTGTTGGCACAAACAATGTATTTGCATAAGGAATGCCCGATATTTGTTTTAAAGGGATGCTCCTGTGTATGGGGGCATCCCTTGAAAAGCATTTTTTTTTCAAAATAAAAAATGTGATTATTTATTTTGGAAGAGTATTTGTCCAATTGTTCTGAGTTACTCCGAATCCAGCGTTGATTTCTGCACTAGGAATAGGAAATACTAAATTTGATATTTCGTAATTAGTATAAGTAAATTTGATGGCTGGAGCACTGTTGGCATATACACTGACTCTTTCATTCCAGCGACGCAAATCATATAGACGCATACCTTCTTGGAATAACTCACGAGCACGTTCGTCTTTTATAAAACTCATAAGATTTTCTTTTTCGCTCGGTAAATCGTTTGTTGATTTTATATCTAAATTACGCTTGGCTACTACTAATAAAGCTTCTTTGGCTTCATTCAATTTGTTTAATTGTACATTTGCTTCAGCCTTAATTAAATACATTTCCGGAGCATTTACAATATAATTAGTTCCACGAGCAGGGTTACCTGACGAAAAGTGAGCAATTTTACCACCTGTGTAAACAGGTTCAGATTCTGTAGAAGTTTTATCTCTTCCATCAATAAGAATTTTACGGCAATCGTTAGTTGCATACATTGAAATTAGTTTAGGACTAGGACTAAAGTTGTATGTAGACCACAAAGTTCCATATGAATTAGCTGACCAGTTTGTTGTATTAGTAATAGCTAAAGCAAACATACTTTCGGAATTTGATATTTCACTATTATAAAGAGCTTTGTATGCATTAGCATCGTTGGTTAAAGTAGTAATACCCGCTATTTTTAGTGCTTGTTCTGCATAGTTTCTTGCTTCATCCCAATTTTCTAAATATAGGTAGGTACGGGCCAATAAACCATTAGTAGCAGCTTTTCCTAAATATTGGAGTTCTCCTCTGTCTTTACCAGCTGCTTCAAAATGGGATAATGCATTTTTTAGGTCATTGATGATGGCTTCATAGCTTTCGCCAACAGTAGAACGGCTGATTTTAGTCAATGCTTCTTTGGGTTGGTCAATTATGACGATTCCTAGTTCGGAAGAAAAATCTTGTCCATTCACTTTTATTTGGTGCCCATAAATATTAGTAAGCAATAATTGTGCGTAACCTCTTAGAGCATAAGCTTCAGCCATATACATATTAAGTTCTGTTTTTTCATCATCGCTTGCATTGTTATATAGTGCTTGAGAAGCTTGAATTACACGTGCTGCATTATCAGCTGTTTTATAACCATACTCCCAAATACTTTTTAAATAAGTATCTGTATCTGTAAAAGTATAGGTATAAATACCATCAAAATGTCCGGTTTTAGTATTCCAATAAGTAATATCTGTAGGAATATCACCAATAGCTAAAGCATAGTTACCAGCAAATGCATAATAAAATAATTGATAATAAGTTCCATTTAATGCTGTACTAACGTTAGTTACAGTGTTGAGCCCTCCTTCTAGGTCCACTCCTTTATAGTTGTCAGTTTCAAGAAAACTGTCACCACATGAGGAAAGTCCTGTTGCAAATGTAAAAATGGCAATTGCATTTAAAATATATTTTTTCATATCTTTCCTTTATTAAATTTTACCTTATTTAAAAACTTAATTGAATACCTCCGATGAATGTACGGGTTGCTGGATATTGCCACGCAATTACACCATTGGAATAGGTTTCAGGATTATATCCAACAAAATCATTGGATGTAAATGTATATAAATTATCAATGGATATATAAGCTCGTAATTTTTGAATGAATATTTTCTTTGTTAGATTTACGGGCACAGTGTAACCTAAGGTCATGTTACTGATACGTAAGAAATTACTGCTATATAAGAATCTAGAAGAAGTTTGAGTTGCTTTATTGGGATCTCCATAAATATATTGTGGATATTTGGCATCTTTATTTTCTTCTGTCCATGAATTTAATGCAACGTCTTTCAACGGAGTACGATTGGCCATACCAAATCCGGTGAATGAAGCTCCGGAATCGAAAACTTTTCCTCCTAATCTATAGGTAAAGTTCATGTTAAAGTCAAATCCTTTCCAGCTTAAATTTGTACCGAATCCACCTAAAACTTTGGGGTCAGCATCGCCTACATAACGTTTGGCTGCTGCATTGTAGTCGGAGGTCGTTTCGTTGCCTTCTTCATTCAGATACCATAATGGTTTACCATTTTCGCGGTCAACGCCTGCATATTCTTTCATATAGAATTGGCGATAGGGGCGTCCTTCTTCAATAATTTGATAAGTATATTCTATGGGTTCATCTGTAGATAGTTTGATGATCTTATTTTTGTTCCATGTCATATTTGCATAAATATTCCATGTAAGATTATTGTTGTTGATAACAGATGCATTGATAGATGCTTCAATACCACGGTTGCGGATTGCACCAATATTTTGGTATACTGTAGACATACCTGTAGTCATGGACAATGGTACTTCAAACAATGCGTCACTCGTCTCTTCATTATAATAATCGAAAGTAAGATGGATACGATTAATTAAAGATAAATCAAAACCTATATCAAATTTTTTTGAAGTTTCCCATGTCAAATCTGAATTAGAGATGCTAGTGGGAGTCATACCAGGCTTTTCGTTATAATTGTATCCGGAAGAATAGAAACCACGTGCTGCATACCAATCGATATCTTGATTACCTACGGTTCCGTAAGAGGCCCGAAGAGTGGCATTGGTAATAATAGAATTATCTTTAAGAAATTCTTCTCCACTTACACGCCATTTTCCACCAACAGACCAAAAGTTACCCCAACGATGATTTGAACCGAAAACAGAGGAACCGTCACGGCGGAATGAACCAGATACATAATATTTATCCTCGTAAGAGTAGTGTGCATCCATAAAATATGATGCCAATCGAGCTTCTTTCTTATAATATTCTGATCCTTGAGGAGTTCCAGCAGTAGAAAGGTCGGTTTTTCCATCAGCTGCAAATGGGAAATCAGAGCCTGAATAATATTCATAGAAATAATTCTTTCGTTGCATCTCTTGACCTAATAACAAGTTAATATTGTGTTTGTCAAAAGTATAGTTCCAACCTAATACATTGTTCCACGTAATTGTTGTATAACGAGAATTGTACTGTTGACCTAATCCATTATAATCAACAGCTTGTGGATTATATAATGCACTCCAATATTGATATTGACGTAAATCAGCAATATTTACACCTAAGGTAGTTTTTGCATAAATACCTTTTCCGAGATCAATCTGCAAATATGGGTTGAAGTTCAATGTTTGATTATTGTTTTCATTGATTTCACCAGCTTTTTCATCATATAAAGCTAGAGGATTATAATTACTGATATTGGCATAACTTCCATCTTCATTATAGAAAGGCATCATAGGATTCATAGAACTTATAGCTGCTACAGTAGCGCTGGACATAGAGCCACTTGTAGCTTGTGAAAAGCCGTTTTGGGTAGAATTACTGTATGAAGCGTTGACACCGATAGTAAAGCAACTGAACTTAGAGTCTAGGTTCAAACGTCCTGAATAACGTTTCATGTCAGAACCAATAATCAATCCTTCAGTATCTAAATAACCTAAACTAACATAATAACCAGTAGAACCAGAACGTCCTTGGAGGTTTACATTGTAGTCTTGGTAGTATCCTTTACGGGTGATAGCATCCATCCAATCGTAGGATGAAACACCATCCCAACCATAACCTTGATATACTTTTTTCAAATAATCATAGCTCTCATCATAGGTGTTACCATAAGCAACAGAACGTCCGTGAGCAAATAGATTCATAGATTCTTGAGCATTGGCGTAATCCATATTATGATTTCCCATTGAAACAAATCCTTGTTTAATGTCTAAGTTGATGCTCATTTTTCCCTCTTTTCCTTTTTTAGTAGTGATTACAATAACGCCATTAGCTGCGCGTGAACCATAAATGGCTGTAGCCGCAGCATCTTTTAGAACTGTAACACTTTCAATATCAGAAGGGTTGATTGCGGCCATCGGATCAAAATTATTATTTGTAGTCGTACTCATACCATCTGTTTCAGAGTTGACAGGCATTCCATCTATTACATATAATGGCTGAGTGCCTGAATTCAAAGAACCACGTCCACGAACATAAATCTCGCTCCAAACACCAGGCATACTGGTAGAGTTGCTCATTTGTACGCCTGGTACAGCTCCTTCTAGTGCTTTCACAAAATTAGCATCAGATTTTTTGGCTATAACATCTTCACCAATAATAGCAGCAGCACCAGTAAATGAAGCTTTGCGTTGAACTCCATATCCTGTTACTACCACTTCTTCAAGCACTTCGGCATCCGACTTCAAAGTGATATTAACAGTCTGTTTTATAGCTACTTCTTGTGTAGCCATTCCGATAAAGGAAACTACCAAAGTCTTTGCGGAACTAATTATTTATGTAAATAATTGATAACCAGTATATGTATTACTGAATCTCTTATTCGTTTTCCTTGATTTAAGCCGTTTAAAGAGTATGATAATAATAATTTTCTACCTTTCTTCTACTGAAAAAAGAATTGACTTGCAG
>MNQS01000034.1 GCA_001915545.1 Bacteroides sp. 43_108 | reverse complement strand
CCGTCATGGGACGTATCACGGTGGACGGAAGCCAGACACAATTCAGTTGCAAGTTGTCTGTCGATCCGAAGTTGTGGGACACCAAAGGCGGGCGTGTCATGGGCAGAAGCACGGCGGCACTCGAAACGAACCGCCTGCTTGACAAGATGCGCGTGCGCATCAACAAACACTATCAGGAAATCATGGAGCGTGACAACTACGTCACGGCGGAAAAGGTCAAGAACGCCTTTCTCGGACTTGAACACCGCTACCATACCTTGATGCAGGTATTCAACCGGCATAATGAGGACTACGAGAAGCAGGTGGTGGCGGGCATGAAAGCCAAAGCCACGCTTTCCAAGTACAAGACAGTGTACAAGCACCTGCAAGAGTTCCTCAACATCCGCTACCATGTGAAGGACATCGCCTTGAAGGAGCTTACCCCTGCATTCATCTCCGACTTCGAGATGTTCCTCCGCACGGACAAGCATTGCTGTACCAATACCGTGTGGCTGTACGTATGCCCGCTGCGGACGATGGTGTTCATCGCCATCAACAACGAGTGGCTCACGCGCGACCCGTTCAGGGAGTATGAAATCAAAAAGGAGGAAACGACACGCAGCTTCCTGACGAAAGACGAAATACGGCAGTTGATGGAAGGGAAACTGAAGAACGCCAAGCAGGAACTTTACCGCGACCTATACCTGTTTTGCGCATTCACGGGCTTGTCCTTCGCCGATATGCGCAATCTCACAAAGGAAAATATCCGAACCTACTTCGACGACCATGAGTGGATCAACATCAACCGTCAGAAAACGGGCGTGGTTTCCAATATCCGCTTGCTTGACATCGCCAAGCGGATTATCGACAAATACCGGGGATTGTGCGAAGACGGCAGGATATTTCCCGTTCCCCACTATATGACCTGTCTGTACGGAATACGTGCCGTTGCCAAACGTTGCGGCATCACGAAGCATATCACGTGGCATCAGAGCCGCCATACGGCAGCCACGACGGTGTTCCTCTCCAACGGCGTGCCCATTGAAACGGTGAGTTCCATGTTAGGACACAAAAGTATAAAGACCACCCAGATTTATGCGAAGATAACCAAGGAGAAGCTCAACCAAGACATGGAGACCCTTGCCGCCAAGTTGAACACCATTGAGGAATTTACCGGATGTAACATCTAAAAAAGAAAGCCATGAAACGAGGAATCATTATCATAAAGGACAAGAAGGTCAGCGTAACCGGTAACGAGGTATGGATGACCGCCACCGAAATCGCCGGGCTGTTCCACGCAGGCGTTCCGGCAGTGAACGCCGCCATCAAAGCCGTCCGCAAATCGGACGTGCTGAACGACTACGAGGTATGCCGCTACATGCGGCTTGAAAACGGTTTGTATGCCGATGTGTATGCCCTTGAAATCATCATCCCCATCGCCTTCCGGCTGAACACCTACTGCACGCACGTGTTCCGCAGGTGGCTGGTGGAGAAGATTCTTGCCAAAGAAAAGCAGCAGGCATACGTGATGCTCATCCACAAGGCCAACGGGTATTGCTGAACACGCACGGACATTGACAATGCCGACAACAGAAAGAGGAAACGGACAGCTCCACGACCGGGGTTGTCCGTTTCCTCTTTGTGCATACAGCCGCCTTATCTCACCCTTTCAGCGGTTTTCTATAATTTGCTTCCAACACTTCGCGCAGTCCCGATTCCGGATAAAGCACCTTTCCTGCCAGCAGGATAAAAGGCAATATCCTGTTGTTGCGGTATTCCTGCAAGGTGCGGCGGCTCACGCGGAGCAGTTCCGCCACTTCCTTGTCCGTCAGGTATCGCTCCCCATCCAATGGCGGACGGTAACTTTCCAAAAAATCGGAGAGCCATTTGGATTCCTTCCGCATCTTTTGCAGCAATACGGCTACTGATTCACAATCCATCGTGATAACATTGTTGTCTTCGTTCATAATCATATCCGTTTTAAGTCAGACAAGGCTATCTGTCAGTGGGACAAATCGTACCGATAAGCGGGATGAGCCTTTTCACATCTTCCGGCTTGTAGTAAAAACGGAAGCCGATTTGCGAATAACCGATAAAGCCCCTGTCACGCAGTTTCTGCAACGTGCGTTGGCTGATTCTCAACTGCCCACAAACCTCTTCGCCCGTGAGCCACTTGCCGAGCCTTTTGGCATCCCCCTTGAGCTGCAAGGCGGCGACCTTCTCCACGAAGGCATCCGTTTGTGCCACCATTTCCTCGAAGGTCTTTTTCTCGATAGATACTATTTCCATATACAAAACGATTTTTGAATTTGCCGCAAAGGTAACGGCACGGGCTGAAACGCCCATCGGTTTTGTCTGAATGGCAGCTTGTTGCGCCGATTGTCCGGGTTGCGGAGCCTTTTTCATAAAAATCTTACGTGAGTCACGTAGTGAGTTGTTAAAGCCGCCCTTTTCCATTGCCGAACTTTGCCGCAGAAACAATAAAACAAGCGCATATATGAAAGTGATAACGATTGAAAGTTCCGCATACCGGACTATGCTGGAACAGATAGCGGAGATAGCAGGATATGTCCGCGAAGCGAAAGAAGAGCGACGGCGGAAGGAGGCGGAAACGAAAGACCGCCTGCTCAATACGGCACAAGCCGCCGAACTGCTGAACGTGAGTACCCGTACCCTGCAACGGATGAGGGACGACCATCGCATAGAATATGTGATAGTACGCGGCACTTGCCGCTACCGCCTCTCCGAAGTGCAAAGACTGTTGGAAACAAATACCATCAGGAACAAGGAAGAAACAGTGGAAGCCCTGCTGCACAACTATTCGCTACGCACGGGAAGCAAGAAAACCGACAAAGGAAGGAGGAAATGATATATGGAACTGCTTACCCGCAACAGTTTCGAGGGATGGATGCAGAAAATCCTCGAACGCCTCGACCGTCAGGACGAGCTGCTGCTGGCTATGAAGGCGCAGGGGCAACAACCGCCGTCCCTGTCCGAAGGCATCCGCCTTTTCGACAATCAGGACCTGTGCATGCTCCTCCAGATCAGCAAGCGCACCCTGCAACGCTACCGCAGTGAGGGCGCACTCTCCTACAAGACCTTGGGCAAGAAAACCTATTACAGCGAAACGGACGTGTTGGACTTCCTTTCCAAACATGTGAAGGACTTCCGGCAGAACGACATCGAGTTCTACAAGGCACGCATCCGCAATATGTTCAATAAATAACCAATTAAAATTTAATCAGATGGCAAAGAAAAAAGACGAAAAGGACGTGCTGATTGTCCGTGACGAGAAGACGGGCGAGATCAGCGTGGTAGCCGGACTGAATGCGGACGGCACGCCCAAGCGCACCCCCGCCAAGGCGGAGAACGCGCAGAGTTTCCTGCAATTCGACCGGCACGGCGACGTGCTGGACAACTTCTTCAGGAACTTCTTCCGCCAGTGCAAGGAACCCAGCCGCTTCGGTTTCTACCGGGTTGCGGCAGAGCAGGCCGACAATCTGCTGGAAGTGATGAAGGAGCTGCTGAAGAACCCCGAAGCCTACAGTGAACTGCTTGCACCCCACAAGGTGGACACTTCCGGCTACGAGCAGGAAGTGCAGAAAGTGCAGGAGGAACAGCAACAGCAAAGAGAAGAAGAACAACAACCCGATCAGGAAAATAAAGAAAATCAGGAAGAACCTAAAAATCAAGAAGAAATGGAACAGAAACAAGAACAGAATCAGGAAGCCCCGCAGCAGACGCAGGGCAGACAGGGCTACCAGCCCATCGACGAGAACAGAATCAACTGGCAGGAGCTGGAAGAGCGTTGGGGCGTGAAACGCGACGAGCTTGAAAAGTCCGGCGACCTTCAGAAGATGCTCAACTACGGCAAATCAGACTTGGTGAAGGTCACGCCCAATTTCGGCGGCGAGGCATTCGAGCTGGACGCCCGCCTCTCCTTCAGAAAGGACGGCGAGGGCAATGTCAGCCTTGTGCCGCACTTCATCCGCAAGGAGCAGAAACTGGAAGAGTACAAGGAACACAAGTTCTCCGATGAAGACCGCAAGAACCTCCGCGAGACGGGCAACCTCGGCAGGGTCGTGGACCTCGTGGACAGGGAAACGGGCGAAATCACTCCCTCATTCGTCAGCATCGACCGCAAGACGAATGAAATCACGGATGTCCCGGCAAGCAAGGTGCGCATACCGGAGCGCATCGGCAACACGGAAATTACCAAGCAGGAGCAGGACATGCTCCGTGCCGGGCTGCCCGTGTGCGACAAGCTCATCGAGCGCAAGGACGGCAGGAAGTTCGTCACCACCCTGCAAGTGAACGTGGAACAGCGCGGTGTGGAGTTCGTGCCGGGCACCGGCAGGTCGCCACGTACCGCACAGACGCAGGAAGCCAAGGAGAATCCCACCCAAGCACAAGCACAAGCGCAGGCGCAAGGTACGGAAAATGCCGCCGGCACGAACAAGGAGCAACGCCGCAACACATGGACCAACGAGGACGGCAGCATCCGCCCCATCAGCAAATGGAGCAATGTGAACTTTATGTAACTCGTAACTTTGCCGCATCACTTTTTCGTAACATTAAATATTTCACTTTACGAAAACTATATTTATGTAGAAAATGGATGCAAAAAAGATTAC
>MNQS01000033.1 GCA_001915545.1 Bacteroides sp. 43_108 | reverse complement strand
CGCCTCTATTTTAGTAAAAGGTACTACTGTAGGTACAGTTACTGACATGGATGGTAAATTTACATTATCAAATGTTCCAAGTTCCGCAAAGACTTTGGTGGTTTCCTTTATCGGAATGGCTACACAAGAAGTGAATATTAAAGCGAATTTGAATATTGTATTAAAGTCTGATACAGAACAGCTTGAGGAAGTAATGGTTGTGGCGTACGGTACTGCCAAAAAGTCTTCGTTTACGGGATCTGCTGCTGTTGTTAAAAATGACAAAATAGAAAAAATGCAAACGTCTGATGTGACCAAAGCATTAGCGGGTGCAGTGTCGGGAGTCCAAATTACCACAGCTTCAGGTGCCCCTGGTTCTGGTACAAGTATTCGTGTACGTGGCCTTGGTTCTATTAACGCTTCCAGTGAACCTCTTATTGTTGTGGACGGTTCTCCTTTTGATGGAGATTTGAGTATGATTAATAGTCAAGATGTTGAATCTATGACTGTATTAAAAGATGCTGCTGCCAATGCATTATATGGTGCACGTGGTGCTAATGGTGTTGTCTTGATTACTACTAAAAGAGGTAAAATAGGTAAAGCTACTATAACCGTTGATGCTAAATGGGGATCTAATAGTCGTGGTGTACCTGAGTATGATGTAATGAGAGATCCTGCTACTTATTATACTACATATTGGCGAGAGTTGAAAGGAATGTATGAGGCTAATGGCGAGGCTAATCCCGGACAATTAGCTTCGAACGCTTTGATTACCGACAGTGGTAGTGGCTTGAGTTACAATGTTACGACTGTAGGTAATAACGAAGTGGTATTACCGGATGGAACATTTAATCCTAATGCTAGAATTAAATATGCGGATAATTGGGAAAAGGAAATGTTTCACAGCGGTTTACGACAAGAATATAACGTAAACATGAACGGGGCTAATGAAAAGACTAGTTATTATTTGTCATTTGGTTATTTGGATGATGAAGGTTATATTGTAAAATCCGGTTTTACACGTTACTCTGCCCGTTTGCGTTTGGAACACCAGTTTAACAAGAATATTAAGATGGGTGGTAATTTTGCTTATGTCAATACTTCTACTGTAGCCACTTCAGCTACAGAAGAACAAGACCAAACTGCTGGCACCAATATGTTCTACGTATCACGTACCATGGCTCCCATTTATCCTATCTACAAACGTGATGAAAATGGTAATTTTATGTATGATAGTCATGGTCGCATAGTGTATGATTATGGAGATACTCCGGGTATGCAGCGTCCTGTATCAGGAAATTCAAACGCATTAGGTAGTCAGAGTTTGGATGATCGTAAAAATGGAAAAGATTATTTCAGCGGAAACATGTTTGCCGAAATTTCCTTTTTGAAAGATTTTAAATTTACTTTCCGTGCCGGAATAGAAAACGATAATACTCGTCAAATGGTATTTCAAAATGGTGAATACGGACAGTTTACTGCACAAAACGGTATTGCAACTCATTATAGCACTCGCAATATGACTATTAATTTGCAGGAATTGCTTACATGGGAACGTACTTTTGGAGAGCATTCGGTAAATGTACTGCTTGGACATGAAACTTATCAGAATAAGTATGATTATTTATACGGATCAAAAAATAACTTTGCTTTGTGGGGGTCAACTTCATTGAATCATGCAGTGAGTAATCCGCAAGCTGGTTCTTATGTGACAGAATATACTACTGAAGGTTTCTTGGGACGTGTGGAATATAATTATAAGGATAGATATTACTTCTCGGGAAGTTATCGTCGTGATGCTTCTTCAGTATTTCATCCAGATTATCGTTGGGGGAATTTTTGGTCTGTAGGTGCTAGTTGGAGACTGAAAGAGGAAAATTTTTTGAAGGACGTTGAATGGTTAGATAACTTAAAGTTTAAAGTTAGCTATGGTTCGCAAGGTAATGACTACTTGTTGTTGAATGGGGTGCGTAACCGTTATGCTTATATGGATCAATTCAGTGTGAGCAACAATAACGGACAACCCGCAATTACTCAAACATATAAGGGTAATGATAAATTAAAGTGGGAAACTAACTATAATTTTAATACAGGTATTGAATTTAGCGTATTAAACGGACGTTTGAGTGGAGGCTTTGAATTTTTCTCCCGCTATGCAAAAGATTTGTTGTTTAACCGTCCTTTAGCAGCTAGTACCGGTTCTAATTCTTATCCGGATAATATTGGTGATATGCGCAATACCGGATTTGAAGTAGAATTAAGTGGGGACATTATTCGCACAAGTAAGATTAATTGGAATATTTCTGTTAATGCAACTACCTATAAAAACAAAATTTTGACTTTACCGGAAGAAAAAAGAGAGTCCGGTATTTGGAATGGTATTTTCAAAATGGTTGAAGGAGGTTCGTACTACGACTATTATATAAAAGAATGGGCTGGTGTAGATCCGGAAGACGGAAAGGCTATGTGGTATAAAGATGTTACTGATAAGAATGGAAATACGACTAAAGAAACAACTAAGACATATAGCGAGGCGACGGATTATAAAGCAGGTTGTGCCTTGCCTGATTTGTATGGTGGTATTAGTACTTCATTAAATGCTTATGGATTCGATTTTAGTATTGCACTTACTTATCAATTAGGAGGACAAGGCTATGATTATACCTATGCAACTTTGATGAATAGCGCTCAGGGTGCAGGAACAAATTATCATAATGATATTTTAAATGCTTGGACACCGGAAAATAAATATACTGATGTGCCAAAATTAAATGCAAAAGAAAGTAATAACAATTCTACTTCTACCCGTTTCTTGACTTCAACTTCGTATTTAAGTTTGCAAAATATTTCTGTAGGTTATACATTGCCGAAGAATTGGATTGCAAAATTGGGTTGCGAGAGCTTAAGAGTATATTTTGTGGCAGACAATGTAGCACTACTTTCTGCTCGTAAAGGTTATGACCCTCGTACAAATTGGAATGGCGAATCAAATTATAATTATTCGGCATTGCGTAGTATTTCTGGTGGTATAACAATGAAATTTTAATTGATAAAACAAGAAAGCATGAAAAAAATTTTAAAATATACGGCTTTTGCAGCCATGGTAGGATTGTTTAGCAGTTGTTCTGATAGTTTTTTTGAGGCTGAATCTGGTGATATCATTACTAGTGATCAGATGGATGAAGTTGATCCGGTGGCAGGTTTGAACGGTATGTATGCCTATTTGTATAAATTTGATACAATGGGATATGGTGATGAAGCTCAACATTACGATTATGGTTATCATCATATTTTGTTATGTTCGGATTTGTGGGGGCAGGACATGATTCAGTATAGTTCTAAATATGGATGGTATTATACTGATTATCAATTTAATCAGAATTCTAGAGCATACCAATATATTTCTACGTTCTATTTTTGGAACTATTTGTATAAATTAATAAAATCGGCTAATGACGTATTGAAAACAACTACAGATGATTCTAAAAAAGAAGATCGTGGACAGGCTTTAGGTATGCGTGCTTTTGCTTATTTGACTTTGGTACAGATGTATCAGCATACTTATGCAGGTCATGAAAATGCTCCTGCGGTACCTATTGTCCTAGAAACTACCGAGCCAGATGTATTGAGCAATAATCCTCGTGCAAGTGTAAAGGAGGTTTATGATTTGATTGAAAAAGATTTAGTGCAGGCACACAGTGATTTATCTTCATACCAACGTTTGAACAGCACTTATATCGACCAAACTGTGATTTCTGGTTTATTGGCACGTATGTATCTGTTAAAAGAAGATTGGACTAATGCTGCCAAATATGCTAAAGAGGCTCGTGCTTCTTATGGAGCACCTGCCGATAAGGCTGAATTGATAGATGAGGGTTATATCGATATGAACAAACATCATACTTGGATGTTTACCTCACATATTACAACGGATGCGGAGATTGTTCAGACAGGTATTGTTAACTTTATCTCCCACATCAGTTCTACCGCTTATGGTTATGTCACGGCTGGAGGAATGTTCAAGAATATTAGTTCTGAATTATACAGTAAAATAGCTGACAATGATATTCGTAAAGGATGGTTTGCGGATAAGGACTTTACTTATGAAGGAGGGCCGATGGGAAGTGTAGCTTTACCTAAATATGCTAATTTGAAGTATATGTGGTATGATTTGGAAGGTAATAATTGCAACGATCTGTGTTATATGCGTGCTGAAGAGATGTGGTTGATTGAAGCAGAAGCTTTGGCTATGGGAGGTAATATTGCCGGTGGTAAATCATTATTAGAAGAATTTGTGAAAACCCGTCAACCGGATTATGTATGTGATGCAACAGATGCAAAAGGAATACAAGATGCCTGTTGGTTACAGCGTCGTATCGAATTTTGGGGTGAAGGCATTGCATGGTTCGATTTGAAACGCTTAAAGAAGCCTATTATTCGTAAATATGAAGGAACCAATCACAATTTGGATGCACAATACGATTTTCCGGCTGAAGATGATATCTTTAGAATTTTGATTCCAAGAAAAGAAATTCAAGATAATAATGGTATTGGCGAAGAGGATAATAATCCAATGCCTAATATTTAATAATTCTCATATTAACTTTTCTATAAAAGAAGGTGTGTCAAAATGCACACCTTCTGTTTTTTACGCACAAAGCCCCGACTTTCACAAGCTGGGGCTTTGTTATTACCTAAAGATTTTGTATCTTTAGGTAATAAGAATTTCACTATGACAAAGATACATTTTCGTTCTTACAATCCCAACCAAACCGTTCTTTTTCCTCAAAGAATTGATGAGGATATTGCAGAAAACGATCCGGTGCGCATGGTTGACGCCCTGGTTGAGGGCT
>MNQS01000032.1 GCA_001915545.1 Bacteroides sp. 43_108 | reverse complement strand
GACTGCAGGAACCCGGACATCCTGAAAAAGAAATGGGAATGGTTCGAGGAGGCTCTGTTTCCAACCCGATCCATCAGCGAGGATTTGCTGGTGATATTCTGCGGAAACCTGATCGCTCTCGACTGCTGCGTGAAACGTGCCGGTGATAAAGCTGACCATTGGGATATCGTGAACATCCGGGACAAGGATGGCAAATCCAGCTGGCCGGAAAAGAACACGGAGGAACGCATTAACCGCATTCAGTCCAAAATCAGCACAAAGGCGTTCCAGCAAGAATACATGAACAACCCGCTCTCCGAGGGTGACACGTTCAAAGAAATGGTATGGGGCAAATGCCCGCCACTCTCAAAGCTGCAGTTTGCCGTTGTTTACGGGGATCCGGCTCCGTCCAACTCAAAGAACAAGGCCACCTCTTTCAAAGCCTGTTTCCTTATCGGGTATTATGACGGTAAGTTCTACGTTTACACCGGTTATCTTGACCATGTGGTAAACGAGGAGTACGTGAACTGGTATTATTATCTTCGGGATTACGTGGGGCAAAAAACGCAGGTATATAATTACATCGAAAATAACAAGCTGCAGGATCCTTTCTATGAACAGGTGTTCGTTCCGCTATTTAGCGAGAAAGGAAAACAACTCGGATTTATCGGGATCATACCGGATACCCGGAAGAAACCGGAAAAGTTTGACCGTATCGAGGGAAACCTTGAGCCGATCAACCGGCGAGGACAACTCATCCTCAACATTGACGAAAAGGATAATCCGCACATGAAAAGGCTGGAGGAGCAGTTCCTGCTCATCAACCGAGCTATGAAATCACCCGCTGACGGCGTGGACTGTATCGAGGGTGGCGTGTGGATCATCAACCAAAAGATAAGCACGCTCTCGGCTGGATCCTACACCGTGGGCGCACGTGTAACCAATAAAAAGAGATTTTAATCATGGCATTTATCACACCCAAAGAATTGGAAACGCACCTCTATAAAGAGAATATAGAGGCTATCAGCAGGGAGGATGAAACAATCCTCACGGCAGCCATAGACGCTGCCCTGCAGGAAGCATACGGATATCTTGGTGCGTATGACCGCAAAAAGATTTTCGAGGCCACAGGGAGCCAAAGAAACGCCCTCCTACTCATTTTTGTAAAGGACATAGCCGTGTGGCATTTCGTGAACCTATGCAATGCCGGTACTGACCTGCAGCTCCGGCAGGATAGGTACGAGCGTGCCGTGGCATGGCTCCGGCAAGTGCAGAAATCAGACATTAAGCCTAACCTCCCCATTATAGACGAGGACGGTGACGGGAAACCGGATACTGCAGGTGAATATATCTACGGGAGCAATCCCAAGCGTAATCAACATTTTTAATATATGACTATGGCGAACAAGAAAAAAAAGACGGCCACGACAAATGCCGGGGCAAAATCAAAGGAGCAGCTGGTCATCCATCAGATCGTAGTCAAGGCTCCCCAGCGGAAAGTGTATGACGTGGGGAATTGGCGGACGGCTCTCTCCTCTGCAGACAATGGACGAACAAAGCAGCTGTATGACCTGCTCGATGATATCATGATTGACGGCGTTTTGAGCGATGCCGTTCAAAAGCGCATCGATGCGGTCACGAACTCGGAGCTTACTTTCCAAAATGCGGCTGGGGAGGAAGTGGAGGAGATCGCAGACCTGATGGACACCACCGCATGGGAGGATCTGCTGACTGAAATCCTGAAAAAGAAAATATACGGGCGTTCAGGCATTGAAATGACCTTTAATGACGGTTTCAACGTGGAACCGATTCCGGCAAAGCATATCAACCTGAAAAACCGCACAATCCTCCGGCAGGACACGGACGAAATAGGCATACCATACGAGGGAGATTCACAGCTGCTCATTCTCGGCAAAGACCGGGATTTCGGTTTGTTACTCAAGGCGGCTCCCTATGCCATCTACAAACGTGGAGGCTTTGGGGATTGGTCACAATGGATCGAGCTTTTCGGGATGCCCCAGCGCATCGGTAAATACAACACGTATGATCCGGAGAGCCGCAAGCTGCTGGAGGAGGCTTTCGATAAAGCCGGATCCGCACCGTATGTGGTCATCCCAAAAGAGGCGGATGTGGAAACCAAAGAGGGCGGAACGGGTTCAGGATCCTCGTACAACGAATTCCGGCAGGCCAACAACGAGGAGATGCTGATCACTATCCTCGGACAAACCATGACCACCGTACAGGGAGAGAAAGGCGCACGTTCATTGGGTGAGGTTCACAAGGAGGTAGAGGAGGGAAAGAATAAATCTGACCTCCGGTACGTGCAGCGTGTCCTCAACCAAAAGGTACTCCCCATGCTGGAGGCGAGAGGGTATCCCGTTGCTGGCGGAAAGTTCATTTTCCCCAAAGCGGCGGAGCAGCTCTCCGTTGCCGAGGTGGTGCAGCTCTCCGACATCATGGATATCCCGCAGAGCTACCTGCATGAAAAATATTCGATTCCCGTGCCTAAAGACGGGGAGCCGGTCGCAAAACGTGCCTCCTCTCAGGCCGCTCAGTTCGATATAGGAGAGGATTCGGAGGAGGACACAATCAGTAATGCAGACCGTAATTTCTTTATGCGCTTATGGGATTTTTTCGTGCAAGCCCCGCAGGTCGGGGCATCCATTGGAAAAGCCCCCATCAGGCTGAATGATAACGCTCCGATGTCGGAAAAGCTGGCCGCAAGGATTGCAAACGGCGAAACCGGGAAGTTCGATGCGGAGTTGTTCTCCTTTATTGCTACCGACTTTTTGAACGGTGTTCAAAGTGCGTTCAAACGTTCAATGAACCATGCGGATGTAAGATTCGCATACGGCCTGCAGGATGACGCTTTCATCACCGCCTTGGAGATGAACCTGTTTCATTTCTCCGCCGGTAAGACGCTGGCGGAAATTCAGGAGCTGAACAAGGCGTTCAGGGAGAGCGGTAATTTTCAGGAGTTCTCCAAAAAAGCGGAGCAGATATGTGGCACGTTCAATAAAACGTGGCAAAAGACGGAATACGAAACGGCGGTACTAACGGCGGAGTCCGCCAGCAATTACCACCGGCTCATGGGAAAAACGAAAATGTTCCCTTATTGGAAATATGTCACTGCCGGGGATGAAAAGGTAAGGGAGGAACACCGGAAGCTGGACGGGGTGATATTACCGGCCAATGATCCACGGTGGAAAAAGATATTCCCGCCCAATGGCTGGAAATGCCGTTGCCGGGTGGTTCCGCTCATGAAACACGAGGTAGAGGGTATAGACATCAACGCCATGCGTGCCATTGTCGATGAATACCTCGGTACGAGTGAATGGAAAATGAACGAGGCTCAGGGCTGGGATTCAAACCGGGGAGAAACGGCTGAGGTGTTTTCCAAGAACCAGCATTATATCCGCAAGTTTCCCGATAAAGCCGCCTCCTTGCTGGGTGACCTGCATTATAATGATTACGGGCTGGAGTCCTTTGGAAAGAAAGCGGCGGCAGCGACCGAAAAAGCACCGGTGTTTGCCGGGGATCCGAACCAGTGGAGGGATTCGCATCAGGTGATGGATGACTACAAAGGCCGAAAGGTGCAACTTACGGAGGAGGTGTTCAAACGCCACACCACAAAGAAATACGAGGAGGCTCGTGTTCCTCTCGTGGAGTGCATCCCGGACGTGCTTAAAAACCCTGACGAGGTATGGATAAACGACTATCAAAAGAAGTTCGACAACCTGAACTTTATCAAGTTTTACGAGGATAAGGTGATTAACGTGGTTTGCGAGGTTAAGAACGGAACGCTCTATCAGGTCACGACATGGTTCGAGATAGAACAAAACGCCAACATCAAGGTGAAAGGCCGCAGGAGCAGAAAGATAGATCCACGATGGAGATATCGCCGTGGTCTGCTTATCAAAAAGTAAAAGGAGGCTCTGAGAACCTCCTTTTATATACGGATTAACATCCCGCTCCGCCGTATAAAGCCCGGACTTTTTGATGCCCCCGTCATCCGTCAGGTGTTGGCATATTCGATTCATCCCCGAAGCGATATGCTTACGGAAGCAAATATACAAAATTATTTCAATATGAATATCAAAGAATTAAATAATTATCTGCAATCGCTCCCGGAGGAGATAATCTCCGATGCGGCAGAAATCGTGGTGGAAACGGCCACGGAATACTATAAATCAGCTTTCAAGAAGAAAGCATTTGACGGGAACCCGTGGACTCCGGCAAAAGCACCGAAAACAACCGGTTCCCTGCTGATCGACTCCGGTGCGCTGGTGAACAGTATCAGACCGGCGGTGATAACTCCCCAGCGGGTGGTTATCTCTGCAGGGAATGAAAAGGTAGATTACGCTCAGGTACACAACGAGGGATTCAAAGGTATAGTACCCGTACCGGCACACACCCGGAAAACAAAACGGAAAGATGTACCGGTCAAGGCGCACACCCGGAAAACTAACATCCCGAAACGTGAATTCATGGGAGATTCCGAAGAATTGAACGAGCAGATACACGCACGGATAGAGGGATATATTGACTCACTTAACAATGAATAGCTATGAACAAAGAAATTTTTATTGCCGTTTGTGACCGGCTGAAAACAGAAGTACCCGGGCTCCGGTGGATAGATGCCGAGGAGGGACAACTTAACACGGGAGAGCGGCCTGCTGTGGCTTTCCCGTGCTGCCTGATAGATATATCTTACCCGTCCTGCGAAACCCACATGGGTGGACGGCAAAAGATAAATGCGCAAATACAACTCAGGGTGGCCTTTCAAGCCGGAGGGAGTACAAATGCGGCAGCCCCTAAACTTGTCAGGGAACACGCTCTCTCCTGCATGGACACGTTGGATAAGATACACGAGGCTTTGCAATGGTGGAACGG
>MNQS01000031.1:4993-5300 GCA_001915545.1 Bacteroides sp. 43_108 | reverse complement strand
GAGACAATTGAGAAGACCAAAGATGTTTTAAAAATAAAAATGGATAATAAACGGGCGGCATAACAAAAAAAGAAGGCATCCTTTTCAGACACCTTCTTTTTTGTATCTTTAAGCATTCCCCCCAAAAAACGGTTTGACGGCCAAAACGGGGGTAATCTAAAATAAAAACACATGGTAAAGATACAAAAAATCTCAGAAATCGAACCTCGTTTAGGTTTTACCGAGTTCGATATGCTAAAAAAATATCGTCAAAGTTTTGCAACGAGTGAATTAGGTCGCCTCCATGCTCTGTTTCCTTTCTCGGAAC
>MNQS01000031.1:0-4962 GCA_001915545.1 Bacteroides sp. 43_108 | reverse complement strand
TCCCGAAGGTAAAATAGCCTTGATGGTCTTGAAGTCCTATACCAACTTTTCCGATGCACAACTGATTGAGCATTTAAACGGTAATATTCATTACCAGTTGTTTTGTGGTGTTCAGATTGATCCGCTTCATCCACTAACCAATCCTAAAATCGTTAGTGCAATTCGTCAGGAACTAGCGCATCGCCTTGACGTTGAGCCCCTCCAGCTCATTCTTGCCGAGCATTGGAAACCTTATCTTGAGAACCTTCATGTCTGTATGACCGATGCCACCTGTTATGAAAGTCATCTGCGTTTTCCTACTGATACCAAACTCTTATGGGAAGGTATTGTATGGCTTCATCGTCATCTGTGCAAACATTGCCAGACCTTGCACATACAACGTCCCCGTAACAAGTATCTTGATGTACGCCGTGCCTATCTTGCTTATAGCAAACTGCGTAAACGCAGGAAATCACAGACTCGTATGATTACACGAAGGTTACTTCAGTTATTGGAAAATTCAATACTGCCAACAGATAATCCAAATGATCGCCTGTCATAATATAACAGGCATTGTTCATTACATAATTGTTGGCATCATATGCAAAAGCCATTTGGTTTCCGATTATTTTCCATACAATTTTTGGCTTAGAAAAATCCTCCCAATAACTGATGCTATCTTGTGTTTCAAACCACTCGTTACTAGTTTTCTTTCGGGCTTTTATTTTTTTGCCATTAACAATATGAGTTTCTCCTGTTTGTTCTAAACGCTCTATGCCAATTGACAGAAGATAATTTTTCACCGCAGGATAACTTTCTATATCATAATGCCGCGAAGGAAATGTGGCTATAATCCACAAGTCCGCCCATTCATATTCATATCTCTTGATATCCCTGCCACGAAGAATCGGTCGTATAAGTTCAGCCGTCCGAACACGTTCATCTTCTGTTTGACAATTCGCTAGTATCTCATCACGCTTTTCGGTAGAAATGATAAAAGCATCATTGAAACCAGTTTTTATCCCATAGTTGATTTGGATGTTCCAATCCTTCAAGGGTATTCCCACAGACTCAATCTTCTGCTTGATGCTCTGTTCAATGGGAGACAATATCACCCATGGGATAGAATCTGCAAAGTTACACTTCACGCCTTGTTGCTGCACGAAATCGCTCAAATTATTCAAGCCATTCGAATCTTGTACCAAACAAGCTTGTGTGTTAAAAATATTTGCTGCTTTTTGAGATAAAAGAATATTTGCTTCTACCGTTATTGCATCGAATATTTTTATACCTGCAAAATCTACCAACATAATAGGATTGGTCTTGCTTGCGAAATAACCTCGCAAGGCTTCACCATACCCTGCACGCATCCATTTATTAGACGTGATATAGCAAAGAAAACCATTGGGAGTAAGCAGGTTCATACCCAACTCATAGAAGAGGCAGTAAATATCACCAGTGCGTGCATAAGTTATGTAACCCATGCATTCTAATACATCGGCACTCTTACCCATAGATTGTAACTGAATGTAAGGTGGATTGCCAATGATACAGTCAAATCCCAAGAAGTTGCCTTCGGCATCGAGTACTTCTGGAAACTCTATACGCCATTCGAATGCACCAAGATAAATTTTGTTGGAGCGTATTTCCTCAAATATATTTTCTAAAGTCGCAATTTCTTTCTTTAAATCGGCAATGCGCTTGTCCGACGCTTTCTTTTCCTTTTTTGTCGGTTCAAACAGTTGAGGCGCTTGTAAGTTTGCCAACTCAGAGCGGCGTTTGTTCAATCTAACCAATCGTGCATCCCGGCGGTTGATCTCTGTTTTCAGTTTCGACTTGATTTCTGTTATAAACGTTTCCAAATCCTGCTTTTCGCTTTTACTTTGGGCATTTTTATATTTAGCTACAGCCTCCTTATATTGGCTGATGCTGATACTAGACTCTCGCAGTACGGTCTGAATACTGTCTGTCAAAGCGAATCGGTGAAGCAAAGAATTTCCACATTTGATGTTAATGTCGATATTTGGTAAGGTTTCTAAATAAGTGTAATTACTTTCAGCCGTATAGTAAGCATTCTTCAACAATTCAATCCACAGTCGTAGGCGGCAAATCTTCACAGAGTTGGGGTTAATATCAACGCCAAATAAACAGTTCTCAATGATTTGACGCTTCTCCTTGAAAAGAGTTTCCTGCATGCGGCGACTTTCCGCATTGAGTGGGTTGTAAGCAAATAAATTACCTTCGGTATCGGTAACAATCAGCTCGTCATTTTCAATGGCAAGTTGATAGTCCGCTTTGCGGATACGCTTACCGGTAGCATCTACCAAAATACCTAATTCGTATTTCAAGAGTATCAGTTCATTGAGAGCAGACACAAGAAAGTGACCCGAACCAACAGCTGGATCACACAGTCGCAAACTGTTAATTAGTTCATTAGCTTCGACTATATTGTCAATATGGTTGTATAGTTCTATACGGGTGGTACAATTCCAGCCATAATAACCATTAAACTTTTGCAACACGGTCTTGGTGATTGCTTCACGGCACATGAACATAGTGATAAAGCCTGGAGTGAATACTGAACCATCCTTGTGACCATTTATTTTCTCGAATATAAGCCCTAAAACAGAAGCATTGATGAGTGTTTTAGCCTCTTCTTGCACTTCTTCACTGCCTTCGCTCGCAAAGTTATAAGCGTCGAGAAAAGCAAACAAATATTGCAGGGTGGGTAATGCGTTGACTTGTAGATTGCGTTTTTTATTTCGTAATACGCTACTCGCCAAGACAGGAAGTACCGTACGTTGTGAAAGGCTGTTTATCTTAATTGTTTTACTTTCCAAATCTGTCACCTCGAAAAGAGAACTGTTAAGATAGGGAACGTAAGCAAAATCACGCATAATGGAGTGTGTGCGGCTGCCCATGTCACGTGCAAGCACTTGGAAAAAGAGTGTGTTGAGATCATCATAGTCATGAATCTTAGTTATTGAAAGAAATTTATAGATTGCATCTCCATTGTGGTATTTCAACATCTGAGCCTCCAACAGTTTCAAGAAAAGGATACGATTCATCCAAGTAATACACAATTCCATTGCAACATTGAATAACCGTTCCTCATAATCATTCCCATACAAACGACCATTTATGTGACGCAAACAATCTTCTGCATCCAGTTGGTTAATAGTATTCTCTAGTAATGAAGCCTCGTCACGCCGTTCCACAGCTTTGCGTACAATCACGGTTTTATTATTCTCTTTGCGTTCCTCAATACCAATAATGTGTAGCAGCTCAGTGTAGAATCCACGGTTGAGCGAATTGCTGTCATTTTGGAACGATAGCTTCAAAAGATGTGTATCGCTGAATATCTTATAAAGTTCGATAAGTTTGCGTGAAGCGCTACTGTCTGTTCTATCAAGCAGGTGTTGATAGTCTTGTAAGTTGAAGTAAGTGTATTCAAGGCTATCTTTCACCTCCTCAATATAGGTTGTTGCAATTTCAGTATAGAAGAAATCGGTTTTGTTACTGGTTTTGCGTCCATCCACAAAGTCTTGAAACTCACGACGTAATTGTTTGTTCTGATAGAATTTGCGTTCAAACTCATGGGCATCAAAAATAAAGAATTCATGAATATTAGTAGCGATGAGATATTTAATATCATTGTTCTTCTTATTGACACGTTCTTTAAGATAGTATAGCAATAATTCCTGCAAAGCCTTACGATTAAGATTGTCATTAGAAATCATCTCACCTTTGTTGGTGGTACTCTTTACTTCAATCAATAACCCTATATTGGACTTGATAGTTTTATCCAATCGGATAGCCAAATCAATATCTTCTTCGGGAGCCATGTAGTATGGCTTGTAGAACGTTTCACTCAGAAAATTACGTAAATGTTCTTTTTGCGTGTGTTCTCTTTGCCCATCCACAATATTGTCTCTCAATGTGCGAAGGGCATTTTTGAATAAGTCAAAATCTGTTGTTTCAATCGCAACCTGTCTATATGCTTTGTTCAAAACTTGATTCGGTTTGAGTAGTCCCATAATGTTTGGTAAATGAGTTAATAAAATACAAAGGTAGTCTAAAAACTTGATAATAAAGAATGAACGTATTGGTTTAACGAAAGTTTGTTCTACTGCCAGCCATTATCAACAAACAATAGCAGCAGTAGATTTGACATGATTCTACTTATTATATTGTAATAGCCAGCCAAAGTAATCTTTTCACATCCGGATCTATCACAGGTTGGATAAGTTGTTAACCTGAAGGTAACCGACCTGATGGTATAGGAACAGGAAGAAGTCTGTAATCATGGCATTTACCCGGATAGAGAAGCCACATTTTTTATTGCCGGACTTCCGGCATTGCCTCATCCATGTGTGAAAAGGAGTTTTTTCTTTCACCACAACGTTCCTTTCACATACCCAAAGGGGGTAGTGGATCCAGACCTGCTTCGGCTTTCTTTTTCCTTCCCATATGACAAAAACCGACTATCCATGACTATTCCTGCCAGTGTGCCGGTCGTGCTTGCCTCTCATGGTTTCTTCCCTTATATTCGCACTGATATTTAAACGAGTTGAAAATATGGAAATATGCTACATCGAGGCCGGTGTCCTTGAGAGGATGCTGGCGCGCGCCGAGAACCTGTCCGCACGTGTGGACAGATTGTATGAGAGAAACCGCTGTAAGGAACCCGGAGAGTGACTGGACGGCCAGGATGTCTGCCTGCGCCTTGACATCTCGCCGCGTACCCTGCAGACTCTCCGCGATACCGGACGGCTGGCGTTCACCCGCCTCCAGCGCAAGTTCTATTACAAGCCCGGGGATGTGGAGAAGTTGATGGTCTACGTCGGCATCAGACGCAAGGAGAAGGAGGTGAGAGAAAGAAGGAAGAACGGAAACCTTTAAAGAGCGGAAGAGATGGAAGGCATTATCGACAAGGAGAACGAACGTGTCCGCAGGTTCTTTGCCCTGCTGGACGACATGGAG
>MNQS01000030.1 GCA_001915545.1 Bacteroides sp. 43_108 | reverse complement strand
TGCAAAATCAAGTCCGTTTCATTTCAAAAAACCGTGTAATTGACTATATTTCAATAATTTCAAAGAACTATTTATCCACTTTTACGGGACAGTAATGACAAAACATTTAAAAATCACATGACATGAAAAAGACACTGACTGTAAATTTAGGTGGCACCGTATATCATATTGATGAAGATGCCTATATCCTGCTGGATAATTATTTGAACAACCTCCGCTATCATTTCCGTAAGGATGAAGGAGCGGAAGAGATTGTGCGCGACATAGAATCCCGTATTGCTGAACTGTTTGATGAGGCATTGCGTGGCGGATTACAGGTGATTACTATTAAAGAGGTGGAAGAGGTAATTGCCCGTATGGGAAAGCCGGAGGAACTGAATGGTGAAGAAGACGGTAATCCGTCTGCATCGAACAGCAAGACTTTCGATAGTGAATCTACAGAAACCCGCCGCCGCTTGTTCCGTAATCCGGACGACCGTATCCTGGGTGGAGTGGTATCGGGCATTGCAGCTTATTTCGGCTGGGATGTGACCTGGACCCGCATCGTCTTTATTCTGGCCGGATTTTTTATTCATGGTTTGATTCTGGCTTATCTGTTGGCATGGATAATCATTCCGCTGGCACATACGGCTACAGAAAAGTTGCAGATGCGCGGAGAACCCATCAATGTGGAGAACATCGGCCGGACGGTGACCGACGGTTTTGAAAAGGTGAACGAGTATGTGCATTCAGAGCAGCCCCGCTCTGCCTTGCATAAGTTTGGCAATGGGGTGGTAGCCGTGGTCGGTTTCCTGCTGAAACTTTGCCTGGTGTTGTTGCTGATATGCTGCGCTCCTTTCCTGCTGGTAGGACTCATCGTCTTGTTTGCCCTGCTGATGGCCGCCACGGGAGTCATCGTCAGTCTGCCTGCCTTCTTCTATAATATATTGCCTTGGGTAGACTGGGGTGGTGTGTGCACCATGCCGGGAATGATTGTCGGGCTCACCGTATGCGGTCTGCTGATTGTCGGTATCCCGGTAGCCGGACTGATTCAGGCTGTCATGCAGTCGTTCGGTAGCTGGAAGCCCATGGGCACCTCTACGAAAGTAGTGCTGGTATTGTTGTGGATGATTGCCCTGGCCATAGGAATTGTGTTGTTCTTCCAGATTCCTTTCCTGACAGAACCTCTTTTGTCAGCTCCTTTCTGGGGTGAGTTCCTCTGATTTTGTCAGTCTCACTCGAATGTGTGAGACAAGAATGTCACATAAAACAGCCAAAATGGCAGTCCGTGTCAGAAAAAAATGCTGGCACGGGCTTTTTTTTATTCTGGCATGGCATTTGTCTTTTAAAGGGCGTAACGTTTCGGCGTTACAGAATAAACCAAATTAGAAAATAATAAAAATAGATACAATTATGGGAAAGATTATTGGTATTGACTTAGGAACAACAAACTCATGTGTTGCAGTATTTGAAGGTAACGAACCGGTGGTAATTGCCAACAGCGAAGGTAAACGTACCACTCCTTCAGTAGTAGGTTTCGTAGACGGCGGCGAACGTAAGGTAGGTGACCCTGCTAAACGTCAGGCTATCACAAACCCGAAACGTACAGTATATTCTATCAAACGTTTCATGGGTGAAACTTACGATCAGGTTCAGAAAGAAATTTCTCGTGTACCTTATTCAGTAGTAAAGGGTGACAACAACACTCCGCGTGTAGACATCGACGGACGCCTGTACACTCCGCAGGAAATCTCTGCAATGATTCTGCAGAAGATGAAGAAAACTGCTGAAGATTATTTGGGACAGGAAGTAACAGAAGCTGTCATCACCGTTCCGGCATATTTCTCTGACTCTCAGCGTCAGGCTACGAAGGAAGCTGGTCAGATTGCTGGTCTGGACGTAAAACGTATCGTAAACGAACCGACTGCAGCTGCATTGGCTTACGGTGTAGACAAGGCTAACAAAGATATGAAGGTAGCCGTATTCGACCTTGGTGGTGGTACATTCGATATCTCTATCCTGGAATTCGGTGGCGGTGTATTCGAAGTATTGTCAACTAACGGTGATACTCACCTGGGTGGTGATGACTTCGACCAGGTTATCATCGACTGGTTGGTTCAGGAATTCAAGAACGACGAAGGTGCTGACCTGACTACTGACCCGATGGCTATGCAACGTTTGAAAGAAGCTGCTGAAAAGGCAAAAATTGAATTGTCTTCTTCAACTTCTACTGAAATCAACTTGCCGTACATCATGCCGGTAGCTGGTGTGCCTAAACACTTGGTTAAGACTTTGACCCGTGCTAAATTCGAACAACTTGCTCACAACTTGATTCAGGCTTGTCTTGAACCTTGTAAGAAAGCAATGAGCGATGCAGGTTTGAACAACTCTGATATCGACGAAGTAATCCTGGTAGGTGGTTCTTCACGTATCCCGGCTGTACAGAAACTGGTAGAAGACTTCTTCGGTAAAGTTCCTTCTAAGGGTGTAAATCCGGACGAAGTAGTAGCCGTAGGTGCTTGTATCCAGGGTGCCGTATTGAACAAGGAAGCTGGTGTAGGTAACATCGTATTGCTGGATGTCACTCCGTTGACACTGGGTATCGAAACAATGGGTGGTGTAATGACCAAGTTGATTGATGCCAACACAACCATTCCGTGCAAGAAGAGCGAAGTGTTCTCTACTGCAGCTGATAACCAGACAGAAGTTACCATCCACGTATTGCAGGGTGAACGTCCGATGGCCGCTCAGAACAAGTCAATCGGTCAGTTTAACTTGACAGGTATTGCTCCGGCTCGTCGTGGTGTACCTCAGATTGAAGTAACTTTCGATATCGATGCTAACGGTATCTTGAAGGTTTCTGCTAAGGATAAGGCTACAGGTAAGGAACAGGCTATCCGTATCGAAGCTTCATCTGGTTTGAGCAAAGAAGAAATCGACCGTATGAAAGCTGAAGCTGAAGCAAATGCAGAAGCTGATAAGAAAGAAAAGGAACGTATCGACAAGTTGAACCAGGCAGATAGCTTGATTTTCTCTACAGAAAATCAGTTGAAAGACCTTGGCGATAAGATTCCGGCTGATAAGAAAGCTCCTATCGAAGCTGCTCTTCAGAAACTGAAAGACGCTCACAAGGCTCAGGATTTGGCTGGTATCGATGCTGCAAGCGCAGAACTTCAGGCTGCATTCCAGGCTGCAAGTGCTGAAATGTACGCTCAGACAGGTGGTGCTCAGGCTGGTCCAAACGCAGGTCAGGCAAACAACAATGCAGGTCAGGGTTCAAGCAAGAACAATGACAATGTACAGGATGCTGACTTTGAGGAAGTAAAATAAAGAATAAAATAATAGAAATGAGGCATGATTATAAGGATTATGCCTCATTTTTTTATTTATATATATGACATTTATGAGTAAGGAATTTTTAAGAAAGTCAAAAGAGGATAAACCAGTAGTAGCAATATGTTACGACTTTGATAAAACGTTGTCTCCTGATGATATGCAGGCTCAAGGGTATATTCAATCGGTTGGATATGAAGTCGAGTCTTTCTGGAAAGAATCGAACGGATTGGCTGAAGAAAACGACATGGACCAAAACCTTGCCTATATGTTTACAATGATTCAAAAAGCTCATGGAAAGTTTGTTTTTAACAGAGAGGCCTTAATGGATTATGGAGCGAAAGTAAAGTTATTTCCTGGTGTAGATACGTGGTTTAAAAGAATCAGAGAATATGGAGAAAGTAAGGGGGTAATTGTGGAACATTACATCATATCTTCTGGGCTGAAAGAAATGATTGAAGGAACTAAGGTTGCAGATGAATTTGAGAAAATCTATGCTAGTTCATTTTATTATGATAAAGATGGTGTAGCTCAGTGGCCTGCACAAGTTATAAATTATACAAGCAAGACACAATTTCTTTTTAGAATAGAAAAAGGAACATTGGATGTAAATGATTTCGCCGTCAATGATTATTTTGAGCCCGAGAATATTCGTATTCCTTTTAGAAACATGATTTATATAGGTGACAGCGACACTGATATACCATGTATGAAACTTATTAATACCAATTCCGGCCATTCAATAGGAGTTTTTAATCCGGAAACTCAAGATAAGAGAAAAGTATACAAAATGATGGAAGATAAAAGGATTAAATATTTTGCTCCAGCAGATTATACAGAAAATTCAGAATTGGATATTCTCGTAAAATCCATAATTGAACAAACGGCTTCAAATGAAAAACTTGTGTCTTTTCATTATAAAAATCAAAAGGAGCAACTTAATCAGAATATAAATGTAGAGGTTCAAGAAGTTAAAGAAAAAGAAAAGCTCATATTGGATTTGGAAAACAGTAATAGTTTTGCGCGGACTCATTTTATTATTTCAAAATTGAAGGCTTTCAATAACTGGAGTGATAAAGAAAGACAACAATTAAAGCAAATAGCAGAGAAAAATAATCAAGTATCTTACATAAAAGATGACGAAGACATAGCGTCTTTCTATTCGTCCCTTGGGTAGTTTATTATTCTATTTCTGTGTCATCCAAGAATTCGTCATAATATAATGATGATGGATATTTGTTTTCTGAATCTTCTTCAATACTATTTTTATTCATTTTATTACTACATTTTATAGATTCTCTATAATCTCTCGCATATGGTTCATTTACCATTTTAAAACTAACACCACATTCTGATATTACCTTTTCGATTTCAGATAGTTTGACATGAAAAAATTCCTTTCTTCCATTTATCTTGTTAACTTTTAAATCGTCAAATATATTATGTAATTTAGCTTCAAGACTTGGAGCATCTTCTGAAAAAATCATAGCATGAACATCATATGGAAAAGGAACAGATGCATTACTTAACTCACGGATTCTATCAATAGGGTCTAAACGTCTTGTCATTCCTATTTTATATATATCTCTACCAAATGATCGTAAACTTCCAATTTTAGGGTATCCCCTTTTAGACGGGCGCCAGTCGGCACCCGTCTAAAAAAGAATCCACAAATTTAACGATTATTATTTGCATAT
>MNQS01000116.1 GCA_001915545.1 Bacteroides sp. 43_108 | reverse complement strand
AACCAAACACGCAATTAATTGACAAACTTTTCAAAGAACTCATTTTATTTACTGCCAGAGCCGCTTAGGCTGGGCTAATTTTTAACGAACTATTGTATAAGGAAAGGCGGATGAAAGACAAAATATGTGTCTGTTTTTTATGTTTTTTAGGAATCGTTTCCGCAGCCGTCTTGAAATGCGGCAGCCCTGTTTGCGTGGAACTGTATTCTTTTGAAGAGCGGCTCATACTGTACGGCAAAATCTCTCAAAAAGAAGAATGGAAAATTCAGTGCAGATTTGCTGAAAATCGAATAACTCTCTATCTTTAGAGGAAAGCATTAAATGCTTGTCGATAACGTATAAAATAAAAATGATGGAAGCAGAGATAAAAATATACCAAAGTTGCTGGAAAAACCTGTGGCTGATACTAGGCTGCATGCTTTTTACGGTAGGTGGAATCTATATGATAACTGACGAGTCTTGTCGATTGGTGAATAAAATCATAGGGGGCTGGTTGGGTGTGATATTTTTTGGAGGAGGCGGATTGTGGTTGGCTGTCACCACTCTTTACAATGCCGTCAAGCGCATACCGTATTTAGTCATTTATGAAGACAGGGTGGAGCAATATGTGCAATGGAAAGCAGCGCGTTACACCATTTATTTTGCAGATGTACAGAGGTTCCGGCTGATAAAAATAAGTAGCTCCAAGCAAATAGCCATTGACTACAAACGCACACATTTTTTGAAGAAGATGAAATCCAAAACCACTTCCGGCATAGTCAAAAAACTGATGACCTTTAATTTCCTGGTCTCAGGAGCCATTGAAAGTATTTATGTCTCTAATCTGAGCATGAAGGGAGAGGACATTTGTCGCCTGTTGAATGAGCACCTGAAAAGACAGGACGAATCCGAAGAGAAACCATCCTGAATATACAGTGTGGAAATAGGCTGTCGGTCATAAAAAAATAGATGCGCAGCTTGCTGCGCATCTACTGTCATTCCAATCTTCAATTTTCTTCATAAACTCCTTCCCGCGGCAGAGGCTTGTCGAGGTTGGCTACACCTAAAGCGGTGATGGCAGTGACAGTTGCCGTATGCTCCAGGTATTCCGGGATGTTCTTGGTGAACAAATCACGTTCCGTATGCCAGATTTCCCCATAATTGAAATTATATCCTTTGACATCTTTTGTGGTAAATCCGTATGTCGGGACACCATACGTGGCAAATACTTCCGAGTCGGTGCCACCCGCCACCTTCGGTAGTTTACGGGGCGGACGTACGGTTACTTTAAACGGAATGTCTGCCCGAATCTTCTGGATGGGTTGGGTTATCTTGACGAAATCATCATACATTGCTTGCGAGACCGCTATTCCGATGGGAGGTTCCGGCCCACCGTCACGGTTGAATACGTTGACAATCTTCGGCAACTCCTGCTGATGTTTCTTGCAATAAGCTTTCGAGCCTAACAGGCCGAACTCTTCCCCGGCAAAGGCGATGAAGAGGATTGTTCTCTTGGGTTTGGCTTCCGACAATGCCAGCATACGGGCAGCTTCCATCATGGGAGCAATCCCTGTGCCACAGTCGATGCCTCCTGTACCCGTATCAAAGGCATCTAAGTGTCCGCAGACGATGACTTGCTCGTCCGGGTACTTGCTGCCCCGTATCGATGCCACTACGTTGTGGTATTTAATCGGTCCGAGTTTGAAATGATTGCGGATATCGAACTCCAGCAGGAAGTCTTCCCGCCGTTCTTTTACCATCTGAGCAATGATGTCGAATTGATGCCGGTCGAGCTTGATGTCAGGAACTTCCGGCAGATTGTCGAACGTCATGCTGTCAATCATCTTCCGGTCATAGAGCGCGCGGATGGGTACCTCTGATGACTGAATGAATCCTAAGGCACCGGCTTCAACCATCTCATGGTAGTAAAGTGCCGGGAATTCCTTATAAGGAATCATCTTGTTGTTTTCACCTTTCTCTCTGTTTCTTTTTCGGAGTTCGGCATTCTTCTGGTCGATTTCCTTATTTTCCTGTTTGATAGCCTGACGAATAGAATCAGCCTGTGCCGTCCGGTCGATGGGCCAGCCGTTGTTTGTGCCGGAAATCAGTACCCAGGCTCCTTTTAACTTGAGTTTGATGCGTTCGAATTCCTGGTCGGTACGAGGCTCCATCAAAACATGGCCGCGCTGTACCCCTTTCGTTCCGGAAGTATACGAAGGAGTCGCGAAATGGAGGGTCATTCCATGGTCGTGGCTCAACAATTTTCCAAACCAAGGCCCGCGATTAAAACCTACAGAGAGTTCGCCGGCTTCTTCCAGATGAGCGTCCAGCCCCCACTTTTTGTATTCGTGTACCATCCATTCGGCCGCATTCTCATACGCATCCGATCCGATGGGACGTCCGCCAAAACGGTTGGTCAGTATATCCAGCTGGTGTGTGGCCTGATTATCCTGGTGTCCGATTTCAATAATCTTCTCAACGACGGCTTTCTGAGCGAAGAAAGGCTGTGTTCCTAATGACAAAAATACAGTGCAGCAAAATAGTAGTTTTTTCATGTGTCAACGAATTGAATGTTTTTGGTTGCAAAAGAAACGATAAAGCGGGTAAAATCAAAATAAAGAGTAAGCTTTTCTTTAAAGAATCTTTATGACTTCGGCATTTCCGGTTCTGTAAATACAGCGTTGTGTGTTTTTCGGTTGCCATCGGGTAAAAAGAAAAAGTCCCGTAAAACATTGATTTTACGGGACTTATCTTTAATTTCTTAGGTTTCAGCGGAGAGACAGGGATTCGAACCCCGGGTACCTCGCAGTACAACGGTTTTCAAGACCGCCGCAATCGACCACTCTGCCACCTCTCCAAAACTCTTCTTGAGAGTTGCCTTGTTTTTCAAAGGCGGTGCAAAGGTACGCAAAGAATTTTGTTTTCCAAATTTTTGGAAGAAAAAATCTATCCGTATTCTTTATTTTTTCTTTCCCGGACCTTTCTGGCAGTGCTTAAAGCCCTTTAGCAGTTCCCGGTGGAAACGCATTTCCGCTTTTTGCAGCAGATAGATTTTCTTGGCCGGAAGGAATTGTTTGTATTTCCGCACATATTCCAGTTCCAGTTCGTCGGTCGCAATGCGTGCCTGAATCACATCCTCTACAATCTTGCCATATTCTGTTTCCGTGGTATTGGGATTCTTGCCTTGACGCAGTTTCTGCCACGCCTCCTTGTTGTACGCCTGTTTTTTGTCTTGCAGTTCAAAATAGAGAGGGAAGAATTTTTGTGCTTCGTCGTTGCTCAGTCCCGCCTGCTGAATGAAAAACTCTTTCTGGCGGTTGCGGAATTCTTCTTTGCTGAATTTGGTATTCTGTGCCTGAATGCTGCTCACACACAAGATGAGCAGGAGAGTCAGGGCATAAAAAGTTCTTTTTATCATGGTTGGTTTATTTATAAATTTCCGTATCTGCATCAGTGAGATACTCGTATAGAGTATAGTCGTCCATCATGGTCTGGTCGACAATGGGGTCGATGTATTCATCGGGTACTTCTGAAAATTCCATGTCACCCATAGTGCCGGCGGCAGGCGATTGTGTTTCTTTTTCACCCACGAACATCCGTACGCTGAGCATCAGACCGCAGAACATGGCAGCCATGTACACCCAAGGTTTGACGCGTGCCCACAGCGTGAGCTGAGGTGCAGGCTGTACTTCTCGTTCCGGAAGCTTGTCCATCAGCTGTTCCGTAAAGTTAGCAAAGTAACCTTCAGGCACTGTGAACGGGTTCTCGGTTCCACATCTCTTTAATAAGTCAGTTTCTTCCTTTTTCATATTGTTGCCTCCTTTGGAAGTTAGATTCGAATTTGTAAAAAAGGTTTAATCATGCTGGTGAAAAAAATCTTCTATTTTTTTGACGGCATGATGGTAAGATGCCTTCAGTGCGCCTGCGCTGGTGCCTAAGATTTCCGACATGTCTTCGTATTTCATTTCCTGGAAATATTTCAGGTTGAAAATGATGCGCTGTTTCTCGGGCAGTTGCAGGATGGCCTTCTGAAAAAGCCGTTGCGTTTCGTCGCCGTTAAAGTAAGGGTCGCTTTCCAGCTTGTTTACCAGGGCGGCATCGGCATCGTCGATGGACAGCTGGTTTTCGGCGCGCTGCTTGTTCAGGAAGTTCAGGCATTCGTTGAAGGCGATGCGATAGAGCCACGTGGAAAGCTTGGCATCTCCCCGGAAATAGTCCAGGTTGGTCCAGGCCTTGATGAACGTGTTCTGCAACAAGTCGTTGGCATCGTCGTGCGAAACCACCATGCGTCGTATCTGCCAGTACAGCTGTTCGCTGTAGGCCTTCACAATCCGTTCGAACGCTTTCCGCTGGGTCGACGGGTCCTGAAGCATCAGTATGGTTTCTTTTTCGTTATAATTGTTCATGGCGTGTGCGGGTTCATCATTGTTGGGTAAGACGACAATCCGTTGGTTCGGTTTAATAGGGTTAGTTTTCTTTAACTTCTCAGAGTGAGATTTTCAGTCCCTCGTCGGCGGCCAGTGTGTCGGGGAAGATAACTTGGGCTTCTTCGAGCAGGGCCTTCTCGTCTTCGTAGCGGGCAGAGAAGTGACCGATGAGCAGACGTTTCACCTGCGCGTCCTTGGCAATCCGGGCAGCCTGTGCGGCGGTGGAGTGCAGGGTCTGTTTGGCGCGGACGGCTTCGCTTTCGGTAAAGGTAGCTTCATGGAACAGCAAATCCACTCCAGCCACTTGTGCTGCGATGCGGGGCAGGTAGACCGTATCCGAGCAATAGGCATACGCGCGGGGAGGGTCGGAGGGAGTGGTCAGTTCTGAGTTGGGAATCACCCTGCCGTCTTCCAGTGTGTAGTCCTCGCCGTTCTTGATGCGGTTCATCATGCAGATGGGGATGCCGTAGAAATCAATCATGTCGCGCCGGATATGGTTGGGCATCGGCTTCTCGCGAAAGAGGAAGCCGCAGGTAGGCAGGCGATGGCGCAGGGGGATGGTTTCCACGCTGACGGAACGGTCGTCGTAAATCACGGCACGTTCGCCCGGGTTGAAGGGGTGGAACACCACCTGATAGGGCATCCCCTTGCAGAAAAACTCCAGTTGGGGTTCCAGCAGTCGTTGCAGGTCGGCATGGGCGTGAATGTGCAGGTCGGCGGTGCGTTCCAGCATGCCGAACGTGGAAATCAGTCCCATGAGTCCGAAGCAATGGTCGCCGTGGAGGTGAGAGATGAAGATGTGGTTCAGCCGGCTGAACTTCAGCTTGGCGCGGCGGAGCTGCACCTGTGTGCCTTCGCCGCAGTCAATCATGAATAGTTTCTCGCGGATGTTGAGCACCTGCGAGGTCGCCTGATGGCGGGTAGTGGGCAGGGCTGAACCGCATCCCAGGATGTGTATGTCGAATTTTTCCATTCTTATGATTCAAATTGGGTGTTTCGCATGTCACCCGTCTCGGCGTACGCTATATGCATCTTGAAGGCGTTGCGCAGCGACATCGGCGTGTGGCAGGACTTTCCTTCCGAAAGTTTCAGGTAGTCCCACAGCAGTTGCTTGTAGTCCGGATGCGCGCAGTTTTCAATGATGCAGCGGGCACGTTGCGAAGGCGATTTGCCACGCAAGTCGGCCACGCCCTGTTCCGTCACGAGGATACGTACGTCGTGTTCCGTACTGTCCACGTGGGATACTTGGGGCACGATGGACGAAATCAGTCCGTCCTTGGCCACCGACGGGGTGGTAAAGATAGACAAATATGCGTTTCTGGCAAAATCTCCCGAGCCTCCAATTCCATTCATTATCTTGCTGCCCGATACATGCGTGCTGTTCACGTTGCCGAAAATGTCTGCTTCAAGGGCCGTGTTTACCGCAATGATACCCAGGCGGCGAATCATCTCCGGGTGGTTGGTGATTTCTTGCGGGCGCAGCAGGATGCGTTCGCGGAAGGTGTCGATGTGCTCGTACATCGTGTCCAGACGGTCTTCCGACAAGGTGAGCGAACTGCCGGCAGCAAAGCGGATACGGTCTTTCATCATCAGGTCGATAACAGAGTTCTGTATCACCTCCGTAAACATGGAGAAAGCCGGAAGGTTCGGGTCGTCACCCAGCGCACCCAGTACCGCATTGGCAATGTTGCCCACACCCGACTGCAGGGGAAGGAACTCCTTGGGGATAGCCCCGTTCTTCCATTCGCGCAGCAGGAAGGCAGCCACGTTATGTCCGATTTGCAGGGTTGTTTCATTTTGCGGTGTAAAGGCCGCGATGTGGTCGCGGGCATTCGTGCGTACCACTCCCGTAATCTTTTTCGGGTCGATTTTCACGCTGATGTGTCCGGCGCGGTCGTTCACGTGATACACCGGAATCTCTGTCCGGTAAGGCGGGTTGGCCGGAATATAGATGTCGTGCATGCCGGTAAGTTTTCCCGTATGCGCTTCATTCAGCTCGATGATAACCCGTTCGGCCACCTGGAGCAGGGTGGGCGAGATACCGACGGAAGTGCTCAGGATGATTTCTCCGTCGTCCGTCAGGTCGGAAGCTTCTACGATGGCCACATGGATTTTCCCCAGAAAACCGTAGCGTACGTCCTGTCCGATTTGCGACAGATGGAGGTCAAAGTACTGCACCTCGTGCTGGTTGATGGATTCGCGCATGTCCTTGTTCGACTGGAAAGGCGTACGGAACGATACAGCGTGCGCCTTGACCAGTGCGCTGTCCACCTGACAGCCCGTGGCACCGCCCGTGATAAGGCCTACCTTGAATTCTTTCCCCTGTGCATGCTGTGCTTCTGCGTAGGCAGCCAGTGCTTCCGGCACGGCTTTCGGTGTACCTACCGATGAAAAACCGCCGATGCCGACGGTATCCCCATGATGAATGGTGGCAGCGGCTTCGGCTGCCGTAATAAATGCGTATGTCATGTTGTAACTGCTGTTCTTTTGTTAGGTAATAGTGGAGCAAAATTAGAATTTGTAATTCAGATAATCAATATTTATGACATTTTTTCTGCATAAATGCTGCAAAAAGGCCCTTTATGCGTAAGTTAATCGAATATTTATACTGTTTGGGGCAAAAAACTGCGCAAAAAGACTCTTCGAAACACAATTCCTTTTATTTTTGTGAGGATTTACCACGAAAACGTGATAGAAAGAATATAATAACTAACTAAAATTGCTTTTACTGTGAATATGTTGAGAAAACTCAGGCTCACGCTGGGGATGCTATGCCTGGTATTCGTGACACTGTTGTTCGTCGATTTCACGGGTGTGCTTCATGCATGGCTCGGCTGGATGGCGAAGATACAGTTTCTTCCGGCTCTGTTGGCGCTGAACGCCGGAGTAATCGTGTGTTTGATATTGCTCACGCTCATAGCGGGCAGAGTGTACTGTTCGGTCATTTGTCCGCTGGGCGTGTTTCAGGACGTGGTGGCCCGTCTGGGCCGGGGACGCAAGAAGATGCCCTACACGTATTCCAAGCCGAAAAGCTGGCTGCGCTACGGTGTGCTGGCAGTGTTCGTGCTGGCGATGCTGTTGGGTGTGCATGCCCTGGTAGCCTTGCTTGACCCGTATGCCGTGTACGGCCGTGCGGCACACAGTTTCCTGCAGCCTTTGTGGATGTGGGGAAACAACCTGCTGGCTTCTATGGCCGAACGCATGGACAGCTATGCCTTCTATTCGGTGGATGTCTGGCTCAAGAGTCTGCCGGTGCTGATAGTGGCAGCGGTCATGCTGGTACTGGTGGTGGTACTGGCGGCACGCAACGGACGTACCTATTGTAATACCATCTGTCCGGTGGGCACCGTGCTGGGATTCTTCTCCCGCTTTGCCTTGTTCCGCATCACGATTGACAAGGAGAAATGCAACGGCTGTACGCTTTGTGCCCGCAATTGCAAGGCTGCCTGCATCGATGTGAAGAACCATGCGATAGACGGCAGCCGTTGTGTGGCTTGCATGGACTGTCTGGACAAATGTCATAAGGGAGCCATCGGCTATCGGTTTGCCTACGGAAAGAAAGCCGAAAAGGCAGAAACTCCGGCACCGGAAACAGCCGACCGTACCGCCGGACGACGCGAGTTCCTGGCCGGTTCCTTGCTGCTGGCCGGTTCGGTACTGAAAGCACAGGTAGCCAAGAAGGCCGAAGCCATCAAGATGGACGGCGGACTGGCCGACATCGTGGACAAGAAAGAGCCGGTACGCCAAACTCCGATTGTGCCTCCGGGCGCACGCGGACTTCGCCATCTGCAGTCGCATTGCACGGCCTGCCAGCTGTGCGTGTCGGCTTGTCCGAACGAAGTGCTCCGTCCTTCTCATTCGCTGGATACTTTCATGCAGCCTTACATGTCGTACGAACGCGGCTACTGCCGTCCGGAGTGTACGCGCTGTTCCGAAGTATGTCCCGCCGGAGCCATCCTGAAAATTGACAAGGCAGAGAAGTCTTCTATCCAGATAGGCCATGCCGTATGGATAAAGGATTTGTGTATTCCGCTTACTGACAAGCAGGAGTGCGGCAACTGCGCCCGCCATTGTCCGGTGAACGCCATCACCATGGTCCCGTCCGACCCGTCGAATCCCGATTCGCTGAAGATTCCGGCAGTGAACGAGGAACGCTGCATCGGTTGCGGAGCTTGTGAGAACCTTTGTCCGGCCCGTCCGCTGAGTGCTATTTACGTGGAAGGACATGAACGCCATCGTGTACTTTAATCGGATTGTCTTACCTTTTTATATATACAAAGAGAATGGACGAGAAAAAACAGATGAATCGAAGAGATTTTCTTAAAATAGTCGGCATCAGTACGGTGGGAGCCACAGCGGCTTTCTACGGCTGTACGCCCGACAAGAAAAAAGCCGGAGACAGCACTACGGAAGTGCCCGTCGGCAAGATGACCTACCGCCAGTTTCTTCCCAATGAGGATAAGGTTTCGCTGCTGGGTTATGGTTGCATGCGCTGGCCTACACTTCCGGCACCGGGAGGCGACGGCAATGTCATCGACCAGGAAGAAGTGAACCGGCTGGTGGATTATGCCATCGAACATGGCGTGAACTATTTCGACACGGCCCCGGTCTATGTGCAGGGCTGGTCGGAAAAGTCGACGGGTATCGCCTTGAAGCGTCATCCGCGCGACAAGTTCTTCGTGGCCACCAAAATGTCGAACTTCTCCAATTCCGACTATGATTTCGGAGTAAAGATGTACCACAACTCGCTGAAGAACCTGCAGGTGGACTACATCGACTATTACCTGCTGCACATGCTGGGTGCTCCCGGAAAAAGCGGCTTGCAGGGCCGTTTCCTTGACAACGGTCTGCTCGACTTCCTGCTCAAGGAGCGCGAAGCCGGACGTATCCGCCGCCTGGGTTGGTCGTTCCACGGTACAAAAGAGGAATTCGACCGGGCACTGGCCATGCACGACCAGGTGCACTGGGACTTCGTGCAGATTCAGTTGAACTATTCCGACTGGCAGCATGCATCGGGACGTAACGTGAATGCCGACTACCTGTACGAGCAGGTGAGCAGCAAGAACATTCCGGTAGTGGTGATGGAACCGCTGTTGGGCGGACGCCTGTCGAACATTCCCGACCACATCTTCAGCCGCCTGAAAGAACGCAATCCCGAAGGCAGTGTGGCATCGTGGGCCTTCCGCTTTGCCGGTACACCGGAAAAGGTGCTTACCGTACTCAGTGGCATGACCTACATGGAGCATCTGCAAGATAACCTCCGCACGTATTCTCCGCTGGTGCCGCTTACCGACGAGGAAAACCAGTTCCTACTCGATACGGCCGACCTGATGCAGAAATATCCCACCGTGCCCTGCAACGACTGTAAATACTGCATGCCCTGCCCGTATGGCATCGACATCCCCGGCGTGCTGGTACATTACAACAAGTGCGTGAACGAGGGCAACATGCCGAAAGACCGCATGGACGAGAACTACGCAAAGGCCCGCCGTGCCTTCCTGGTAGGTTACGACCGCAGCGTGCCGAAACTCCGTCAGGCCAGTCACTGTATCGGTTGCGGACAATGTAATCCGCACTGCCCGCAGTCCATCGACATTCCGAAGGAGCTTCACCGCATTGATGCCTACGTGGAACAACTGAAACAGGAAACACTGTGATGGACGAACTGATACGCTTGCTGAACGAAGGAAACTATTCCTGCGTGGTGCGTCAGGGCGAAGAAACCCGCACGTTCTCCCGTCGGGGCGTGGCCGATCTGTACGACTTGTATGCCACAGACCGCGCCTTCCTGAAAGGAGCCTGGCTGGCCGATAAAGTCATCGGAAAGGGAGCGGCAGCCCTGATGGTATTGGGCGGCGTGTCCCGCGTATGGACCCGGGTAGTCAGCACCCCTGCACTCGCCTTGCTCCGGAAGGGAGGGGTAGAGGTGGCCTATGCCGAAGAAGTACCCTGCATCATTAACCGCACCCGCACAGGACGGTGTCCGCTGGAAACCCTTTGCGACGTGTCGGACAATCCCGTGGAACTCTATCCCGTGATTGAAGACTTTGTACGCCGCATGAGGGAAGCCGGAGAAAAAGAAAAAACAATCTCAGAAAAATAACGAATACACATGGAAACAACCGTAAAACTTTACACATTGGGATACAGTCGCGTGAAGACCTACGTCACCGCCCTGCTGTTTGTGGCCGGAAACATTGTCCTGCCCCAGCTTTTTCACCTGGTGCCGCAGGGAGGAGTCACCTGGCTGCCCATTTATTTCTTCACACTGGTAGGCGCCTATAAATATGGCTGGAAGGCCGGACTGCTGACGGCCGTACTCTCACCGTTGCTCAACTCATGGTGGTTCGGCATGCCTGCACCTGCCGTGCTGCCTGCCATCCTGCTGAAATCCGTGCTGTTGGCTGTAGGTGCCGGTTTGGTGGCAGCCCGCTTTCAGAAAGTCACCTTGCGTTGCTGCTGGCCGTGGTGCTGTTCTATCAGCTGGCTGGTACGCTGGGTGAGTGGGCACTTTCCGGCAGCTTGTTCACCGCCTTGCAGGATTTCCGCATCGGTATTCCCGGAATGCTCTTGCAGGTAGTGGGAGGATACTGGGTTATCCGTAAAATTTAAGAAAATGTAATTGATTGATTTTCAGAGGTGTAAAAATCCTCTGAAAAACGCCTTTGTGTTTGGACTAAAACGCCCTTACGTTTAAGATGAAACGCCCTTGCGTTTTACTTAAAACGTACTTGCGTTTGATCTAAAACGCAAAGGCGTTTTGTTTTGAACCGGTTTCTATCTGAAATTTTCAAATTGAATCATGCTGAATAAGCATTTAGTCTAAACAATAGTGAGAAATAAAATATAATTAATATATTTGCGTTCAAAGCAATAAAAATTAATAGAGATGTCTGACTTAAATAGAATCAAAGTTGTGCTGGTTGAACAAAAAAGAACGAGTAAATGGTTGGCGGAACAATTAGGGAAAAACCCTGCAACCGTCTCTAAATGGTGTACTAACACATCACAACCAGATTTACATACATTAAAAAAAATAGCAGAAGTCTTGAAGGTAAATATAAAAGACCTTCTTAATAGCTGTAATGAATGAAGGATATGAGCAATAAAATAAATAGTCCATATTCTGCAGCTATGACCGGCTGCGGATTTATGTGGGAAGAAATGACAAATGTGTTGCCGCTATTAATGTCTGATGATTCAGAAGCATTGTTAAAGCAAGAGATTATAGATAATAATTATTTAATGATGCGGACAGAACAGACTAGAAAAAGAGCTGTTGCCGAATTTGTAAAAAGATATAAGGCAGTTCCGATGTACTTTTGGAAATCCTATCAGGGATTTTCAAAAGAAGCTAAGATAGTAGCCATGTATTTTGTAAATCTGAAATGCTACAAGTTGTTTTATGATTTACATTTAAATCTTGTTCTAAAGAAATGGAACTCAGTACATCAAAGTATAACAAAACAGGATGTGTTGGTAGAAATTAACGAGATTGCCGCTAATGATGAATTTGTATGCGGTTGGAGCGAAAAGACGAAAGGGAAAGTAGCAAGTTCTTTTTTGTCTTTTCTAAAGAAGGCTGGTTTTGTAAAAGATATGTCAGAAACTCTCTCCCCAATATATTTGAGTGATGAAGAATTTGCTTTTTATCTGAAACTTGGTGAAGCGTGGTTCTTGGATGCCTGCCTGCTTCAGCAGTATGAGATTAACCGTATAAAGCAGGTTGCATTATGAGGACTATGACAATTCCTGAATTATATAATCTTCTGTGTAGCGAAGACTTCAAGAATACTGAAAATGATATTTTCTATAATTTCTATATCTTTCAGTATCCTCCGGAAGATGAGTATAAAATGCGATGCCGGATTGAAGAATTCAAAGCTCAACTATTACGTCCTGTAAACTATGTAGATGTTTTGACAATTGATTTATTTAAGGAGTTTTGTATATTTCTTGACAATCAGTCTTTTGGTAAGAAGCATCCTTCCTATCTGAAATATATGCTCGAGAAGGATGAAACAGACCATGAAGCTGTAACGAGAACTTTAACTAATAAGGCAAACTCTCCACAGTTTTACGAGTATCTGCATAACCGAATAATTAAGCATATTAATATTGAAGACGACAAACTGCGTCCATACGTTTTTTTATATGGTATAGGCTCAATGTATCCATATATGCGTACCAGTAGTCTTCTTGCAAGTTATGAACAGTACAACAAGAGCAACAAGTATAAAATCATAGTGTTTTATCCGGGTGAAAAAGAAGGAAATACCTTCCGTCTGTTCAACAGAATAGATGATGAACATACCTATCGTGCCATTTTATTAATCAACGACTAATATGAAACTTAAAGATATATACCTCAAAGACATAGAGCGTCCGGTCAATCCTGCTGTGTCAGCCAGCGACTTTTCTGCAAAAACCGTCAAGACAGAAATAGAAGAGTATGTCTTCACTGACGAAATCATAAACGGACTTTTTAAAATATTATCAGCTATCCAGAGTCATAAATTCAGTCATAATGGTATCTGGATAAACGGTTATTTTGGCTCTGGTAAGTCACATTTCCTGAAATACCTTGGATATTGTATGCATCCGGAGCATCGTGATTTTGCATTGGGAAGACTGGGAAAGGCGGTAGAAGAAGCCGATCCGTTAAAACAACCGGAAAGTAAATCAGAGGTTTCTATCAGCGAGATGAGAGATGTGGCCTTGTGGTTGAAATCTGCCAAAGTAGATACCATACTTTTTAATATAGGTACAGTTCATAATGTGCGAGGTAATGAAAAGCAGGTATTCCTTGATGTTTTCTGGAGTGAATTCAATTCATTCCGTGGATACAATAAATTCAATTTAGCACTGGCTCAGCATTTTGAAAAGGTTCTTGACGAGAAGGGGCAGTTTGAAGCATTTAAAGAAAGAATGCTGGAAGATGGATTCGACTGGAGCATTGATGCTGCCGACCTTGCTATCAATGAGTTGGATTATATCCTTGAAGTAGGAAAAGAGCTGGTTCCTACACTGTCAACGGATATTATCAGGGAACGTATAGCCAAAGATGATACTCATGTCAGTGTGGAGACATTCTGCAATGAGCTGAAATCATACCTGAACAAACAGGAAGAAAAATACAGACTCATTTTCCTTGTTGATGAAGTAAGTCAGTTCATTGACAGTCGTAAAGGACTGTTGCTCCAGTTACAGGAAATCGTAACACGACTTCACGAGACTTGTGATGATAAAGTCTGGATAACAGCTACTGCTCAGCAGGATCTTCAAGAAATCCTGCAGAGCTGTCAGATAAATGAAACCAGTGAAGATTATGGTAAAATCATGGGACGATTTGAGGTAAAAGTATCTCTTACCGGAACCAAGCCTGAGTTTATCACACAAAAACGTATTTTAGACAAAAACGGTACTGCTGGAATAGAATTGGGCAAACTTTACGAACAGAAACGTAACGCCATCTCTGCTCAGTTCCAGCTTCCAAACTCATACAAATCTTTCGAAAACAAAGAGGAATTCATTGACTACTATCCGTTTGTTCCCTATCAGTTCAGACTGATTATGCAGGTTTTCAACTCTTTTGTAAATCTTGGCTTTGTAGAGAAAGAAGTAAAGGGTAATGAACGTTCCATCATAAAGGTAACTCACAGTACAGCAAGACAGACTAAAGAACTGGAAGTAGGAAACTTTATTTCTTTTGATCAGTTCTTTGGACCGATGTTCAAAGGGGCTTTGGTAGCCAAAGGACAGAAGGCTATTCATAATGCCAACAAGATGATAGATAGTTATGAAGACAAGGCTTTCGGTCAGCGTATTGTCAATATCCTGTTTATGATATGTAATCTTTCGCAGACAGACAAGCTGCTTTTCCCGGCTACAGTTGATAATATTACCTGTCTGCTTATGAGCGATGTAGATGCACAGAAGCTGGCTCTGAAAGAAAAAGTTAAAAAGGTATTGGACTATCTGTGTGACAATAATATAATCCGTACAGAAGAGTCAAAACCCGGAGTTCCGGTTTCGTACTGTTTTTATAGTGAAGATGAGACCGAAGTAGCACAGCTTATCAAGAGCCAGACTATTGACAACAATACTATGGCTGAGGAACTGAAGGAAATTTTCAGTACATATATCAATCCCCAGCCGAGGGAATCATACTTTACAGGCAAGTTTTCTGTAGGTGCAAGCATTATGGGCAAGAATTTCCTTACAAACAATGCGGATATAAATATTGAGTTTGTAATGGATGCCGATTGTGATACAGCAGAACAGTATGCTTTCGGCAATACATCTAAGGTGATGGCCTTTTTCATGGCAGACCTGTATAAAGACATGAAACAGTTGAAGAATGATTTCTACTGGTATTGTCAGGTTCAGACCTATATGAGAAACAATAAGGCTAATACTGAACTTCGTGGCAAGACACACGAAGAATTCAAAAACCGCGCAAAGGATTTATATACTTCAAAAATAGAAAAGCCTTTCCGCGAAATGTTTGATAAATGTAAAATCGTTATCGGTTCTTCCACTTTATCTGTTGCCGAACTTGGTTCTTTGAAAGGTCAGGAACGTTATAGAAAAGCAATGGAAAAACATCTGGCAAATGTGTATCCATACGCTTCTTTGGTAAAAGGCATCACATCTTCGTCCGAAGAGTTGAAACGTACCATTCTCTCCCCTGTCAGTCAGGAACATTACAAACTGTACCCGATGACAGAGGCTGAGCTTCAGGTTGACAATTATCTTTCAAGGAGTTTCCCGGAAATGAATGTGAAAGATTTAGTTTTGCGATATGCAGCAGCTCCATACGGATGGAATGAAGTATGCACGCTATATATATTGGATGAGCTGGTGCGTCGCCGCGTTCGTGAATTTGTATATAACAATAATCCTCATGTGGAAAAACAGATTATAGCCAATAATCTGATGAAAGATCAGCAGAAATTTACGATTCGTGCAGCCCAGAAAATTTCGCAGGAGATTGTCAATGATTTTATAAGCAGTTGGAAAGATATATTCGGTATAAGCGAAGCTATAAATCCTGACTTGGACGTAAATGAGATTCATACTAAATGTAAGGATACTCTTGAAAAGCAGCAGATTATTTTGTCGGATATTTACTCTTCAATCCGCACATATCCTTTTGCCGTCGTAATAGAGAAATGGCAAAAGATGGTAAGTGAATGGATGGGAATAAGAGATGTGGAGATGTTTCTCAAAAGAATAACGTCAGACAGAATACCGGCTTCGGAGCAGATGGATAAATGCAAACAGGTGAGGGAGTTTCATCATGACCAGATAGACCGTTACAAGGAGTTTGTAACCTTCGTAAAGGAAAACGAATTGAACTTCGGTGAGTTAACCGGATGTGACGAAAGTATTCAGTCTATGCGTACTATCCTTACAGATGAGTGGCCAATAGATAATATGCCTTATTACAAGAAACTTAGAGATGAACTTCGTTTCAAACTTGAGGAACTTAAAAAAGAGCTTCGTAGCAAGATAAAGGTAGAATATACAAAGACTGTGGAAACTCTTTTCAAGTTAGCTGAAAACAATGAGGTACAATATGGAATACAGGCAGATGCCGTTATCATACAGAAATCACAGCCTGACAATATCCTTGCCTTGAAGAATAATCTGGATACGGCTGCCTTCTATGAACAGGAAGCTGCAAAGATTATGGCACAGGCTGCATCCGCAAAGCCTAAAACTGTTCCGGGAAAGGAAGAGCCTTCACAGCCTGCCACAAAACCTGTAAGACAGGTAAAATTAAGTACACGTACGGTGCATAAAATCTGTAGCGAACAGGATGTAGATACTTATCTGCAGACATTGAAGCAACAACTTATGGATCACATATCCAAAGGTGAAGAATTGATTATTCTGTAAAAGAAGAAATGTATGGAAACAAGCCAGATAAAGAAGTTTGCCCAAGAAGCCAGAAAGGTTTTGTTGGAGGGTATTGAAAACAAATTAGGACTGTTGGGATTTGACAAACAGGGATATATTGCCGAAGAGAAAATGCCCGTTAAGGGAACAGACCATATTGTCTTTATGGGCAAAGTGATTACTGATATGACATTTTACGATAAATGGATGTCATTGAGGGAACGCATTATAGAGAAAGGAATTAAGGAAGTAAAGGAAGAAGCAGCCTACACCTGGTTCAACAGGTTTGTGGCTATCCGCATCATGGTGAAAAACGGTTTTACCGAACCGGTTTTGGAATATCAAAGTGCATCACTGCGTCTGCCTCGTATTGTGGCAGATGCACGTCGTGGCATCTATGCACCGATGTCGGAATCAGACCGTGCTTACCTGATGGAATTGTTGGACAATGACGCATTGATAACAGAACAGTTCACATTGCTTATCATAAATTACTGCCACCGGAATCCTATACTGTCTGCTTGTTTTGGCAGTATGGACGATTACACAGAACTTCTTCTGCCAGTAAATATACTTGCCGAAGGTGGTTTTGTGGATATGCTCAACCATACAGAGTTTATTACAGAAGATGATTACAGACAAAGTGAACTGATAGGATGGCTATATCAGTTCTATATATCCGAAAAGAAGGACGAAGTATTTGCTTCATTCAAGAATAAGAAGAAAGCAGAGGCTGACGATATTCCGGCTGCTACTCAGATATTTACTCCCAACTGGATTGTGAAGTATATGGTTCAGAATACGGTGGGACGTATCTACCTGGATAATAATCCGTATGCTATGGATATTAAGGAGCAGATGAAGTATCTGGTAGAACCTGCCGAACCGACACCTGCGGAAGCAGTATTCCATTACGATGATATACACAGTCTGTCTGTAGCCGATTTAGGTTGCGGTTCAGGTCATATACTGAATGAGGCTTTCGATTTGCTCTATTCTATCTATATAGAAGAAGGCTATAACCGTAGAAAAGCAATTGAAGATATATTCCGTTTCAATCTTCTTGGAGTGGATTTGGATACACGTGCCAAGCAGCTGGCTATGTTTGCCTTGCTGATTAAAGCCTGTCAGAAGGACAACTCTTTTTTGGATGCTCATTGCCTCCCAAGAGTATTGGATATGGGTATAGCCTCCAAAGTGCGCCGCTTAAATGCTGAGGGTGGTGTCGCAGAACTTCTTACAGAGTTTTTTGCCGGTGCAAATAAGGAGCTGATTACTGAAACACTTGATGCGCTTGCTCTGATGGAACAGGCAGACAACTTAGGTTCTATTATGAAATTTGAGTTGTCTGAAGCTACACGTACTGCAATCGCTATGCGCAGTCGTGAGTGGAAAGAAATAGGAACAGATAATAACAAGATAAAGATGTTACTTTCTGCCTTTGATATAATTCTTGCCTTGACGGATAAGTATGCGGCATTGGTGATGAATCCTCCGTATATGGGTAGTGGCAATATGAATGCTAAACTATCTGAATATGTAAAGAAAAATTATGCAGATGGGAAAAGTGATTTAGCAACAGTATTTGTTGAACTGATGCCGGAACATCTGGTTAAGAACGGCAAATATGCTTTCATTATTCCTCCATCATGGATGTTTTTAAGTACATTTGAAGATTTGCGTAAAAACATTATCAGAAATAATGCCATAGATTCCTTACTTCATCTTAGTAGAGGGGTATTTGGTGCAGACTTTGGAGCTTCTTCAGCAGTTATATCAAATACAAAAAATCCTGAAGCATATGGTACATATTTCCGACTAATAGAACGTACATTTCAAGAGTTTGACCAAAAGCATCTCCAATTGCTATTTGAAAAGACTTTGGATAATCATGAATTCCGTTATTACTTTACGGATTATAATAAAGACGTTGAGGATATCGTATATTCAGAGAATGGTGCGAAAATATATTATTCAGGTGTTTCTCAACAGAATTTTGAGAAGATACCAGGTAGCCCGATTGGGTATTGGGTGAGTGAAAAAATTTTTTCCCGCTTCGCGGGAAATCTCGCATTGTCTGCTGTTGCTAAGCCCTGTGTTGGCTTGCAAACAGCAGACAATGCGAGATTTGTCAGACTATGGTTTGAGGTCAATCTTAAAAAGGTTGGATTTGGTTGTAGCTCTGCTGAAGAGGCTTTGGAAACAAAAAGAAAATGGTTCCCTTATAACAAAGGAGGAGATCAAAGAAGATGGTATGGAAATCAAACTCACATAGTAAATTGGGCAAATGATGGTGAAGAAATAAAATCATTTAAAGGTGCTGTAATTAGAAATCCTAGCTTTTATTTTAAGCCTAGTATTAGCTGGTCTGATATATCATCTAATTCAAATTCATTTAAAGTATATCCCAAAGGATTCATATTTGATGTTTGCGGTATGAGTTGTTTTGATGCTCCAAATGAATTAAATTTATTGGGGGTATTAAATACATCTTTTATTGCAAAAATTGCAAAAATATTAAATCCAACAATGCACTTTCAAATTGGTGATTTTAAGAAATTACCTTATTTAGAAGTAAATACTGGAAATTTTTCTAATATAGTTCAACAAAACATCGCCATATCCAAACAAGACTGGGACTCTCACGAAACCTCATGGGATTTTGAAGAAAACCCACTTCTCAGTTATATCAATAAAGAAATAGCAGAAGGAGAAACCAGAAAGAGTTATAAGATAGAATCACTATATAATCTTTATACTACAGACTGGGAAGAACGCTTTATGCAGCTCCATGCCAATGAAGAAGAACTGAACCGTCAGTTTATTGAAATCTATGGCTTACAGGATGAACTGACACCTGATGTTCCTCTTGATGAAGTCACCATATTGCAGCAAGGTGAAATTAAAGTAGGTGATAATCATATTGAGTTCCAACCGGATGTAGTTGTCAAGCAGTTTATCAGTTATGCCGTGGGCTGCATGATGGGACGTTACCGTCTGGACAAGCCGGGATTACATATAGCACACCCTAATCCTACTGATGATGATGTCTGTACATATTCTTATAATGGCAGAAACTTCACTATAGATGACGATGCTATCATCCCTTTAATGGCTCGTGACACCGTATTTACCGATAATGCGGGTGAGCGCTTCAGAGAATTTCTGAAAGTAGCATTGGGTGAAGATACATTGACCGAAAATCTAAATTTCATAGAAGCTGCACTCGGTAAGGATATTGATACTTACTTTGTGAAAGATTTCTGGAAAGACCATCTTTCCCGTTATCAGAGAAGACCTATCTATTGGTTGTTTGCTTCAAAGAAAGGCGCATTTCAATGTATCACCTATATGCACCGCATGAATCCTTATACTGTAGAGCAGATAAGAAACAAGTACCTGCTTCCTCATATAGAATATTTGGGAACCCGTATCGCAGAAATGGAATCAAGAGCTGCTACACTTTCTACGAAAGAACGAAAAGATATGACAAAGCTTCAGAAAGACTTGGAAGAATGTAGGGAATATCACGACCGTCTCCATCTCATAGCCGACAAACAGATAGATTTTGACTTGGATGATGGTGTGGTGGTTAATTATGCCAAGTTTGAAGATGTGGTGGTTAAACTGAAATAGTATAATAGAAAAGTGCTTTTGGAGTATGAAAAAATACGATTATCTTGATATATCATCGTTTGTTGAAGAGTTGATGGAAAAGAAAGAGTCTGTAGAAATTGAGTTCAAATCTGCAGCCGGTGGTTTTCCCAGATCCTTTTGGGAAACCTATTCTTCTTTTGCCAATACTGACGGAGGTACGATTGTTCTTGGTGTCAAAGAAAAGAAAGGAGAATTTTATATTGACAGCCTGACTGATGAGTTGATTGAAAAATATAAAAAAGAGTTTTGGAGTGGTGTCAATAATAAGGACATTGTTAACTTAAACCTTCTTAGTAATGATGATGTGGTTGATGCGGAATTCGACGGACATAAAGTAATTTTATTCTATATTCCACGTGCTACAAGAGACCAACGTCCGATTTATCATACTCCAAACCCATATAATGGAACTTATAAACGTAATCACGAGGGTGACTTCAAATGTACAGAACAAGAGGTACGTCGTATGTATGCAGATGCCAATGTGGCTGTTTCTGCAGATTCACGGATATTGGACAACTATACTTTTGAGGATATAGACAAAGCTTCTCTTGAACAATACAGAAGATTGTTTGATTTGGCAAAGCCTGGTCACGCGTGGCTGGCATTGGATGATATTTCTTTGCTGAAAAAATTGGGTGGATATAAAGTTGACAGACAGACAGGGAAAGAGGGATTTACTTTAGCCGGGTTATTGATGTTTGGAAAAACGGATGCTATAACGGATGAAGCTTGTGCTCCAAATTTCTTTCTGGATTATAGAGAATTAGGAGAAGATACTTCCTCAACAAGATGGTTGGACCGTATTTATCCGGATGGAACATGGGAAGCAAACCTTTTTCAATTCTACAAAAGAGTATTACCCAAACTACAGGAAATATTACCACTTCCATTTCATTTGGAAGGTGATACAAGGAAGGATGAAACTCCTGCTCATGTAGCTGTCAGGGAAGCATTAATCAATACACTTATTCATGCAGACTACTCTGTTAATGCATCAACTGTAATTACAAGAAGTAAAAACGAGCTAGTGTTTTCTAATCCGGGTTGCTTGTTAGTATCAAAGCAACAGTTTTATGATGGTGGAGACAGCGTTTGCAGAAACTTAGCTTTACAAAAGATGTTCATGATGTTCGGTAAAGCAGAAAAAGCGGGAAGTGGTGCAGACAAAATAATATCCGGCTGGAGAGATTCGAATTTGAATTCTCCAAATCTTGAAGAAAAGAACAGACCGGACAAAGTAATTCTGACATTACCTCTTATTTCAATATTGGATAATAAGATTAAAGAAGAACTGACAAGCATATTGGGAAAACATGTGCTTTGTATGGAACATAATAAGGTCTTGACGTTAGTAATTGCCTTGACTGAAGGAGTTGTATCAAATGAGCGTTTAAGATATACGCTTAATATGCATAAATATGATATAACAAAAATGCTGAAAGAATTGTGTTCTGAAGGTTATCTTGTTTCTGACGGTATAGGAAGAGGTACTACATATCATTTGAATAAAGATAGTAATCTTAATAGTTCTAGTGATAATCTTAATAGTTCTGATAGTAGTAATCTTAATAGTTCTAGTGATAACCTTAATAGTTCTGACGGTAGTAATCTTAATAGTTCTAGCGATAATCTTAATAGTTCTAGCGATAATCTTAATAGTTCTGACGGTAATAATATTAAGACTACAACTAAACGAATTAAAAAGAGATGTAGTCAGAAAGAATTATTTGGAATAATACAGAATAGTACCGAAACTTGGAAATCAGTAGAGGAAATAGCCATTGAAATAGGGCGTAGTACACAATACCTGAAAGGAGAAATTATTCCAGTGATGGTGAATAAAGGACTTTTGGAAAGAGAACATGCTATGCCTAATCATCCGGCTCAAAGATATAAAAGGAAGTTTTGAAATATATTCAATAATACTGGAAAATGAGCGTACAAGATAATATATACAGATATTTTGATTCAAATCCCGGACTTCGGGTATTGTTTGTCTTCAATCCATTGATAAAAGCAGAACTGACAAATGCTGAATGGAAAGAAGGCTATCATGCCGTTGCTTTCGATGGTGGCTGGTTCAAAACAAAATATGCATTGGAAAATGAATGGAAGGAGTTAAAGACCATTCTTTTGTTCGACTTTATATCACCTGCTGATGCCGGTACATTCCCGTTGATGGATGTGCTGGCTGCAAATATGGAATATAAGGCAGAAAGTTATGAAGCTTTCTTGCAGCAACATCGTTTGAATGTAAATGAATTTGGAGCATATATCCAGCGTCATATCGGAGAACTGCAGCTTCAGAAGTTTGATAAGATACTTCATGACTATTATACTCCGGAAACTTTTAGCATAAATATTGCAAACAGAGGATTTATTACCGGATATCTGTCGGAAAGTAAATTGATGGAATGGGAAGATATTGTCATCAGACTTTTTACTTTGTCACTGCCTGGCGAGGAAAAGAAAGAGAACTCATTTTATACAGCTCTGAATAAGAATAAAGATGCGAAAGATGCTTTGGACAGAGAACTGCATAAAATATTCAACGTGACGTATGATCCCAATTCCACTCACAAGATGAAATGTGTGGCTGAATCAATGATGTATAATGCAATCACACAGTCCTTGGCGGTAGAAAATGCTGACAATTACAAGAAATACAAAATCCATAATGCCATACAGTTGGATTATATCAACAAACTGCTCAGCTATGGATTAAACCAGCCCAAAGCAAAAAGAGATAAATTTATAGAGGCTCTGAATTTCCTTTCGGCAGACATCAAGGTTGAGGAAATTGTAAAAGTATATGGAATTGACGCATTATATTTCTATATGCCTGATGACCTGTGTATTCAAATTATAAATCGTGCATTGGAAACTGTAACCACGGGAGATGCTGAATGTATTAGAGAAAGAATGCAGGAATTGCGTATGAAACAGGAAGGAAATGAACTCCTTATTCCTATGATTGATTATGCTTCCATACTTGCTGATTTTTATCAGATATACAGAAATATATCCACATACGTATTGGATAGTCCTGAAGAGTATGTTTCCAACTATATGAGTTCGTATTATCTGCTGGATAATTATTACAGAAAGAGTCTGGAAATCTTTACTAATTTACCGACCGAATTCTGTCATTCGGGTTTGGTTACAAAAGTAAAACAGTTGTTGGATGTGGATTATGCAAACTTCTGTAATACTATCAATCGGGAATGGAGTAAATGCTGGCTTGAGAAAGGCGGACGTCAAAGTTTGTTTGGAACAAAAAGGCAACAGGATATCTATTCAAATGAGAGAAAAGCCAATGTTAAACAGGTTTTTATTGTAAGTGATGCGTTAAGGTATGAGGTCGCAGTAGATTTATATAATGAGTTGGCAAAGGAAAAGCATATTGCACAGATGGATTATGCAATAGCTATGTTGCCTACTGAAACTAAATATACCAAAACAGCATTACTGCCGCACCGTGTATTGTCATTCCAAGACTCAGAAATGGCCGTGGACGGAAAGGTGTTGCGGACTAATGAGCAAAGGAGCGAACATCTGAATAATTACGTGGAGGGTGCTTTGTGTATTGATTATGCAGATTGGGAAAAGAAAACTCTGGACGAGAAAAGGGATTTATGCAAACGTCCACTTATATACATATTCCATAATACTATCGACCGCGATGGCCATGATGCAGGAGCTTACGAACTGACACGTGCTTGTACTACAGCTGTTTCACAATTAAGCAAACTGATAAAATCACTTCATGCAAGTGTAAATGTTACCAGTGTGGTTCTTACCTCCGATCATGGTTTTCTCTACAATGATATGGATTTTGAGGAAAAAGATAAGCAGTGCGTTACAGAAGAAAATATTGAACGTAAAACACGCTATTATCTGACTTCTTCAAAGGATAGTATTACTAATGTAGATAAATTCTATCTCAGAGATGTTTCGGAAATGGATGGCAATATGATTGTGGCTGTACCTTCAGGAACAAACCGCTTCAATGCTCCAGGTGGTGGTTATTCATTCACACATGGAGGAGCATCTTTGCAGGAAATGATTATACCGGTTATAAGGAGCAGGCAAAAGCGAGTTGACAAAACAGGAAAAGTTGGAGTTACACTTATATCGAGAGATTTGAGGATGGTTTCCAGTCGTCTGAAATTTCAGATTATACAAAGTGAAGCTGTCTCTATGGAAATGCAGGAACGTACTATTATATGTGCTGTTTATGATAATGACAGACCTGTTACGGCATTTAAAGAAATAAAATTATCAAGCACTGACAATGTAAATCCAGCTAACCGTATTTTCGATGTTGAACTGGTTCTCAATGCTTCTATTCATTCTAATCTCTTGCAATTACGCATCTATGATAAGAATGATGACTCTTTCCTTAATCCATTGGTAAAGGAAAGCGTTAAGAATAATACAATTATTGAACAGGATTTTTGATTTAGAAAGATATGACTTTACAACAGAAAATAATGAATTCCTTCATTGGCAAGGTAGTTCGCAAGGATTTGGCATTTCTTGTTAAAGGAGGTCTTCCTGTACCTACATTTGTACTTGAATATCTCTTGGGACAATATTGTGCAAGTGATGACGAAGAAGCTATTCGTATGGGACTGGAAAAAGTAAAGGAAGTTATTCAGAACAACTATGTTCATCGTGCCGATGCAGAAGCTGTGAAAGGAAAAATCCATGATTTGGGAAAATACCGTATCATTGACAAAGTAAACGTAATTCTGAATGAAAAATTAGATGAATATCAGGCTTCTTTTGCTAATCTGGGATTGACTGGTGTACCGGTAAGTTCACAATATGTTAAAGAAAATCCCAAGCTGTTATCTGGTAATGGTGTATGGTGTATAGTGACTATAGGATATATCAGTGGAGAAGACATTAGAGTACGTTGGGATATTCAAATGTTGAAGCCTATTCAAATATCAAATATTGATATTCATGATTATATTGAACAAAGACAGTATTTTACAACTGATGAATGGATTGATTTTCTTATCCATACAGTTGGCTTAAATCCTGATACACTTAACAGACGGGAAAAATTCATAACATTATCCCGCTTGTTGCCATTTGTTGAGAACAACTTCAACTTTATGGAGCTTGGTCCTAAAGGGACAGGTAAATCACATATCTTTCAGGAAATGTCACCATACGGTGTTCTGGTGAGTGGTGGTGACGTAACAAGTGCCAGACTTTTTGTCAAGATGAGTGGAAATCGTGAAATTCTTGGTCTGGTAGGCTATTGGGATTTGGTAGCGTGGGATGAGTTTGAACAACAGAAAGGCAGGAATGTAGATGCTGTATTAATAGATACTATGCAAAACTATCTCGCCAACAAGTCATTCAACCGAGGTAAAGCCACTCACGAGGCAAGTGCATCAATGGTATTTGTAGGCAACACGAAACATACGGTTCCATATATGCTGAAATCATCGCATCTGTTTGAATCTATTCCTACATCTTTTATCAAAGGTGCATTCCTCGACCGTATTCATCTTTATAATCCGGGATGGGAAGTCAGAATGTTGAAAAAAGAAAGTTTCTCAAAAGGTTATGGACTTATAACAGACTATATAGCAGCAGTATTACATGAACTGAGAAACAAGGATTTGACTTCATTGTTGCAAAGTTATGCTAAATTTGACAGTTCCCTATCAGAACGCGACCATCTTGCTATCAGAAAGACATTCTCGGGTATGGTAAAACTACTATATCCTGACGGAAACATGACACAAGAAGAAGCTTTTGAAATAATTGATTTTGCAGCAGAATGCCGTAAACGTGTAAAAGATCAGCTTTATATCATAGACGAAACATTTAAAGCAGAGCCCGCAATATTCAAGTATGTAAACCTGAAAAATGGTCAGGAAATATTCATTGAAACGCTTGAACGTATCAATAACTCAGAATGTTGTCAAAATATACCTGTTAAAGACAATGATGAAGAAAATATAGAAAAACAAGACAATTGTGAGGAAAAGTCAAAAAAACAGCGTATCCATAAACTAATGGAAAAACGTCTCTCATTTAGGTTAGGACAGACTGGTGTTTCTTATAAATCTCTGTTTGCGGAATATTTGAATGATGCCAAAACAATTATAATTGAAGATCCGTTTATCCGTACTTTCTGGCAACTGAAAAATTTGACAGAGTTTATATCGATGCTAACGGAAACACGTCCGGTAGAGGGGCTTAAAATTCATTTACAGACATGGGAAGAGGAAGAGAAAGTACCAGCTCTTATTGACGATTTGGAAGACATAAAAGATGATTTAACTAATATCGGAATTGATTTCACATACGAGTTCAGGGACTTTCATGATCGCTGTATAAAAACAGATACAGGCTGGATTATAACCCTTGGAAGAGGTTTGGATATATTTGAGCCTTATAATAAATTCTCATTAGGAGCTTTGCAACAGGGGAAAAGAAAATGTAAAGAATTTACTGTTGTGTATTCTAAAGATTCTAAAATCGTATAGCATTGCCTTTTTCTGATACACCAGGATATTGATATAGAAATCTATATCTAAAGAATGTAACTTAATATAGATATGATAATACAGTATCAACAAACTAGAAGTCAGATATGTGATAAATACGGAAGTTACGTCTGTTTATAGACTGGTTTAGGGAGAATGCTTTCCGATAATCGAACTATTCGAAAAAATTGGATAGTTCGATTATCGGAAAGCATGGTATATTATCCCTTTTAAGCCTTCTTGCAAAAACGTTTCTCAGCCGATAACTTGGTGACATTTTTCTGTTTGTCACTTTTTATTCGTACATTTGCGAAGCATAACCCAAATACAATAACCATGAAATTTATTGGAATTATTCCTGCAAGATATGCATCTACACGCTTCCCCGCCAAACCTTTGGCACTACTTGGAGGCAAACCCGTGATACAAAGAGTTTATGAACAAGTGGCCGGTGTGCTGGACGAAGCTTACGTGGCTACCGACGACGAACGCATCGAAGCGGCTGTAAAGGCTTTCGGTGGAAAGGTAGTAATGACGTCGGTCGACCATAAGAGCGGTACCGACCGTTGCTACGAGGCTTACTGCAAGGTAGGCAGCGGCTATGACGTGGTGGTGAACATTCAGGGTGACGAACCGTTTATCCAGCGTTCGCAGCTGGAAGCCGTGAAGGCTTGCTTTGACGATGCGTCTACACAGATTGCCACACTTGTGAAACCGTTTACGCCTGCCGACGGATTTGATGCGCTGGAAAACGTGAACTCGCCCAAGGTGGTGGTGAACAAGGAGATGAAGGCACTCTATTTCAGCCGTTCCATCATTCCTTACCAGCGTAACCGCGACAAGAAGGAGTGGCTGGCCGGACATACGTATTACAAACATATCGGACTTTATGCCTACCGCGCGCCGGTGCTGAAGGAGATTACATCCCTTCCGCAGTCGTCGCTCGAACTGGCCGAATCGCTGGAGCAGTTGCGCTGGCTGGAGAACGGTTATTCCATCAAGGTGGGCATCAGCGAAGTAGAGACCATTGGTATTGACACGCCGCAGGATCTGGCACGGGCCGAAGAGTTTCTGCGTAATCAGCAGGAGGCACTATGACGCAGCTCGACCGTAGTGTGGCGCCTGCCATCCGTCAGCTGGAGCATTTTTCCATCTTGCAGCCGGAGTTGCACCGTATGAAGAACGGCATGCCGCTGTATGTGCTTTCGGCTGGAAACGAGGACGTGATTCGTTTCGACCTGCTGGTGCGTAGCGGACAGCTCGACCAGTCGCAGCCGCTTCAGGCCGTGTTTACCAACCGTATGCTGCGTGAGGGAACGGTGCGCATGACGTCGGGCGAGATTGCCGAACGGCTGGATTATTACGGGGCGTGGCTCGACCTGTCTTCTTCTGTGAACTGTGGATTTGTAACGTTGTATACACTGACGAAACACCTTGACCGCACCATGGAGATTGTGGCCGGACTGGTGAAGGAGTCTGTGTTTCCGGAAGAGCAGTTCCGCATTATCTGCGACATCAACCGCCAGCAGTTTCTGGTGAACAACCAGCGGGTGGACGTACTGGCTCGCAAGCAGCTGAACCGTTCGCTCTTCGGTACTTCGCATCCGTTGGGACGCTATGCCGAACTGGAGGATTATGAACGCATTCAGGTGGAGGCGCTGAAGGATTTCTATCACCGCCATTATCATTCGGGCAACTGCTCCATGTACGTGTCGGGTAAGGTAACGCCCGAGGTGGTGCGCTGTATCGAACGTCACTGGGGAGAAGCGCCCTGGGGAAGTTGTACGGCAGAGAAGGTGGAACGTACGTGGGACATTGTGAAGGATGCCCGTAAACGGGTTCACGTGGAGAAGGAGGATGCCTTGCAGAGTTCGCTCCGCATGGGTGGTTTTTCGCTCGACCGCAAGCATCCTGATTACCTGAAACTGCGTGTGCTGGTTACGCTGTTCGGAGGGTATTTCGGCAGTCGTCTGATGTCGAACATCCGTGAGGATAAGGGATATACCTACGGCATCGGGGCCGGACTGGTGTCTTATCCGGGCACGAGTCTGCTGGTGGTGAGTACGGAGGCGGCCAATGAATATATGGAGTCTGTCATCACGGAAGTGTATCATGAAATGGACCGTCTGCGTCAGGACAAGGTGCCGGCAGAAGAACTGGAGATGGTGCGCAACTATATGCTGGGCGATATGTGTCGTTCGTACGAGGGGGCATTCTCGCTTTCGGATGCCTGGATATTCATCGAAACGGCCGGATTGAAGCCCGACTTTTTTGATGCGTCGCTGGCTGCCATCCGTGAGGTGACGTCCGACGAACTGCTTTCGCTGGCTCAGCGCTATTTCTGCAAAGAAAACTTAATAGAGGTAGTGGCAGGTAAAAAAGTATAAACCTTCCGGCTCGTGCAAAAGTAAAAAGACTATTTTTGAGCGGAATTAAAAAAAGAGACTAAGAACGTGAGAAAGAACAAACATACATTATTTTTATTTGCCTTGCTGGCATTCAGCTCGGTATCGGCTTCGGCCCAGTTGTCATTGGGATACTACCAGTTTAAGGATGGTTCGGAATATACCGGTGAACTGAAAGGACGCCGCCCGAACGGAAAGGGAAAGACGGTGTTCCGCAATGGCGACGTGTACGAAGGTGAATACGTGAAGGGGAAACGCCAGGGCGAAGGTACTTACACTTTCAGCGACGGAGAAAAGTACGTGGGAGAGTGGTTCGAGGACCAGCAGCACGGCAAGGGAACGTATTATTTCATGAACAACAACCGTTACGACGGGATGTGGTATACTGACTACCAGGAGGGTGAGGGTACGATGACCTATTATAACGGGGACTTATATACCGGTACCTGGCATCATGACAAGCGCAACGGACAGGGTACTTATACCTGGAAAGGCGGAGCGGTCTACACTGGCGAATGGAAGAACGACCTGAAGAACGGGAAGGGCACCATGGTGTGGGAGGATAAGTCGAAGTATGAAGGCGACTGGAAGGACGGTATGCGTCACGGAAAGGGTACTTTCTACTATACTAACGGCGACAAGTACGTGGGCGACTGGAAGGATGATGTGCAGGACGGAAAGGGTATCTATTATTTCCAGAACGGCGAACGCTATGAGGGCGATTATGCCAACGGTGAACGCACGGGAAGGGGTATCTATACGTATCCGAACGGTGACAAATACGTAGGTCATTTCCTGAACGGACAGCAGGAGGGACAAGGCACGTTCACCTGGGCCAACGGAGCGGTGTACGACGGGCAATGGTCGAAGAACCAGCGCTCGGGTACCGGAAAATACAAGTGGGCCAACGGTGATGAATACGAAGGTCAGTGGAAGAACAACATGGCCGAGGGAGAAGGTGTGCTTCACATGGCTGACGGTTCTGTCTATACCGGTTCCTTTGTACGTGGAAAGGAAGAAGGAAAGGGTGTGCTGATTGAAAAGGACGGCACTCGCTTTGAGGGCTTCTTCAAGCAGGGAAAGAAGGACGGTCCATTCGTAGAGATGGATGCCAACGGAAATATTGTCCGGAAAGGGACTTTCAGATACGGACGTTTATTGGAGGAGAAAAAATAATGATGGAATTATCCGAACTGACTTTGAAGGTGCGTGAACTGGCTGTAGCTACGGGGGCTTTTATCCGTGAGGAGCGGAAGAAGTTCAGCCGTGAGCGGATTGAGAAGAAGCACGCACACGATTATGTGTCGTATGTCGACAAGGAATCGGAACGAAGAATAGTTGCCTGTCTGCGGGAGTTGCTTCCCGAGGCAGGTTTTATTGCAGAAGAGGGGAGTGGAACTTACACTGACGAGGAGTATTGCTGGCTGGTTGACCCGCTGGACGGTACGACCAACTTCATTCATAACCATGCACCTTATTGTGTGAGCATTGCCTTGCGTAACCGTGAGGAAATCTTGCTGGGGGTGGTTTATGAAGTGTGCCGCGACGAGTGTTTCTGGACTTACAAGGGGGCGCCTGCTTATTGTAATGACCGACAGATTCGGGTGTCGCAGGTAGCTGTACCCGATGAGGCTTTTATGGCTTTCGGTCTTCCGTACGAAACGGAGGCTTACAAGCCGGTATTCAACCGCCTGATAGAAGGCTGCTACGGGCATGTGGCAGGCATTCGGGTGGTCGGTGCGGCGGCTGCCGAGATGTGTTACGTGGCCGACGGGCGTTTTGAAGCGCGTGCCGAAGCTTTCACTTGTCCGTGGGATGTGGCGGCAGGTATCCTGCTGGTACAGAATGCCGGAGGAAGGGTGACCGATTTTTCCGGTGGTGATTCATGCTATTCTGGCCGCGAAGTGGTGGCTTCCAACGGAAAGGTACACGATTTTCTGTTGAATCTGCTGGGATAATGTAAAAAAATATCGTTTTATTCGAGAGATAAGAATTAATTTCGTAAGTTTGTGTGACTCAAAAGTAAAGAATATGGATATACCGGGCATATTGGATTTCCTGAAAGTACTGGCGGCAAACAACAACCGGGAGTGGTTTCAGGAACATAAAGCGGAATATTTGAGTGTGCAGGCAGACTTCGAGGAGTTGCTGGCAGGGGTGATTGCCCGCCTTTCGCCATGGGATGAAAGTGTGGCGCACGTCCTTCCGCGTGACTGCACGTATCGCATCTACCGGGATGTCCGTTTTTCTTCCGACAAGTCTCCTTATAAGACCCACATCGGAGGGTATATCAATGCAAGGGGAAAGAAATCCAATCACTGTGGTTATTATCTTCATCTGGAACCGGGCAACTGTATGCTGGCCGGAGGAAGCTGGTGCATGCCTGCCGATATGTTGCGGGCAGTGCGTCAGTCGGTGTGCGGCCGCATTGATGAGTATCGTGCCATCGTGGAAGATCCGGCTTTCAAGCAGTATTTCCCGGTGGTGGGCGAGTCGCATCTGAAGACGGTGCCCAAGGGGTTTCCGAAGGATTTTTCTTATCCGCAGTACATCCGTTGCAAGGACTTTACGGTGGCCTGCCGGGTGGAAGATGAGTTCTTTTCCCGTCCGGACTTTATGGAACGGATTATCGACGTGTTTCGCCAGCTGAAACGCTTTGCCGATTTTACAAATGAAACGATAGATGAGTTTGAATAAAATATTAACGATTTAAAATTGAAAGAATATGGTTATTGACAAATTGGAAAATCTGGAAAAATATGTGTCACTGAATCCTTTGTTTGCAGAGGCTGTAGCTTTTTTGAAGGCAACTGACTTGCAGGCACATGAAGTGGGGAAGGTAGTGCTGAAGGAAGGTGAACTGATGGTGAATTTTGCAGATGCACGTCCGAAGACAAAGGAAGAAGCGCGTCTGGAAACACACAATGATTTCATCGACATCCAGATTCCATTGTCGGGGGTGGAAGTAATGGGCTATATGCCGCGTACGGATTTGCCTGAGGCTGCTTACAATGCAGAAAAAGATATTACTTTCTATGAAGGACTGGCTACTGACTACCTGACCGTAAAGCCGGGTATGTTTGCTATTTTCTTCCCGGAAGATGCACATGCACCGGGCGTAACTCCCGACGGAGTGAGAAAAGTGATTGTAAAAGTACGTGTCAAATAATTTCTAATTACTAATACTATGGACAAGGTATTGAATATCATAAAGAATGATCCGTGGCTGGAACCATACGCCGATGCTATCAACGGTCGTCATCAGCATGTGGTGGAAAAAGAAAAGGAACTGGTAGGAAAGAAGACGTTGTCGGATTTTGCTACCGGACACATGTATTTCGGTTTGCACCGCACAGACAAGGGATGGACCTTCCGTGAATGGGCACCGAATGCGACGGAAATCTACCTGGTGGGCGATTTCAACGACTGGCAGGAGAAACCGGCTTTCCGCATGAAACGTGTGCGCAAGACGGGTAACTGGGAAATCAATCTGCCGGAAAAGGCCATGAAGCACGGTGACTTGTACAAGCTGAAAGTGTACTGGGAAGGCGGATGCGGCGAACGTATTCCGGCATGGGCTACCCGCGTTGTGCAGGATGAACAGACCAAGATTTTTAGTGCACAGGTATGGAATCCGGAGAAACCGTATAAGTTCAAGAAAAAGACCTTTACGCCTAATGTGGCTCCGCTGATGATTTACGAATGCCATATCGGTATGGGACAGGATGCGGAAAAGGTTGGTACGTACAATGAATTCCGTGAGAATGTACTGCCGCGAATTGCGAAGGACGGATACAACTGTATTCAGATTATGGCTATTCAGGAACATCCTTATTACGGAAGTTTCGGCTATCATGTGTCTAGCTTCTTTGCTCCTTCTTCACGCTTCGGTACACCGGAAGAACTGAAACAGCTTATCGACACGGCACACCAGATGAACATTGCCGTGATTATGGATATCGTACACTCACACGCCGTGAAGAACGAGGTGGAAGGATTGGGCAACTTTGCCGGTGATCCTTGCCAGTATTTCTATCAGGGCGGACGTCGTGAACATCCGGCATGGGATTCGCTCTGCTTTGACTATGGCAAGAACGAGGTGATTCACTTCCTGTTGTCTAATTGTAAGTACTGGTTGGAAGAGTTCCATTTCGACGGTTTCCGTTTCGATGGGGTGACTTCTATGCTTTATTACAGCCACGGACTGGGTGAGGCCTTCTGCAACTATGGTGACTACTTCAACGGTCATCAGGATGACAATGCCATCTGCTACCTGACGCTGGCCAATCGGTTGATTCATGAAGTGAATCCGAAGGCCATTACCATTGCCGAGGAAGTATCGGGTATGCCGGGACTGGCTGCTCCGTTCGAAGACGGAGGTTACGGCTTCGATTACCGCATGGCCATGAACATTCCTGACTATTGGATTAAGATTATCAAGGAACGTCGCGATGAGGACTGGAAACCGTCCAGCCTGTTCTGGGAAGTGACTAACCGCCGCAAGGATGAAAAGACCATCTCTTACTGCGAAAGCCACGACCAGGCACTGGTGGGCGACAAGACCATCATCTTCCGCCTGATTGATGCCGACATGTACTGGCACTTCAAGATTGGCGACGAGAATGGAGTGGTGGAACGAGGCATTGCCCTGCACAAGATGATTCGTCTGCTCACGGCTTCTACCATCAACGGAGGTTACCTGAACTTCATGGGTAATGAGTTCGGTCATCCGGAATGGATTGACTTCCCGCGCGAAGGCAACGGATGGTCATACAAGTATGCACGCCGTCAGTGGAACCTGGTTGATAATCCGGATTTGTGCTATCATTACTTGGGCGACTTCGATGAGGCAATGGTCAAGCTGATTCGCAGCGTGAAGAACATCCAGAAATCGGATGTCATCGAGGTATGGCATAACGATGGTGACCAGATTCTGGCATACCGCCGCAAGGATTTGGTGTTTGTGTTCAACTTCAACCCGACCCGTTCGTTTACCGATTATGGCTTCCTCGTACCGAGAGGTGCCTACGATGTGGTTCTGAACACAGACAACAAGCAGTTTGGTGGATTCGGCTTCTCAGACGACAGTCTCCGCCACTTCACCTGTGCCGACCCGCTTTATGCAAAAGACAAGAAAGAATGGCTGAAACTGTATGTGCCGGCCCGTTCTGCAGTTGTATTAAAACGAGTGAAAGATTGAATTGATATTGTATGAGTGATTACACAAATGCATTTTATAAGAAGACTGCACGCATCATGATTGCTGTATGCGGTCTTCTTTTTTCTCTGTTTAGTTTTGTATATCTTTATGTGTTCCAGCGCGATGTGCTGGAAGCCCTTCATTTCTCGCTGGCACATGGAAAGACTACCTTTGCTCCGATGGCCAGTGCGCTGGTCATTACGCTGATTTTGCTGTTGCTGCGCTGGGGGGTAAACAGTCTGCTGGGACTGAAGGGAAGGGTGCGTGCCCTGGCGTATGTGCCGTCCTTTCTGGTACTTTGTGCCCTGACGGATGTAGGGCGTGGAGTGTATATCTCCGACTACCATACTCCGTGGACCTGGCTGTTGCCTTTACTGGTATTGCTGTTCGTGGAAATTGGCTACTGGCTGCGTGGAGTTTTCCGCGTACAGTTGAATCACGAAGGAAGTCTCTGGGGGCTGGTCAACAGTAACCTGGCAATCTTGCTAGGGTTGTGTCTGCTGACAGTGTGTGTGGGCAGTACCAACCGGCAGTTTCATCATGAGCTGGAGGCGGAACATTATCTGCGAGCCGGGGAGTATGACAAGGTGTTACGCGTAGGAGAAAAATCATTGGAGGCCAGCCGTACGCTGACGGCCTATCGTGCTGTGGCCTTGTCGCACTTGGGAAAGATGGGCGACAAGTTGTTTGCTTATCCGCAATATTACCGTTCCGACGGATTGTTCTTTGAAACGGATTCCCTGCACACGCTCCGTTATACGAATGATTCCATTTATTACCTGCTGGGAGCACGTCCATATACGGGAGAAGACCGCATGGTATTCCTGCGGAACATCTGCTACAAGGGAACGGGAAAATATACGTCGCTGGATTATTACCTTTCTGCTTTGCTGCTTGAAAAGAAACTGGATAGCTTTGCACAGGCCGTTCCCGATTTCTATTTGCCGGAAGATACCTTGCCGCGTTATTATCGGGAAGCATTGGTAATGTATCATGTCCAGCGGAATGATACCGTATCTTCGCGTGCAGACAGTCTGACTTTAGATCGTTTCAAGGCTTACCAGACCTTGCAGCAGAAAGAAGGTTCTCCGCTGGAAGAACGCAACCGTATGCGTCGCGAATTCGGTGATACCTACTGGTGGTACTATGATTATCAGGAATAAAAAAACATTTGTGTAGAGGATAAAAAATTAAGAGAGGCTGCCGGGGAAATGCAGCCTCTCTTATTTTTTAAAGAACAAACGCTTTTGTCCTTACAGCTGATATTTTCACAAATACCAATACTGTTCTTATCTATTACTATGAAAAACATCTTTATAACATCCGGCTCACTTGGATTGTTCAGAGAAAAATGTGTTTTTAACACTTGTTTTGATTCTGTTTCTATCGTTTACATATTTCCTTGAAATCACAATAAGTGCACCGGTCTTCTTCTTCCGTCTGACTGAAACTCAAGTCGGGATTGAAAATCTCTTCCAGAAGTGCCTGTAGGCGGGTTCTGAACTCTTCTTCCAGCAATGAAAAGTCTTCCACGGGGGTGGTTTTGTTATACGATTCCTTGAGCTGGACGACGGGCGAGTAATCTTCTGCCGCAGCCCGGTGAATGTAGAGCAGGGCAGGAGCTACCTTCCGGTCATCATTCCGTTCACGCAGTTTCCGGCATACGATGGCGGCGTACAGGAAAGTCTGTAACACGTAATTGGAACGTTTGGGGCCAGGCGTGAACAACGATTCTACGCTGGGCGGGGTGTCGGCCTTGCCTCCCGTTTTGTAGTCCACAATGCGGAGCACGTTGTCCTTGCTGTCCATGCGGTCGATGATTCCTCCCATACGCGAGCGGATGGCTCCCTTAGGCGTCTGTATCTCTACGTCCTCCATGACCCGTTGTTCGGAGCCTACGAAGGTAAAGGGAGCGTGGCGCAGGTCGTTGCGAAGCAGCTGCTGGATGTAGCGCAGAATTACGGCGGAATTGATGAGTTGTACCCCGTTGTATTCCGGACGCTCGTCAGCAGGGAGATGGAAGAACAGTTCCTTGAATCCGTTGTCCACGTAATTCTGTAGTTTCACTTCTTCCTGGAGCAGAGCTTCCAGGGTGTCTTTGTTGATGACTTTTCCGTGTGCCGTGAGTTCTTTGTAGATGTGTTCGGCAGCGTAGTGGAAGATGCTTCCGAATTTAGCCGAGTCGATTTCGGCGCTTACTTCTTCGGGAGCTGCCAGTCCTGCTACGTACTTATAGTAGAACTTCAGCGGACAGTCCAGGTAGCAGTTCAGGGCTGACGGGGAAAGAAGGGCTTTCGGATTTACCCGCACGTCGAACACGCTCTGCATCCGTTTCATGATGTCGGGCGACTTGGGGATACAGATGGGTGAGGAAGCAATGGGCGACTGCTCTGCCTCCAGTTGTTTCCGCTGTACGGGATAGCCCCACTCAATCAGCAGCTGAAGCATGAAGCGCGACATCTCTCCCCGGTTCATGCCGTCGCTCACCGTGTTGTAGAGTAACGTAGCCTTCTCTGCCCGTTGCAGCAGACGGTAGAAATAGTAGGCATAGACTGCAATCTTGTGGTCGATGGTCGTCATGCCGAACGCCTTGCGCAGGTTATAGGGGATGAACGAAGCATCACCCCCTGCCTTGGGCAACTGGCCTTCGTTGACCGACAGCAGAATGACGTGGCGGAAATCCAGGTTACGCGTTTCCAGTACCCCCATCACCTGCATACCGATGGCTGGCTCTCCGTGGAAAGGAATGCTGGCTGTCGACATGACGCGTACCAGCAGGCGGTGGAAGGTGACAGGTTGTACCTCCAGGTCCTTGCTTTCAAGCAGGGCATGGAAGCGGTTGACCATGGTGAAGCTTTTGAACAAGGCTTCGCGATAGAGCTGGTCGAGGGCGTCGCTGGTGGAAGCTGCCTGCTTGCGATACAGTTGTGCCACCTGCTTCAAGATGTCGGCCAGCCGCTTGCACAGCTCCAGGTTGTGGTTGCACGGCTTGAACAGCAGCGACAAGGCCTCGTCCCGTTCCAGTTCCGAGGGCAGGGGATAGAAGCGGTTCTTCTCCGTCAGTTCCTTTTCCAGCGGAGCGGCTTCTCCGGAAAGCAGTTGCGTGTACGGATGCTTCAGCACGCTGATGACTTCGGCAAACTGGTAGCGTCCGCTGCGGGAATTGTAGCCCGCAATGTGCAGTTCCAGCAACGTCTTTACGAAGCTGTAGGCCGGTGTCTGCGAGAGCGGGAAACCCATGGTGATGTTGATGTGGCGCACGTTGTCCGGTAGTGAGTGAAGCACAGGTTGCAGCATGGCCTCGTTGCAGAGCACCACGGCCGTTTCCTTTTCGTCCTCCGTCAGGTTCTCCCGAATCCATTGCGGCAGGTAGCGTGCCTGTCCGTTCTCCGTAGGCGATTCGATGAAGGTAATTTCTTTCGGATGGTTCAGGTGGTCGAACAGGGAAGGCGGCAATTCCGAGGGGAAATTCTTCAGGTTGCGGCGGATAAACTCGCCTGCCTCGTGCGGATGCTTGTTCAGGTAGAAGGTATCGTAGTCCCAGTAGAACAGGGCCTTTCCTGCTTCGTGCAACTTGCTGAACAGGGTTTGTTCCACCTTATTCAGCACGTTGAATCCTACGAACACATATTTGTCGTAGGGAAACTGCTGCACGTCCATGGTCTCCGTCACCTCGCGGTAGAGCATTCCTTCGTAGGCGATGCCCTGCTCGCGGAGCAGTTCTTTATATTGCGTATAGATGTCGCCCAGCACGTCCCACAATGAGATGAAACGCCGTTTCAGTTCCGTGACCTGCTCGATGGAGAAGTTACGGAAGAACTGGCTCAACGCTTCCTTCTGTCCTTCTTCCAGGAAGTCATATTCACCCGTCAGCTTGTTCAGGTCCTTCAAGTTGCTGAACAGCGCCTTGGTGTCGGCCATGTTCTTGTCAGCATCGTCAAAGTCGCTGATGAGCATCTCGCCCCAGAAGTAGAATTCGTCCAGACTTTCCTTGCTGCCCGTTATTGCACGGAACACCTTGTAGAGGTCGCACACTAATTTGATGGAATCGCCAGTCACCCATTGCGACGACTGGCGGAATAGCTCACTGATGCTCACGTAGGCCGGCGACCATACCGGGCGGTCGGATTCCTGTGCCAAATATTCATTGAAAAAGAGGCTGGCACGCTTGTTAGGGAAAACCACAGCCACCTTCGTGAAGTCTCCGTTCATCTTCCGGTACAAATCGGCGGCCACCTGCTTCAAAAAAGTTTCCATATATTGCATTGTCGAAATATCGTTGTGAAAAAATAAACTCAGGCCGGAAGCGTCACTTCTTCCAGCTCATTGGCAAACACGTACCAGAGGAATCCCCGGATGTGGGTGTAGCCCATCTGCGTGAGCAAGTCCATGTACTCCTGCACCTGTGTGCGGTAAGCCTCGTTCTTCTTTCCGAACTTGAAGTCCACCACGACCACCTGTCCTTCTTTCCGCATCACGCGGTCGGGGCGGCGTGTCTGCATCTGTCCCAGCTCGTCGGTGTAGACAATGGAACACTCGTTGTAAAGCTCCCACGTACCGCTGAACCAGTCCTTCACGGCAGGATGCTGCAAGGCCCAGTGTGCCAGTCCCTGAATCTGCTGCTTCTGTTCCTCCGATTCGAACACCCCTTCGAAACTCAGTCGTTCCAGTGCCGAAGGAAGGTCGTCCGCCTTTTCGATGTGGGCAAACACCTGGTGCAGCAACTGCCCCTGACGGATGTACTGTCCGCGATTGTCCTCTGTGTCGTCACCCTGAATGAAGTCGGCCGAACGGTTCGACTGCTTGAATTCGATGTGCGTCTCGATGCTTTCCATCTTCACGGGCACTCCTTCGCGGGGCGATGACAGCCGGTTGGATTTGCCTGCCTTCTTCTCATCGTGCGCCGTGCAGAGCTCACCGTATTCGCCCACTGCATCGTCTTCCGGATTCTCCTGTGCCAGCGGCAGTGCCACTTCCTGCATGAGGGGCAGACTGTCGTACAACAGTTCTGAAACCGTGCCCTTCTGTCCCGCCTTTGTGAAAATAATCAGGTTCTTGCAGGCACGTGTAAACGCCACGTAAAGCAGATTCAGGTTGTCCACCCAGAGCTGTAATTTCTCTTCCAGGTAATCGTTGTGATAGACCGATTCCGCCATGGCACCGGAATAGTTCACCGGTACGATGTCCAGACGGTTGAACGGCGGAATGTCGGTTTCCTTTCCCGTACCTGCCACGCTGCACCATATCAGGTGATTGTTCGTTTCGTTCTCCATCTTCCAGTCGCAGAATGGCAGCAGCACCGTGTGATACTCCAGTCCCTTCGACTTATGGATGGACAAGATGCGGATGCCGTCAATCTCGCCCGAAGGGATGGTCTTCGCGTTCAGCTTCTCATCCCAGAAACGGATGAAAGCTGTCAGCTCCGACGAGTTGTTCTGCATGTATTCCGTCACCGCATCATAGAAGGCACAGAGATACGCATCCTGCTTCTCGATAAGCTGCATGTCGAACAGCACGAACAACTTCTCTAACAGTTCGTACAGCGGCATGAAGCGGAGTTCGTTTGCCTGCAATTGGAAGGCTGCCGGAAGGTAACGGGACGGGTTGTCGAGCAGCACCGTGTTGAGACTGATGTCCTTGCGCAATACCCCTTGCTGATAAGCTACCGCCAGGCGCGCCAGTGCGATGCGGTCGTCGGGTGAAGAAAGATACCGCAGTCCGTCGATGAGCATGCTCACTGCCAGCGATGCACTCAGCCGGAACGCCTCGTCGGATACGATGCGGTAGGGGGTATGTTCGTCGAAGTAAGCGGCAATGTCGGGGATACTCCGGTTCTTTCGCACCAGAATGGCCATCTCGTTGAGGCGGATACCCTCTGCCGTAAGGCGTTCCACTTCCTTGGCCAGCTGTTCCAAGGTCGCTTCCGTGTAAGGCCGCTCCTTGGAGTCTTGTAGGAAGGTCACCTTTACGAAGCCCTTCTCCTCCTTCTTGGCACAACGCTGCCGCACGTCGCTGTACGCCTGTTCCAGTTGGGCACAAGGCATGCCCTGTTCCTCCTGATAGCGCCGGTTCAGTGTCTGGCAGGCCGCCGTGAAAAACTCGTTGTTGAAGCGGATGATGCGTGCCTCACTTCGCCAGTTTGTGTCGAGCGTACATTCCTTGATGCGGAAACTCCGGTCATTGCCCAGTCCCGCCAGGATTTTCCAGTCGCCGCTTCGCCAGCGGTAGATGCTTTGCTTGATGTCGCCTACGATGAGGCTGCCTTCCTTCTGTGCCAGACTTTCCTGCAACAGCAGATGAAAGTTCTCCCACTGCATGCGTGAGGTATCCTGAAACTCGTCAATCATCACCGTATCGATGGTGGTACCGATTTTCTCGTAGACAAACGAGGCATCTCCCTCCCTGATTAAGCTATGGAGCAAGGCATTGGTATCCGACAGCAGAAAACGGTTATGTGTTTGGTTCTGCAAGCGTACCTCCTCGTCAATGTGTGCCAGCAAACGCAGGTTATTCAGGTAACGCAGCGAAAGGTCGCACGAGTTGAGTAGCAAGTTGTTCTGCGGACGACGGTTTTCCGCTTCCGCTAATAAGGGTATCAGTTCCGAAGCCGCCAGCGAACGGATTTCATCGCGGTGGGCCGACGTTTTGGTCGTCCAGTTTTCCTCGCTCTCCAGGCACTTCTCCACGGTGGCATTACGGATGTCATCGCTTAGTTTCCCGTTGGCCAGCTTGTTGAAATAACTGCCGATGCCCCGTGAGCCGTTCTTCAGGTCTGCCGGAGTCAGTCCGTGCATTTCGAGCAAGCCCGTAAACTGTTCGCTGAATCCCTTCATGAATTCCAGTACCTCTTCGCGGATACTTTTCAGCTCATCCCGGTAGGAAGGAATAAAGTTCGGGTCGGCCAGTTTCCGGCGCAGTCCTTCTCCCTTTTCGATGTAGCTCTCGTCGAAAATATTCTGTCCGAACCCCTTGATGTCCTTCGACACATCCCAGCGGCGGTCGTTCACGATACGTTCCTCGATGTACTCCAGCAGCCAGTAGAGCACCGGTGAGCGCCGGTCCAGCTTCTCAATCATGGCATCTACCGCATCGCTCAGGACCTCTGTATTGTTCAGCTCGATAGACAAGTTGGCCCCTAATTCCAGTTCCCGCGCCAGGTTGCGCATCACCGATTGGAAAAACGAGTCGATGGTCTCGATGCGGAAACGGCTGTAGTCATGAATGATGTGCCGTAATGCTTCGCGTGCCGATTCCCGGATTTCCTCAACCGATTTGGTTGATGTTTTCTGAATCTCCTTCAGGTAGCCCTCCGAACCTTCGTCGGCCGTAGCGATGCCGTAGAGCTGTTCCAGGATACGCTCCTTCATTTCCGCCGTCGCCTTGTTGGTGAATGTCACCGCCAGAATCCTGCGGTAGGCATACGGGTCTTCAATCAGTTGTCTTATATAATGTACCGCCAGTGTAAAGGTCTTGCCGGAGCCGGCAGAAGCCTTGTAGACTAAAAGCTGGGGATGCTGTTCCATGTGTGATGTCGTTTTTAGGGTTTTCGTTACACAAACTTACGGAATTTTCGCGGAAAAACCGCAGGAAACGGCCGATTAGTGAGGGGAGAACTGTGGTACGTATATCCGGAAATCTTTCTGCGGTATGCTGAAAATGCCTGGAAACTTTCTATGTTTTCCGGTACGGAACTGTATGTTTCCCGTCCGGAAAACGTAGGGTTCTGCACCGGAAAACCTATGGCTTGCGTGCGGAAACGTAAAAAGTTGTAGTACGTTTCTCATTTTATGTGACGGCCTTTGGAAAAGAGAGATAGGGGAATGTCTGCTTTAGTGAAAAGTGCTTAAAATGTTGGTATATATTAACAAATGTAATTATCTTTATATCCGATAACCGGGTGAGGTAACCTGGTTGTCCGGCAGAATTTAGAAATGAGATACCAAAAACTTTTTATTATGAAATTAAGGCTATACATCGGAGGACTGGTAGCTTTCTCCGTTTTATTTTCTTCGTGTGGGAAAGACTCGGAAAAGGGAGAATCGTTTGAACCTCATACGTATAATGTTTCGGGGAAGGTAGAAAAAGGACCTTTTGTGAGTGGGTCGGCCATTACCATCCAGCCCATGGATTCCAAGCTTCAGGTAAGAGGTGATTTCTATTCCTCTACCATTCAAGACGATATGGGAAATTTCTCTTTTGGTTCCAAATTGTTTGAAGCTCCTTATGCAGAACTTACAGCCAACGGATATTTCTTTAATGAAGTAGAAGGAGAGCTTTCTTCAGGTACCTTAAGCCTGCGTGCATTGGTTGATTTGTCAGATAAGACCACGGTCAATGTCAATGTGCTGACTCATCTGAAATACCAGCGTGTACAGAGGCTGGTGGAAGGAGGTATGAGTTTTAAAGAAGCCAATACGCAAGCACAAAAAGAATTGTTTACGGCTTTCGGGCTCCAGAGATATGAAGATAAGGATGCCTCTTCATTTTCCATCATTGGAGGTACAGATGAATCAGCTGCCCTGATTGCTATATCATCTTTATTGATTGTAGATAGAAGTGAAGCTGCTTTGACGGAGTATTTGGCCAAGCTGTGTAAAGAATTTGGAGATAACGGTGCATTTACAGAGTCAACTCGGCAGCAGATGAAAGAAGACCGGAATGCATTGGCCGGGCAGTTGTCGGCTGTTCGCAACCATGTTATTGACCGCTATGAGGAAATAGGCCTGTCGGTAGAAGTGAAGGAACTGGCTTACTTCTTTGACTGGGATAATGACGGAGTGGCCGGAAACGAGACCTTACAAGAAGGGCAGACGGTTACACTGGAAACCACGGAACTTCAGGTACCGAACCAGGGTGGCAATTATACGATAAAGATTACCTCTCCTGTACCAGTTTATTTGGAACCGCTGATTTCAGAGGATGACGAGTCGTATCCGCCTCTCATTTCGGAGGATTATTTTTCTACGGATATTTATGAGGGCTTGGTAGATGCTTCTGTCTCTCTTGAGAAGTCGCTGGAGAATAATGTGCTTACCATCAATGTGAGTCCTCTAAATTCTCGAACTTCTAAAGAAGCTTCTGTGAAAGTATACGACTGTATGGGGAATGAAGTAGGAGAGGTGAAGATTGCCCAGGAAGGAAACCCCGATATGCCTCTGCCTAAGTTGGGAGAAAGTGGCAAGACGGTGGTAGCCAGCTTTGCTTTAGAACTTGCAAAAGCTTTTTCGCAGTGGTCGTTGATGGAACAATATTATCATTATAACAAAGAGGCAAATTTAGTTCCTCAATATATAAGTCCGGATGCGACGATTATAAGTGACATCTGGAACTCTTTTTATCGTGCCAATAGGATGAACCTGATGTTTAAGGAAGCAGAAGCGAAGCAATTGGGAGTATATCAGAGTAACTTTGATGTATGGAATGCTTTGTATTATTATTACATGGTTGTGGCATGGGGGGATGTACCTTATGTAGACAGTACTGATTTTGGGGTAGCAGGTGGTTCCAGTATTTCCAAGACTCCTCAGTCGGAGATATTTTCCCGTTTGATTAAGGAGCTGCAAGGGGCAATGGATAACCTGGAGGAAAAGAAGAATGAATCGTTGGGAGATGCCAATGACTTTTTCTTTGTTTCCAAAGATGTGGCCCGTATACTTCTGGCAGATATTTATATGTATCAAGGTAATTATCGGCAGGCAGAACCGCTCCTTGCCAAGGTTATATCCGGTGGTTTTTATATGTTGGACTCTTCCAATTACAACCAGAAAGAAACGATCACGGATTTATATAACAATGGGAGTGGAACAGAAACCATACTGGCAGTTCGGAATGACGTGATGACACGTAGCAACATTTCGTTAGGAATTCCTTCTCTTGTTCCTCTTATGACGTATACGGATGTACTGTTGTCATATGCAGAATGTCTTTGTAAAAACGGCAGCACGTCGGATGCAGAAAGCCAGTTGAACAAGATTGTCGCAGCAAAGGGAATCCCATTGTCAGGAACTACGGTTTTGGATAAAATTAAGAGCGCCCGGTTGCAACTGTCGCTTTATTGTGACGTGAACTTTGCCTTTTTGAAAAGGACAGGATTCGCGAAAGAGGTGTACGGAGTAGAAGACTATAGGTTGTTGCTTCCTATTCCGCAAGGAGATGTAATTGCCGGTGGAATTTCACAAAATACTGGATATTAGAATTTAGCCGGAAACTGGTAGGGTCGGACGAGTAGCCGGAGTTGAATAAATGTACCTGATAATCGTATAAAACCCTGGAAAAATTTGTGTAATTCAAAATAAAAGCATACTTTTGCACCGCAATTAAGGATGGTTCCGTAGCTCAGCTGGATAGAGCAACGCCCTTCTAAGGCGTGGGTCCTGCGTTCGAATCGCAGCGGAATCACTGAAAGCTTTACAAATTACAAGGATGGTTCCGTAGCTCAGCTGGATAGAGCAACGCCCTTCTAAGGCGTGGGTCCTGCGTTCGAATCGCAGCGGAATCACGGAAAAAGAGGAAATCAGTAATCGCACAGATCTTGATTTCCTCTTTTCTTATTTTGTTTCTCTTCTTACGGTTATAGAAATCTTGATATATGGTAGATGAAACCTCTGCTGGGAGGTGAAAATCTGGTAAATAATAATTCCAAATAACTGAAATGAAAAATCCGGATGGATTGTAAGTTTCTGGATTTTCAATGAGAATAGACTGATTAGAGAAATTTGTTCTTGGAAAAATAAAAAATATTTGTGGTAGCTAAATATTCTTTATATCTTGCGTCGTAGATTATTTTACAAATAACAGTGCTATGAGAATTTATTTAAACACATCACAGAATGATGAAATTGTGTCTTTTGATTATCAGAAATATTTAGTTGGCGTATTGCATAAATGGTTGGGAGTAAATAATGAGCATGACTCTATTTCTTTATATTCATTTTCATGGTTACATCATGGAGTAAAGAAAGAGAATGGTTTGGATTTTCCTAATGGTGCCTCTTGGTTCATTAGTTTTTATGAGGAGACAAGGATAAAACAGATTATAGCATCGATTTTAAAGAATCCAGAAATGTTTGCAGGGATGAAAGTCGTGGATATTTCGATAGAAGAGACTCCGAATTTGATGTCACGTAACTTATTTTATTTAGGGAGTCCTATTTTCATTAAACGTACTGAAGATGAGTCTGGAAAAGCAAAACATTACACATTTGAAGATTCTTTGTCTAGCGAACTAATGAAAAAAACATTGATACATAAGATGGAGATTGCCGGATTGCCAGTTGATGAAACTTTGAATATTTATTTTGATTTAGATTATGAGAAGAAAAAAATTAAGTACATCAATTATCACAATATAAGAAACAAGGCAAGCTTATGTCCTATCTATATAAAAGGGAAGCCTGAAACAAAAGCTTTTGCTTGGAATGTTGGAATAGGTAACTCTACTGGCATTGGATTTGGAGCAATATATTAACTTGAAAATCGTTATATCATGTATTACGTTGTCAAATATACAGGTAAGTTTGGTTTTATAAAACCATGGACAGCTGTTCGTGACGGATTAACTTATAGTCAACAATTTTTATCTCCATCAACATTAGAAGGTATCGAAAAGAAACTCTTTCCTGAAACTCTCACTCAAAATGGGGTGATAACTAAAATAAAACGTTATCGATTATCTTATTCATTCATTGATGTGCAGAAAGAACAGACTCAAACAAGGGGATTCAATGGCAAGAAAAAAATACGGGAAAGGGCTGTCTTGAATCGAGGAATTATGATTGACCCTATACTGTATTTGGCGTTTGAGGATTATGATGAAGCATTAATAGCAAGCAAGCAACATGTCTGTTTGTGTCGTAATGAAGATATACTCCTTCCGGATTCTATGATTGAAGGGATGGATGAAAGCAGTTTTAATTCCATTAAGGGATTTGAAATGCGGTTTGGCAAGTCAGAACAATCTTTTATGGTTGGATACAATCGGTTTGATAATTCACCTATGTACGGTTGGCTGGAGATAGACGGCCAATCTATATTGTAATTTTATGGGGAATAGATATGATTACATATTAGCTAAGCATGAAGATAATGGTTTGATTCCTTTGTCAGAACATTTGCTTCTAGTTGCAGAATCTGCTGAAGCGATTGCGTACAATATCGGGCTTGATGCTTCTTTGGCAAGAAAAGGAGCCATATTACATGATATAGGCAAGGCTAGTAGTGTTTTTCAGAAGACATTGAAACATGGATATGTACGTCCTTATGACTTTATTTTCCGCCATGAGATTGCATCTTTGTTTTTTCTTTCAATTCTGAAAGAAGAGGAAAGAAGTGTTGTTGTCGAAATGATAGCGGCACATCATAAGTCTATTTATAGAGACATACATGAACTAGGATTGCTGGATTTAGAAGATATGGAAGATTGTTTTGGCATTCATTCCAAAGACTTTGTTTCATGGGCTCCTGATGCTTTAGGTATATTGTCTTCATTAGGTTTAGCCGTTCATGAGATTACGTTAGATGAAGCAAAAGATAATTACAATTATGCGATATCCTACTGTGAAAAAATTGGTTTAGGTTTTTCTGTATGGAAGGGTGTCCTAATGGGTGCTGATTATCTGGCATCGGCTTTGGGTGATAAAACAAAAGATGAAATTGGCAAATTGTTTATCTTGCCGGATTTGTCTTTTTATTGTAGGCAAAACAGTTTGTATCCTTTGTCTTTATGTAAGGCTGATGATGTACGTAAACATACACTTGTTACAGCACCGACAGGAGCCGGAAAGACAGATTTCTTGTTAAGAAGATGCAAGAGACGTGTGTTTTATACTTTGCCTTTTCAGGCATCTATTAATGCTATGTATGACCGCCTGAAATTGGATTTAAAGGATACGGATGCACAAATTTATCTTTTGCATGCAGCTTCTAATCTGAAATTGGAACAAGGGAAATGGGAGGAACGTATTATGCAAAGGCATATTGGAGCTTCCATAAAAGTGATGACTCCTCATCAGATGGCTTCTATTGTATATGGAGTGAAAGGATATGAGGCAATGCTGGCTGATTTGTATGGATGTGATGTTATATTGGATGAAATACATACATATTCCAGTGAAATACAAGCTATTGTGCTGAAAATTATTGAAATACTGGTGAATGTTGAGTGCAGGATACATGTGGGAACTGCTACGATGCCTCGGGTCTTGTATAATCGGATATTAGAAATACTTGGTGGAAAATCAAATGTATATGAAGTATTTCTTTCTTCCGATAAGTTGAATGAGTTTAACAGGCATGAAATTCATAAAATAAGTGGGTTTGAAGATGTTCGTCCAGCAATGGAAAGAGCCCTTATCGATAATAATAAGATTCTTGTGGTATGTAATCAGGTTAAGAGGGCACAGGCTGTTTATCTGTCGCTCCAGGCGGATTATCCGGACATTCCTATTATGCTAATTCATAGTCATTTCAGAAGGATAGACCGTCAGTATTTGGAAGATAGTTTGAAGAATCGTTATAATGTTAGCAAAGAAGCCTGTATAGTGGTATCAACTCAAGTTGTTGAAGTTAGTCTTGACATCAGTTTTGACATGATGATAACAGAATGTGCTCCAATTGATGCGTTGATTCAGCGATTTGGTCGGATAAACAGGAAACGTAGCCGTGAAACGATAGGACATTATAAACCTATTTATGTGATAGCACCTTATACAGGAAATGACGCACTGCCATACGATGAAGAGGTTCTTCGGAGAAGTTATGCAGTTTTGCCTAATAATGCTGTTTTGGAAGAAAACAAGGTTCAACAGATGTTGGATGAGGTCTATCCTGATGCCCGTTTTATGAATATTGATTATTCAGGCGTTGTTTTTAAAGATAATCAATGGAGGCTTAAGAAGTTATGTCACTGTGCTAAATCAGCTTTGTTGGAGGTGCTGAATATCAACTCTGTATCTTGTATTTTGGAATCGGATGTAGAATCATATAAAGAAGGAAACAGTAATGAACGAATTAAAATGGAGATACCCATGAGTTTTAAATCTGTAGGATTTAATCGTTTACAAGTCGTAAAGATGGGAACATATCCATTTGTAGTGCCGGATAAAAGTTATACTGAAAGTATGGGATTGGATTTGGCTTATGCCAAACCTGAGTATTATAAACAGTTTGAAATGTTGTAAATATGGTAACATCTATAATTGGTAAAATATTTTTAGAAGCATACAATGCGAGGTATACTACTTCGTATAGTGCGGAGCAGTTTTTTTTGGAAATCTTTTACCCATTGTTTTTTGATAGCAGTAAGTATTTGTATTGGGTACAAAATTCTCCTTTTGTACAGATGAAAAAAGGACAAAAGGTAGAGACACTGACAAGTAATGAAAGAAAAGAAAAACTTAATAATTTTATTGAGAAAATAAATAGTGGGAATGTGGATGCAAGTATTGCTATTGGCTATCCCGCTTCAGAAGAAAAAGAATATGCGACTACCTCTGGCCAAATATCCAATTTATTTTTTCCAACTTCTAAGGAGGATGTATATTATTCATGGTTTGGTTCAGCATTGGGAGTTGGAGTGCAAGGAGGAATATCTATATTTTTTTATAATGTCAACATCCTCCTAGATGTATATGAAGGGTGGAAGTTATATAGAAAGGCCATTGATAGTATAGAAAAACTTCCTGGTAATAAGATTATGACTTGGAATGGACAATGGTTAGCTCATAGATATAGTCGTTTCTTTAATGAGGTTGATAATATGTCCGGTTTTAATCCATATACTATAAAGAATGATGAGTTTTCTATAGATACAGTTTCGTGGACTAGAATACTAATTGGAATAGCTCAAAAATGTCCTAATAAGCAAATGATGGGATATATATATAGTTATGGCCAAACAAATACAACAATAGGTTTTATTCCTTTCGATTTATCTCAAATTGCAAGTCCTGTAAAATTATATCAGCGTTTTTTTGGAATGGAATCTGGTCATAAAGCAGAAAAGCTCTGGGGTACAGCTCTGGGATTTGTTAAAGCATGTCAGCAAGGGGTGATTGGGCTTCGTGCAATGGAACCCAAAGGACTAAGAGATTACATAGAAAAAGGTAAAATGCCCAAATTGTCGAATAAAGAAGAACAAATAATAAGTTTTAATGTATATCAAAGTTGGATTATGGCAATGTTAAACAATCAAGATTTATGGGACAAGGCTCAAGAATTTGCATCTGAGCTTTATAAATACAGTTCAAGTGGTAATAGGGCTAAGACTGTAAATGCAAACAAAGTAAAGACGGTGTTGGAAGTAAACAACAAGATGAATTTTATGAAAAGTATGGTTGATATTATTGGGGATGTGGAGAACATGGAAAAAATGAAAGAAATGGCCTCTATCGTTAATACTATGCCTTCTGACAACGTTCCCTATTTTCTTACTTTAATCAGATTTCATTACGCAACATTTACCAATACAAAAAAGAAATAATTATGAGTCCTTACATTTATTTACGTGCATTAAAACATGCAGAACATACGGTCTTTTGTGTTGAAGATGGTCAAAAGACTTATTTTGATACGCAATTTAATAGATTGTTGGCTTTTTCGAGTGGACAGCAAGTTAAAAGATCTGTAATTCAAGTATTAACAGATAATTTGAATGTTCCGGTAGCTCCTATTACGTTTAATTACAATATCACAGCGAACAACGAATTAGAAAATAAAGAACCTTGGTCTCCATGCAATCCAACTTATATAGATCAGCTTTTAGGAGGATGGATGCGTGCTAAGACTACTTCTGGGAAAAGTGATAAAAAAGAATCAGAACAAGCAAGGGAGAATAGCGTTTTGAAACGTAGGAGTCCTTTGTCTATATCTGCTATGAGGCCTTTGCATCCTTTATTGGCTGGGGTTGAAAAAGAAAATATTACTTTTGATAGAAGTGATAGACCGGACTATCATCCAGTTAAAGTTCGAATGGCAGGAACTAATAAATTATTGACAGAAGAAGAGATTGAAGATTTCTTAAATGAAAATAACCGCTCTTTATCCCGGAGAACCTGGATTCCAGATAATAAAAGAACGACAGGACTTTTTGTTTATGATATTGCAATTGATTTGCGGACATTATTTTGTGTATCTACAAACCAGCACGAACCGGAGATTACAAAAGAAATGATTGTTTTTTTAAAAGAGAAAGGCTGGGTAGAAAGTCTGAATGTCTTTGGAAAGTGTTTGGTTTTGCCTAGGGATGAACGTGAGAAAGTAATCCCTGCATTAGCGGATGCCTTGATAAATTGGAGAATCACTTCCAATCAGGCTCGTACATTCAGTTTGATGGAAACGTTAGCTGTTGCTATAAGTGATAATGCAAATACAATAGCTTCTGCTATCCGTGCGAAATTGATTGATGATGGTGAAAAGCCAAAGGCTAAACCGATAGTGGATGAGAATGCGGGTGCTGAATTATACGTTACTTTGCCTTGTGCCAGCTACATTATAACAGAATCGGAATCTGCCGAGGCTTTGGATAATGCTAAAAAATCTCTTATGGATAAGATGATGGCATTTGATTATGAACATCAAATATAAAATTGAGATGTATCAATGGCTTTGGAATAGAGCCATTGATACATCTCTTTATTGAACAAACATGCAAATTACTGGTACACACTTTAATTATTATCAAGTATGCAAACGCAAACTTTGGCTGTTTGCAAATGGCATTAATTTTGAGCATACCTCTGACTTGGTCTTTGAGGGTAAACTGATTCATGAGGCTTCTTATCCACAGCGCTCTGAAAAATATGAAGAAATAGAGTTAGATGGAATAAAGGTTGATTATTATGATACCAAGAATAAAGTGATTCATGAAATCAAAAAATCGAACAAGGTAGAGAAAGCCCATGAATGGCAAGTAAAGTATTACCTTTATGTATTTGAACAAAATGGAATAGAAGGAGTGATCGGTTTACTAGAATATCCAGTTTTAAGAAAAACTCAACCGGTTATTCTGAGCGATTTTGATCGAGAAAAGATAGAAGTGATGAAAAAGGATATAGGGAAAATCATTTCAGATGAGAATTGCCCATCGCTGATTCAGAAATCTTTGTGTCGTAATTGCAGTTATTTTGAGTTTTGCTACAGTAAGGAGGTGGAAGAATGAAAAAGACTTTTTATTTGTTTAATCCCGGTATTCTGGAGAGAAAAGACAATACATTGAAGTTTACTCCTTGTGCGGAAGAAGGAGAGGATATGACTATTATTTCTCAGCCTCGTTATTTGCCAGTGGAAGATATCAGTGAGTTTTATGTGTTTGGTTCACTGCGTGCCAATAGTTCATTATTTAATTTCTTGGGCCAAAAAGACATAGCAGTTCATTTCTTTGATTATTATGAGAACTACACAGGTTCATTTATGCCGAGGGACGGCCTGCTTTCCGGCAGAATGCTGTTAGCTCAGACTTCTTATTATCAGAATTTAAAGAAAAGAATGTGTATTGCGCAGAAGTTTATTGAGGGAGCTGCTTATAATATGATTAAGAACCTTCAATACTATAATCGGAGAGGAAAGGATATGGAGGAGTTGATTGATTTGATGAAAAAGCTTTCTTCTCAAATACCTCAGACTAGTAATACAGAAGAATTAATGGGTATAGAAGGTCAGATAAGGCAATATTATTATGCTGCATTTAATCTAATTCTGAATGATTTTGAGATGGGAAACCGTACCAAACGTCCTCCACAAAATGAAGTAAATGCATTGATTTCATTCGGTAATATGGTATGTTACACGATTTGTTTGCGAGCCATTCATCAGACTCAGTTGAATCCTACTATCAGTTATCTGCATAAACCGGGTGAACGTCGTTATTCTTTGGCGCTGGATATTGCTGAGATTTTTAAACCTATTTTGGTGGATCGGGTCATTTTTAAAGTACTGAACCGGAAAGAAATACAAGAAAAACATTTTGACCGTAAGTTGAATAAATGTTTGCTTAATTCATTGGGAAAGAAGCTTTTTGTAAAAGCTTTGGAAGACCGTCTGCAAGAGACGATTCAGCACAGATCCTTAAAACGTTCTGTAAGTTATAGGCACTTGGTTAAATTGGAATGTTACAAATTAGCTAAACATTTGTTGGCTATAGAAGAATATAAACCTTTTAAAATGTACTGGTAATATGTATGTTATTTTGGTCTATGATTTTGGAGAGCGAAGAGTCGGGAAGATGTTGAAATTGTGTCGGAGGTACTTGAATTGGATTCAAAATTCTGTGTTTGAAGGAGAAATCTCAGAAGCTCGTTTGAAAGAATTGTTGATGACGTGTGATACCTTTATGAAAAAGGATGAGGATAGTATAATTATATTTAGTGGTTCTTCCCAACATACAATGAATAAACAAATTGTGGGGAAAGAACGTGCTGATATAGACATTTTTCTTTGAAGTCAGTCTGTCGATGTATTTCTTTTTTCGTCTTTGTAGAAATATCATTAATTCAATAGCTCTTTGACTTATTGATACACAGATATTTATAAAGATGTCGATACCTAATGGATTTTATATAATTGGACATCGACATCTTTTTATCGTGTTTTTATTATATTTGCATTGTGTAATAGATTTATTTTCAGTGTTTTTTATAAATTATAATGAAGACTTTTAATCGTACCTTATGGAATTGAAACAATTATTCCTGAAATTTGTTTAAGTGATTTAAGTACTTTTAATCGTACCTTATGGAATTGAAACCTTCCAGAAAGAGCAACACGAAGAATCTTCTTTTCTTTTAATCGTACCTTATGGAATTGAAACAAGGAATATAACCCTATGGTCAGGCAACTTGAAACCTTTCTTTTAATCGTACCTTATGGAATTGAAACTGTGTACAGGGATTTCTATCGTAACATAGGAACGGCACCTTTTAATCGTACCTTATGGAATTGAAACAATATTAAAGGAACGTACAGAGAACGGTCAATATTGCTTTTAATCGTACCTTATGGAATTGAAACGAATACGTCGTTACGGGGACAATTTTGAGTCGATGCTTTTAATCGTACCTTATGGAATTGAAACGAGTAAAAGCTCCAGCCGACGCTGGTAGCGCATCCTTTTAATCGTACCTTATGGAATTGAAACTATCGAAGACCTTGCTGTTAAGGTAGGTGCAAAGGCCTTTTAATCGTACCTTATGGAATTGAAACAACCTGAGTGCCACTCACCGTTTTCGTCCTGAACACCTTTTAATCGTACCTTATGGAATTGAAACAGTGGGCAAAGGAAGAGCGAGACCTTTCTCCTAAACGCTTTTAATCGTACCTTATGGAATTGAAACAACTAAAACTCCTAACATATAATAACCTCTTTTACCTTTTAATCGTACCTTATGGAATTGAAACATTTTGGATAATCCGGAGTTGTTCATCAAGACACTCTTTTAATCGTACCTTATGGAATTGAAACTATTATTCCTTATTTTTGTAATTATCTCTTCTCACTTTTAATCGTACCTTATGGAATTGAAACATCATATCGGAGTGGATATTGGTTGTGGAATGTTGTCTTTTAATCGTACCTTATGGAATTGAAACCGATGCAGACTGCTGATATGTCCGGCTTTGCTGGTCTTTTAATCGTACCTTATGGAATTGAAACGGATAAAGTTACTCATTTTTATATTATCTGAGTGCTTTTAATCGTACCTTATGGAATTGAAACGAAGGTAGGCGGCCAAAGGCCGCGCTTATTAACATCTTTTAATCGTACCTTATGGAATTGAAACAGAAACGCATCTTTAGAGGGAAAAGTCGGATATTCTTTTAATCGTACCTTATGGAATTGAAACAACTACAACTTGCGGAAGCTATAAAGAGTTAGGGTGCTTTTAATCGTACCTTATGGAATTGAAACCGCATCCGCCCAGTGTTGCGGCTATAATCCATGCCCTTTTAATCGTACCTTATGGAATTGAAACGAAATAATAATCTGTTGTGTAAACAGTTTCAATCCTTTTAATCGTACCTTATGGAATTGAAACGCAGATAAAGCAGACTATTAACGAGCAGATGGTTCGCTTTTAATCGTACCTTATGGAATTGAAACGCATTGTGGGAAGTATCTTTGGTTTTTTGATGGTCTTTTAATCGTACCTTATGGAATTGAAACACATCTGAGCCTTTTCTTGCGCAGAAGCACCCATCTTTTAATCGTACCTTATGGAATTGAAACGTGAGCTTCCTTATGTTACTGCTCAACAGCTTGCTCTTTTAATCGTACCTTATGGAATTGAAACAGGGATTGAATATATTTAGCAAGTTGTTCAGCAGCTTTTAATCGTACCTTATGGAATTGAAACGGTCGATAAGGAACGATGTTTCAGGTTCTGCAGCCGGCTTTTAATCGTACCTTATGGAATTGAAACAATATATGACAGACCTATTCCGGAAGTCGATTATGACCTTTTAATCGTACCTTATGGAATTGAAACAGGAATACGGTTTTGCTACCTCTATCGGTAAGCTTCCAAAATTGGCGTATTGACTAGCATGTCTCTTTCGCATACCTTCGTGCTAAACTTAAAACTCGAAAGATTATGTTTAGCGAAAAAGATTTT
>MNQS01000029.1 GCA_001915545.1 Bacteroides sp. 43_108 | reverse complement strand
GCTCTGTCCGTTTTGTCCCCATGCGGCTGGTTGCGGAACATTTGTCAATGCCGGTGTTGTGGTTCCTGGTATACGACTCCAATCCCAAACAGGATAAATATCTACATACTCATCACCACGCATGACAATCTGTGTGCCTCCTTCTGTTATGAAGTACCCCTTTAGATTTTCTCCATTTCCATTTTCGCATCTTCTTGTACGCTTAGATGCCATACGCACGTCAATTGTATATTCTGGTCTTTGATGCAACGTATAATCGGCTCTCCAGAAATGTCTATTATATGATTCCAATCCAAACGAAACGGACTCTTTTCCACTTATTCGTTTTACAGCCTCATCATATTTATTGATATTCGCCGGATCCAACTTCTTCATACTTTCAAGACTTGACACAAAACTGGATCGGCTTGTACCTCCCTTACGCGCCATACCACGTCCTATGGCATTATACATCATATAATGACCGCGAATCGTAGGAATATAGGCCTTAAGAAGGAAATTGGAAATCAGTTCCATATTATCACCTCCCGCATACTCTGTATCAACAAGGAAAATGAAACTTTTAATGTTGCATTCAACACCGATTCACCATAACCGCCAATATATAGCTGTGTACTATGCTGCAAATATGAATAATCGCTCTGCATACCTTCACCGGTATTGAATTTCAACGGATAATAGAATTGTTCAACTGAGAAATCCAATGTTTCCTTATCGGCCTGCAAAGTAGATCGGTAAATCCACTGCAAAGCAATATCCATCTTATTCGCTCCCGATCCTTGTGAACCAGGCTGATCAGGACCCTTACTGATATCTCTCATACGCTTCAGAATCTTACTCTCGAGCTCCTGCGGTACTTGTTCCTTTCCTGCACGCAGCAAACACAAGTTCAGTCCCATACGCTGAGGCCATCCTATTTCTTGGTTAAACCAGTTAGTACTCCATGGGTTCACGTCATACCAATAGTTCAACATATTCACTATTGCGTTATGAAGAATTTCATCACCGTAATACTTGCTTTTAGGCGAGATGTATGATATAGCCATATATCTCATCCTGTCCAGATGATAATTCGGTGCCCAATTTGTCTGGCTTGTACTTTTATAATTTATGTCGGGGAAAGAACCGTCAGCTCTTAAGCTTTTGAGATACTCACTTGTCTGCCCATCCTCATAAGTTATACTTGCACCAGAGAGTTGCTGCTCAACAACATTCTGTATGATTTTTTCAAAGACAGTCTGCGTTTCCGATGCTCCGGCCGAGCAGACAGCCATAAAAAAGAATGTAGACGTAAAGAACCTTCTGAATCCGGTTTTCAGCATACTGATTCTGCTATGTATTCCTATACATTTGGTTGAATCAGCCATTATGCTATCTACTATATTTGTTTTCATAGAGTAATGATTTTTAGTCAATGGTCAACACAAAGATTCATTTGATTTTTAATTAAGGTGCAGCAGAAAAACATTACTTCTGCTGCACCGATGACAGCGACGGAAACTGTGACCTAAATCCGTACTGTAAAAAATAGTTAAGGTTTCTATACTGTTTAAATATTTATCAGAGTTTATTCTTTCTCAACATAGCCTCCAGATAATAGTAATCTGCATAATTCAAAGGCACGTCAATTTCAGCTCCATGAGGAATGCTGCCTACAGAATGCTTAAGCAAGAAGCCATACACCTCATTCTTATCTGCAAAATACTTCGACGATGAAAGTGATTTCATAATCTTGTCTGCATACTTTCTGTATTTCTTATTTCCTGTATGTACATAAAGTTCATAAAGAGCAGAAGCTGTTATAGAAGTGGCCGAAGCATCACACGGAGAATCCTTCTTGTCTGCAACTGCATAATCCCAATATGGAACCAAATCATCAGGCATACCTTCGAATTTAAAAATGTAGTCCGCTACAGACTCGGCCTGTTTCAGATACTTCTGGTCCTTAGTGAATCTATAACATACAGTATATCCGTACAAGGCCCAAGTCTGTCCTCTTGCCCAAGAACTCTCGTCCGAAAAGCCCTGCGCTGTTTCACGACTCCTTACAGCTCCAGTTTCTGGATCATAATCGACAACATGGAAAGAACTGAAGTTGTCACGGAAATGATTCTTCATAGTAGTGTTGGCATGCGAAACAGCCACATTATAATATACAGAGTCGCCTGTTTCTTCTGTCAAAACAAAAAGAAGTTCCAGATTCATCATATTGTCAATTATCACAGGAAATTTCCAGCCTCGTTTGGCCTGCCATCCACCTTTGGTATTCCAGCTCTTTATACATTTTACTACTGGATTGTATCTATCTACCAATGTTTTTCCAGCTTCTATCATTATGTTGAGCATATCTTTATCTCCAGTCAAACGATAACCGTTTCCATACGAGCAATTAAAGATAAATCCCAAATCGTGATTGCTGTGACCTGTATGTTTTCTATTAAAAGCCTGAAAGTCCATCGCGGCATTCTTCCATTTTGCATCTCCTGTCATTTCATATATATACCAGCAAGAGCCAGGAAAGAATCCTTCAGTCCAGTCAAAATTCTTTCCGCACCACAACATAGAACCATCAGGGTTGATTGCTCGAGGATTCTGTCCTTTACTTTCAGCATACGACAGCAGAATGCCATAATTCTCTACAACCTTGTCTATATTCTTATATTTATCCTTAGCCTCAGCACTAAAGATTGAGGATGACAACAGCATCAATACACAAATGAAATTTCTATAGATCATAGTGAGTTTTTGTTTTGTATTTCGATTACGTTTAACAACTGCTGCAATATTAGTGCATTGTGAGAAAACAGCTTTTACGTACAATTTGTATTTCTTGTACTATTGTACCGATGCAAACAATTAACATTATGCCCATAAAATCAGCGTGTTAAACAAAAAGTAAAAGACAAAAGTTCAAAAAATCAGGATTCAGAGATAAAAATCCAGTGTTATATGCTTGCAAACTTTACATGATATAAATTTTGCACTTATCGAGTCTTAAAATAACTGAATAATCTATTTACATGCATTCAGGAATTCATGCCTGATTCGTGTTGTCACAATCTTATAATCATATCGGAAATACACCCTGTGCTCATTTATTCAGGTAGAAAAAGGACATATCCAAGCAATAATATTTGAATAAAAAAGTATTCTATCAGACAGCATTCACATCAATGGTTATTCAATACATACAATGATTCATTTTATGCATTAAATAAATGCGCAAGTAATGACAATATCAGGAGAAATAAACGATCTAGTTTAAAGCACAAGAAATGAACCAGACCACATCTCCCCAATAGTCCATTATGGTAATATTAGACATAATTGAATAGATTGCAAGCATGGTTGAATAACCTACATGCTTCTAACAAAGAGAAAAAAATACGGGACTCATAGAGACCCGTACCTCAAATCACATTAAATGCCAATACATAGAAGTTACAGAATTAATGTAATAACATATTATAATACAGACTATTGAGCATACTTTACTTTAATAATACTAGAACCTGATCTTATTATATATATTCCAGTCGGCAATCCATTCATCTCAACACTTGATACACCTGACGACTCTTCAGTTATACGTGCATTGATTTTTACACCTAATGTATTATATACATCAATTCTTCCGTTGACATCTCCATATATAATGACCTTACCATTCACAACGACAGCTTTAACTTCGCTTTCTTCAGAAACATTATCTATATCATTTACGTAATCACGTACCAAAAACATCAAACGTGGATGTGTCGCTTTGTTGTCATATTCCTTAGAAGCGAACTCAGTATTGCCTTTGCCATCTGATGCACGCTTATCTTGATTTATCTGGAAAGTTACACCTTTTCGTCCGTTATTATATTGTTTAGATACATAATCACCTACATCAAACGAAACAGTTCTGCTTATTTCATTTGTCCAATCAGGAATAAAACATTGTTTGGAATCGAGAAGCTGGGACAAAGAATATGTCGGTTTATTTGCCCAATCAATCGTATTCTCTCTCCATGTAATCGACATGGAAGGGTAGACATTCCAGTTGACTTCAGGTGCATTAGGAGATGACAATGTCACATACATCAAAAGCTTTGATTTCTCTATAGATGCATCAACACCTATATCCTCAGCTGTAGGAAGTGAAAAAATCAGGTATGCACGTCTCGTATATCCGCTTCCATCAGTCTTCACAACCAACGAAGGCTGATCGCCATAATTTTCTGACGGCTTTCCATCAAAGACATATGCATCGGCAGATGCAGGAACACTGAATATAGGATCAGAAACCGTAACAGTACATGAAGCTGATATTTGCTCATTTATTCGTGCCGTAATCACAGCTTCACCTTGACCTGCTGCGACAACCATTCCATCTTTGCTGACTATAGCAACATTCTCATTGCTGCTCGACCATGACGGAATGTTGTTTGTAGCATTAGACGGTATCACCTGTGCTTTCAGCATATCATAAGGTGAGTCGTAACTCAGTTCTACAGATGAGCGATCAAATTGTATATCTTCAGCAGATACATATATGGAATCCTGAGTATTTACATCTATTTCATAATTGCTTGTCGCCCCCTTGTAATGCTCATCCGCATTAAATATACATTTCAATGTCTTATATCTCAACATTGGCATCTTTACATATACGTTCATGGAATCCAGCGAATATGACGGATCTGAGAAATACGCCTTGACGTTCTCAGTATTCGTAGAAGTGAACATTGCGGTACAAGGTTCGGAACATGTAAGCTCAATATCTCCAATCTTCAAAGTTCCCTTTTTGTAGAATACAGCTCCAAGAATGTTCAGTGTGTGGTTATATACAGCTTGTATCGTATCATTATTTACAGTTGTCAGGCTATCCACAACAGCTTTTGCCTCACTAATGTCTTTTGTGTTCGGCATGATGTAGTAAATATATTCTCCGCTGTCAGGCTTGACTCCATGGTCAAACCACAAATTGAATACATTTTTCTTCACAGTCCATACATCGTTATAACTGGTAATGCTGTTCCAAGTCCCCTGTTGTTCCTTATTTCGCAAGAACAGCTTAGATTTTTTCGGGAAATGATATGTTACGTTGCCATGATTAACCCACTCCAAGTCATCATATTCACGTTCACCGTATGAAGGATAAGCAACCGCGCCGCCAAATTTTGCAACTTGCACCTTACCATTCAGCAAGCATTGGTTTACAGTTGTATTGATTGGACTTGAATTAGAAGAACGTATGTCACTTCCCATACAAACTATTTCCTTG
>MNQS01000028.1 GCA_001915545.1 Bacteroides sp. 43_108 | reverse complement strand
GAATTTGATATGTCCACAGGTCAAGCCAACCCGGTGGCCAACACCTATAAGAAAAACCATGATAATATTTACCGCATCATGGGAACCGTATACGGAGAAGTTGATATTTGGAAAGGATTCCGGTTCCGTTCCAGTTTATCGGGTAATTTACAATTTACTGAAAACAATTCATTCAGTCCAAGTTTTCTAAGTACTAGAAATGAAGCCAGTGGGTCAGAATATCATTATAAATATTCAAAAACCGTATTCGACAATACATTGAATTATAACTATGAGTTCAACAAGAATCATGTTTTGGATGCCGTAGCCGGTATCTCCTTTGAACGTGGTATAAGCCGTAGTACAAGAATGAATGGCCAGACTTATCCGGATAATGATATTTACACCAATTTAGGAAGTGCCGCAAGCATCTCATCTTGGAGTAACGGATATAATGCAAGTGGTCTGTTCTCTTCATTTGCCCGTATCAATTATAAATTAATGGAGCGCTACCTGTTCACTTTTACAGGACGTTATGATGGTTCATCCATGTTTGGTTCGAACAACCGTTATGGTTTCTTCCCTTCAGGAGCCATTGCATGGCGTATCTCTCAGGAAAAATTCATGAAAAACCTGACATTCATTAATGATTTGAAATTACGTGCCAGCGTAGGTACTACCGGTACCCAAAACTTAACCAGCTTCTCTAATCGTGATTTATACGAAGCAACCAGTTATAATAATCTGTCAGCCATTATACATAAACAAGTGGGTAACCGCGACATCCGTTGGGAAAAATCGACCCAATATGATTTAGGTCTTGATTTCGCATTGTTCGATTACCGACTGACCGGTTCTATCTCCGGCTATATCAAAGATACCAAAGACTTGATCTGGTCATTTGATTTCCCGCCCAGTGCAACCGGTGGCTCTATGCAGATGAACCGTAATATCGGAGCATTGACCAACCGCGGTATTGAAATAAACCTGGTAGGCCGTGTATTATCTACTAAAGACTGGAACTTGGACCTGACCTTGAATATGTCACATAACAAGAATAAAGTCACCAAACTGGTTGAAGAAGGTAGAGCACAATCAGCTATGGATGTAGTAGTTCAAGGCAGCTATGCCGACCAAGTATTGGCTGTAGGCTATCCAATGGGAGCTTTCCATGGTTATGAATATGCCGGGATCATACAAGATCAAGCCAGAATAGATGAATTGAATGCCTATGCTAAATCAAAGGGACAAAGTTATTACGATGGTAACTCATTAAAACCGGGACATTTGGAAATTAAGGATTTAAATGGAGATGGAATCATCAACTACAATGACCGTGTTATTATCGGTAATCCTGATCCGGATCTGTTCGGCGGTCTGACTGCCAATTTATCTTATAAACAATTCAGCCTGTTCGCCAACTTCGGATATCAGATCGGTGGTTTGAAGATTTATAACAAAACATTGCAGAATCTACCCGGACAATTAACCGGTTTGATTGACTATGGATTGAATGACAGATGGTCTGACACCAACAAAAATGCCAAATACCCGGCCTTGTATATAGGTGACGGTGTACCTAGACTAACCGATCATGAATTGTTTAATGCCTCCTTCTTCCGTTTGCAGGAAGTGCGTCTGACTTATAATTTACCTTTAAACAAAGTGATAAAAGGACAACTATTTGTCTCGGCTACCAATTTGTTCACGCTCACCTCTTATCCGGGAACAGACCCTGCTACCGTAAACAGTAACAGCAACTATGGCGGTAACTATGAAACCTCCACTTATCCGGGTTTCCGCTCTTTCTCGGCTGGTTTAAAAATTAACTTATAATCATTTAAATGTATAATCGAATGAAAAAATATATATTCTTAGCTTTACTTACAATGGGCGTTTCCTCGTGCCAGTTGGTAGATGTCTTGGACCAAAAGCCCGAATTCGAAGCAGATTTAGACGGTGCCATCACAACACCCGCTGCTGTAGAGTTAGCCTTAAACGGAATCTATTACTCCTTGCCTGGAAATGGATTCAATGTCATATTTCCTACAGTAAGTGGTTCCTTCAAAGCCGGGACCATGTGGCGTCAAGAAATTGTCAGCGCCGGTAATGCCGTTTACTACTCCGAACGAATGTTGCCTACCCTATCATTCAGTGATGCAACGGAATGGGATGCAGATTACGCTGTAATCAAAAACGCCAACTTCCTGGAAACAGCCTGTAACCGCATGAGTGACGGAGAGTTCTCCGGAAACCGTAGAGCCGAAGTGTTAGGTGAAATAGCCTATTTACGCGCTTTGGCCTACTTCAATATCCTGGTTCGTTACTGCGAATTTTGGGATATGAATAGTGAATACGGAGTTGTCATGCGTAATGAAGCTCCATCCGTATCCAATGCTTTAAAGGCGCGTAGCTCCGTAGCCGATTCTTATCAATATATTCTGGATCAACTGGAAATAGCTATTGAAAAAGCTCCTGATTGGAAAAAGCTTTCACAAGCTTCTAAAGAAGCAGCCAAGGCATTAAAGGCAAGAGTATTGCTGTATGCAGGAAAATACACAGAAGCGGTAGCAGCAGTTAATGATGCAATTGATACAAATTCTCCATTGCCGGAAGCAAACTATGGTGACGTTTTTGATAAGTTTTCAACAACCAAAGAGATTCTATTCGCTCGTGTATTCGACCAAAAAGATGCCACCAACACTTCAACCCGTCAGCAATGTTACGGTAACAGCCCCACGAAAAAACAAGGTTACTGGGGGCCCACCAATGAGTATGTGGAACTGGTGGGGGATGATCCTCGCGCCGATGCCATCTTCTCTAAAGTAGACAGCCTGATGGACAGCCGCAGTTCTGCGGTAGCCTACAACCTGAAATCGGTAAAGAAGCTGCTGAATGATGCCAATGACATGCCTGTCATCTTCAGTCGTGTTTCCGAACTCTACCTGATTAAAGCCGAAGCCTTGTATCGTTCAGGAGCCTCTATATCCGAAGCCTACGCACCGATCCGTAAACTACGCGAAAGAGCAGGAGCCGAAATAATTCTTCCAGCCAATAACGAAGAACTGGAAACCGCCATATTCAACGAATGGATGCTGGAATTGTCTTTCGAGAACTGGCATGAATGGTTTGCCATGATCCGTTTTGCAGGATACACAGAGAAACCCGATTTCACCCGTCTGCTTGCTTTGAACAAGACGTTAAGAGAAGCTTTGGAAAAAGAATATGAAAAATCGGAAGCACAAGGAGACAATTATTACCAACGCATCATAGACCGCCGTATCGATGCCATTCCGTCATCAGAAATCAGTTCTAATCTGGAATGTAAACAAAACCCTGGTTATTAACATATTAAATTCAAAGACATGAAAAAATATATCTTACTCATTTTCGCATGTATCTATGCGATTCACTTAAATGCCCAGAATGCAGGAATCAATTTCCTGCACGGCACTACTTGGGCAGAAGCCGTAGCTAAAGCCAAAGCAGAAAACAAATTGATATTCATTGATTTCTATACCCAATGGTGTGGACCTTGCATGAATATGGCACAAACTGTATTCTCATTGCCTACAGTGGGTTACTACTATAACCAAACTTTCATCAACCTCAAAATTGATGCTGAAGAAGGTGAAGGAATTACATTAGCCAAGAAATACGGTGTACGCAGCTACCCTACTTATGCCTTCGTCGATCCTGCTACCGAAGAAATTGTTCATCGCAGCAGCAGCCGTCAGACTCCCGAACAGTTTATTCAGACAGGAAAAGATGCAAACATTCCTACCAAACGCTCTTTTTACCTGCAAGAGCAATATACCAAGGGGAACAGAGAACGTGCATTCCTGATTGATTACATCAATTATCACTATTCAGTCTATGCACGCAATAACGTACAAGCCGCTTTTGATGAATTAATAAAAGGAGGTGCCAAACTGACTGATCCGGATGTATGGGAAGTATATGTAAACACTATCAATGGCATGAACCCGTACCTGAAGCAAGTATCAGACAATTATGCAGATTTCTGCCAGCGTTTCGGCAAAAAAGCTGTTGATGCTAAATTGGCAAAAGAAACTTCATACGGCGAATTGGCGGAAATTGAAGCCTTATGCAACTATGAAGGAAAAGATTTCAATCTGAAAATGATCCGTATCAATAATGATATCCGGGAACAAAAGTATGAAGCGGCAGCTACCCAGATTGATGCGATGATTGCAGACACCACAGTCAATCAGCAAGAGTTAATCAGTAGACTGAAATTTATCGCCCGTTTGGGATACAAAGCAGAGGAACTTCCCGAATTCTGGTTCAACAAATGTGTAGGCTATCTGCAATACATTGCTTATAACCAAACAGACAGAGATGATGCTTTCATCCATCAGGAATATGCAGCCGCCTTGGAAATGGTGCTTCGCAAACTGAACGGCAAAGCCCCCATCCCTGCCTGCCTCAGCACAGAACCCGCATACGGAAAAAAAGTCTATAACATGCGTCCCGATGCATTGAAAATGAAACCTAAAAGAAAAAAATAAGATGAGAACTCTAAAATCCATCATGGTACTTGGCCTTGCGCTGAGTACCTTTACCGCTACAGAAGCTGCAAAGCTCACTTTTAAGGTCACCAATCCCAATGAGAAGGTCAAAGTGAGATTGACTTTCAGCCAAAGTGGCGAACAAAAAGAAGTGGCGATTGATGCCGCTGGAAACGGCAACATAGAAATCACAGGATTCACTCCGCAATATGTAACCATGCAATACACACGCGGACGCCGTACTCTTTATCTGGATCCCAATCAAGACCTTACCTTGTCATTCGACAGTGACAACATGTGGAGAAACACAACCTTTGAAGGAGCAGGTGCCGCTATCAACACCTATCTGGGAAGCAAAGAGCTCCAATCACTCGGTATGCCCGATATGAAAATGCAAGAGGCCGCCCTCATACACAAAGGAGACAGCCTGTACGCAGCCAATTGCCAAGTATTGGAAGCCGCAAAACTTCCAGCCGATTTCACTGCACAGGAAAAAATACGTTTGCAATTCTATACGTATTATTATTTCTCCAAATACGCTTTGTATCATCCTCATTTTGGAAAGGATGACAACTATATTCCTTCCAAAGCATATTATGAAAAACTGGAAGCTATTACTCCGATCAATGCCGGTTTATTAGCTCTAAAAGAATATAAGGCTTTTCTTCCCGATGCTATCAGCGCCTTTAGTAATAAAGGAAAAACAGTTGCATCCAATTCTACAGAACAAAGTGTAAACTACGTAGATGCAACCATACAAGATGAAAAGGTTGCAGAATTTCTGATTGACCAATTTGTTTATAACTTTGTAGACAATAACGGGCTGGATGAAGCAGACGGGCTGATTGTCCTATTCCGC
>MNQS01000027.1 GCA_001915545.1 Bacteroides sp. 43_108 | reverse complement strand
CCGATGTGAAAATCACACAACAGACAGGGACATGTACGGGTATCGTCAAGGATGCTACGGGAGAAGGTGTTATCGGTGCATCTGTAGTAGTGAAAGGGACTACGAATGGTACTATCACAGGGCTTGACGGTGACTTCTCTTTAAGTAATGTAAAGGAAGGGGATATCATTGTTATCTCTTTCGTTGGTTATGCTACTCAAGAAATAAAATGGACCGGGAAACCTCTAGATGTTCTTTTGAAAGATGATACTCAATTGTTGGGTGAGGTAGTTGTAACCGCTCTAGGATTGAAACGTGAGGAAAAGGCGCTGGGTTATGCCGTTACCGAAGTAAGGGGTGATGAATTGAAAGCAGCCAACACCATTTCTCCGGTTACTGCATTACAAGGAAAAGTAGCAGGTGTTGAAATTTCCAGTTCAGATGGTGGTATCTTTGGCGCAGCCAAAATTCAAATCCGTGGTGCTTCCACGATGGGCAATAACAACCAGCCTATTTATGTAGTAGACGGTGTTATACTGGATAATAATGTATCTGGTAATGATGACTTGAACTGGGGGAGTAATTCCAGTGACTATGGTAATGAATTGAAAAATCTAAATCCTGATGATTTTGAAACAGTTTCTGTTTTAAAAGGTGCCGCAGCGACTGCACTCTATGGTTCTCGTGGTTTGAATGGTGCTGTTGTAATTACTACTAAAAGTGGCAAGGGTGGTAGTGGATTAGGTATCAGTTTCTCTCAAACATTCGGTATCGACCATGCATATAAAACTCCAGATATTCAGACTGTCTATGGTGATGGTCCGTATGTAGGACGTTATGACGCAGATGGTGATGGTAATATCTGGCAACCAACACAATTCCAAGTGAACTCAGCTGGACAACATACCTTAATTGGAACTTGGGGAACTGGATTTGGTCCTAAATATGACGGTAGTCAAATTGAAAATTATGACGGTACAATGACTACTTATTCCCCACATAAAAATAATATGTTGGATATGTATCAAATAGGTTTCAACACCAATACAAATCTAGCTATTCATGGTGGTAATGACAAAACCACATTCTATGCTTCCATGTCTTATAAACATGCTGAATCCACTACTCCGAATAATACATTTGAGCGTTATTCTTTCTTGGTAAAAGCAACACATAAATTAAATGATTGGGTAGATGTTGCAGCTTCTGTGAATTTTTCTAATTCAACGCCAAGAAATGCAGCACGCAATATCGGTGAAAATTTCGTAAACGGAACATGGACTCCCAATTATGACCCCCAATATTTCCGTAACAAATATCTCGGTGAACATGGTGGAGTGGCAAGTACTGATTATGGTGACATCTATGGAAATGTTCCTGGTAAAACCTATTGGTTCGAAATTGATAAATATGATTATCGCCAAAAAGAAACAGTTGTACGCCCTACTTTTGAAGTTAATATGAAAATAACCGACTGGCTGAAATTTAAAGCTGATGCTAATATGAATTATTACTACAATCGTGGTGATAACAAAGAATTAGGAACCGGATATGCCAATGATGGAGGCTATTATAAAATTTGGCAAAACACAAAGGAACAAACCACTTTTGGTGGCTCGTTTACTTGGAACAAAACTATAAAAGATTATTATATTGGTGGCTTTGCACGCTTTGAATATTATAATACTAGCAGATATGAATATTCTGTAAATACTGACGGAGGTATGGTGGTTCCTGGACAATGGTTCGTTGATAACTCAAAGAATCCTAAAAAATCCGATGGTGGATTGAAAAGCGAAAAACGTATGCTTTCTGCCATTTTTGCTTTAAATTTAGGATGGAAGAATCAAGTCTATTTGGATGTTACAGGACGTAATGATTGGTCTTCTGCATTAGTTTATGCTAATGGTACAGGTAATCATTCTTATTTTTACCCTTCAGTTTCAGGTTCTTGGATTATTAGTGAAACATTCCGTGAGCAATTGCCCGAATGGATCTCTTTCGCTAAGGTTCGTGGCTCGTGGGCACAAGTAGGTAATGATACCGATCCTTATTATGTAAACCAGGCTTATGGATTTGGTACAATTGAATTGCCTAATGGTGGGAATATTTATACCAATACTTTAAATACAATAATGAAAGCCTCCAATTTAAAACCGGAACGTAAAAATGCTTGGGAAATTGGTTTGGACTTCCGTACATTTAAAAACCGTCTGAATTTGGATGTAACTTACTATAAAGAAAATACCAAAGATCAAATAATGGAAATAGCAACTCCTTGGGTATCAGGTATCAGTACACAATTGATTAATGCTGGTAATATTCAGAATCAAGGTATAGAGTTAGCTTTGAATACTATTCCTTTCCAAAATGAAGATTGGGAATGGGGACTAGATTTCACATGGACCAAAAATACGAGTAAGATTGTAGAACTCCATCCGGATGCAGCTGAATATATTTCACTTGCAGGTCAAGTAAACGCCTATGACTACCGTATTGGTTCTGTTGCTAAAGTTGGTGGAAGTTATGGTATGTTAATGACTGATATTCTTCCTGCTCGTGACGATCAAGGGCGAGTTTTGTTGAACTACAGTGATACGCGTCGTGCTGTATACGAACGTAGAAGTGGAGTGGTTCAGGAATTGGGTGATATGCAACCGGATTTTTTAGGTTCTATGTCAACAAGCCTGCGCTGGAAAAATTTAAGTTTACATGTAGGTCTTGATATGCGTATCGGTGGTTTAGTAGCTATGTATAGCAACCGTTACGGTTCAAATGCCGGCTGGACTAAAACGTCTTTAAAATATCGTGATGCGGCAAGTGGTGGTTTGACTTGGACAAGTCAGTATGCAGGGGGTAGCAATGGAATCACCTATGAAGATGGTGTTATTTTAGAAGGAGTGTTTGCACCGGGTACTTCAGCTACAGGTATTGATGGCAAATCACATGACATCAGTGGTATGACCCATCAGCAAGCTATTGATGCAGGTATTATCGAACCGACCCATGCTAGTGCATATCATGTGTTTAGAAATTCTTGGGGCGAAGGTGTCGTTAATGATGACTGGGTGCATGAGTTAAGTTACATAGCTCTTCGTGATATCACATTGTCATATCGTATGCCTAAAAGCATAGCATCAAAGATTGGTGCTAAAGGTTTGAATTTAAGTTTAGCAGCACGCAATGTAGGCTATATATATAATTCATTGCCTAATAACGTTCACCCGGAAAGTGTTCGTGGTAATAGATCTGCAGAATTCCGTATCCGTGGTTATGAACCATATATTAGAAACTATACGTTTACTATTAATGCCGAATTCTAATGCATAATGCTTTAACAATATAAAATTGAATTAGTATGAAATTAAAATATTTATTTGCTTCATGCATTTTAGGTGCAGGACTTTTATCCTCTTGTGCCGATGAGTTTAAAGATATAAACTCAAGTGAAGGTGACATTTCAACTCCTAATATCCGTTTTTTATTCACGGAATGCCTATATCAATTCGAACCGATGGATTATTCTGCATGGTATTATGATTTTCCGCGTATTGGTGCTTGGGGACAGTGTATTGTTAGCCCAAGTGGTAATGTAGACAGTTTTAATCTGATAACCGAGCAAGGTAGTACAGGATCGAATATATACGATACTTTACGTATGATAAATGATTTACGTTATCAAATTTCTCAAATGTCTGATGAAGATAAAGCACGTTATGGATATATTCAATATCTATGTAATCCTTTAGCTGTCTTTCTGGCAATGGGTGATAGCGATATGTATGGCTCACTTCAATACACGGAAGCAGAGATGGCTCGTTATGGAGGCACATTGTATCCCAAATTTGACACACAGGAAGAATTATATGATTATTGGTTGAAGGAATTGGACGAGGCTATTAACTATCTTACGACTAATAATATTAGCGATATCTTAGGTAATCAGGATTTCATATACAATGGCGATGTCAAAAAATGGGCGAAATTCGCCAACTCTTTAAAATTAAAGCTAGCAGCACGTCTTGTTAATAAAGACAGAAACAGAGCCATTAAGATAGCAAATGAAGTCATAGCCAATCAGGCTGGTATATTAGAATCCGCAACTGATGATTTTATTTATAATCGCGGAAGAACAAACAATCACTGGAACAATGATTTCCCTCAAGGTGCCGGACATGATTTATTAATTGACTTTATGAAAGACAACCGCGACACACGTCTGTTAAGTGCCTTCACAAAGAATGAGTTTAACGGAGCTGTAATACAAGCATTCTTGGATCAAGGTAAAGAAATTCCTCCTTATATCGCCGAAAACGCTATTATCGAAGACGGTAAATTTAAAGGCTGGACAGGTCCAGGCGAACCATGGGTACGTTATTACGGAGCCCCTTTAAAGATTGGTGCTGGCTTGGAAGAGAATAACAAATGGATTTTTGACCCTACAGGTTTATTGTTCCAGTTAAAAACTTCCGCAGGTGGAACAAGAGATTATGAAGCGCTGTCATTCCGCAATCAGGAATTAGTAAAAGGTATTTATGACTTCACTTATCCAGATGCACCGGATGTAACACCTGATAAAGATATTCAAATAACCCCATGGTATGGCATTTATTTCTCAGCAGCAGAAGTACAATTATTATTAGCTGAATTTAAATTATTAGGAGCTAATGCACCTAAATCGGCTCAAGAATATCTGACAGAAGGTTGTCGTTTATCTGCTTATGTATATGACAAAGCAGCGGAACTCAATCAAGTTCCTTATTATTCACGTACTTGTGTAAATGACCCGCTCGATGCTACTATTAAGATTGATGATACCATGGTTAATGAAATGCTCTCTCATGATGCTTTCAAATTAACTGGTGATACTAAATCTGATTTGGAAAAGGTATATATTCAGCAGTACATCCACTATATAATGAGCCCTCTTGATCAGTTTATAAATGTACGTCGTTCCGGTATTCCCATGAAAAACAGTACATTATTACCTTGGGAGGAATTTAGTGATTTATTGGATTATTCAACATTAATTCCGAGACGTTTCAAAGTAAGCGAACCTGCTCCTACAGATCAGATGCGTGATATTACAATTGCAGCATATAAAGCGCAAGGGTTCTCTTATGGTACTGACAATGCAGATCCTGACAAACTAAACTCTCAGCGTGTATGGGTAGATGAAGGAAATCCGCAATTTGGCGAAGGACCTAATTTGAATTAATGAAAAAACAGTCTGAAATATGACGCTAGTCCAAGTTTATTAATAAAAAAGGAAGAGGTTATGTGATATATTCTCTTCCTTTTTTATTATACCCAAAATCATTTGATATTCTGATATCGGCAAAGCATATTATGCATAGGTCATAGAGCCACTTAACATAAGCCAAATAAAAAAGGGCAGTACACTTGGGCGAAGGTCTGAACTTTATTTAAACAAATGGTAATGTGAGCATTTTATTGCTGCAACTTTAAAAAAAAACTCGTTTTGTTTATCATGATGAACAATTTATTACTATTTTTGTAATGTGTGATAAACAAAAAGAAGAAATGGAACGATTATTTGAATCCTTTATCAAGAAACT
>MNQS01000026.1 GCA_001915545.1 Bacteroides sp. 43_108 | reverse complement strand
GTTTTGCTTATTAAAGCATTGAATTTAAGAGCATTGTATTAACAATAACGAGGGCGTTTTGTACTACGTTTTTAGGAACGTAGAACTGGACACCCTATATAGTAATCCTGACTCAAAAAACTCGGAAAGCGTTTTCAATGAAAAACTGGGGGATGATTTGGTCGATGAAATTTTTGAGAAGGTCGGACATTTAAAAAATATGAATGTTACACACGGCTTGTCCGGTGTTGGTCTGGGACTGATGTACATGATGAAAAAATCGTATGTTGCAGGAAATCCGGACAAGGTGCTCAAGATGCTTGATGATACTATATACAGGAATATAGCTTTCATGGATAAGTCTTCAATGTTGGACATAGGAGATCTTATAGAGATAATATTTTATTTGTGTGCCAGATTGAAATATGGTATGAAGAAGCAACTGGAGAGATATATATTCACAGAATTGGCAATAAAATTGTCGGATCATGTCTACTACCGCAAGGACAATGCTTTTTTTGATGAAGTGTATCCATACACAATATATAACAAGGGAGCTATGTTTCTTTTGGCAACTTGTAAGATGTATGAGTTGGGAATTCATTGCGGCAGAATCTTGAAGATATGGGAAGAGATCAAGCACAGGCTTTTCCAGCATGTTTTTTATACGCAGGCTGGACGGTTATTGATGCTTCTGGTAGTCAGCAAAGTTGCTGTATTGTGCAAAGATAAGGATTGGATTATGTATTCTTCCTTCTTGCGTGACCATTTCTCGTGGGAGAAACTTGTTGGAAATGAATATAAGGACAGACAGGTATTTTTTACTGATGGGTTGGCTGGTTCTTTTCTTATTGCTGAATGTTATAATCGCATTTCTTATGATTCAAAAATAGAAATAGATTATGCATATGTATATAAAAGGCTGTTTGAGTCTGATATATGGAGAGATTATGGAAATAAAGAAATGACATGCCGTAATGGTCTTGATGGTTATCTTGGTATAAAACTATTATTGTCGTACATGATGAAGAAAGGAGGGTTCATAAATGAAACTTATAGCTGATGATCTTACATTTCTGGTTCCTGTGAGAATTGATTCTGTAACTCGTCTAGAGAACGTTGTTTATGTCGTTCGCTATATCCTGAAGGTATGCAAATGTCGTATATTGGTGCTGGAAGCTTCACAGTTTTGTAATGGATTTCTGAAATCATTACTCCCTGACAGGGTGAAATATGTATACATATATGATGATGATCCTGTTTTCTATAGAACATATTATTTGAATATGATGTGCAGGATGGCGGATACTCCATATATTGCAATATGGGATGCAGATGTTGTGGTTGACGGAGCCCAGATTGGAGATGCCCTTAATGTTCTTAGACGTGATGAGGCGGATATGGCATATCCATACGACGGAAGTTTTATAGATGTTTCAGATATAATCAGACGGATGTTTCTTAGAAATGGTATGAAAATAAAAATGCTTTATGCCTGTATGGGAAAGATGAAATATCCTTATTCAAAAGGAGGTATGAAAGGTGGTGGAATATTAGTGAATAAGAAGCGATATATCGATGCCGGCATGGAAAATGAAAGATTCTATGGCTGGGGACCGGAGGATTTTGAACGGTACGACAGGTGGGTCCGACACGGTTATAGAATATATCGAAGCAGAGGCCCTATGTTTCATTTGACACACCCAAGAGATATGAATGGTTCGTTTAATTCTTCTTTTCAAATGGAAAAGTCGAATGCCGAACTTATGAAGATAAGGAACTGTGCAAAAAAGGAACTGCATTCTGATTTTTATTGATTGTAATGTCGTTTTATTTTATTATTTGAAAATTGTAGAAGAGCCTATACAGAATATGAGATTGAAGGGGTTTACCGTCTACAGGCAACAGGATTCAAAGGATTGTGGTCCGGCATCTTTAAGAATGATAGCCAAATATTACGGTAAGAATTATAGTCTGCAGACATTGCGTGAATATTGTTTTATTACGCGTGAGGGAGTTTCTATGCTTGGATTAAGTGATGCGGCTGAGCATATCGGTTTTCGTACGGTTGCTCTGAGAATAACTGTTGATCAGTTGGTTAATGATGTTCCATTGCCATGTATTCTACATTGGAATCAGAATCATTTTGTTGTATGCTTTAAAATAAAAAGCAAAAAGAATGGGGACAGTTGTTTCTATATCGCAGATCCTGCATATGCCGGATATAAAAAATATAATGATGATGAATTCAAACAATATTGGGGTACATCTCAAAAAAGAATCCGTATCGTGCGGTACAGTTTTGGCATTAGAACCTCGTCCAGATTTTTATTCGATAGAAGATGAAACGGAATATTCTAAGAAGAGCAGGAATCTTGGTTACTTTTTTAAATATATGATTCCTTATAAATGGAATTTTGTGCTTCTTGGCTTTGGTGTTATGACTATAAGTTTACTGCAGATGATAAGCCCGTTTCTGTCACAGTCTATGGTTGATATGGGTATTTCAAGTGGCAATATCGGTCTTATAACAATGGTGCTTATAGCGCAAATTGTGGTTTTTATGTCTCGCTTATCGGTAAATTTCTCGAGCAGATGGATTACGACGCATACGAATACAAGGATACAGATTGCGTTGGTTTCTGATTTTCTGATGAAGTTGATGAAGATGCCTCTTAGGTATTTTGATACTAAGATGACAGGAGATATAATGCAGAGAATCGGTGATCAGAGGAGGATAAATTCATTTATGACTGGTATTGCAGTTGATACGGTATTTTCCATCGTTAATTTTTTTGTTTATTCGCTGTTGCTGTTATATTATAGTTCCAGTATATTTTCCATATTCTTTATAGGCAGTGCGCTTCATCTTTGCTGGATTGTTTTTTCTTAAGGTTTAGACGCGATTTGGATTATAGGCGATTCAATCAGTCGGCAAAAGCGCAGGGTAACCTTATTCAGCTGGTTCAGGGCATGGCGGAAATAAAATTGAACAATTGTGAAAATAAGAAACGATGGGAATGGGAAGGCATACAGATTAATTTATTCAATATAAATTTAAAAGGACTGGCTCTTGGGCAGATGCAGGAACTCGGCTCAACTTTTTTTACACAAACGACCAGTATTATTATTTCATTCATAGCTGCTAAGAGCGTTGTCGATAATAGTATGACCCTTGGTATGATGATGGCTCTTACCTATATAATAGGGCAAGTTTCATCACCTATAAACTCTTTTATAATTTTGATACAATCTTTTCAGGATGCAAAAATCAGTCTGGAACGATTGAATGAGGTTTTTATGAAAGATGATGAAGATAAGTGTATAAACGATAAGTTCTATGATTTGTATAATTTAGGAACTATAAGATTTTCAGATTTATATTTCAGTTACAGCGGTGCGGATAGAGATTATGCTTTGGAGAATGTCAATATTGAAATTGAGGAACATAAGATTACTGCAATTGTTGGATCCAGCGGTAGTGGTAAAACGACATTGATAAAAATGATGCAGGGTTTTTATTTACCTAATAAAGGGGCTATAACCGTAGGAAATGTCTCATTGGATAAAATTAATCCGCATAAATGGAGAAGCTGTATAGGAACTGTTATGCAAGATGGTTTCATATTTTCTGATTCGATAGCGAATAATATAGCAGTGGGTGTAGAAGTAATTGATAAAGAAAGATTGTTAAATGCTTCGCGAATTGCGAATATTCATGATTTCATCAATTCGCTCCCGCAAGGATATAATACAAAAATAGGAATGGACGGTTGTGGCATAAGTCAAGGACAGAAGCAACGTATATTAATTGCCAGAGCAATTTATAAGGATCCGCAGTATATTTTTTTTGATGAAGCTACAAATTCACTTGACTCAAGCAATGAAAGCCAGGTGATGGAAAATTTGTCTGCTTTCTACAAAGGTAGAACTGTCGTAATTGCGGCTCATAGGTTGTGCACTATAAAAAATGCGGATAAAATAATTGTTCTGGATTCCGGGCATGTCGTAGAGACCGGCACTCACGACAGCTTGATAGGACTTCATGGGAAATACTATTCACTAATAAAAGACCAAATGCTTTTGGAGCAGAATTAATAAAGAATTATGGATGATAATATAAGGCTGAAAAATGAAGATTTAGATGAAGTGTTGGGGAAAACGCCTTTGAATGTATTGAAATTGGGTATTGTAATACCTTTAGTTGTGTTGGTTGTAATCTTTTTGGGTGCATGCTTTTATCACTATCCTGATGTCATTACAGCTGATGCAACTGTGACGGTTGATAAAGATACTACTAATTGTGTGTTGTATGTACAGGCTGCTGGATCAGGTAAAATAAAATGTGGACAGAGGGTAATTTTAAAAAATGATAATTTCCCTGATATGGAGTATGGTTGTTTACGCGGTGTGGTGGATAGTGTTTGTGGAATGCCGAACGATGCAGGCTTTTATCTTGTTTTTGTGGATCTTCCATATGGCGTAATTACGAATACAGGAAAGAACTTGTCTTCTATACAGCTTATGAAAGGACGCGCAGAAATAATATTAGATGATAAGTATTTGGTAGATGTATTTATAGAACCTCTAAAAAATATATATTATAGCAGATTAAGTTATTAACGTAGATTTGTGTTTATGAAACAGGTAGTTTTATTGATGGCTCATTTTTATAATAAATCTATATTGGAAAAGTTAGAGAAATTGAAGACAGAACTTGATGGTTCTGTTTACGATATAGTACTTTTGCTGAATGATGAAGTGGGGCTGAGGATTGAAGATTCTGGAAATAATGACGTTTTCAGATTTTCAGCTTTAGATTTGAATGTTCTAGGATATGAACCTATAGAAGAAACTTTAATACCCGGAAGTGTGTATTTTGCTGTTTTATACTTCTATAAAATGTATCCGTGTTATTCTTATTATTGGTTTATAGAGTATGATGTTTTTTTTACAGGAAAATGGAACATGCTGTTTAATGCTTTTGAATCCTATCATGCAGATTTTTTAAGTTCTCATGTTGAGCGTTTTGATGAATCAAAAAATGGTATGTGGACTTGGTGGTATAGAGGATTAGATGTAAATGTGGCTTTGGAAAAGTGTATAAAGTCTTTTAATCCTATATGTAGATACTCAACAAATGCTTTAAAGTGTCTTGACAAATTCTTAAAATTAGGTATATGTGGTCATCAAGAAGTTGTTGTACCGACTATTATAAATGAAGAAGGTGGAATTCTATGTGATTTCGGAGGTTCTGGTGAATTTGTGCAAAATGGTTTTGTTGATAGGTTTTATATTCAATCACCAGGAGTACATATGGGAACTCTACGTTATCGTCCTGTTTTTAGCGAACAAGATGTGTTATCAAGTGGTATTTATAATAAGATTTTCCATCCTGTGAAGTATTGGATTTAAAAAAATTATGAGACATTATGAAATATTTTGTGTTGATAGAATTTGAGGGCTAGTCGTAATATACGATTACCCGTTGGCGGAATTAATTTAGCGCGTATTTAATTCTGCCAATAGGCTTGTTATTAATATAGTTGACGTATTGCAACACGGTCAGCGCACTAATTTTGCCAATGATTCTGGCAAACAAACCG
>MNQS01000025.1 GCA_001915545.1 Bacteroides sp. 43_108 | reverse complement strand
AAGATACAATGTGTTGCGGCTGATAGTATAATATGTCGGCTCTTTAAGTACAAAAGTAGTATCAAAATAACCGGCAGCATCCGTTTTCAACAAAATATCTCGGCTGTCACCTAGCATAGATGCTGCTCCGTCAAATCTCATACGCACATTCTGGCTACCCATATCAAACAACTGGCCTTTCAAATGAACCGTATTAATAAAATTTGATTTTTTTTCTGTACACGAAACTGCACATAAAATAATGAATACTATAAAAAAAATATTTTTTCTCATATCGCCAATTATTATAATGTAATTAATAACATATCATTTTGTCAAAAACATACTACATATACCCCAAACGTAGCATCTCAAAAAATCATTGAAGATTTGCACTATTTAAGGTTGTTCATTCATATCTATTTTGTTGAATAGCACCATTGCTTGACCCTATTTCAACATCATTTATTGGCATCGCCCACAACAAACTATTGGAAGGAATCGTATAAGTTTTAGGCTTATCTATAAAAACCTCAGACATTGATATTTCAAAAAAATTCTTTACTACTGTCACATCATCTTCCAATATTTCATTTACACCATAACGTTTGATATCAGGTATACGCATAGAAAATGGCATTTCACGACGTCTTTCAGCCAATACAATAGATAAAGCTTCACTTTGGTTACCTGCGCTAAGAGAAATGTAGGTACCGGCCTCATAACGCTTTTCACGAAGCACGTCCAAAGTCTTTAAACCCTCTTGCCACATTCCTTGGCGAATTTGTGCCTCTGCTTTATTTAATAACATTTCAGCAGTAGTCAAGCCAGATATTATATAACGTCCATCATAGAATTGATTATAACGATATGCTTCATACGGAACTCCCATACGACGGTTTCCATGTTCCACAAAAAACAACTTAAAACGGCGGTCATTCTGCTGATCATATAGACTCACTAAATCATCAGATGGAATAATCCATTGACTACGCGCATAAGTAAAACGTGGGAAAAGAAATTCCTTCCAATATAAATACTTAATCGTTGTCCATTTATGAGTTTCACAATTATATACATCCTGTGCCGGAAGACCCTCCATTTCTGGATAAGATTCAACAGGAGCATAACCCAATTCATTAAAATCCAATAGTTCAGGAGCTCCTTCCAAAGCCTTTTCCGCAGTAGCTTGTGCCTCCTTATAATTCCCCATTGTCAAGTATACACGTGAAAGTAATGCATTTACTGTTGCCTGACAAATACGCCATGGAAAATTAGGATTTACACTCTTATCTGGGGTCACGGCTGCAATTTCCAAATCATCTAATATCAATTGATAAATTTCGTCCAATGACACCCTGGCTATTGACTCCTCAAAATCCGTATTCAAACGTTTGGGAAGTCCCAAAGCATTTTTATTGGCTTCACAATAAGGCAAGCAATAATATTGAGCTAATACGAAATACGAATAAGCACGTAAAAAATGGGCATTACATTTTAATTTTATTTTCTCGCTTTCATCTCCAGTAACTTTATCCACATTGTTAATTATGGTATTAGCTTTAAAAATATTTGAATACTCTCCATTCCATAAACCATCCGAAGCCTGTGAAGCAATCCCTGCTGTATGCAATATATTATAAAAAACCGTACTTGATATAGCAAATGCACTAGGATCAGCTTTATATAATTCGGCTGTCAAGTCGGCATCATCATTGGAATAACAAGCAAAGGGATTGGTTTCATTAATAAATGCTGTTGCATTATCATAAATTGCAACCAGTTGTTCCACGTTATTAATAGGAGCACTAGTAGAAGGCGAAGGCACTTTAGACAGATAACTATCACACGAAGACAATACAGTCAACAAAAAAACATATATTATTTGTTTCATAATCTTTAAATTAAAAATTAATATTAGCGCCAAAGGCAATTGTTGCAGATGGTTTATTACTTCCAGGTAGCCATTCAGGATCATACCCATAATCATTAGCACAATAAATCAATCCTAAATTACGTGCTTGAACAAAAAGTTTCGCCCCCCTAAGATGTAATTTTCCAGCAAGTTTTTTAGACAAATTATATTCTAAATTGATTTCTTTCAAACGAATAAAAGAAGCATCTTGAACAAAATATTCTAAATTCGGAGTATAACGATCCCATAAATAAAAATTAGATTCATCTTTAAGAGGCCAAGTAGGATATAGAGTACCATCACTATCAGCAAAATCCTTAATAGAACTACTGACAAAAGTTTTTCCGCTACCTACAGAAGGAATACTTCCGGCAGTAGGCGCTCGAAAGATACCACCAAAATTACCTGTTAAATAAACATATAAACTGAAATTATTCCAAGTAAACTGATTAGACCATCCAAATGTGTGGGGAGGAATAGTAGTACCACTATAATGCAAGATATCAAGTCCCAAAGAACGATTATGTACAGAAACATCATTCATGGATATTTTATCTCCATTAGCCCCAATAACATAAGGTATTCCATTTTCCGTTCCCAAAAAATCATATGAATACAAACTACCGACTGGTCTTCCTTCGACATGAGTATCTGCTTCTACTAATTCATAACAATAAAGAGCCGGATAATAAAGCTTTAAAATCTTATTGTAGTTATAAGCATAAGTCACAGTGGAACGAATCCCCAAATCTACCGATGGTATATGGAAGTTTCCTGTCAACTCTAATTCAACACCTCGATTTAATATTTCAGCATTATTAAATTTCTGAGTACTAGTACCATATACAGACGGAATAGTAACCTGTCCGATAACATCCTTACTTTTCCGATTATAAAAATCCAACTTACCGGATAATTTACTTCTAAACAAGTCAAAATCAACACCTATATTTGTAGTATAAGTTTTCTCCCAACGCAAAGATGGATTACCAAAGCTAGAGATATTTCCAGTAATAGTACCTGTAGTAGAATTAACCGAACTTCCAACAGAAACCAATGTCAACGGCGAGGTACTTTTTTCCGCATTACCATTTATTCCATAAGTAGCACGTAAATTTAAATAGTTAATCCAATCTATATCTTTTATAAACTCTTCTTTACCTATATTCCATTTTGCGCCAACAGACCACATAGGCGACCAACGCAAAGACGGGTCATCCGAAACAAAATTAGATCCATCACCACGAGCACTGAAAGAAGCTCCATATTTTCCGTCATATACATACCCTATATTAGTATAATAGGATACATATCTGTCACAACGAAGACTATAACTTGTATTTCCACCCTCAATTGTTGCACTATTTCCAAAAAAATTCTTGAATGAGTCTACATTACTACCATACCCATAAGGAGGAACAGATGATGTATTTTTCTCTTTATTATATCCATACACATACGGATTAACAGTACCTTCGGTATCATATTGGCTTATTTCAATACCAGCTAATGCAGATATTTCATGTTTTTCTGCAAATGAATTGTTATAATTCAATTGGTTTCTAAATACATAATTTGAATATTCCGTCTTACCTGATCGCAAGACCCCACCTTTAGGAATACGAGAAACCCCTACTTCCTGTGTTTCATTATTATATTCCGTATATGAGTTTACTAAATTACGCGCATAAAAAGTATCTTCGCTATCATAATTTTTATATTCTGAAGATGTCGATTCATACTGCACACGCATATCATAATTCAGTCCCTTAATAATTTGAGCATTTAACCCCAGCTGAACACGATACATTGTATTTGTAGTCTTATATTCACGCCCACGCACTTCACGAAGCATATTGTATGACCAATCACTATAAGGTAATTTTTCTAAAGGCAATTTTTCTAATTCCGCACGATTATATACATTCAAATTAGTTGCATAACTACCATCTTCATTCAATAACATTTCATAAGGTGACAAATTACTGAATTCACCAATAGTCACGCCAGACGTTTCTTGATCCTTACGTTGCAAGGTTGTTATCAAATTAGCAGTCAACCATTTTGTAACCTTATATGAATTATTATAGTTAATCATGAACTTCTCATATCCACGTTTAATAGTACTTTCATCATTTTTCTCATACATTAAAGACATATAATTTGACATACGTTCAGTTCCTCCAGATATACTGACATTATATTGTTGCAATAACTGTGTTTGCATTAAATAATCTTTCAATTGTTGACGATTACTAGTATTACGTAAACGCTCTAATCCCTGCTCCATTTCTTCTTTAGAAAGCCCTTGATATTTATTAGCATAATATAACTCTTGTGCCAAAGTTAGAGAATTCTGTATTTTTGAAAAAATTGGAGCATATTCCCAAGCTGCCATCTTCCAGTTATTCTCAAACGCTCTCATTTCATAATCAACCATTGTACGGCTATCTGCCTGATTCATAATATATTCAAGATCAGGATTAGTACCTATACGAACAAATGCCTGTACATCAACTTGAACTTTATCCTTTTTACCTTTTTTGGTCGTAACAACAATAACCCCATTAGCGGAACGAGCTCCCCAAATTGATGCAGCAGCCGCATCTTTCAAAACTGTAACACTTTCCACATCATTCGGATTTATACTACTAAAATCCCCCTGAATAGGAAAACCATCCACTACAAGCAATGGCTTTTTATCAGCATATAATGAACTTGAACCACGAATTAAAAAATCAATGCTTCCATCCTCTTTTTCCGTCGCCTGCATTCCAGCAACCAAACCTTGTAATGCCGTAGAAAGATCTGCTGTCGGACGTGATGATAACACACTGGAATCTACTTTATCAAATGAACCTGTTGCGCGTTCTTTTGATAAGGTCTGATATCCAGTAATCACAACATCTGCTAAAGCAGTTGCATTACTCTCAAGCTGAACATTAACCATCTTTTTATTTACCTGTGCTTTTATAACTTTATCAGTCATCCCCACAAAAGTAAATGAAACTAAATCCCCAGACTGGACTTCCAATGTATATTGCCCATTTATATCGGTAACAGTACCTTTACTAGTTCCACCAATCATAACTGTAGCCCCAATTATACTTTCTCCATCCTCATCCGTAACGACACCCTTCATTAAAAAAGACTGACGATTTACATTCCTGTCAGCCTTTCCCGGCAAAATCAGGATCAAGTTTCTTTTCACTTCATAACGTAACGATGTTTGTTTACAAAAATCTTCTAGAACTATTTTAAGAGGAGCCTGAGTATAAGACAAACTCACTCTTTTATCCTGATCTATGTTTTCTTCATCATAAACGAAATGGACCTTTGTTTCTTTTTGTAACCGTTCCAACGCTGTTCTGATCAACACTTTATCTACATTGATAGTTACCTTCGTCTCAGTTTGAGCAAACAGATTTCCCACTGAACAAAAGAATATGACCAATGCAACAAAGCATTTAACCATGAGATTTCCGCCGTAAAAATTTTTGCTCGAAAGTTTTGCACTCATAATGTTTGTTGATTAATTTAATAAATATATTATTTGTTATAACTCACTTTTCTCTACTATCTTCAATGTAAATCGTTTCTTCTTCGCGAGTAAAATGTACATTAGACACTCTCTCAATCACTTCAATAGCAAAATTCAACTCTTCATCCCTGAAAATGATACCTGCAAATCTTTTATCTT